>CAJUMV010000011.1 GCA_910587715.1 uncultured Lachnospiraceae bacterium | reverse complement strand
TAGCCAGACCTGTAGAAAAGGTAAAGAATGGCTATGTCTATATAATACGAGGAGATATTGTAATATGGTCAATGAAAACAATATTTCAGAAAAAATAAAGGATGAACAAGGCAAAAGTATGAAATTTGAGAGTGCGGAACAAAAGAGAAATTACATGTTAGAAGAGCCGGTAGAAAAATTGGTATGCAGGCTGGCGGTGCCTACGATTTTAAGTATGTTAGTGACTTCCTTTTATAATATGGCAGATACTTTTTTCGTGGGAAAATTGGATACCCAATCCACGGCGGCGGTGGGAATTGTGTTTTCTTTGATGTCGATTATACAGGCTATCGGCTTTTTGTTTGGTCATGGTTCTGGTAACTTTATTTCCCGAAAATTGGGCGCCGGCGAGATTGAAGAGGCAGAAAAAATGTCCGCTGTCGGCTTTTTCACTTCTTTTCTGGCGGGTATGGTCATTATGGTGAGCTGTATGTTTTTTATCGAGCCGCTTTCTTATCTGCTCGGTTCCACGGAGACAATCCAGCCTTATACAGTGGCTTATCTGCGGATTATTTTAATCGGTGCACCCGCCATGACAGCGTCTCTGGTATTAAATAACCAGATGCGTTTTCAGGGGAGTGCTTTTTATGCCATGATTGGTATTGTATCGGGTGCGGTGATCAATATTGTACTGGATCCGATTTTGATTTTCTGGTGTGGCATGGGCGTTGCCGGAGCGGCGCTTGCCACGACTATCAGCCAATATCTCAGTTTTTTCTTTTTATTAATTATGATAAGACGCGGCGGAAACATCCAGATCCGTTTTCAGAATTTTAAGCCAGGTCTGCATATGTATATCGAAGTAATCAGAGGCGGGATTCCTTCTTTGTTCCGGCAGGGACTTGCCAGTGTGGCAACTATCTGCCTGAATCATGCGGCGGGTGTATACGGCGATGCGGCGATTGCCGGTATGTCTATTGTTTCTCGTATTATGATGTTTGCTAACTCTGCGCTGATTGGTTTCGGGCAGGGTTTCCAGCCCGTGTGCGGTTTTAATTATGGAGCGAAGCGGTATGAACGGGTATTGAAGGCATTTGGCTTCTGTGTAAAAGTAGCTTTTGTCTGCCTTTTGGGAATGGCGGTTGTGGTATATCTTTTTGCGCCCCAGCTTGTGACTGTTTTCAGAAAAGACGATCCGGAAGTTATTATGGTGGGCACGGCGGCGCTGCGGTATTCTGTGATTGCATTTCCGTTAAGTGCATGGATTATTATGTGCAATATGATGCTGCAGTCTATCGGCAAGGGATTGAAGGCATCTATCGTGGCTTCCGCCAGACAGGGTATTTTCTTTTTGCCGCTTATTGTGATTCTGCCGCATTTCTTCGGGCTTGTGGGAGTGGAAGCATGTCAGGCAGTATCGGATTTCTGTGCGCTTACGGTGTCGATTCCGCTGGGAGTGAGCGTGATACGGGAGATGAGGCGGGAAGAAAATGAAAAAGTGGATGTGGGAGTTTTGGAGAAGCTGGCGGAGAAGAGAAAGCTGTAGAGATGGTGTCTTATACAGATGTGATAAGATTGTTGGCATGATTTAAGCTTTTGTGGTGATTTTATTTATAGTCATTCTTACCTCTGTCGGCTGTGTTTTCTGTTTGTTACAATGAGAAATAAAAAGTGCAGGAGGATAAGATAATGATAAATTTGGATGAAAGAAACAAGAAGATAATCGATGCAGTTATCAGTAAAGCAAAGGCCGTGTGTCCGGGCTCCCTTGCCCTGATCGGTGTAAACGGTTCTTTTATGACCGGCGATTACTATGAAAAGTCAGATTTAGATTTGCTGATTCTGATCAATGATGACAAGGGCTGGCAGCTTGGATGCAGTATGATACAAGACGATTTGCAGGTCGGACATGATATTTACTGCACCAAATGGGAAGATTTACAGTATGATGCCAATTATGAGCATCCCAATATTTCCAAACTGATGGATTCTGAAATTGTATATTGCGTGGATGAGAAATACAGAGCGCAATTATATGCATTGCGGCAAAAAGCGAAAGAGATTCTGGAGGCGCCTTTTTCCAAGGAAGATTATGAGAAGGCAGAAAGAGGATTAAATGAGGCACAACATTGTTATGCGATGGCGATACTTTCCGATGACAGCTCCAAAGTGTCGGAATGGGCAGGTGGTGTCGTTTACTATGTCGAGAATGCGATAGCGATGTTAAACAAGCAGTATTTTCATTATGGTGTAAAACGTGTGTATGAAGAGTTGAACGCCATGAAGAAGAGACCGGAAAAACTCTGCGATATGATAGACCGTGTGGTATCGGCAGATTCTGCCGCATCTGTGAAAGAACATATAACCATGTTGATGAAGGAGACAACAGCCGTGTTTCAGCAGGTAAAGGAGACAATTCCGACAGAGAAGAAACCTGTAGCTGTAGATACAATCGGCGGCACTTATGAGGAGATGTATTCAAACTGGCGTAATAAGATGTATTTGGCAGCCGCTACGGGTAACAGGCACCTTGCGTTTATGAGTTTAATCAGCGCTAATGTAATGTTTACGGAAATTAGCAGTGAGGTGGATATAGACGAATATGATATTTTAGGCTGTTATGATCCGGAGGATTTATATAAGACGGCAGATGCGTATGATACTATTCTGAAGGAATATCTAAACGAATACAAAAAAGGCGGTATATCGGAGAGACGGTATACGGATATTGATGCGTTTGTAGTGGATTATCAAATGAATCGATAGGCAATATTCATTCTGTATATTTTATTTGTAAAGGTTTTGTCAAAAAAGGAGAGTAAAAATGCACTAATTTTATCCTGCTTAATCCGATTTTAAGAAATATAAATATATGATATAATGATGGCGAGCGGCGAATGGCGATCGTAAATTTATAATTTACTGATTTATATAATTACAAAATCCGCAAGGAGGTATTATCATGCAGGATAAGAAAAAACAGACAAATTCCGTACCTGTTTACCGCAAACTCCGCACAAAACTAATCGGGGCGTTTCTGATTCCGGTATTATGCATCATCCTGCTTGGGGTTGTTTCCTACAGGCAGGCGTCCAATGCCGTCATTTCCAGTTATGAGACATCGGCGCAGCAGACCATGCTTATGGCGAATCAGTATATCACGCTGGTTATCAATACCCTGCGTTCCTCCTATAAGTCTTATCTCTCCGATAAGGATTTAACGACTTATTTTAAAGGTTTGATGGACAGTGCGGAAGGGCAGACGTTTGTCCGCACATTTGAAAAAACCGTGAGCCGTGAAATCAACACTAACGCTTTGCTTAGCAACTTGTATTTTATATCGGATACCGTGCCGTCAATTGCGAGCACTTCCCCGACCGAAGAGGCATTGTATACAGCATATACACAGACGCCGGAAGGCGCGCAGGTCGCTGATAAACGCTCCGCGTATTATTTGTTTGGCAATCTGTCTGATGCCGATCAGGCGCTTGGTATGAACAGCGTCAATTATGCTCTGCGCATTGCTAAATATATGGACGGCTGCAAATCTATTATGCTGATAGATATCGATAAAGAGATAATCTGTAATTCGCTGGCAACCATGGATATGGGAAAAGACAGTTATGTTGCGTTGATCACACAGGATGGAACTGCCTTTTATTCGGATGGTACTTCCGAGCGCGATTCATCATTCACTACCTCAGATTTTTGTCAGAGAGCGCTCTCGCAGGAAGAAGCGGGCATGGAATATGTCACTTATCTCGGAAAACAGTATTTGTTTCTCTATTCGCCTATGGCATCGACTGATACCATGATTTGTTCCCTGATACCGGAATCTACCATTCTGGCGCAGACAGCTGGCATCAAGACTGTGGCTGTTGCTCTTGTCGCTGTGGGGGTAGTTATCGCCATGCTTTTAGGGTATCTGTTGTCGGCAAGTATGAACGGAAACATTTACCATATACTGAGCCAGTTGAAAAAAGTAGCGGCGGGAGATATCCAGAATGCGATTACGGAGATTGACTCCGGAGTTTCACACTTAGATGCAAATTCCGCTGACTGTCTTGCGCAAATGGATATTTTGTCCGGTAAGATTAGTGAAATTTCAAATGAGACCGTGGAAATTATTAATTTGACGGAATCCACGGGATCTTCCATCAATGAGGGTATTTCTTCTATGTCAGTCCTGACTGACAGCGCCAGGAAAACTTCAGAAATTACTGACCATGTCATCCACGCTATTGAAGCGCTGGCAGACAAGTCCCGCTCTATCGGACAGATTGTGGAGAGTATTAACAGCATTGCCAGAGAGACGAATCTTTTGTCCTTAAATGCTTCTATCGAGGCGGCAAGAGCCGGGGAATCCGGGCGGGGCTTTGCGGTTGTCGCTGAACAAATTCGCCAGCTTGCCGATCAGTCTGCAAAATCTGCCGGACAGATTCAGGTGATTATAGACGATATCGTAAAGAGTACATATGGAGTTGTGGATATTGCCAAGGAAGCCGAATCTACGGTGGAATATCAGAAAAAATCGGTGACGCAGACAACGGAAGCTTTTCACGCGATGGACAGTCAGGTGCATACGCTGCTTTCTTCCGTGTCGCAGATTTCCGAGAACATGCAGAATATGGAATATGCCCGCAGCGCTACTTTAAATGCGATTGAAGGTATTTCTACTATTTCAGCGGAGACATCCGCCGGTTCCGCGAATGTCAATACGACAGTGACCGCACAGCGTGATGCGATTCAGACATTGGATGCTGCGGCGAACACCTTGCAGGAGCGCGCCGCAGAGCTGACAGAATTATTGCATCGGTTTACGATTTAGGTTCAGGATTACGCCTTTCTGTATCATGGGAAGGCGTAATCTTATTTCACATATTTCCCCGCCTGGTATAATGAGAAGTTAAAATTCCGGATTCCCATATCTTTCGTGCGATATTCCATCTTATTGTAAAAACTCTTCATCCAGTAACAATCGTAATAATAGTCGGCGTTGTAATTTCCGTTCTCATCAACAGACGTTTTTTCCAGCATATCCTCAATGCTTACCAGATAAGGATTTTTAGAGAAATCCAAAATCACGGGCGCGGCGTCGGCAGAGAGCCTGCATAGGTAATCATAGTCAGCGCCATTTTCCAGATTATAGCGGGCAATCATATAATCCGGTCTGGAGAAGGAAAGGGCAATATAGCAGATTCCCACAACTGCCAGCCCATACAGGAATAAAGGAAACCGCCTGTAAAAAATAAATGCGGTGACGCCAGCCATTAAAAGAAAGATAACGGCAAGAGCCCACAGAACGAACAGCCGTAAAAAAGTGAGCGCGTAGGTATCAATATAAAGAATCATCCGCAAGGCGCTGGAGAAAATCATGATAAAAGTGCAGCCACAAATCATAGTCAGTATCACCCGCAAAACCCTGCTCTCGTGGAATAGGTAAAGACAGATTAACACGAGCAGGAAGTTAATGATGCTGACAGCCAGAAGCTGGAAAAATCCTTCTCTGGCATAACCCGCGTAGGTATAATTCTCCGGAAGCTTCATGTTGCCGATAAACAGGTATAAAATCTGCACTACGCTGAAAAACAGGTAAAGAACGCAGAGCAGGGAGGAAAAAACAATGGCGATAACGGGATCAAAACGAGTTCTGTCTGTCACAGTTTCTTTTACGTCTTTCCTGCAGAGCGCGGACAGCAGGGCATAGGAGGAGAAAAAGACAACGGTTATGAGAAACAGGATTCTTATGACTTCCCATATATTGAGGGCTTCTATCATGCGAAAAAGCATGTTTTCAAAAATAGCGTCTGCGTCGGCAAGAAGTAAAGTCATGCAAAACAGCAGGGGGATGGCGATGACGACTCCTATCAAAGCAGGAAGAAAATAGTTTCTTTTTCCTGCTTTTTCTTCTTTTTCTGCATCAAAATAAGAAATCATGTCGCTAAAAGGGCGAAACAGGCAGCAGAAACAGGAACCAATGGTATGGAAAAAGGCAGTAACATATTTGGGAAAATTCCACGCTTTATCATTGTATACTGTATGCAGCATAAGGATAAAAGTAAGAAGAAAAATGCCGCATTTGTTCATAAAAAGAATAGGCAGCGAAGCAGTCAGGCAGTTAGAAATGCCTAATAGAATAATTCCCGCGATGTAACATGCGCTGTCTTTTTTGAAGGGAACCCCTAACCTTTTCATAGAGAAGAAGAAACAGCAAAGGGTTCCGATGACGAAAAAAGGGTAGGTGATTCCCGAAGTATTTTTGTAGAGACAGAAGGCGTAAAATGCCGAATAGAGAAGGCATCCGATGCCGAAGGAAGGAAACTGCCGTCTCATGCTTTTGGTGTATTCGGTTTCCGGTTTTTCCGCAATTTGTTCCGCGGGTTGTAAGTAAGCTGTGGTTGTAGGTTCCATCATTTCCTCCATTTCCTGCGCATGGCGCAAATTAATTGCAGTTTTTTGTGTTTGCAAAGCTTTATGTGTTCTCTATTTTGGTGCTGTTGTCGTCGGCACCTTCCTCATCTGCGACATATTGCAGCAGGTCGCCGGGCTGACAGTCCAGCGCTTTGCAGATTTCGTTTAAGGTGGAAAGACGAATCGCCTTTGCCTTATTATTTTTTAAGATGGACAAATTCGCGAGGGTGATATCGATTTCGCCGGCAAGCTCGGTCAGCCCTTTTTTGCGCATTGCCATCATAACGTCCAGATTTATGATAATCGCCATGATATTCTCTCTTTCTTTATACGTCGCTTGTTTTTCTACTGCGCTTACTAGATTGTCAGATCGTTTTCTTCTTTGTAGGTGATGGCTTTGTCGAAAACGCCCGCCAGCACTTTGCTGAACAGCCCCGCAATCACAAAGACAAGAATCACGATAAATACCGCGGGTGTAAGATAGAGAAAAAGGCGGCATGCCGTAATGACCGCAATGAAAAAGCTGTAAATGCTCATTTTCTCAAGGCTTACTACGTTTTCCCGGATAAAGCAGTCATCATCCAGAACGGAGCGGAACATTTTCCGTAGTTGCTGTAAAATCAATACGGCAAAAATGCCGGAGAGAAAGAAAAGCAGGCAGAGGGAATAGTAATTTTCCGCAAAATAGCTGTTGAATCTGCCGTAAAATTTGATGCTTATGGGAAGTGTGGCGGTCACAACGATTCCCGCGTAGAATAGTAAATCCAACAAAAATTTAGTAAATAGTGTCAGTCTGTCTTTCATAGAGCTCATCCTTTCTCTGCCGCATTCTCAATATTTGTCTGCTTTCTTTCAGAGGTTTTGCTGCCTTGTTTTGCCTTTGATAAGTTTAAAATAACACCGTGAAAAGCGATTGTCAATAAAAATTTATCGTTTTTCGATAAAATATTATTTTTGATCAATAATCTGGGCAGTATATAGATAAAAAGTATAACACGATATGCAAAATAAGAATTTGCTATTTTTATGCGGATATTTTTAAGATAGTATTACTAATTGGTGTCTGTTGGAAATAAGATTCGTACAGTTACCATTGATGCGGAAAAATCAGATTGGAGGGTTCGTATGGTTTATCGTGATTTTCAGGGAATGCAGTTATCTGCTCTTGGCATGGGAGCGATGCGTTTGCCGGTAGTGAATGGCAATGACGCGGAGATTGACAGTGTGGCAGCGGAAGAGATGGTTGCCTATGCGATGAAACAGGGTGTCAATTATTATGATACCGCATGGGGATACCATAATGGAAATTCGGAGTTGGTTATGGGAAAAGCGCTGGCGAAATATCCGCGTGACAGTTTTTATCTGGCGACCAAATTTCCGGGCTATGATTTGTCCAACATGCCGAAAGTGGAGGAGATTTTTGAAAAGCAGCTTGAGAAGTGCGGCGTGGACTATTTTGATTTCTATCTTTTCCACAATGTATGCGAGATGAATATCGACGCCTATCTGGATGAGAAATACGGTATTTACGCGTATCTGATGGAGCAGAAGAAGAACGGACGGATTAAGCATCTCGGATTTTCCGCTCACGGAAGCTGCGATATTATGAAACGGTTTTTGGAAGCATACGGCACAGACATGGAATTTTGCCAGATTCAGTTAAATTATCTGGACTGGTCTTTCCAGGATGCGAAGGGAAAGGTGGAGCTGCTTACCTCTTATCACATTCCTGTTTGGGTAATGGAACCGTTACGCGGCGGAAAACTTGCAAAACTTTCCGAAAAAGAGGAAAAAATGTTGAAAAATCTGCGTCCGGATGATGGAATTCCTGCGTGGGCTTTCCGTTTTCTGCAGACGCTTCCTGAAGTCGTTGTGACACTCTCGGGTATGTCTGATTTAGAGCAGATGAGGGAGAATATCCGGACGTTTGAGACGGAAAAGCCGCTCTCGAAAAAGGAGATGGACAAACTGCTTTCCATCGCAGACGGGATGTTAGATGGCACGCTGCCCTGTACGGCATGTCGGTATTGCACGAGCCATTGTCCGCAGGGGCTGGATATCCCTATGCTCTTAAATCTTTACAACGAGCACAGTTTTACGGGCGGCGGTTTTATTGCACCGATGGCGCTGATGGCGGTGCCGCAGGAAAAGCATCCTTCTGCCTGTGTCGGGTGCCGGAGCTGCGAAAAGGTCTGTCCACAGCAGATTAAGATTTCCGAAGCGATGTCGAATTTCAGCGAGAAGCTGAAAGAATAAAACGAGAACGGGAAGCTCTGTTTCGTCAGACCTTCCCGTTTTTATATGAAACGAAAATTCTGTTTTAAAGTCTTACGTCTACCGGATGATAACTGTAAGATACCTGCTCTTCCAAAGTTCCGTTGTCAGAAACGTCGGAAGCACCTTCAGTCGGTTTTTCAGCGTCTTTTGTCTCACCGGATATATTCTTTTCCTCATTTTGTTCATCCTCTGTCCGGTTGTCAGCTTTATCACTCTTTGCCGCATTTTGCATCGTTTCGCCTGCCTGTGCCAGGGACGCAAACTGGGATGCGGTGGCTTTCTGTGCCGCTTCCTTAGCGTCTGCCAATTCCGCTTCTTTCAAATCTACATTGCCGCCTCTGCTGCTGTCCATCTTTATTTCCACTTCCAGCACATTTGCCCTGCCTTCCATTTTTTTTGCCAAGCTTCCCTGCGTGTTCGCCTGCTTGATGGAAACATCGGCGGAAACCATAGCGGTCATGCTGTCTGCCGACATGCCTACATTGGGAGCGCCATTTTGGCTTTCCTGCTTTTTCGTTCCCATCATGTCGTCAAAGGAAGATTCTTCTTTTTTCTTTTCCCGCTCTTCCCGTTTTACGTCAATCTGGTGCTGACGGAGCTGCACCTGCAGCTCGCTGATCTGCTTCTGGATTTCCTGCCGTTTTTTCATTTTCGTGTCAACAGGCATTTCCTGATTGGAGGAAATTTCCTTCAAATCATTTTGCAGCTTTTCAATCTGCTGCTGCAGATTTTTGCTCTCCGCGTCCATCTGTCCGCTCTTGCCTGCTGTCATTCCCGCCGTGTTCGGGGACGCGCCTGTGCCGCCTATTCCCTTTATGTTCATAAATGCTCCTTTCCCGCGCACGTTTCGCTCATGGATGTTGTCAGAATCAGAGAAGATGTCATTTCGTCAGGTGCGCGCAGACATAAAATTCGTATGTCATCTTCTTCTCTGCCCTTTATTTCGTCGCGGCAGCAGGGTTAGTAAAGAGAGCATGTTGTGGAAGAACTTTAAATCGTTGTGAAGATGTGAGGGGCGTGTTTTTAGTGTTCGATTGCAATCAGACAGCCCTGCCTTCTAAACGGGGTGTATCTGTCAATCCTGTTTTATTTCGTCTTCTCGGGTGGTCCCGCCGTTTGCATAGGTGACCGGCAGGCAGACGAGCGGCGGTTTGGCGGACATATTTTCCTGCAAAAGAAGATTGACGCACATTTCGGCGATTTCCGGCACGGGCTGCACAATGGTGGAGCAGACATACTCTGTTCCCGGGAAAACCCGGATACCGTCAAAGCCGATCACCTGTACGTCCTTCGGGACGCGCAGGTTTAACTGACGGAGCGTCTTTATAATAAGATAAGCCAGCCTGTCCGTCACACAGAAAATCCCGTCAAAAGAAAGTCTGCCGTCGTGAATATGTTCGGAGAGAAACTGTGTAAACTCTTCAAAGGGTTCCCCGTCGTTCAGTATTTTCATTTCATAGGAAAGTCCCCTTGAGAGGCAGCCGTTTTCAAAACCGGCCTTGCGCTTGTTAGGCTCGTTGTCCAGTGAGGAGCCGATACGCAAAAAGGCGACGTTGGTACAGCCAAGGTTCGCCAGCTTCTCCGCGGCAAGCTGTCCGCCGGCAAAATTGTCGCTCGCTACACAGGGGATTTTGGATCCCATGGAGCGGTCAATTGCGACGAAGGGAGTATTTTCCTCAATCTGCAGATTTGGGTTGTAGGTCAGCCCGATGATGCCGTCCACTTTATTCTGCTGCGCCATGGTGATGTATTCCTGTTCTTGATCAGAGTTGACAGTGCAGCACAGCAGCATACGATATTTGCGTTTCAGGAGAGCGAGATTGATGTAGTATGCGAGGGAGGCGAAAAAGGGATCCTCCGTGTTGGGGAGTAAAAGGGCGGCAGTGTAGGTTTTGTTCGCTTTTAGTCCCTGCGCGTAGCTGTTAACTTGGTAATTTAATTTTTTGATCGCCTCTTCCACGCGGAGTCTGTAAGATTCTCCGACGGGAATGCCGTTTACTACTTTTGATACGGTTCCCAGCGCAACGCCGGCTTCTCTCGCCACATCTTTCATCGTAGGAACGGAATGTTCTGATTTCATAGCACCCTCTTTTCTGTTTCATGATAATCTTTATGATTCTGCTGTCATTCAAATCAATGCGGAGAATGCCGCATTTTAGGCATTCTCCCGTGGTGAGGCGGATTTGCTCCGCAAATCCCGTACTTCTTAACGAGACAGCTTATGCTGCTGAGTTTTAGAAGTACTTCTCACACTGTGAAACTTCATGAAATCTACTTGATAAACAGACAGCCGGACAGGGAATTTAGGTGGAAATCCGGCTGCCGCAGCAGAAAATTTACTTTATATACTGTCATTATAAAGGAAAAAAATGGTTGTGTAAAGCCAAAAATGAAACGATATATGAAACGTTATATGAAATTATCATATGTAAAACGCACAAATCTGCATAATAAGATTCGTATAAAATAACAAAATATATAAAGAATGACAAGAAAATAGCAGAAATATGTTGACTGAGTTTTTAAATGGTGCTAGTATTTGGATAAAAGATGAAATAACGTTTCACGAAACAAAGGACACACAATCACAAGCTGCGTGAAGAGGGAGGAGATAAAACATGAGCAGAAATAAGTCGGCAGCGGCAAAACCGGCGGTAATGTCGGGAGGGAAACCTCTCGGAAGGCGCATCAAGGATAACTGGCAGTTATATCTGATGCTTTTGGTTCCCGTAGTTTTGACAATTATCTATAAGTACATACCCATGTACGGCATACAGATTGCCTTTCGGGATTACAAGGCGAGTAAAGGATTCATGGGAAGTGAGTGGGTCGGTCTTGAGTGGTTCCTTCGGTTTTTCAGCGCACCGACCTTCTGGCGCATGATGAAGAATACAATACTGTTAAGCCTGTACAGCCTGCTGTGGGGATTTCCGATTCCGATTATTTTGGCGCTGATGATGAACCAAATGCGGTTTCACCGTTTTAAGAGAATTACCCAGACAGTGCTCTACGCGCCGCACTTTATTTCCACAATGGTCATCTGCGGTATGATTCGTATTTTCTTAAGCCCTTCGGGTGGTTTGATTAACCTGATTGCGGGCACGTCCATAGATTTCCTGACAGAGTCTTCCGCCTTCCGCACGATCTACATCGCGTCGGGCATCTGGCAGGACGCGGGATGGGGCATTATCGTCTACATGGCGACGCTGGCAAACGTGGATACGTCGCTTTACGAGGCGGCGAAGGTGGACGGCGCGTCTTTGTTCCAGCGGATCATCCATATCGACATACCGGAGTTAGCGCCTATTATGGTTCTGAATCTGATTATGAGCGTGGGCGGTCTGATGAACGTAGGTTTTGAAAAAGTATGGCTCCTGCAGACAGACTTGAACAAAGCGGCGAGTGACGTCATAGCGGTTTACGTTTATCAACAAGGTATCGAGCGCGCCAAGTACAGTTATTCCACGGCGGTGGGACTGTTTAACACGGTAATCAACATTATTTTACTGATCGCGGTAAATAAAGTGGCAAATCGGATATCGGAAGACACGAGTTTCATATAGGAGGTGCAGCATGGGAAAAAATACAAAATCGGGAAAGCTGACAGGACTTTCCGAAAAGAGCAGCGATATCATTCTGGTGGTTCTCTGCAGCATAATTCTGTTGATTGTAGCTTATCCGCTCTATTATGTGCTGATTGCCTCCGTGTCCAACCCTTACGATGTGTATGCAGGAAAGACGTTTCTTCTGCCGAGTCAGTTTACATTGGACGGGTACAAATCGGTGTTTGCCGACCCCGGTATCCTGCTTGGACTCTTTAACAGTTTTAAGTATACGATTATCGGCACGGTGTTCTCTGTGGTTATGCTCTATCTGGCGGCATATCCCTTAAGCGTGAAAGATCTGCCGGGACGGAAATTTTTCAGTATCTTTTTTATCATTACCATGTATTTTGGCGGCGGGATGGTTCCTACCTATCTCGTTGTGAAGGAGACAGGGCTGATTAACAGCATGTGGGCACTCTTCCTTCCGGGCGGTGTGGCGGTCGGCAATCTGATCATCGTGAGGAATTTCTTTGAGAACAGTATACCGAAAGAGATGATTGAGGCAGCCAATATAGACGGCGCGTCCAAATGGACGACATTCATTAAGATTGTAGTGCCTTTGAGCCGTTCCATCATGGCGGTTATGGTGGTATTCAGCATGGTGGCATACTGGAACGACTGGTTTACATCCATGATCTATCTGCCGTCCCCGAATAAAGCGCCTCTGCCCCTTGTGCTGAGAAACATATTGATTAAAAGTTCCGCCAGCGCCAGTCAGGCGAGCACCATATCGGGCGGGTTTGCGGAACTGAACAAGATGACGGAGATGATTAAGTTTTCCTCCATCATTATCGCGGCGCTGCCTATGCTGATTATTTATCCGTTTGTACAGAAGTATTTTGAAAAAGGGTTTATGGCTGGCGCGGTGAAAGGCTGACGGCAAAAGAAGATAACGGAAAGAGTAAGTCTGATGGTTTGAGGTTTTTATCAGCAATCTGAGGTTCTGACATGGAGGATGAATATGTTGAAGAAAAATAGAAGTTTTTACCTGGAAAAAAGAATCCTGACCTGTGCGCTTACAGCGGGAATTGCCCTGTCAGTGACGGCGTGCGGGAACCAGAACTACGGTCACCATGAAAAAGGTGTGGCAAATCCAGATACATCCCAGACACAGTTTGCCATTATGGGTGCCCAGAGCGCACTGAGTCCGGGATATGACGATAACGTGGTATTAAACCAGCTGCAGCAGGAGGCGGGCATCAGCATCGACTGGACTACCATGAAGGAATCTCTTGCGGAGCAGGTGAATATCCGCATTGCGGGCGGCGAGCTGCCGGACGCCTTTATGGGGGTGGGATTCAGCAACTATGATATTTCGCGCTACGGGGACGACGGCACATTTATTGACTTGACGCCCTATCTGACGGAAGAGTATATGCCGAACTTAAGCAAAATCCTTGATGAAAACCCGGATATCCGCAGCGCGATCACGATGGATGACGGCTATATCTACGGGCTTCCGGCGGGAGAGCGCATGGGGACGGCGGGAATCGGCGCGCCGGAGGATTACAGTATTTACTCCGTTCCGCAGTTTTCCATGATCAATAAAGCGTGGCTGGATGATCTGGGACTTCCCGTGCCCACCACATTGGAGGAGCTTCATGCGGCGTTAAAAGCATTCAAGGATAACGATATGAGCGCGAAGTATTATGGAAATGCGCCGGGCAGCACGATACCCATGAGCACAGGCTTCGACCAGTGGTGCTGGGGACAGAATATTTTCTACGCAGGTTTCGGGTTTACGAACTGGCCCAATGACGTCTGCAACGATCTTGTCTTAAAGGACGACGGGACGGTAGAATTTATGTGCGTCACGGACCAGTACCGGCAGGCGGTCAGCTATTTCCATGACTGGTATGCCGAGGGGCTGATGGATGTGGAGATGTTCAGCCAGACGGATACGCAGTTGATTTCCAAGTGCTCACAGGGCTATGTGGGTGTATCTACATGGTGGTACATTGAGGAACTGATGGGAGATTACGCAAAGGACTATGTGTTTTTGCCCATTCTCGACGGACCCGACGGCACGCACAACGTCACAATCCGCACTGGTGGCGGTATCAACAGCGGGCAGCTCAATATTACGAAAGCTTGCAAAAGCCCGGCAAATCTTTTAAAATTTTATGATAAATGGTACGATCCCGAGATTGTGATGCAGCTGCAGTATGGTCCGATTGGCACCTATTTTACAGGACAGGACGAAGAGGGCGTATGGCTGAGTATTTCTGATGAGGAAAGTCAGGAGAAGTATGGAAAAAGCTCCGGCGAGTTGAAGGGCGAATGCGAAGTGGCAGGACCCAAGCTGATTCTCAGCGATTACTATCAGACCACCTTCAAGATGGAGGATCGCGCCATTGAGCGGTTGACAGATTTATATGATTTCTGGATGCCCTGTGTGGACGATACCGCGACTTATCCGGTGGACTGTGTGTTTACGGGAAGAGAGCTGGACGATATCGACTGGTATAAGGCGAACTTCGAGAGCGCGGTTTCCGAGCAGGAGGGTCTGTGGATCAAGAACGGCGGTCCCACGGATGAGGAGTGGAACGCCTATATCGAGCATTTGACTAAGAAGTGCGGCATGGAGAAGTTGTTGACTGTATATCAGAATGCGTATGACCGTTATTCCGGCAAAATCTCCGCAGAATAATATCCATAAAGATAAGCGGAGAACAAAGAGTGAGAAATGACAGGCGAGTAGGATTGTAAAAAGATTGGGTATGGAGGTATCTTATGATAAGCCAGACGTTACGTGACGCCAGAAAATATGAAGAGACAATGGAGAAAAAAATCGGTAGCGAGAACCGCCCGGGATTTCATCTGGCGGCAAGAGTGGGATGGATGAACGATCCCAACGGGTTCTCTTATTACAAGGGAGAATACCATCTGTTTTATCAGTACAATCCCTACGATTCCCATTGGGGACCGATGCACTGGGGTCATGCGGTGAGCAAGGATTTGCTGCATTGGGAGTACCTGCCGGCAGCGCTTGCGCCGGACGCGGACTTTGACAGGGACGGCTGCTTTTCGGGCAGCGCGGCAGTCCTGCCGGACGGTCGGCAGCTGTTGATTTATACGGGTGTAGTCAGGGAGACGCAGCCGGACGGCAGTATGCGCGACGTGCAGACACAGTGTCTTGCGGTGGGCGACGGCGTGGACTATGAAAAGTATGCTGGCAACCCGGTGCTCACAAAGGAGGATCTGCCGGATAACGGGAGCAAGTTTGACTTCCGCGATCCCAAGATCTGGAAGGCGGCTGACGGGACCTACCGCTGTGTCGTTGGAAACTGCACGCCTGAGAGGGACGGACAGATTCTTCTCTTCAGCAGCGAGGACGGATTTAGGTGGAAGTATGAAAAAATACTGGCGGCGAACAATAAACGTTACGGTATGATGTGGGAATGCCCGGACTTCTTTGAGCTGGACGGCAAGGGCGTGCTGCTCACAAGCCCGATGGATATGCTGCCGCAGGGCTTTGAGTATCACAACGGAAACGGCACTTTATGTTTGATTGGTTCCTACGATAAGGAGAGCGATACCTTCACGGAGGAACACAATCAGGCGATAGATTACGGGATTGATTTCTACGCGACACAGACGCTGCTTACGCCGGACGGCAGGAGAGTGATGGTCGGGTGGATGCAGAACTGGGATACCTGTAATCTCCATGCGCCCGATCAGCCGTGGTTTGGGCAGATGAGCCTGCCGAGAGAATTGTCGATACGTGACGGCAGACTGTATCAGAATCCTGTGCGCGAGATAGAGAACCTGCGGAGGGAAGAGGTGCGGCATGAGAACGTGACTTTCCATGATGTGGTGAAGCTTGCCGGGGTGGAGGGCAGGAAGGTGGATATGGAAGTGACGCTGCGCCCTGCGGATGCGGAAAATATTTATCACAAGTTTGCGGTGCGGTTTGCGCAGAACGATACGTACCACACTTCCGTCAGTTTCAGACCGTACGAATCCATCGTCAAGATTGACAGAAAATTTTCGGGGTCAAGGCGTGCCATTATTCATCAGCGCCGTTGCCAAGTGCGCAACAAAGATGGTAATATAAAGATGCGGATCATACTGGACAGATTTAGTGTGGAAGTGTTCGTGAACGACGGTGCGTATGTGCTGAGCGCCACTTTATATACGGACCTTGCGGCGGACGGCATCTCCTTCTTTGCGGATGGCGATGTGACGATGGATGTTGTGAAGTATACACTGAATTAGTGTGAAAATAGGAAGGAACAAGGTATGAAAAGATATGATGTGACTGCGCTTGGAGAGCTGCTGATTGACTTTACGGAAAATGGCGTCAGTGGACAGGGGAACCCTATTTATGAGGCGAATCCCGGCGGCGCGCCCTGCAACGTGCTCGCTATGCTGGCAAAACTGGAGAGAAAGACCGCGTTTATCGGCAAAGTGGGACAAGATATTTTCGGAAACCGTCTCAAGGAGATTGTGGCGGAGACAGGAATTGACGTTTCCAATCTGGTGACGGATAAGGACATCAGGACGACTCTGGCGTTTGTGGAGACTTTTCCGGACGGGGACAGGGACTTTTCCTTTTACAGAAATCCCGGCGCGGACATGATGCTCCGGGAGGACGAAGTAAACGAGGATATTTTGCGGGACACGAAGATCTTTCACTTTGGTACATTGTCCATGACCCACGAGGAAGTCAGACGGGCGACGAAGAAGGCGGTGGAGACGGCAAAGGCAGCAGGGGCGGTTCTCTCCTTTGACCAGAATCTGCGAGAGCCTCTGTGGAACTCTCTGGATGATGCGAAAGAGCAGACGGCTTACGGGCTTTCCAAGTGTGATTTCCTGAAAATTTCCGACAACGAGATCCGGTGGTTCACCGGAGAAGAGGATTTCGACGCCGGTATCCGCAAGCTGCGGGAGCAGTATGACATTCCGCTCATTGTATTGTCCATGGGAAAAGAAGGGAGCCGCGCTTATTACAAAGATTTGCGCGTGGAGGTTGCGCCGTTTTTACAGGAAAATACGATAGAGACGACAGGGGCGGGTGACACCTTCGGCGCCTGCTGTCTGCACTATGTACTGTAGTGCGGCTTGGATGGATTTGACGAGAACAGCCTGCGGGAAATGCTGGTCTTCGCCAATGCGGCGGCGTCCATAATTACGACCCGCAAGGGGGCGCTGCGGGTGATGCCCAGTATGAACGAGGTGCAGGAGCTGATAAAAAGATTCAAATAAATTATATTTTTCTTTTTTGCGGGCGGGGAGGTTCAATCCCCGCTCCGTAAGATCACATTGGCTGTAAATACACCGTCCCCATAGTGGAACCGGACATACCCGCCGTTCTTTTCTGCGGTATGGCGGACGGCCTGCAAGCCTACACCTTCCCCCGGACGCTTGGATGAAAGAAATACACCGTTCTTTTCCCGGATTTTTCCGTCATAAGCATTTTCCACGGACAACAGTACCATATGATCGGAATGGAGATGTGCCTGCACTTTGATCTGTCGCCTTTCGGGTGCGGTTTTAATACCGGCTTCTATCGCATTTTCTAAGAGGTTGGACAGTACGGAACACAGATCGCTTTCCGGCACTGGAAGCTTCAAGGGCAGATTGAGCGCAAAAGTAACCGGAATGCCGCATTCTTTGCAGCGTATGGAAAAATAGCCCGCCACATTGTCTACGGCGGTATTTTCACACAGCCCTAAATCTCCACTCGGGATGCTGCCCTGTACTTCGTCAAGGTATGCGGCGAGGGAATCCCAGCTCGCCTGTGCGGCAAAGCCCTGCAGGACATGAAAATGGTGGCGCAGATCGTGTCTGGCCTGCCGGATCTGTCTGGTAGTGGTAAGGAGACTGTCATATCGTGCCTGCTGCATGGACAGGAACTGGTTTTCCAGCCGCAGGCGGTCAATGCGGTTTAAGCTGGAAGCCATGTGGTAGAAAAACAGGTAGGATAAAAGGAGCAGGACAAGGAACACGAGGCTGATAAAAATGTAGATCCGCCGGAGCCGCCCCTGCTCTAAAATGCCCGGATTCCTCGGCATGATGAAAAGGTTCAGACTGATAAATACGGCAGGCAGTATCCAGAACACATACCATGTCGGCGCAAAGGCATCATCCTCCAGAAGCTGCCTTGCGGCATGGGTGGCGGAATGCCATGCTGCGGCTGAGAGGGCACAGCACATAAAAAACCAGAGGGCGGTAGTGCGCGGGGGAAATGGAGGCGTGGTCTCGCCGCTTAATCCGATGGCGGCGTTTCCGAGGCAGGAAAACACACCGCATATGGAAAGAAAGACACTGACGGATTTCCAGCGCGTGATCTTGACTGTATGTACATAGAAGACGCCCATGACGGTGGCGGCAGGAAAAAACAGCCAGAGGATATTAATATGGAAAAAACGGCGTACAGTTTCCCCGGCAAGGCACAAAAGAAGGATAAGAGGGGCTGTTACAGCCGCCAGTTTGGCAGGACGCAGCCGCAGATATTGTTTTACAGGGAAATAGGCAAGCAGCATACCCGGCAGGAAAACCATAAACTCCATATCAATTCCTCCTTTCGGAATATTTGAAATCTTTGAACAAATAATCACCGAAGGCGGTATGTGCGGCTTTGGCAAGGCTGCGGCTGACCGGAACCTTTTTCCCGCCTTTCAGGATGAAATCCATGCCGTCAAAATCCTCCGCATGTTCCATGTTGACAAGAACGCCCCGGCTGCACAGGAAAAAACGTTCGTCCGTAAGGGCGTCCGTAAATTCCCGAAACGTCCGGCGCGTCACATACTTCTTCCCGTCTGCGCCGTAAATATAAATCTGGTGTTTGTAATGCTCTGCATACAGGATATCCTGAAAGCGGAGCCGGTGGACGCCGCCTGTGGTATTTATCTCGATATACTTATCCGTTATGGAAAAGCGTTTTACAATCTCATCAAACAGTGCGGCAAGGTCTGCTGTCTGATACGGCTTCACCAGATAGTGTAACGCTCGGACGCGAAAACCCTCCAGCGCATGGTCGCGGGATGTGGTGGTGAATACGAGCAGACAATCCGGATCGAAGTAGCGCAGACGTTCTGCCGTATCTATACCGTTTTCCTTTCCCATATAAATGTCAAGGAACACAAGGTCAAACCGCTCCTTTTCGGCGGCACAGAGAAAGTCCGTGCCACAGCAAAAAGAGGAAATTGCGGCGTCAAGAAAGAGGCGGGCAAGCTGGGCATCCAGCTCCGTTTTTAGCATATTCCGTTCTGAAGCAATATCATCTACAATAGCGATTCGCATGGAAATCCCTCTTTATTCTGAAAAATATCTACGCAACATCATAGCATAAAACAACGGGAAAAGCGAGAGCTACAATTCGGGACGGATTTTAACAATTCGTGCCAATACTATAGAAAAAGGCGGGCAAATCTGTAGACTGAAATTATATGTTCACAGAGACGAGTGTCCGAACGAAAGCTGTAATGAGTAAGGAGAACACAATGAACGATTGGATTTTGGTAGTTGACGATGACACGTCGAATTTAAAGATGGCGAGCTATATATTGGGCGGGGTGCAGATGCGCGTGAGCTGTCTGAAGGCGGGCGGCGATGCCGTGCAGTTTCTGCGGGAAAACAGACCGGATCTGATCCTTTTGGATGTACATATGCCCGGAATGGACGGATTTCAGACTATGCAGGCGATTCGGGAAAAGGCGGCGGCGGATATTCCGGTTATCTTTCTGACGGCGGACGACGACAGCAATACCGAAAAGAGGGGCTTGGAGCTGGGGGCGCAGGATTTTATCAAAAAACCTTTTGTGCCGGAGGTGCTTTTGCTGCGCGTGCGGCACACCATAGATTTGAGCCGCTTACAAGCGGATTTGGAGCGCGAGGTACTAAAGAAGACGCAGGAGATTGCGGCGCAGCATGAAAAGCTGGAGCGGATATCCATGCAGATCGTAAAAGCGCTGTCCGGTGCGGTGGACGCGAAAGATACTTACACAAACGGGCATTCCCTGCGGGTGGCGGAATATTCCAGAGAGATTGCGCGCCGCGCGGGGCTTTCGGGAGAAACGCAGAATGACATTTATATGATGGGGCTTTTGCATGACGTGGGAAAAATCGGAGTGCCCGATGCCATTATCAACAAACCGGCGCACTTGACGGAGGAGGAGTATTCGGTGATCAAAAACCATCCGGTCATGGGTGCAAGGATATTGAAAAACATCAAGGATTTTCCCAAGCTGATCACCGGCGCCAGATGGCATCACGAGCGCTATGACGGCAAGGGATATCCGGATGGTATTGCGGGGGAAGAGATTCCGTTAGAAGCCCGGATCATTGCGGTGGCGGACGCCTATGACGCCATGAGCTCGCGGAGAAGTTATCGCGATGTATTGCCACAGGAAGTTGTCCGCGGGGAGATTGAGAAGGGAAGGGGAACACAGTTTGACCCCGTGATGACAGAGATCGCGCTCGGCATGATCGATGACGATAAGGAATATCAGATGCGGGAAAGATAAAAATAGAGGAGAGAAAATGGATAATCAGGAAAAACAGAGAGCGGCGCAGCTTTTAATACTGCTTTGTTATACCATCTTATCGTGCGTGCTGATCGGGGAATCCCTGCTTTTGGGGTGGGAGACGTGGGCGGTCGTACTTTTGCCGATCGGTGTGATCGCAGGTTGGACATTACATATCAGAGACAGGCTGCCGATGGCTGTCAGACTGGACATCTACACGATCCTGATGATGCTTGTATTTTTCTTTTATGGGATTCATGAGACCAGTATGTTTGATCTGGCGCCGGTCATGATAACGCTGATGGTGCTGTATTCCTTCACAGAGAAGTACAGCACCGTCAAAATATGTATGTTTACATATTATTTGACGATGGCGTACGATTTTTTCTTTGTGACGGATGGTTTTGCGGAAGATACGCCGCTTTTTGTCACAAGACTGCTTCTCCATCTCATGCTCGTGTATATGGCGGGATGGCTGTTAAAGATTATGGTGCTAAGACAGGTTCGTGAGAGAAAGACGACGGAGGACATGATTGCGCGGCTGGCGGAAATCAATAAGAGGACGGAAGACTTTCTCGCAAATGTGTCCCATGAGCTGCGCACGCCGATCAACGCGGTGACGGGAATCTCGTCGGTTATGCTGAAGAATGAGGAGGATGCGGGAAAAAAGAAAGATATTTTTACGATACAGATGGCGGGGCAGAGACTGTTTGGTCAGATTGAAGATATTTTGGATTATACGGAGATCAACAATGAGAAGATCACTGTCAGCGGGGAGGCTTATATGATATCCTCCATTGTCAATGATGTGATCAGCGAAAATCAGATGCAGGAGAGGGAGTATATGCCGGAGCTGATTTTTGATCTGGATGCGGCGATGCCTGCCGTCCTTCTCGGGGACGGAAAAAAGGTGAAGAAGATTCTCAGACATCTGGTAAACAATGCCCTCAAGTTTACCCAGAAGGGCGGTGTCTGTGTCAGAATCCATGCGCTGCCGAAAGACTACGGCGTAAATTTATGCATTACCGTCAGCGATACCGGGGAGGGTATCTCCGGTGAAGATCTTGAAAAAATTACGGAAGGCTTCTATCAAAAAGAAGCCGGGAGAAACCGAAGGGCGGGAGGTCTGGGGTTAGGGCTTCCGATTGTGGCGGGACTGGTCTCCTACATGGAAGGCTTTATGCAGATTTCCAGTGAAGAGGGCGTCGGCACCCGTGTGTCCGTGAGCATTCCGCAAAAGATAGCGGATAATAGACCGCTGATCGCTTTGGAAAACCGGGAGCGGCTATGTCTGGCGTGCTTTTTGAAGCCGGAGAAGTATGAGGTTCCCGAGGTGAGAAACTATTATAATGAAATGATTACCCATATGATCGAGGGTATGGATGTTTCCATACACAGGGTATTTCGTCTGGACGAATTGAAGGCGCTGGCAGGCGTGTACCAGATTACCCATCTGTTTATCGGTGCGGAGGAGTATGGGGAGAGCAGTGCATTTTTTGAGGAGCTGGCTGAGAGAATGACAGTGATCGTGGCGGCGGATTCGCATTTTGTCCTGCCTGTACATACGAGGACAAAGCTTCTTCGGAAACCGTTTTACTGCCTGCCGATCGCGAATATGCTGAATGTGGAAACGGTGCGGGATGAATTGTTTTTTGCACAAAAACGAATGCTCTGTCCGGATGTAAAGGTGCTTGTGGTGGATGACGAGCCGATGAATCTGATGGTTGCGGAGGGGATTTTTAAGGAATATGAAATGCAGGTAAAGACGGTGCACAGCGGAATGGAGGCGCTTGCGCTCAGTGAGAGGGAAGATTTTGATCTGATTTTTCTCGATCATATGATGCCGGAGATGGACGGCGTGGAGACGTTAAAACGGCTGCGCAGACTGCTGGCGGACTCTGAGAAAACGGCAACAATTGTTGCTTTTACCGCTAATGCCGTCAGCGGCGCAAGAGAGATGTTTTTCGAGGAAGGTTTTGACGAATTTGTCTCGAAGCCAATTGAGATGGTGGAACTTGAGCGCGTTCTCAGAAATGTGCTGCCGAAGTCGGCGATCCGGTATGTAGATAAAGATTACCGGGCGGGGCAGAACAAAGAATCTTTGGACAGCGAACCGCATGACGGGCAGCAGGAACAGGCAGCATCTGACTGGGAGAGGGCAGATCTCTTGGAGGAAGCGGGGATACATACAAAAAACGGTCTGCAGTATTGCATGAACAACACGGCGTTTTATGATGAGCTGTTACTGAAATTTGCAGCAGACGCGGACAAAAAACAGGAGGAGATTGATAGATTTTTCGGACAGAAGGATTGGGAGAACTATTGTATTTTGGTGCATGCATTGAAGAGCACGGCGCGCATGACAGGGGCGGACGCCCTTTCCGATCTGGCGAAAGGTCTGGAGGATGCGGCGAAAAAAGCGGACGCGGCATATATCGAAATGCATCATGAAAAGCTGCTGACAGCATATCGGGAGACGGTGCAGCGCATACGGGATATTTTCGGGGAGGAGGACGAAGAAGGAGCACAGAAAGAGTATCAGGAAATCTCTGCGTCTGCGTTTCAAAAGAGGCTTAATGAAATACAAAACAGTCTGAATACATTCGAGGCGGAGAAGGCAAAGAACCTGATAGAGGCGTTGAGCGGCTTTGTATATAATGGAGAACCTGTCGCCGGACTTCTGGAGAAAGCCGGGCGGGATATCGACGATTTTGAGATAACAGCGGCGTTGGAGAAAGTGAAAACGCTGTTGTGCAATGTGGGGGATGGTGAAGCATGATCAATATTAAGAAGATAATCGATCCCATAAGAGACTCCGGCGTTTCACTGCAGGAGCGGCTGTTTCGCCTGTTGACGTTAGTCGGGCTGATCGGCATGGGGATCACCGTTGTTCTGACGGTTGCGCTTGGAGAGGGCGCGGTCAATTATATCGGCATGATACTGGGCTTTATCATTCTGTTTGGTATTACTTATTTTTCCATCCATTATCGCAAGATACAGGTGGGAGCCGTCATCATCGGCGGACTTCTCGTGTATCTGGTGATGCCCTATAACTATCTGACCACGGGCGGGCTTTACGGGGGCGGATCAAGCTGGTTTCTGCTCGCCTTTGTATTCGTGGCGCTGATTGTTGAGAAAAAGGCTAAATATGTACTGCTGGTCACCGGATTGATTGTAAGCTGGGGGTGTTACCTGCTGTCGTATCTTTATCCTTCCCTGCCCGCCGCGCATACCGTTGAGATGGCGTATACGGACGTGGTGCTGTCCCTGACAATGGTCTCGGCGATTACCTGCGGCATGATCCTGTTTCAGAATGCCATTTACCGTTCTGCGAACAGAACGGCGCAGCAGCAGAAGCGGGAAATTGAGGAGCTGAATCAAGCGCAGAACCGGTTTTTTTCCAGTATGAGCCATGAGATACGAACCCCGATCAATACGATCATCGGGCTAAATGAAATGATTCTGCGGGAGACCACGTCGGATGAGATCGCTTCGGACGCAAGGGACATCCAGACAGCCGGCAAAATGCTGCTCGCACTGATCAACGACATTTTGGACATGTCAAAGATAGAATCGGGGAAAATGGATATTGTGCCTGTCAGCTATGACGTGGGCGCCATGCTGTCGGACATCGTCAACATGATCTGGGTGCGGGCGAAGGAGAAGGGGCTGGAATTTCATATCGATGTCGATCGGAAAATACCTGCACAGCTTCTGGGTGATGAGGTGCGGATCAAGCAGATATTGATCAACGTGCTGAACAACGCGGTGAAATATACCGCGGAGGGTGCAGTGACCCTCTCCATTCAGTGCCGGAGACAGGAGCACGGGCGCATGCAGATCGTCTATTCGGTGGCGGACACGGGGATGGGCATTAAAAAGGAGAACATGCCTTATCTGTTCAGTGCCTTCAAGAGAGTGGATGTGGAAAAAAACCGTCATATCGAGGGGACGGGACTCGGACTTTCCATTGTGAAACAACTGGTAGACCTTATGGGCGGTGATATTTCGGTAAACAGCGTCTACACGAAAGGGACGACCTTTGTCATTACGCTGCCGCAGGAAATCGTTTCCGAGGAGGAACTCGGGGACATTGACATCGAGGCGCGTCATGCGCTGAACGCGAGAAAACTCTATAAAAGAAGCTTCGAGGCGCCCAGAGCCCGTGTTTTGATCGTGGACGATAACGAGACGAATCTGATGGTTGCCGAAAAGCTTTTGCGGGATACGAAGGTGCAGACGGAGACCGCGGGCAGCGGAGCGGAATGTCTGCAGAAAACACTGCAGAACCGGTACGACGTCATCCTGATGGATCACCTCATGCCGGAGATGGACGGGATTGCGTGTCTGCATGAGATCCGCAAGCAGGCGGGCGGGTTGAATCCGGAGACGCCGGTGGTCGTTCTGACGGCGAACGCGGGCGGGGAAAACCAGAGGCTGTATAAGAGGGAAGGCTTCGACGGCTATCTGACAAAGCCGGTGACCGGTGGGCAGCTTGAGACGGAGCTGTTAAAGCATCTGCCGCGAGAGCTTGTGACGATGGCGGAGGGAAGGGAGTCATTCGGTGTGGTGCAGGCGCCCTTTGTCGAGCATGCGAAAAAGAAGAAGTTTCTGCTGATCTCTACGGACAGCGTTTCCGATCTGCCGGGTGAGATGACAGACAATGCGAGGGTTGCCGTTATGCCGTATCGGGTTGTGACGGAGGGCGGCGAATTTATAGACGGACAGGAGACGGGAACGGACGGCGTGCTCTCCTATATCAGAAACGGCAGGCGCGCGCACTCGGAAGCGCCGGGCATCGGCGAGTACGAGGCATTTTTTGCGGAGCAGCTGACGAAAGCGCAGTGTGTGATTCATCTGACCATGTCGGGAAAGGTCAGCAAGGGCTATGAGAATGCGCTGGAGGCGTCGAAAAGCTTTGACAATGTGGAAGTGATCGACACCGGACATCTGTCCAGCGGCATGGGCTTTGTTGTTTTGCAGGCGGCGGCGTATGCGGCGGACGGCATGTCAAAGGAGGCTGTGATCAAGGGGATACAGCAGATGCGCTCCTATGTCAGAACAAGCTTTATTGTGGATGATACCGAGTATTTATTGCGCGCGGGAAGGATTTCCCCGCGGATTAACAGAATATGCAGGGCGTTTATGGTGCATCCGGTGCTTGTTTTAAAAAACAGTAAAATGACGGTGGGAGCCGTCATGATCGGGACGCAGAAAACGGTGTGGAAAAAGTACATTGCGTCGGCGCTTCAAAATGCGGGCAGAATAGATAAAAGGCTTTTGTTTATCACGTACGCCGGGCTGTCTTATGAGGAGCTGCAGGAAATTGAGAATATGGTCAGGAAGAAGATTGCATTTGAGCGGGTTATTTATCAGAAGGCATCGCCCGCTATTTCCATCAACTGCGGGGCGGGTGCGTTCGGGCTGTTGTTCAAGCTGTATAAGGGAAAATGAAAAGGGATAGAAGGGTGAGAGCTTCATGAGAAGAAAAGGGAAGAATATCGCATGGCTGGCGATGGTGTCGCTGCTGCTGACTGCCGGATGCGGCGAAAAGCAGGAGAGCGTAAGTCTCGAATTAGAAGAAGGAGGATCCGATCTTTCGTATGTACAGTCAAAGGGAACGCTTGTGGCGGGTATCACGGATTTTGCGCCGATGGATTACCGTGACGGGGATGCATGGACGGGTTTTGACGCCGAGCTGGCGAAAGCTTTTGCCGAGCGGATCGGCGTCACACTGGAACTGGAGGAAATTGACTGGGACGATAAGACCGAATTGTTGGAACAAGGGGAAATCGACTGTATCTGGAACGGCATGACAATGACGACTGAGTTACAGGAAATCATTTCCTGCTCATGCCCCTATTTATCCAACGCTCAAGTGGTGGTGATGTATGGGGAAAATCTCGGGCAGTATCAGTCCATAGAGGAATGCCAGCATCTGCTCTTTGCCGTGGAGGCGGGATCCACGGGGGAGGCGCTTTTGAAAGAGACAAGATACCGCTATACCACATGGGCGACGCAGAAGGAAGCATTGCAGGGCGTTCTGGACAAAAAGGCGGACGCGGCGGTCATCGACATCATCATGGCGGCGTATAACACCGGCGCGGGGCAGGCGTATGATCAGCTGGGATTTTCCATTGCTGTCAACGACGAAAAAATCTGCGTGGGTTTCCGCAAGGGTTCCGATCTGACAAAGGAGGCGGATGCCTTTATTCGGTCGGCGTATGAGGATGGGAGTATACACGCGCTGGCGGAAAAGTATGGGATTGGGAATGCGGTGTTGGAATAAACGCAGGTCGTCACCACAATATTTGTGGAAAATTTTAGATCGTTTTGAAGCTGTTATAGGCAGTCGAAACGGTTATTTGTAACATCACCCGCAGCACACAGCACTTCTCCTGCTCATAAACTTCCCTGCAGATTTCGATATCGCCCAGATACTTTCGCGCCGCGTGGCGGATGGAGCTGAGACCGAAGCCGTGCCCCTCCCCTTCCTTTGTGGTGACGGGAAGTCCGCTCTGTTCGTCCGCTGCCAGTTCGCCCGTAAAGCTGTTGGCGATTTCGATGATATACATATTTTTCCTGCGGTAGGAGGAGAGGAAAATGCGCGGCGTGGGGGTGTTTTCCCGCTCGGTCGCCTCAATGGCGTTGGAAAGCCCGTTGTTTAATATAATACTGATATCAAAGGCATTGATTTCACTGTCGGCAGGGTAATGAAAGCTGCAGGTAAAAGCAATGCCTTTTTCTTCCATCTCTTTTTTGCGGTCGGCGAGAATCACATCCGTCACGGGATTGCCGCTTGTGATTCCGAAAGATGCCGCCTGCATCTGGTCCTGCAGAGTTGCCGCGTACGCTTCCGCTTCCTCAGATTCTCTCTGTGCATAGAGCTGTTTGAGGGTCATCAGGTGATTGCCCATGTCGTGGCGCAGGGCGCGCATGTCCTTGTAGAGACGTTCCGCCTCTGTAATGTGGGATTTCAGGTCCTGCATTTGTCTGGAAAATATTTCTTTCTGCCTGTCTTCCTCCTGCTCGGTTTTCCACTGACGGAAGAGCCAGACGATGGCGAGGGTTGTCGCATAGCAGATGAGGGCATAGAGCAGAATCAGCATTTCATAACCAAGTTTTACAGACAACGACGCCTGTTCGAGTGCGCTTGTGTACGCATTGTAATAGAAAAGAATCATTGTGTAAGCGCAAATGCCGGACAAGGAGGGAATGAGCAGAATTAAAAGCTCGCGCATTTTCATATGCTCCTGCTTTTTACCATAAATTCTCACTAAAAGCCGTATACTGCCGTATAAAAGAAGAAAACCTGTCAGTGCATCCCGCACGCAGTCTAATAAAAAGAGCCGGAACCAGAAGACTTCGCCCTTATCAGTAAAAAACCGGATATAGAGCGATGACCAGACATGCCCTATCTGACCTACAATGCGCCATGCCTGCCAGCGCAGACTAAAGAAAGAAATGGAGATAAAAAGTTTCTGGTTGATATACACAGGGTCGAGCAGGCACATGACAAGAAACGCGCCGGAAATGCCGATGCAGTAGGCGAGTATGACATTAATATAGTACGGCATATAGTGCAGGAACAGCATAATACAGGCATAGGCTGCAGCGATCAGCCACACCCGCGATTTTTGCAGGCGGCAGGATGATTGAGCCGAGAGGAACGGTTTGACCAGAGAACCATAACAGCAGGTGGTCAACAGCATCGTAATGAACGAGTAAATATGGCTTGAAATTTCATAATATTGCTGCAGCTCATTCATCGGCATACTCCTCTGCCGTTCGTGCGGCTGATGTACTGCATATACTGCCGCACAAACCCGGCGAACTGTTTTTTTGACATGGGAACGGTATCCGTTTCCAGCCATACGGTATCAGCATTGTATTTTTCCACATATTTCAGATTCACCAAATAAGCGCGGTGGGTGCGGTAAAAATCTGCCCCGGTCTGTTCGGAGAGCTCCGTCAGCTTTCCGTAATATTCAATATCGCCGTTTACTGTGTGAAGCAGGACTTTGCGGTTGAAAACTTCCGCGTAAATAATGTCCGAGAGTAATACTTTTGTGGAGAGACCGCCCCGTTTCACAAGAATTACATGGGGAGCAGTTAGGTTATTCTTGCTGTTTGCGTTTGTTATCGGATCTGCTGGATTGTGCCGGAATGTTGTCCTTTTTGTGGGATGCTGCAGATCAGATTTTTCCGTTTGTTCCGCATATTGCCGCAGGGCGTTGTCCAGCACTTCGTACAATTTTTCGTCGTCAAAAGGCTTGACCAGATAGTGAAAGGCGTTTACGTCAAAGGCTTCGTATACATATTCTGACAGTGCTGTCACAAATATGAGAATGATATCCCGCTTTTTGCCGCGCAATTCTTTTGCTGTCTGCATCCCGTCTTTGCCGGGCATCTGGATGTCCAGAAAGAGGATATCAGGAACGCTTTCCGCAGGGAGCGCAAGAAGACTTTCCCCCGAATCAAAGTCGAAAATCTGGCAAGTAATCCCGGCGTTTTGACAATGCTTTTCTATTTTTCGCCGCAGCGTTTCGCGCAGGGCGGTTTCGTCATCACATATCGCAATTTTCACTGTTTTCATCTGCTTTTCCCCGTTTATTATAAGATAAGTATACATGATAATCTGTAAAATGCCCTTTATTTTCAGAAAAAATGTTGTAAATGACCAATTTTTGGGTGTGGGTGACCGAAAATATATGGTACACTGAAATTATATTAAAAAACGGAGTTTTGTCTGGCAGTGAGTTCTGTTTTGCGGATTCACATATGCGGAGAAACTGTATCAGAAAATTAGATTGTGTAAAGGGTGAAGAAAATGGCGGAGATGGATGACGGAAAAGTAATTTTAAAGAGGGTAATCACTGCGGATGAGGAGGAGCGGAATATGGCGGTGCCGGAAAAAGCGTCGTCGGCAACTTCAAAGAAAGTGATTATAGCAGATACGGAACTTCGGGAAGAAACGGCGGCACCGATTCTTTCGGATGATATCAAAATGCTTGTGACGAGCATGATTCATAAAGAAGGAAAGGCGTTCGCAAGGGTTTCCTTCCTGCGGGACAGCGACTGGGCGGAAGGAATCGTGCCGGGCGGTAAGATCGAGAAGGCGGAAGGTTTCAGCGCGGAGGAGATCGAGAAGCTGGAGGCGTATCTTGTCGGGGAGCAGGAGATGATTCTGCAGGAGGCGAAGGAGGTCAACCCGATACGAAATCTGTTTACTTAATTGTTCAGCCCACGCCCATTCGCAAAACGCGCCTGCGGCGTTTGCCGTTGCTACGCAAGCTCAATCGGCTCATGAAAGGGCGTTCTCTCAGATCGTTATTTATCTGGTAAATTCATGCGAGCATGATTTATCAGACAAATATGATCTGGCTGAACTGGAGGAGAGACATATGATATTCGGTGATTTCTCGGAATGGACGGCACAAAATCTTATCATACGAATCATAGCGTCTATGATTCTTGGCGGTATTATCGGTTTGGACCGTGGCATGAAGCACCGGGGCGCGGGCACGAAAACCATGACGGTGGTCTGTCTGGGCGCTACGCTTGTGATGCTGACGGAACAGTATATCCAGATTCATTTCCCGGGGCTTGCCAATATGAATCGACTGGCAGCGCAGGTCATCAGCGGTGTGGGTTTTCTGGGGGTAGGCACGATTATTATATCCAACCACCGGGTCAGGGGTTTGACGACGGCGGCGACTCTCTGGGCAAGCGCCACCATCGGACTTGCCGTGGGTATCGGTTTCGTGGAAGGCGGCGTGCTGATTACTCTCGTCATGCTGTTCTGCCTGCATGTGCTTCCCTTCGTGGAACGGTTCGCCACCAGAAACTCCCGCTACTGCAATGTAATCATTGATTTGGAGGAGAGCCGGTATCTGCATGTGATTATACAAGACCTGAAAGCGGCTGATATCGCCGTGGATTCCATGGAAATCAGCACTTCCAAAATCGGGGATAGTGTATCGGCATACCTCATTTTGCATACAAAGAGAGCTATTGAAAACACGGAAATCTATGAGATTATCACCAAGTCGGACAAGGTGGAGTCGGTGGATTTTCTGTAAGTGTCCTTTGTGTGCAGTGAACTGGGCGCGAATAGCTACGCGGTATTTTACTTTATCAATAATCCCACCGGACAATGGTCAGACCCCATCACCTCACTGTAAATCATCGCATCTTGCAGTTTGTCCTTCAAAGCTGCGGAGGTGAGGAAATAGTCGATACGCCATCCCGCATTTTTCTCCCGGGCATGGAACTGATAGGACCACCACGAATAAGCGCCTTCTAATTCCGGATAAAGATGGCGAAAAGTATCGACAAATCCGGCATTTGTCAAAGCCGTGAATTTGCCCCGTTCTTCATCCGTAAATCCAGCGTTCTTGCGGTTGGTTTTCGGGTTTTTTAAGTCGATTTCCTTGTGCGCTACGTTCAGGTCGCCGCAGAAGATAACGGGTTTTGATTCTTCCAATTTTTTTAAATAAGCGAGAAAATCGTCCTCCCATTTCATGCGGTAGTCCAGACGCGTTAACTCCCGCTGGGAATTGGGCGTGTAGACGGTAACAAAATAAAAGTCAGAGTATTCTAAAGTGATGACGCGCCCCTCGTGGTCGTGTTCTTCCACACCGATGCCGTAAGTGACTTGCAGCGCCTCTTCTTTTGAAAAGATAGCCGTGCCGGAATAGCCTTTCTTTTCGGCATAGTTCCAATATTGATGGTAGTCCGGCAGCTCGAGGGTAATCTGCCCTGCCTGCAGTTTGGTTTCCTGTAAGCAGAAAATATCCGCGTCCGCTTTCTTGAAAAAATCTAAAAAACCTTTTCCGATGCAGGCTCTGAGCCCGTTCACATTCCATGAGATACATTTCATTATCCGCTAAATTCCTTTCTTTTTATTATATTGGGTAACGTTTCTTTAAAAATAAATTTCATTTCCTTTGCATTCCGTTTTCAACTTGCTTTATTGTTTGGGTGTTTTCGGTTTTTCTTATAGGCGGTCTGAGGTGATACGGTATATTAATTTTTGTAAAATCGGAGAATTTCTTTCTTTACAATCTCGTCCGACAAAGCCTTCATACCGTCCAGCCGTTCCTCGTAATTTTCCACAGTCAGCCGCTCTTCCCCTTTTGCCAGCTTGTCATAAACCCAATAATTGATATCTTTCGAGAAATGAATCATGTCCATGTAAAGGTCTAAATTGGTAATAATCTCTTTCGCGTCCTGATAATAATAGATTTCTACATTGTCGTAGACAAGCAGCGCTTTTACTGCCTGTTTTTCATTGTAAATCACCGAGTCCAACTCTCCCGACCGATAGGCGTTATCCCACCAGAGCATAGAGTAGGGAGAAAAAAAGAATTTAAATGTCGTATTCGGATGCGTTTGCACCATTTCTGTCAAAAGAGCGATATTTTTTTCAAGAGCATCCGCATTTGCAGTTTCCGGCTGCATCTGTGCGACGGAAGGCTTTCTTACGTACATGCCTGTCGCCAAATCCGCGCCGAAATATTTCCACTGCGCCCAGTTGTAGGAATCGCCCTCGTCATAGTCCCCAATAAAAGAGAAGGCAAGCATATAGGGCAGCTTTTCCATCAGCACATCTTTATTTAAAGTGTACTGATAATCATTGAAATGGTTTTTGTCGTAAAGGTACATCGGACAACCCGTGGAGACATAAGTGGGTTCGTCGCTGGCGGAGAGGGAGGAGGGGTCTATGTTGTAAAAAACATAGTCCAGCTCGTGATTCTCATAGGCAATGTCTAACAGCACTTTTAAATCCGCAGTCGCGCCGTAGGAGCGGATCGCTTTGATGGTCTGGCAGTCAAAACCCTCATCAAACCAGCCGTTGTTATAGTTTTCACAGACAGAGGAGCCGACAATCAGTGCGTTGTAATTAAAGTTTCTGAGCGTTCCCACACATTGGTATTCTTTGTCCGTCAGCACTGCTTTCAGACCGGGCAGGGGCTTGTGATACTGGTAAAACGGGTCAAAAAGCACAACCGCGCCGATTACCGTTGCGAGGAGAATAAACGCCCTTATAAAAAAAGATTGAATGAATTTTTTGTCAGAAATCATAGGTACCCCTTCTAAAAATTAAAATAAAGGAACGTGCTCACCTGCGACAGAGAAATCACGCACCATATAAATAAAATACAGATTCCCCAGCATCTGCCGGAGGTCAGCTCGTTGTGGGTTGCGCGCTCATAAGCATTTTTGTGAAAAATCAGATAAAATGCCAGAACAAACAGGGCGAGCATAACGAACAAGTACAGGTAACTAACTGCTGTCGGAGCCGCCAGCTCCAAAGCCTGTTTCAGCACATATATTTCTGAAATATCAAGCTGTGCTGCAATCTCAAAAAGTTTACCGTTCCAATTTACGGACAAAAGGTTTTTAAAAAGCTGTCCCGCCGCCAGCATACTGCTGCTTCTAAAAAAGAAAAGAGAGAGATTAAAAAGCGTAAATGTAAAAACCCAGCCCAGAGGTGCGGGAATGTGAAAACGGGAAGGTCGCTTTTCTTTTCGGCCGCGGATGCCTACTATGCCCAGACTGTCAAACATCACCAACAGACCCTGCATGGCGCCCCACGCCACATATGTCCAAGCCGCGCCGTGCCAGAGGCCGCTTAACAGAAAGACAATAAAAGTGTTGATGAGCATACGCGCCCGCCCTTTTCGGCTGCCGCCCAACGGAATATATACATAGGTAATAAAAAACCGCGACAGCGTAATGTGCCACCGCTGCCAAAATTCCTTGATGCTGCAGGAGCGGTATGGCGAGTCAAAGTTTAGAGGCAGTTCCACATGGAACATCCTGCCCAGACCGATTGCCATATCGGAATAGCCGCTGAAATCAAAGTACAATTCAAAACTGTAGGCGAGAATTACAAAAACCGTAGACACCGCGTCCAGTGAGAAAGTCTGCGCAAATCCAAAGTTTGCCATCAGACCGAAAGTATCAGCTAACAATACCTTTTTGGAAAGTCCCAAAACAAACAGATAAATGCCCCGTGCAAAGGAGGCGCTGTCGAAACGACGTTTTTCGGGGTCTTCAAACTGGGGAATAATTTCGCTGTGCAGTACGATGGGCCCCGCAATCAACTGCGGGAAAAATGTTACGAAGGTCAGATAATTAATAAAATCGTAGTGTCCGCATCTGCCGAGCGCGCGGTCGATAATGAAGGACATTTGCTGGAAGGTAAAAAAGCTGATGCCCAAGGGCAGCAGGATGTGTTTTAAATTAAAATCTGTATGAAAGGAGAGATTAATATTTTCGATAAAGAAATCGTAGTATTTAAAATAAAATAAAATGCCCAGATTCAATACAAGCCCAGCCAAAAGACCCGCCCGACGCGCAATTTTTTTCCGGAAGCCTCCAACTGTACGGATGCCTGTGGAATCGCTTTCGTCACCATTTAAAACCGTGGGAGGACATTGGGTCTGCAACCGTGCCAGAACGAAGCTCAATAGATAGTTGAGTCCGATACTACACAGGATAATGGCAAGATAACGGACATTAAAATAGGCGTAAAACCACAGGGACATGGCGGACAGAAAAAGACTTGCCAGCTTGTATCGTCCAAGCCTGTTCAGACCATACCATCCAATCAAGGCAATGGGCAGAAATATGAAGATAAAAATATAGGAATTAAACAGCATAAATTTCCGAAATTCCTCTCTGAAATTACATAATTTTGTAAATACAGGTAAAAATAATAGTGCGAAGCAGGACAATCCTTGTTTCTGCTATAGTATAGCAAATCCGGCTGAGGCTTACAAGTCGGGGCTTCGTCATTGCCCCGAAAAAAGAAAAACGGAGGATACAATGAAAAATAGTATGCGTAAAATATGGATAATCATGTCATTATGCAGCCTTTTTCTTCTATGTGGCTGCGGCAGTAAAGAGTTGTCGGAGGATGATTTGGTAGACGGGAGAGAAACGGTCAGGGAACAAAGGAAAGAAGATGTAGAGGCAGGAAATTTTCCGCTTTTCTGGGAGAACACGAGTCAGGGAGAAGGAAAGTTTTATACCCTGCCCGAACTGGAAGGGGAAGTGAAAGAACTTCTCGGGGACAATTACTGGCCAGAAGTCAATTTATCGGCAGCGGAGCTGGAAAGACTGACAGGAATCACGGAGGATATGTATGTGGATTTTCTGGCGGAGAGACAGATTCTCGATGCGCACATAGATACGATGATTATTATTCATGCAAAAGAAGATTATGTGGGGACAATCGAACAGGCGATTGAAAATTATAGAAATATGCTGATTGAGCAGAATAAAGACTATCCGCAGAATTTAAGCAAAGCGCGTGCCTCGCGCATTGAGACAATTAATGACTATATCTGTTTCGTCCAGCTGGGAGCGGATACCACGTCTTTGGCAGATCGGGGCAATGAGGCGATGATGGCGCACTGTCTGGAGGAGAACGAAAAGGCGCTGTATGTGCTGGAGCAGGCGATTTTGCAGTAAGAGGGAGCAGACAAATCTTACTGGTAAAATTTAATTTTGTTTTTCAACTGCCAATCCAATCAGTCGATCAGTCTGATCCGCCATAAACAGAGGAATGTTCAGCACATCATTATCCAGTTTCAAATTTTCCAGAGAAAACCGAATACGGAGCTTGACTTGACTCGGAAATAATTCTTTGAATTTCTTCAGGCTCTTACTGGCTGTATTGGTTTCGGATTTGACTTCCACAGGAAAAATGTCATTTTCCCGCTGAATGAGGAAATCCACTTCATAAGGAGGGTTATTTTGGCTCCAGTAGCGGGGAGCCACTTCAAATTGTGTAATCAATGTTTGCAGCACAAAGTTTTCGGTCAGTGCGCCCTTAAACTCAGTGAACAGGCGATTGCCCTCTCCGAAAGCTGTAGGCGCCAACTGTGCCAGACGGCGGAGCAGACCCACATCCACCAGATAAATCTTGAATGCAGATAAATCATCATAAGCAGCCATCGGCAGACCGGAAGCAGTGCTGCGATAGATTTTATGCGCCAGTCTGGCATCCACCAGCCACTGTAATGCATCCTCATATTCACGGGCTCTTGCGCCCTCTTTGACAACTTTATAGAGAAACTTTTTATTTTCCCTTGCGAGCTGGGATGGTATGGATTTCCAGACCATAGAAATTTTTGGAAATTCGTTAATGCTGGGATGTTTTGCAAAGTCATGCTCATAGGCGCGCAGAATTCCGGACAAGGCTCCCTGCATAGCAGAAACATCCCGCGCTTCCGTCCACATGAGTACGGGTTCTGGCATACCGCCAGTGACATAGTACATCTTCAATTTTTCGTAAAGCGGATTAAAAAAAGCATCAGGAATCGGCTCAAGGGTATCTATACTTGTAAGATATTCGGCAAGGTTTTCATCGCCATTGGCAACTAGAAACTCCGTGAAGGTCATCGGATCAATCTGCATAAAGTTAACTTTGCCCACCGGGAAGGAGGATGGCTTCGCCAAGGCAATTCCCAACAAAGAACCGGCACAGGCAATGTGGTACTGCGGAGCGTTCTCGCAAAAATATTTCATGGAGTTGATAACTTTGGGGCAGTCCTGTACCTCATCAAAAATAATCAGTGTCTTTTCCGGCACAATTTTCTGACCGCTTGCCAGTATTAAATTCTGTAAAATACGGTCTACATCCTTAGTAGTCTCAAAAAATTGCTTATATTCTTCATTCTCATCGAAGTTAAAGTAAGCCGTATTTTCATAATAACATTTGCCAAATTCCTTGAGGATCCATGTCTTACCTACCTGACGTACACCTTTTAAGATTAGCGGTTTGCGATAAGGCGAATTTTTCCAATCCAGCAGTTTTTTTAAAATCAATCGTTCCATGAATGTATATCCTCACATTTTTATAGGTATTTATGTGTGTCCTAATCACATTTTTATTATATGCTGTACACATAAAAAATACAATCCACCTCAAAAATTTTTTTAGGAAAGGAGGCTCCTTTTGTTTGCTTTTTTGCGCCTGTCGGGTTCTTTTCTATTTTTAGGTTATAGGTTATAATGTTCGCGAAAGCAATGAGCAGGGAGCATTATATTATGAATACAAATCTAACAGCAAAATATTTACAGTTTCTCCGTAAAAGCCACAACTATACACAGGAAGAGCTGGCAAAAAAATTGGATATTTCAAGACAGGCAGTTTCCAAGTGGGAAACGGGGGTAACGATTCCCGATTTGGATGTTCTGTTAAAGATATCTAAGTTGTATGGCATTTCGATTAACGATATCTTAGAGCCAAAAATCCAGCCGCAGAGAATCGCAGATTTTGAACAGATTACAACAATTCCCGAAAAAGAGTTAAAAGAAATATTAGGACAGTTTGACATGGATTCTCTTGTTATAGCATTGATGGGGGCGTCGCCCGACACGAACCGATTTTGCGAAGAGTTGTTTCCAGAGATTGATTTTGAAGAAACGAGAAACAAAATCGACAGGGTAAGAGTGGAGACGGTGGAAGAGATGCAGGAGCAGATTGTTTCCATGATAAACTTGCAGGCGGTTAACGGGAAGGGCGGTACATAAATATGGCAGAACAAAGAAAGTGGGAATCGATAGACAATCTGATTCAGGAAATGAAGATAAAACTACAAGGGCGGGACGAATTGTTTCGCCTGTTTGAAACGTGTTTTTCTAATACGCTGCAAACGACGGTCTGGGAACTTGCAAATGGTGATACCTATGTAATCACAGGGGATATCCCTGCCATGTGGCTGCGGGACTCGGCGGCGCAGATGCGACCTTACCTCATTCCTGCGAAGAAGGACCCGGCGCTGGCAGAGCTGATTGCCGGAGTGGTGAGAAGGCAGTTTTTTTATATCAATATCGACCCTTACGCCAACGCTTTCAATGAAACCGCGAACGGCGCCTGCTGGGATAAGAATGACTTACAGCGAAATGACTGGCTGTGGGAGCGCAAGTATGAGGTGGATTCTCTCTGTTATCCGATTCAGCTTGCTTATTTGCTCTGGAAAAATACGGGCTGCACCAGCCAGTTTAACGGGGATTTCCAAAAGGGAGCGGATAAGATTCTGCAGACTTTTCGTTGTGAGCAGAACCATGAGGAGAACTCGTCCTATCGGTTTGTGCGGAAAAGTACGGTTTTCACGGATACGCTGTCGAGGGAAGGAATAGGAGCATTGGTTAAGGGTAATATCGGATTGACGTGGTCGGGCTTCCGTCCCAGCGACGATGCCTGCACATACGGTTATCTGATTCCCTCCAATATGTTTGCTGCGGTTGTGTTAAAATATCTGGAAGAGATTGCGGAAATTGTGTATCATAATGAACAGATGCAGAAGGAGGCGTCCTGTCTCAGAGAGCAGATTGAAAAAGGCATTGCGCAGTACGGTACCGTAGAAACAGAGGATTTCGGAAAAATCTATGCTTACGAGGTGGACGGCTTCGGGCAGTACAATCTGATGGATGATGCCAATATTCCGAGTCTGCTTTCCCTGTCTTATTTGGGCTATCAGGGTGATGGGGAAATGATGCAGAATACGAGGCGCTTTATTCTGAGCGAAGCAAATCCCTATTATTATCGGGGGAAATTTGCCCGTGGCATTGGCAGTCCTCATACGCCGGTCAATTATGTCTGGCATTTGTCGCTTATTATGCAGGGAATGACTTCGACAGACGAGAAGGAAAAAGAAGATATTTTACGGATGCTGTCGGAGACGGATGCCGGAACGGGTATGATGCATGAGAGTGTGTATGTAGATGACCCCGAGAAATACACGAGAGAATGGTTTTCGTGGGCGAATGCGCTGTTTTGTGAGTGGATTCTCGATATTTGCGGGTACAGGATAGAAGGGGGAAATAACCATGGCAGTACAGTATAGAAAATTGACAGAAAACGACTTGGAGACTTTCATAGAAATGAGAATCTGCCAGTTGCGGGAAGAGGGGGCAACCGAGGAAATCGACTTAAAGCCTGCTTTGCTTGATTATTATAAACGGCATATGGCAGACGGCACGTTTGTCTCATGGCTGGCTGTTGACGGAGAGAAAATTGTGGGCACAAGCGGCATGTCCTTTGTGGAAAAACCGCCGTATTTCAGTTGCCCCAGTGGAAAGATTGGTCTGCTTTCCAGTATGTATACGGCTGACGAATACCGCAGACAGGGAATCGCAAAGGCTTTATTGACGCGCGTGGTGGAGGAGGCGAGGGCATATGGCTGCGGCTGTGTGCAGATTACCGCTTCGGATATGGGCGTACTGCTTTACACGGATTTTGGATTTGTGAAGAACGGGAACTTTATGCAGTATAAATTCTGAGTACTGCTTGTAAAATGAAATCCGATTCCGAATATGCTTTGACTGCGGTAAATTTTCCGAGCATGGAAATGTAGCTGTTACTTCGGAAATTTCCGGCATTCCCTTTGGTAAAAAAAGATAGAAATTGCCGTAGCAATTGTCCAGCCCACAGGCCATGCGCACCAGATACCGACAGCGCTCTGTGTCAGGTCGGACAGGAAAAATGCCAGAATCACGCGCAGCGCCAAATCCGTAAAGGTGGCTGCCATAAACTGCCGCATGGCGCTGATACCCCGGAGAATGCCGTCCGCGATCAACTTTGCGGATACGACAAAATAAAACGGAGACAGAATCCATAAAATCTGCTGTCCTGTCAATATAGCGGCAGTCGAGCCTTTTTCCATGAATAAAAGAAGTAAGTATTTTCCGAGGAAGATATAGAGGGCGCAAAAGGGAACGCACAGGCACCATACCATTTTAATCCCCGCTTTGAAGCCGTCTTTTAAGCGGCTGTATTTTCCGGCGCCCAGATTCTGCGCAGCAAAGTTGGAAATACCGTTGCCGATTGTGGTGAAGGAGGTAATAACCAGATTGTTCAGCTTTATGGCGGCGGAATATCCTGCCATGACGGAGGCGCCAAAGCCGTTGATGACACTTTGAATCAGGATATTTCCAATAGAGATAAAGCTTTGCTGGAGAATGCTCGGTATGGCGATTACCACAATCTTTCTTAATAGTCCGGCGTCAAACAACGCCGGTTTTTTATCGCAGGGAATTTTTTTCAATCGCATATATATTGTTAAAACGGCGAGAATGCAGCTGACGCCCTGACATAAAAAGGTCGCCCACGCTACGCCGGCAACGCCCATGTGAAAAGCTTTTACAAACAGGATATCCACCGCGATATTTGACGTGGAAGATACCGCCAGAAAATAGAAGGGGGTTTTGGAGTCTCCGAGGGCGGAGAAAATGCCGGTTGCGATGTTGTAGAAAAAGACAAAGGGCAGCCCCCACACATAAATATCCAGATAAAGTTTGGAGTCCGCGAGCAGTTCCTCCGGCGTCCGGATCAGACGCAGCAGAGGATCGCACCCCAAAATGCCAATCAGCATCAGCGCGCCGCATACGACAGCGCTGAAAAGGCAGGCGGTGGATACAGCAGTTTTCAATCTGCGGTAGTCTTTTGCGCCAAACAATTGCGAGGTGATGACGGAGCATCCCATATTACAGCCGAAAGCAAAAGCAATGAAGATCAGAGTGATTTCATAGCTGTTTCCAACCGCCGCCAGCGCGTTCTCCCCGATAAATTTTCCTGCCACAAGGCTGTCCGCTATATTATAAAGCTGTTGGAAGATAATGCTGCCAAAAAGAGGCAGGCAAAACTGCCACAATACTTTTTTGGGTTCTCCGATGGTCAAATCTTTATTCATAATGCCGTGTCCTTTCCCGCATTTCATTTACATATTTCCGAAAACGTATTATAATTCATTTTGTCGGATGTGAAAAATGTATATGTTATATTGGAGCAATATAAAATATATATGGATATTAATTTTGAGTACTATAAAATTTTTTACTATGTGGCGAAATATGAAAATATAACGAGAGCGGCGGCAGCGCTTGGCAGCAACCAGCCCAATGTGACGCGTGTGATGAAGCTGCTGGAATCCCAGCTTGGGTGTCGTCTGTTTATCCGGGAGGCTAGAGGGATTCGCCTGACAGAGGAAGGGGAACGGCTCTATTCGCATGTGGAGGTTGCCTACAGGCATCTGATGAATGCGCAGGAGGAGATTGGTGGACCTGCCATTCTGGGCGGCGGTTCGGTGGAGATTGGGACGACGGAGACGGCTCTTCACCTTTTTTTACTGGACGCTCTGCATGATTTCCGGCAGCAATACCCGGAAGTAAAAATTAAAATCCACAACCACACAACGCCGGAGACAATCAGACAACTCACCGGCGGGCGGGTGGATTTTGCGGTGATTACCATGCCCTATGAACTGCCGGCGACCGTTTCGGGGTTTCCCGTACTGGATTTTGCGGAAATTCTTGTGGGAGGAATGCGGTATCAGGATTTGTGCAAAACCTCGTTACAGCTAAAAGATATCAGAAAATATCCGTGGATCGGGCTGGGCAGGGAGAGCGCGACCTACGCTCTCTACAAAGATTTTTTCATACAGCACGGCGTAGATTTTGAGCCGGATATGGAAGTGGAGACATCGGATCTTATGCTGCCGCTTATCGAAAATAATTTTGGTATCGGTTTTGTGCCGGAGAAAATTGCCGCGCCTTTGATTAAGGAAGGGAAGCTCGTACAGATACCGATAAGCGGCGATATCCCGGGGCGGTCTATACAGGTTGTTTCCGATCGGGGACGGGGAAAAAATTTTGCGGCGGACACGCTCTATAAATTTTTGAAGGGCTTTTCGCAGGAAAGTATTTTGATGTAAACAAATTTTGTATCTGCGCGCTGTTTGACAAAAACCTGGTATGCGCAGAGTGGGAGCAGAAATGGAGAAAATGAGGGATATCAATTTGTATTATCAGGAGCAGGGCGAGGGAGAAGCGTTGTTACTTTTGCACGGAAACGGGGAGGATGGGACTTATTTTGTCAATCAAGTGGCTAATTTTTTCGACAGATATCGGGTGATTGCAGTCGATACAAGAGGACATGGGAAATCCCCGCGGGGGACGGCGCCTTTTACGATGGAGCAGTTTGCCGCGGACTTACATAAACTGATGGACAAATTGGAGATTCAGAAAGCAATCATACTGGGGTTTTCTGACGGTGCAAATATTGCCATGAAGTTTGCGTTAAAATATCCGGACCGGGTGAAAGCGCTCATCCTAAATGGTGGGAATTTGGATACAAAGGGAGTCAAGAGAAGCATACAGATTCCGATAGAGATTGGCTATCGGTTTGCGAAACTGTTTGCGGGAAAATCGGAAGAAGCGAAATCCCATATGGAGATTCTGGGCTTAATGGTGAATGAACCGAATATCCAGCCTGAAGAACTGCGTGCGATTCAGGCGCCGACGCTCGTTATTGTGGGAACGAAGGATATGATTAAGCAGGAGCATACGGAAATCATTGCGCAGAGTATACCGAATGCAAAACTTTCCGTGATTCCGGGGGACCATTTTATTGCAAATAAGAACCCGGAGGCGTTTAATAAAATTGTGGAGGATTTTCTATATTTCTTATGTCAAAATCCTTAATTATTGTTATAATCTAAGTAGTTTGACACAAATCGACATATAGGAAAAAGAAAGCGTCCCGCTGCGGATGCTTTGGAATGGAGAATCAGATGCAGGGTTTTATTCGGATTTCAAAATACGCGGGTATGCGAAACGACCTGGCGCAGGCGGGCGGCGGCAACACTTCTGTGAAGCTGGACGACCAGATTATGCTGGTGAAAAGCTCAGGCGTCCAGCTGGCGGATGTGAGTGAGAACAGCGGCTATGCAAAAGTGGATTATCGTCTGATTGCGGAGTATTTTCAGGAGAATATGCAGGCGGACGGCAAGTTCGTACTGACGGAGGATGCGGGGAACGCTCTTCTTGCAAAGGCGCAGATGGCGGGTGGACGCGCCTCCATCGAGACGTTTCTCCATGCGGTGACGGGGAAGTACACGCTGCATTCCCATCCGACGTTAGTGAATATTTTGACGGCAAGGAAAGACGGCAGGGAAATTCTTGAGGAGCTGTTTCCCGATGCGGTTTATGTGCCTTACCGGAAGCCGGGTGCGGCTCTTGCGGAGACTTATTATAAAATCTGTCAGGCGGCAGGCGAGCCGGAGATTATCTTTTTGGAGAGCCACGGGCTTGTGGTGAGCGGCGATCTTGCGGAAGGTGTGATTTCCCGGACGGAAGAGGTACTGGAAAAGATTGCGGCATATTTACGGGTTTCCTATCAGGCGTACCCGAATGCAACGAAACTCTGGGACGCTTTTGCTGGGATTTCGGCGCTTGCTGATAAAATCGTTTACTTTTCTGAAAATCGCTTTTTGTCTCCGGAGGCGGCGGAAGAGGATATTTTACACGCGGAAAAATGGAATCATGCGTTCTGTCCGGACTGTGTGGTATACGGGTCGAAAAAACCAATGTTTCTGGCGGATGATTTCCGTGCGGCGGATGTTACTGCTTTTATAGAGAGAAACGGCGTTCCGGCTATGATCTGCTACAAGGGATATGTATACATTTTGGCGGAGAGTGTGAAAAAGGCACAGGAGATTGAGAATGTTATGAGTTTTGCGGCGCAGGTGCAGACGGCGAACCACGCCCATGAGATGCAGTATTTGAGCGAAGGGCAGCAGGACGCGCTTTTAAACTGGGATGCGGAGAAATACCGCAGGAAACTATAGGGGGATTGTCATATGAACATATTTATACCTATGACGGGCTACGGTTCTCGTTTTGTGGCGGCGGGGTACAAAGAATTGAAACCTTTTATTCCGGTGATGGGAAAGCCAGTCATTGAATGGATTGTGAAAGGTATGTACCCGAAAGACGTGCAGTTTATTTTTGTGTGCCGGGGGGAGCATTTACAGAAAGACCCTTCCATGAGGGAAAAGCTGCTTGCGCTTGCGCCGGGAGCGATCATTGTAACGATAGAAAATTGGGTGAAAAAGGGACCTGTGTATGACGTGCTGCGGGCATACAGGGCGTTATGTGCGTCAAATGGAAATAACGCAGAGGGTGGTTCGGACGGCGTCAAGATTGAAGAAAATGCGGCATCAGCAGGTTTTCAGCGAGAGGACGGCTGTATCATCAACTACTGTGATTTCTATATGACGTGGGATTTTCAGGCGTTTGCGAAAGAGGCGAAGGCGCGGAACTGCGACGGGGCGGTGCCCTGTTATACGGGATTTCACCCGAATCTTTTACCGCAGAAAAACTTTTATGCGTCCTGTCTGACCGACGACGAGGATAATTTAATCGAAATACGTGAAAAGTATTCTTTTGAGAAGGATAAGACAAAGGCGAAACATTCGCCGGGCGTTTATTATTTTAGAGACGGCGCGGTGATGGAAAAATATTGTCAGATTCTGACGGAGCATGAAGAGTGTGCCATTAATGGGGAGTATTACGCGAGCCTGCCTTACAATTTCATGGTGCGGGACGGACTTAAGGTGTGGGTGCCTACGGACGTGCCGTATTTTTGCCAGTGGGGCACGCCGGAGGATATGCGGGAGTTTATGTATTGGACGGATGTAATTCTCCAAAGTGAAAAGAACAGACTGACAGAAGTGTCTGATTTGGCGGCGGGAAAGGTTTTAATTCCTATGGCGGGCGCGGGGCAGCGTTTTGCTGATGCGGGCTACCGTGTACATAAACCGGCGATTCCCACGATTGACCGGTTCGATGGGGCGAAAAAGCCGATGGTCGTCTGTGCCACAAAAGATTTGCCGGGGATAGCGGCGGACGGGAGCAATTTGATTTACGTAGATCGTACATTCCATCGGGCGGACGGGGTGGAAGACGCCATCAAGGCATATTATGAAAAGGCGCAGTTTATCACGATAGACCGGCTCACGGAGGGGCAGGCATGTACCTGTATGCTGGCGAAGGACTGCTTAGACCCGGAAGAAGAGCTTCTGATTGCGGGCTGTGACAACGGGATGGATATTGACAGGACGGCGTTTGAGGAAATGAAACAGACTTGCGACTGTATTGTCTTTACATACCGTCACAATGAAGCGGTGCTGCAAAACTCCAATGCCTACGGCTGGATGCTCACCGATGAAGCGGGCAATATCACAGGCACCTCCATCAAAAAGGCGATCTCCGACACGCCCATGGAGGATCCGGCGGTGGTGGCGACGTTCTGGTTTAAGCGGGCGAAGGTCTTTTTTGACGCCACAGAGAAAATGATTCGGGAAAATGACAGAATCAATGGGGAATTCTATGTAGACCAGACGGTGAAACATGTGTTAGACTTAGGGTATCGTGCGAAGATTTTCGATATCGACCGTTATGTGGGCTGGGGAACGCCCGCGGATTACGAAGGATATCAGAATACCTATGCCTATTTTAAGACGTTTCTTATGCATGAAGGCATAATTTCTGCGGAAAAATGAATCGGTTTATCAGGTGGGTTTTTGATATGCATTGCGGGAGGCATAAAACACCGGTTCAAAAAAGATACAGAAGGATATGGGCTGTAAGATGTTACATAGGCTCGATATGGAAAAAAATTATCAGAAGTATCTGAAAACTGCCATTCTCATGGGAGTCTTGTTTAAGTTACTTTTGATGGGGCTTTTTTCTTCCGATTATCAGGATCAGATGTTCATTCCCTTTGTGGATCTTTTTTTACACGGGGAGAATCCGTATCAGGTTTATTATGACAATGGGCTGCTGCCCTCATTTCCTTACCCGCCCGTCATGCTTCTGGTGGAATGTATCGGCGGCGTTTTTGTCACGTTTATCAGCGGTATGCCTGTATTTTTAAGAAATCTGGTTTTTAAGCTGCCGATTCTTTTCGCGGACCTTCTCGGTTTATATTATCTGTTCCGCATTTCCAGAGATAAAAGAAAATATATATTAGCGCTGCACTTTTTATCGCCGATTATTTTATATGCTTCTTATATGCACGGTCAGCTTGACTTGATTCCTACCGTATTTTTGGTGGGGGCGGTCTATTATCTGAGTGAAATGAACATGACGGCGAAAAATGAGCATGTGTATGAGCGGCGGTTTATTCTTTTTCTCACGCTGGCTCTTGCCTCGAAGTTTCATATCGCGGCGGCGCTTCCCCTTTTTTTTCTTTATATTTATAAGAGGAAAGGCTGGAAAAAAGCGGTATGTATGACGGGACTTCCGATTGGCTTGACGGTGGCAATTGTGCTGCCCTTCTGGGGAAGCGGCTTCGTTAACATGGTTTTGCTGAATAAAGAGCAGCGGGCGATCGGCAGGGTGTATTTTGATTATGGAAGCGCGCACCTGCTTCTGACTGTGCTGGTTTTGCTTTTTCTTTATTTTCAAGCGTTTCGGGTCAACCAGATGAACTGTGACCTTTTAATCAGCATGACGGGGCTGCTGTTTTCGGCATTTCTTATTTTTGTTCCGGCAATGCCGGCGTGGTTTATCTGGATTGTGCCGTTTTTTATGCTGTATCTGGCGAGACAGAATGAGAGCCGCGGAAAGATGGTGTTTGTCTACGGTGGTTTTAATGTGCTGTATCTTCTGTATTATGTCTTTTTCCATACGACGCGGTTTGTAGATTTATATTTTCTGGGACGGAGTCTTACCTTTTTAAAGTTGTCTGACGAGGGAGTCAGAGATATTGTCTTTTCGCTGATGGTGGGCGTTTTTTTGATTCTGGTGGTCTGCATGTATCTTTACGGCGTGGGCAGCAATTCTTATTACCGCAGGAGAAACCGTCCCTTTACTATCGGCATTGCCGGGGACAGCGGCGCGGGAAAAACCAGACTTTTAGTGACGCTTAAGACGCTTTTGTCAAAGGAGCGGGTGCTTGCGCTGGAAGGGGACGGCGACCATAAATGGGAGCGGGACAGTCAAAACTGGAAGGAAATGACGCATTTAAATCCCCGTGCCAATTATTTGTACAGGCAGGCGGAGGACTTAAAGGTGCTTCGCGGAAATAATGCGATTAAGCGTGTGGATTATGACCATGAAACGGGCACGTTTACACGAAAGAGACGGTTGTCGCCAAAGCCTTATGTCGTTTTATGCGGGCTGCATTCCCTGTATCTGCCGCAGATGAGACAGGTGCTTGATATGAAGGTGTATCTGGATACGGACGAAGCGCTGCGCTGCCATTGGAAGCTGTGCAGGGATGAGGACGAGCGGGGACATGACAGGGCGGCAGTCCTCGAACAGATGAAAGCCAGACGGGGAGACGCGGAGAAATACATTTATCCGCAGAAGCAATATGCTGATTTGGTGATACGATACTTTGATGAGACGCTTTTAAAAAGACCGGAGAAAGCTGGGCAGATAAAGGACATTACGCTGGGCGTGGAATTTGTGCTGGATGCGGGGATTAACGTAGAGCCGCTGCTTTCGCTTCTGCGTGAGCGTGGTGTTGTGGGGGAGCTCTCATATGATGACATTCTGCACCAGAAGGTATCTTTTCGCGGGGAGGATTTACATGCGCGCAGAGGTGTCTGGGCAAAAACGGCTGCGGCGGTGATTCCGCAGATTGAAGATTTGACAGGCGGACGCATTCTCTGGGAAGAGGGCGTCGGCGGTTTGGTACAGTTAATGCTTCTTCTTGTAATCGGTGAGATTATGAAGAGGGATTAAAATAAAGATAAGGGAAAAGAGGAAACCGATGATAAAGGCAGTCATTTTTGATTTGGACGACACTTTGTATGATTATAAGGCGTTAGAGCGGGCGGCTTTTGAATGTGTGGGAGAGCTTGTGCGCGAGCGGCTTGGCGTGAGTGAAGAACAGTGTGAGGAAGCCTTTATGCGTGCAAGACATGCCACAAAGGAAATGCTCGGTGAGACAGCGACATCCCACAGCAGAATGCTGTACTTCCAAAAGACGCTGGAGTATCTGGACATCAGACCGTTGTATCTGGCTCTCGAAATGTATGAAACTTACTGGGGGTTCTTTTTGGATCACATGTCCTTGTACCCCGGAGTCAGGGAGCTTTTGGAAGCATTGCACGAAAAGTATATCCGCGTGGGAGTCTGCACGGATTTGCTGGCGCATATCCAGCACAGGAAACTGCGGCGGCTGGGCATGATGGATGACGTGGATTGTCTGGTGACAAGTGAGGAAGCAGGCGTAGAGAAACCGGCGCCGGGGATTTTTAAGCTTTGTCTGGAGAAGCTTCGGTTTCCGGCTGAGAAAGTCTGCTTTGTGGGGGACAATCTGGAAAGGGATGTGAGGGGCGCGATGGCAGCGGGACTGCAGGCAATCTGGTTTCACCCGGGAGCATCACAGGAGGAAAAGACGCAGGACGGTATCGACGTAGTGTCCGATTATACGGAATTGTATGGCATGTTAGCCGGACGAATTGAAGGCGGTTTGTCATGAACGGTCTACATCAAAATGCAAGATGCGGGGGGAAAAGGCAGCAGGACGAAGAAAGGGAGAGACACGTGAAACTTTCAATTGTAGTGCCGTGTTATAACGAAAAAGAGAATATACTGTTACTTTTAGAACGGTTTGACGAGGTAATCAAAGGGCAGGATATGGAGGTCGTTCTGGTGGACAACGGCTCTACGGACGGCAGTGCGGATGTGCTGCGGGAATTGCTGCCCCGCTACGCCTTTGCGAGAACAGTGAGTGTAGAGGTAAATCAGGGCTACGGTTATGGAATCCTGCAGGGGTTAAAGGAGTGCCAGGGGGAGTACATCGGCTGGACCCATGCGGATCTGCAGACAGACCCCGGAGATATCGTGCGTGCCCTGGAGTTGATTGAAAAAGAAAAGGGGCTTGTCTTTGTGAAGGGGAACCGAAAAGGCAGACCACCTTTTGATGTATTCTTTACCATGGGCATGAGTCTTTTTGAAACCTGTTATCTGCATGAAAAGCTCTATGATATCAACGCGCAGCCTAATCTTTTCCCGAAAATTTTTTATGATACGTGGCAGGAGCCGCCCTATGACTTTTCGCTGGATTTGTATGCATTGTACATGGCAAGGAAGAAAGGGCTTAGGGTATTGCGGTTTCCGGTGGTATTCCCCGAGAGGGTGCATGGCACGTCAAAGTGGAATACGGGGCTTGCGTCGAAGTGGAAGTTTATTAAGCGAACGATTACTTTCAGTGTGAAATTGAAAAGGAGCGGGAGTCTGCAGAACTAAAAATGTCCGGAAACTAAAATAGAAAAGATGGGGAAAATACAATGGTAACAGAATACATAGCGCACAGAATTAACACGAAAGAGGAGCTTTTACAGCTGCCGGAAGAATATGGGGTTGAGCTGGATCTGCGGGACGACCTGAACGGGCGGATTTATATCTGCCACAATCCTTTTGAGCCGGGAGAAGATTTTGAGGAATACTGCAAAGTTTATCATCACGGTACGATGATTTTGAATATTAAAAGCGAGCGTATCGAACATAAGGCGCTGGAATATATGGAAAAATATCAGATTCCGAATTATTTTTTTCTGGATTCTTCTTTTCCGATGATAAAACTGCTCACGGATATGGGTGTGAAGCAGGTGGCGCTCCGGTTCAGCGAGCTGGAAGGGTTGGATACTATACGCAATATGGCGGGACGTGCCGAGTGGGTCTGGGTGGACTGTTTTACGAAAGTGCCGATTGACAGGGAAAGCTATAAGGAATTAAAGGGGCTTGGCTATAAGCTCTGTTTTGTGTCTCCGGAGCTGGAAGGGCAGGAAGAGAAAATTTTGGAATACAGGAAGTACATAGAGGAGCAGGGTATTGTATTTGATGCCGTATGTACCAAGAGTTATCATATTAAGGACTGGATGTAAATTGCTGCCTTGCACATCTGCGTCTACATTTGTTGCACGGTGTCGAAAGCGGAGAAATCATGGGTTTCAAAGCAAAAGGCTGCAAATGGAAATGAAATTTGATGCAGGCGTGGATGGAGGTACGTTTGCATTTTTGATATGGAGGATAAGATGCTTGGATTGACAAAGGAATGGCAGAAAAAGGCGGGTATGGCGGCGGCAGTCTTTTTTACGCTGGCGGCGGGGATGCTTTTGTTTTACAGACACTGGCAGTTTGAGCTGCCGCTCTATCCGAATGTGGACGAGCAGCTTTCGCTCGGTTGTATTTATGAACTCTTGGGACAGCATCTCTATGCAGGGGATATCTATGTGCTCGATTTTTTCCGCTATCCCCATCTGACTTTTTATTACGCGGCAGTGGGGGCGCGTATTTTAGGGAAATTTTGGGCGGGCGTGGATACGGTGGTGCTTTTGCGCTATGTAATCTGTGGCACGGCACTTCTCTCCAATGTGTGTGTCTATTTTAGCGTTAAGATTATGACGGACAGCCGAAAATACGCTTACTTGGGATTTCTTCTGTCCGTGTTTTCCCTGTATGGCTATGCTTATCTGTACTACACGGGACCGGATACGCTTCTGTATGCGGTGGCAAATCTTATTTTGCTTCTGGGCTGTCTGATTTGGCGGGAAAAGGATGAGGAGCGGGCGGTTTATCTCTGGTACCCGATGCTTGCGGTCTGTATCGGGCTGGCAATGGCGGCAAAGTATCATGGTATTGTTTTCGGCGTTTTCTGGCTGGCGCTGCATATCGGAAAGAAATACTGGAAACGGCACAGAAACAATTATCTCTTTTTTCTGGATTGTATCGTGCTGGCGCTGACTTTCGTGCTTTGTAATTATTCTCTTTTCTTTTATTTTAAGACCTTTATCGGAGATAATTTATATAATTTGAACCATTATGCCTGGGGGCATCCCGGGATTGAACATAATCTGCCGTTTTTGGGGTATTTGGAAGCCTATGCTCTGTCTTCTTATGGGATTTTCGGCGGACTTTTGCTGCTTTTGGGGCTTGTGTATCTGGTGCGGAGAAAAGAGTGGGGAGAGCTGGTTCTTTTTTCTCTGATGCCGCTTGTAATTCTCGTGCTTTTGTCGAAATACAGCATTGTGCTTGGAAGAAATATGTCTCTTGTGCTGCCGTTTTCCTTCCTGTTTATGACTTACGGGCTGTCAGAAGCGGAAACATTGTTTGCGAAGCTGTGGGTGAAGCGCGGTGCGGCGGGGCAGAAGAAATCCTCGGGGAAAATGGCGGAAAATGCCGCCGAAAAGGGTGCGGTTCAGAGTCCTCGGACGGCAGCAGTCATTGCAGCGATTTTCGTTCTCATAAATGCGGTTACGGTTCTCGACAATTACCGCTATGATTTGACGTATCATCCTGCGGCGGCATATATAGAAGAAAACATTCCGGCGGGCGCAAAGGTTTACTGCACTTCTTACATGCCGCTGATAAATACACAGAAGTATGAAATGGTGGAGATTGGGGAAGATATTTCTCTTTTGCCGGATGAGCTTAAAGAAAACGAGTATTTTGTGGATGTAGAATACGCTACCGGGTACTTTTCCCAGAAAAAGGATTATCTGCTGTTTCGGGGAGGGGATATGTACCCGGACAAAAAAGCGGCGTATGCGCAAAAGACGGGAGCGTATACCGTTTTGGAAAGCTGGGAGGGCATTTCCTACGGCGGGGAGTGGAAATACCGAATCGGGTATTTTGACCTGTTCACAAAAAGTCCAGCCGCGTATTATGTGGGACCGACGGTTACCATTTATCAGTAAAAAGTTCTGCAGAAGTTAACGGAACGCATAAAATTTTCGCTTACAAAATATCATTTTTGATGATAAGCTGTAATCGGAAGGTGGGTTTTATGATGCGTTGGATACCTCTGCAGAAGACGGACAGCAGAAAGTGGAGACTCTGCGTCCTGTATGATGACTGTATGACGTATGAAGTCACAACATTGGAATCGGAACATGTGGATCAGATTTTACTCTATACAGCATATTTGAATAATGGCATAAATGGTGGTATTGAAAGGGAGCTTTTGAAGGAATTGGATGATTTAAAAAAACAGTATGAATTAAACCAAAAATTCCCGCAATAGCAATTCCAGTTCCTCGGCTTCAGAAGGAGTGAAGGCCGGGGAATTTTTCTTGCGTTCCGCGCTTTTTTCGAAAAGGGGATCTTTCTCCAAATTGATAGTTTCGCCGGCAGGCTTGTCCGAAGCGGCGGCAGTCTTTTTGGTATCCTGCGCAGAATCCTCCATGCCGACCATACGCATGTCAAGGCGTGTCTGTTCCAGCCGGTTTGCCAGATGATTTTCCAGGTAATCTACCAGATTGGTGCGCAGCATGTTGATTTTTCCGGGCAGATCAATCAACGAAGTCGCGGCAAAATAGAGATAAAGCCCGAGAAAACTGACGAGATAAAAGGGTGCGATTGACAGAAGGCTTTCTTCCTGAATAATGCCGATGCAGGCGCCGATGCCCGCCACTAATACCGAAAGCAGCGTGAGCTGCCCCGAAAGGTGTCGAAAAAAGGACATGGGAATTTTTCCGAGACTGATTTGGTTTAGGAACTTGTCCACAAAAACAGGTACATTGGGAATCGTCTCGTGGAGCTGTCTGCAGCTTGTGAATTTGAGCTTCAACTGCTGCAGGGGCTTGTTTTTGGTGGCGGACATGTTTTCCGTTTCCCGAATCAGTCTGCGGTATATCACACCAAGCAGAATCTGGCATAAAATACTGCAAAAGAGCAATGACAGAATAACAAACATAAAAATTTTGTGACGAAAAAAAAGTGTAAGCATGGTTACCTCCGTTATTTAGAGTGCATACTTATATTATATTGGGTTTTTTTCGGGAAAAAAGACCTAAGGCATCGACATATTTCGCATAACAACCATTTTCTTGCACTATGGGGATTGATGATATATACTTGATGGTAGATGGTAAATAGTGCCAGAAGGAATGAGGAGGAAACGGATATGATTTTTCAGCCGAAGGGCGTCTGCTCCAATGCGATAGACGTGGAGATGGAAGAAGGTATTATCAAATCTGTGAAATTTACAGGCGGATGTAACGGCAATACACAGGGTATTTCCCGGCTGGTTGTCGGCATGAAGGCGGAAGATGCAATCAGCAGACTGAAAGGGATTAAGTGCGGATTTAAAAGCACATCCTGCCCGGACCAGCTGGCATGTGCGCTGGAGCAGATGTTAGACCAATAAAAGAGTAAATTCTTGAAAGGTTTGGATGTTACTATGGGCAAAAAGATTGTACTGACGGGCGGGGGTACCGCCGGACATGTGACGCCGAATATGGCGCTGATTCCCAGACTCCGGGAATTGGAGTATGACATTGTATATATGGGGTCCTACGACGGGATTGAAAAAAAGCTGATGGAGGATTTTGACATCCCCTATTATGGCATTGCGACCGGCAAATTCAGGCGGTACTTTGACCCGAAAAACTTTTCCGACCCGTTTCGTGTTATTAAGGGAATGCGGGAGGCGAGAAAGTATCTGAAGGAGATTAAACCGGATGTGCTCTTTTCCAAGGGCGGTTTTGTCAGTGTGCCCGTGGTGCGCGCGGCGGCGTCTCTGGGGATTCCCTGTATCATTCATGAGTCGGACATGACGCCTGGATTGGCGAATAAGCTTTGCATTCCCGTGGCGAAAAAGGTGTGTTGTAATTTTCCGGAGACTTTCAGCCAGCTGCCCGCGGCTAAGGCAGTGCTGACGGGTTCACCGATCCGCAAGGAGCTTGCCACAGGTAATAAGGAAACAGCGTATAAGTTATGTGGTTTTGATAACACAAAGCCCGTAATTATGGTAGTGGGCGGAAGTCTTGGGTCTGCGGCAATCAATCAGGCGGTCAGAGATATTCTGCCGGAGTTGTTGAAGGACTTCCAAGTGGTGCATTTGTGTGGGAAGGAGAAGGTGGATAATCTCCTGCTCACAACTCAGGGGTATAAACAGTTTGAATATGTAAAGTCTGAGATGAAGGATATTTTCGCTATGGCGGATATCGTGATTTCCCGTGCCGGCGCCAACGCGATCAGCGAGATTCTGGCGCTGAAAAAGCCTAATATTCTCATTCCGCTGCCGTCGTCGAGCAGCAGAGGGGACCAGCTACTGAATGCAAAGTCCTATGAATCGCAGGGGTTCAGCATTGTAATCGATGAGGATGACCTGACCAACAAGCTGCTGCTTGAAAAGATACAGGAACTTTACTTCAACAGATTTTCCTATATCGATGCTATGAAGAAGAGCAGCCAGAGAGATGCGATCGGCACAATTATTGGGCTGATTGAAGATATAACTAAATAAAAAGGAGGACGAAATGAGCAAAGTTACATTTGACTATTCAAAAGCAGCATCCTTTATTGGGGAGAACGAAGTGGAGTCCATGAAGAAGCTGGCGCTTGACGCAAAAGAGGTGCTTGTGAGCAAATCGGGAGCAGGCAACGATTTCCTTGGATGGATCGACCTGCCGGTGGACTATGACAAAGAGGAGTTTGCGCGGATTAAAAAAGCGGCGGAGAAGATTCAGGGCGATTCCGAAGTGCTTGTGGTAATCGGTATCGGCGGTTCCTATCTGGGCGCGCGTGCGGCGATTGAGTTTTTGCGCCACAGTTTCTACAACGTGGTGGACAAGTCTATCAGAAAGACGCCCGAAATTTATTTTGTAGGTAACTCCATCAGTTCTACTTATATCAAACATCTAATTGATGTAATTGGCGACAGGGACTTCTCCATCAACATGATCTCCAAGTCCGGCACGACCACGGAGCCTGCAATCGCGTTCCGCGTATTCAAGGAGATGGCGGAGAAAAAGTACGGTAAAGAGGGCGCTGCGAAGAGAATTTACGCCACTACCGACAAGGCGAGAGGATCCCTTAAGAATCTGGCAAATGAGGAAGGCTACGAGAGTTTTGTGGTGCCCGACGATGTGGGCGGACGTTTCTCCGTACTGACGGCGGTAGGTTTGCTTCCCATCGCGGTGTCCGGCGCGGATATCGACAAGCTGATGGAAGGCGCCGCAGAGGGCAGGAAAATGGCTCTGGAAGCTCCTTTCGAGGAGAACGACGCTGTAAAATACGCGGCGCTTCGCAACATTCTGTTACGAAAGGGCAAAGTGATTGAGATTCTGGCAAACTACGAACCGAGCGCACACTATGTTTCCGAGTGGTGGAAACAGCTTTACGGCGAGTCCGAGGGCAAGGACCAGAAAGGTATCTTCCCGGCAAGCGTGGATTTGACTACCGATCTGCATTCCATGGGACAGTTTATTCAGGACGGTTCCCGTACCATGTTTGAGACGGTTCTTAACATTGAGACAAGCAGGGAGGAGATCATTATCGGTGAGGAGCCGGTAGATCTGGACGGACTCAATTATCTGGCGGGCAAGAACGTGGACTTCGTCAACAAGAGTGCGATGAACGGCACGATTCTGGCGCACACCGACGGACAGGTCCCGAACTTTATGATCAATGTGCCCGAGGTAAACGAGTTCTATCTGGGCGAGCTGTTCTACTTCTTCGAGTTTGCCTGCGGCGTGAGCGGGTATCTCCTCGGCGTGAACCCGTTCAACCAGCCGGGCGTGGAGAGCTATAAGAAAAACATGTTCGCACTTCTCGGCAAGCCGGGCTTTGAGGCGCAGAGGGAAGAGCTGCTGAAGAGACTGTAAGTAAAAGTGAGCTTCATGATATAGGCTACGGTATAGAAAGCAGGCGCATATCTCCATAAGGGGGTATGCGCCAAAATTTTTTGATTTGAAAAAGGGTGTCCAGGTGTGGTATTTTAAAAGAATCAGACAATGTAGGGAGAGAAAAGATGAATACAAAATGTAATCCTATACTATATTCCGATTTTCCGGATCCGGATATTATCAGGGTTGGCGATACCTATTATATGGCGAGCACAACGATGCATTTTATGCCGGGCTGTGATATTCTGCGCTCTTATGACTTGATGAACTGGGAATTTGTGACCCATGCGTATGAGATGCTGGAAGATACTTGCGGGCATCGGCTGGAAAAAGGAGATCATATCTACGGGCAGGGCATGTGGGCGCCGTCCTTCAGGTACCACGAAGGTGTCTTTTATATCTGTTTTACGGCAAACGATACACGCAAGACATATCTTCTGACGGCGTGCGATCTTGCCGGACCGTGGAAGATGGGGACAATAGAAGGCTTTTACCACGACAATTCCCTGTTTTTTGATGATGACGGCAGGATATATATTGTATATGGAAATACCGAATTGTACCTGACACAGCTGCGGGCGGATTTGAAGGGACCTCTTGAGGGAGGGCTGCACAGGCTGCTTGTCCGGGATCGGGGTGAGCTTCATCTCGGATATGAGGGCTCGCATCTGTATAAGAAGGATGGGAAATACTATCTGTTTACCTGTCATATTCCCGCCTGTGGCAATGAGAGAAAAACGGAAGACTGTTTTATTGCGGATTCTCTGGAGGGGGAGTTCCGGGGGAAATGCATCATAGATGACGATATGGGATATCACAATCTGGGAGTCGCGCAGGGCGGCATGGTAGATACGCCCGAGGGGGACTGGTATCTGTTTATGTTTCAGGACAGGGGAGCGGTCGGAAGGGTGCCTTTGGTAATGCCGGTTCATTTCGACGAAGAGGGATATCCGGTAATCGGGAAGCAGGGGAGGGTTCCGGCTCAGGTATCGATACCCGGCGCCAGACCGGATTATGCGTACCGGTCTTTGAACGGCAATGACGATTTTCTGTATCAGGCGGACGAAAACGGAAAAGTACGGCTAAAGCCTTTCTGGCAGTTTAATCATAATCCGATAGACAGGCTGTGGTCTGTGACTGACCGGCAGGGCGCCTTTCGGGTTTACACGGAGGAGGTCTGTGACTGTCTGCCCTTTGCGCATAATGTGCTGACCCAGAGGAGCTGCGGACCGGCGTGCGCCGCCTGGGTGACGGTGGACGGAAGCAGAATGAAAGACGGGGATTATGCCGGTATTTGCGCATGGATCGGCGGCTATGGGGGAATCGCGCTGACAAAGGACAAAGGAGACTACTATCTGGTGATGTTTGCGAGACCTGCCGCGGATGAAACGGTGGAGGCAGACCCGGATTTTCTGAGTACGCCCGTAGAATATGAGAGAATCCCGCTGCCTGCTTCAAGCGCTGTGTTGAGAGTAGATTTGGATTTCAAAGACAAAAAGGATACGGCTGACTTTTTCTATGAGGAGAACGGAAGATGGAAGGCGCTTGGAATCAGCCACCGGCTGTTCTTTAAGCTGGACCATTTTACCGGATGCAGATTTGGTCTGTTTGCGTATGCCACGCGGCAGCCCGGAGGACATGTTGACTTTATGAAGTTCAGATACCGGATTGGGGAAGAGCATGGGCAGATACAGGAGAAAGCTTGAAAACTTTATGAATGACTTTAATGTCAGAAAAAAGCTGTTTATCATTTATGTTTTCTGCGTGATCATACCGTTGGTTCTGACTGACAGCATTATCTTATATATTTTGCTTGATGCGGAAAAAAAGGAACAGCTTTATGAGTTTGAAAATCTTGCTAATGCTGTCAGGTATAATCTGGAGTATACTTTTGAGGAAGTTGTTAAAGAAATGAACGATATCTATGTGGACAGTGAAATTAACAGCTTTCTGAATGAAAACTACAGGAACGGATATGCGTTTTTTGCCGCCAGCGTGGAGTTTGCGAGAAAAAAGTCTCTGGATATGCCGGGCGGATATGATATTTCCAATGTGGTCATATATGCGGACAATGATACCATTGTAAACGGCGGTCATTATTACCGTTTGTCTGAGGCGGAGAATACGGAGTGGTATCGCAGATATCTGGATTCGGAAAAGGGGCTAACCTTTGTGTCGTATTATGTCGGTAAGTCCGATATGTCGGCATTGTCCATGCGGCGGCTTTCTTTAGTCAGGCGTCTCGATTATTTTAAAAAGGACAGTTGTGAAAAAATCCTCAGAGTGGATCTGGATTATAACCGCATCCTCAGAGAGCTGACACGGATTAGTTTTGGAAATCAGATTTATGTATGTCAGGGAGACCGGATTTTGTTTTCCAACGGAAAGCATTCCGGCAGTCAGGAGGATTTTCACACACTTACGGGGGAAGAGCAGATTGCCTTTAAAAGCTCTTTTGAGATGTACGGGCAGGAAGTAGATGTGTTGATCATGGAGCCGCCAAGTTCCGTGTTTCAGAATCTGAAAAAACATGTTCCGCTGATCATTTTTTTGGTAGTGATCAATCTGCTTCTGCCGATGATCATGGTTTCTACGGTAAATAAATCCTTTACGGGAAGGCTTTGGGAGCTGAGCGCTGCCTTTGACCAGATACAGGAGGGGACGCTGCAGGGGATAGAGAACGTGAGGGGTAAAGATGAAATCGGAACCCTGATGCAGAACTATAACCGCATGGTAAGGAAGATGAACGATCTGATCCTCCATGTATATAAAAACAGGCTGGAGAAACAGGAGATAGAGCTTGCCAGACAAAATGCGGAGCTTCTTGCCCTGCACAGCCAGATCAATCCCCATTTTCTCTTTAACGTGCTGGAAAGCATCCGGATGCGGTCGCTGATTCAGGGAGAGGAGGTGACGGCAGGCATGATAGAAAAGCTGGCGATTCTGGAACGGCAGAATATCAACTGGGCGTCCGATCATGTAAAGCTGGCGGAGGAAATGAGCTTCGTGGAAGCGTATCTGGAACTGCAGCAATATCGTTTCGGAAACCGGCTGCGATATGAGATCGACCTGCCGGAAACATGTGCGGATTACCATGTGCCCAAGCTGACGCTCACAACGTTTGTGGAAAACGCCTGTGTTCATGGCATGGAAAAAAAGACTTCCACCTGCTGGATTTATGTGCGGGTATATCTGAGAGATCCGTTTCTGTATATTGAGATAGAAGATACGGGGAGCGGAATGGATGAGACATCCGTAGCGAAGATGAACGAGAGCATGTGTAACTGCACGATTGACGATATCAAGGAAAATGAACATATCGGCATTATCAATGCATGTCTCCGTCTTAAGAGGATCTCTAAAGGGAATGTACAATTCGCTTTGGAGAGCGAGGAAGGCGTCGGCACATTTATGACGATTAAGGTGGAGTCAAAATATTTGCAGATAAAAGAATAGGAAGGGCTGCAGGATGTTGATGAAAGTAATGTTAGTGGACGATGAACCGTATATTTTGCAGGGGTTATCAGTGATCATCAACTGGGAGACAGAAGGGTTTGAGATTGTGAAGAAAGCCTCCGACGGGGAGGAGGCGATCGACTATCTCAGGGAGAATGAAGTCGATCTCATTATCACGGATATCCGTATGCCCAAGATCAACGGTATTGAGCTGCTGGAGACAGTGAGAAAGGAACAGCTTTCCGATGCCTACATATTTATTCTGAGCGGATACAATGACTTCAAGTACGCACAGGCGGCAATCCGCTATTCCGCCATGGAGTATATTTTAAAGCCGGTGCAGAAGGAGCAGCTTCTCGAGAGCGTCAGGCGGGTGGCGGCAAAGACGGAAGACAGGATGCAGGAGGAGATAGACAGCCGTCGGATGCAGCGGGGTTATCTGTTACAAAATATGACGGCATTGCTGCAGGGGAAGGGAAAAGAAGAGAATCTGACTTATGTGAGAGACAATTTTCGCTGCGGGCAGGGAATCCGATACCTTCATATTTGTCTGAATGACCTTCTTGTGCTGGAAGAAATGTCGGATGAGGAAGTGTCGGAGCTGAAAGACAGTGTGTACGAGCAGGTGTCCCAATACCTGCGGGAGGATGCAGACCATCTGTTTAAGGATTTCTTTGTGTATGAGGAAGATTATGAGATCGGGTTTATCTATTGTGATTATATGGCGAAGGAAAGAAAGCTTTCGGAAGAAGAGTTTATGAGGGCTTTGCAAAAAACGGCGCAGAATGGCAGCAAAAATCTGCCGGTAATCCTGCTTGTGGGGAAATGGGTGGAGGATATCACGAAGGTTTCCCATTCCTACAGTTCTGCCTGTGTTCTCCGTTCCTTTAAGGGGTTTCAGGATACGAAAGGTGTTTATTATTATGAGAAAGAGGTGCAGGTGAATCCCGTAGGAACCGTTCTCTGTAAACAGCCTTTGGACGATCTGGTGGCGGCTGTCAATGAGAACGATACGCTTCGGATCAATAAGAGCGTGGATTTGCTGTTTTCAGAGATGGACAGACTGGTCAGAAACCGGGATACGGTGACAATGAATCTGAGCTGGCTGATTTTCCGGCTTCTGGATCTGGCGGCGGAACAGGACGAGTCCGTCAATCAGGATGAGGTGCTTTCTTATATCAGCGGCAGCGTGTCCAGAGAGGAAATCATCCGGGGCAGCAGGGCGCATCTGCGCAAGTTTGCCTGTGAGTACGCGGAGTATCTCGTACAGCTTCGCAAGAATGTGTCGAAAGGTGTTCTCACGGAAATTGAGAATGAGATCAGGGAGCGTTATGCGGAAAACCTGACCTTGCGGGAACTGGGGCAGAAATATTATATCAACAGCTCCTATCTGGGACAGATTTTCCGCAAGCGGTACGGGCAGTCCTTTAAAAATTACCTGAATAATTACAGAATCAAAGAGGCGGCTTCCCAGTTGATCAGAACCGACAAGAAGATTGGCCAGATTGCCGAGGATGTGGGGTATCGGGACTTGGATTATTTTATCAGCCGTTTTATCGAGCAGGAGGGATGTACGCCCTCCCGGTATCGCAAGAGCGCAAGGGAAGAAGAATAAAGAAACAGGAGATAAACCCGGTAAATTTTAACAGCTAGAATTTATCGGGCTTATTTATAGAGTTTATCGGGTTGCAGGTTTTCATCAGTGTAATAAAATTGTATTATCAAAAAATTCATGAGGGAGGATAAACGAATGAAAAGTAAGAAACTGACAGCGCTTTTGTTGACAGTGGCTATGACGGCGTCCATGCTTGCAGGCTGCGGCGGCGACAATGCAGGCGGCGGCGCAGAGACCTCAAATGCCCCGGAAAGTGAGGGGGGGGGGTCGAATGAAACGGCCTCTTCCGGTGATGATGGCAATAAAGACATCATTGATTTTACCATGTTTATTGCGATGCCGGGCTCTGAGATCAACGACGGCAATGAGATTCAGGAGATTATCGCGGAAAAGACCGGTGTAAGGGTAAAAGAGACATGGCTTACCGGCCAGACAGCGGCTGAGGCAGTAGGAACGATTATCGCAGGAGGCGAGTATCCTGATTTTATCGACGGCGGCGATGGGCAGATGGCACTGTATGATGCGGGCGCATTGGTTCCCTGGGACGATTATCTTGAGAAACATCCTAAGTTAAAGGAAATGTACTCCGATGAGGAGTGGGACAGATTCCGTCAGGACGACGGTAAGATTTACTGGGCGAACATTTTCCAGAATACATACGGCGAGGATAAGTCCACGACCCACAACGACGAGGCGTTCTGGATTCAGAATAAGGTTCTTGCATGGGACAATTACCCGGAGATCAAGACCCTGGATCAGTATTTTGACCTGTTAGAGCGTTATGCGGAGGCGAATCCGACCATGGAGGACGGCACAGAGGTGATTCCCTATACCGCGCTTTGTGAGGACTGGAGATATTTTTGTATCGAGAATGCGGGACAGTTCCTTGCCGGTTATCCCAATGACGGTTCGGTTATCGTAAACACCGATACCATGAAGATTGAGGATTACAATACCAGCGAGACGACCTACAGATATTTTAAGAAATTAAATGAAGAGTACAATAAAGGCATTGTAGACAAAGAGTTTGCAACTCAGACTTATGACGAATATATCGCGAAGCTCTCTACCGGCCGTGTGCTTGGTATGTGCGATCAGTGGTGGGATTTCTACGCTACGGTAAACGATGTATTTAAGCAGCAGGGACTTGACTTGAAGGGTTGTAACTATGTGCCTCTCGGCCTTACCATTGACGAGGGCATGGAGAACATGTGGCATACCTACGGCGACACACAGAATCTGGCAAACGGTGTGGCAGTTACCACAAGCTGTAAAGATCCGGATGCCGCGTTCCAGTTCTTGGAGGATTGTCTGGATCAGGAAATCCATGATCTCAGATTCTGGGGTGTCGAGGGTGTAGACTATATGGTTGACGATGAGGGCCTTTACTACAGAACCGAAGAGCAGAGAATGCAGTGGGCAAATAAAGAGTATCAGGCTTCTCACAGATGTGTTTATTCCTATATGCCGCAGTACCTTGGAACAAGCAGAGACGGAAAGAACTCTATGAACCCTGACCAGCAGACCTCCGAGTTCTTCAGTGCATTGGCACAGCCGCTGGTAGACTGCTTTGAGGCTTACGGTGTGAGCACTTATGTGGAGATGATCGGTTCCGTAAACAAAGAGACAGGCCCTTGGTTCCCGATGTACTCTTTCTCCAGCAACATGACGACAGAGACGCCGGGCGGCGTGGCTTGGACTAAGATGGGAGAGGTAAAGCACGAGTGGCTTCCTAAAGTAGTAATGTCGAATTCCTTCGACTCCACATGGAGCGAATATATGACGGCATACGAGGGCTGTAAGCCGGAGGATTTCCTTTCCGAGATGCAGACAGAGTTAGATAGAAGAGTGTCTCTGGCACAGTAAATTCATGCAGGCAGTAACCTGAGATTGGTAAAAGGGGCAGCTATATTGCGCAAAGAGCTATGTAGTTGTCCCTTTTTTTCTCAAAATAGTTGTGGTATAGAAGGAGATGGAATATGAGTCGGGGGAAAAAACAGGCGAAACAGAAAATTACATGGAAAGAAGTGAAGCGCCAGAAAGTTCTGTTGATCTGGTCAGCGCTTTTTGTGATATATGGTTTTATTTTCTATTATCTGCCTCTGGGCGGCTGGATTATGGCGTTTCAGAATTACAAGCCGAAGGACGGTTTGTTTCATTCCAAGTGGATTGGTCTTGACAAGTTTAAGTTTTTGTTCAGCGACGCGGCTTTTATCAGAGTCATCAGAAATACGCTGGCGATGGGAACCATCAATCTGGTAACATCGTTTATTATGGCGATTGTATTTGCCATCCTGTTAAACGAAGTGAAAAATGTGCTGGGAAAGAAGCTGGTGCAGACGATTTCTTATCTGCCTCACTTCCTGTCATGGATTATTGTTACCGGTATTTTACATGATGCGCTGTCTTCGACAGGTATTGTAAATGAGCTGCTTCAAAAATTTGGTATTATCAGCTCGCAGATTAATTTCTTTGCACACGAAAGTTATTTCTGGCCCATTGTCGCCTTTTCCAATCTGTGGAAAGAGACAGGATGGAACGCGATCATTTATCTGGCGGCGATTACGGCGATTGATCCCAGCCTCTATGAGGCGGCTTCCATCGACGGCGCGGGAAGATGGGCCAAGATCAGATATATTACGCTTCCGGGCATTAAGCCTACCATTATGATACTGCTCTTGATGAATGTGGGAAATGTTCTGAACGCAGGTTTTGAGGTGCAGTACATTTTAGGAAACGGATTGGTACAGAAGGTATCTCAGACCATTGATATCTATGTGCTGAACTGGGGTATCAGCCAAAACGATTATTCGCTGGGTACGGCGGCAGGTATCTTTAAGAGCGCGGTCAGCATTGTTTTGATTTTACTTGCAAACCGTATGGCGAAGCGGTCCGGTGAAGAAAGTCTGTTCTAGGGAGGGAGCGTAAAGATGAAGAAGAAGAGTTTAGCAGATCAAATTTTTGTAATATGCAATACCATCTTTATGGTAGCCTTTGTGGTGATAACCTTATATCCTGTGTTAAATACGCTGGCGATTTCCTTTAACGACGGTATTGATACGGTGCGGGGCGGCATTTATCTGATTCCGAGAAAATTTACTTGGCAGAATTATTACACCGTGCTGCATAAGCAGAATATGATTACGGGCGCGTATATTACCGTGCTCAGAACGGTTGTAGGAACTTTCCTTGCTCTGGCGGCCAACGCGCTGTTGGCGTTTATCGTGAGCCGGAAGCGGTTTCTGTTTAAATCTCAGTTATCCCTGTTTTGGGTTATCACGATGTATGTGAATGGCGGACTGATCCCGACATTCCTGCTGTATAAGAATCTGCATCTGACAGGCACCTTCTGGGTATATGTGATTCCCGGGACAGTCAGTGCCTTTAACATGCTGGTGCTCAGAACCTACATGGTGGGTCTGCCGGATTCGCTGGAAGAGTCGGCTCAGCTTGACGGTGCGGGATATATGACGATTTTTGTAAAAATCATTTCTCCTCTCTGTAAGCCTGTGTATGCGACAGTTGCCCTGTTTGTGGCGGTGGGACAGTGGAACTCTTGGTTCGACGCGATGCTTTACAACCGCATGTCCGATAAGTATACTACGTTACAGTACGAATTAATGAAACTGTTGTCTTCCGTTATGCAGCAGAGCGGCAGCGCAGACAGCGCAAGAAACTCCGCAAACTCGATTACGCCCGCCTCCATCAGGGCGGCGGCGACCATTGCGACGATGCTTCCTATCGTGTGTCTGTATCCGTTCTTGCAAAGATACTTTGTGACGGGTCTGACCATCGGCGGGGTCAAAGAATAGAGTGAAAAGAACTTCTAGCCACTCACAGCAGAGGCTGTTTCGTGGAGAAGTTCTATGTTTCACTCGGGAGAATGCCCAAAATATGGGCATTCTCCGCATAGATTTGAGATTCCGCAGAGCGGAATCATGGAGATTGGATTGAGAAGAGAGGCAAATTCATTAAGATGCAGTATCGTAATGTGTTTAGAGAGATCGGTATATCGGAGGAAGAGATTGCGGGGAGACGGAAGGAAATTGTCCACACTTTCTTCTATGATAATGAGGAAAAGGTATATTATCCGGTGGGGGATGATATGGCCTATATCGAGGATACCGGAAACCATGATGCGCGGACGGAGGGCATGTCTTACGGCATGATGATGTGCGTGCAGCTCGATATGAAGGAGGAATTTGACCGCCTCTGGAAATGGGCAAAGACCTATATGTGGATGGATTCCGGGGAGAATGAGGGCTATTTTGCCTGGTCCTGTGCGCCGGATGGCTCTAAAAACGCATACGGTCCTGCGCCGGATGGAGAAGAATTCTTTGCCATGGCATTGTTTTTCGCTTCCCACAGGTGGGGAGACGGTGAAGGGATTTTTCAATATGAGAAGGAGGCAAGAGACATTTTGTCGGCTTGCCTCCATAAAGGGGAAAAAGGACGGGCGGGAGAGTCCATGTGGAACAGGGAGAATCATCAGATTCTTTTTGTGCCGGGCTCTTCCTTCACGGATCCTTCCTATCACTTGCCGCATTTTTATGAGCTGTTTGCGAAGTGGGCGAATGAGGAGGACCGTGGTTTTTGGGCGAGAGCAGCCAAAGCCAGCAGAGCTTATCTGGCGGCGGCATGCCATGCGGATACGGGTATGTCGGCGGAATATGCAAATTTTGACGGTTCGCCGGTCTATGCGGAATTTGCGTGGGGACAGCATGGCTATTTTTATTCGGACGCTTACCGCACTGCGGCAAATATCGGGCTGGATTACAGCTGGAACGGAATCGATGCGGGGCAGCGCGCTGCGGCGGAAAGACTGCAGTATTTTCTCGGCGTAACCAGACGGGAAGATCCATATATGACATATCGGATCAACGGGGAAGTGATTGACCGGCCGGCGCTTCATCCGGTAGGGATGCTCGCGGCAACGGCGCAGGGGACATTGGCTGTTCTGGGGCGGCTGGACGGGGCGGAATTGTCCGATACGCAGAAGCTTGCCAGGGAATGGACGGAACGGTTTTTCAGAGAGCCGATGCGGAAGGGTGAGCGAAGGTATTACGATAATTGCCTTTACCTGTTTGCGTATCTGGCGTTGTCGGGGAGTTACCGGGTGTGGTAAAGGCGTTCGGTTATTGTATTTTGGTGACATACGTGTTAATATGGATTTGCAGGGACACAGGCTGTTTGGTCTGTGTCTTTTATTTCCACCACAGGTTGCGCAAATATACAGAGCCCTGTATAGAAGGCAACCCGGCGTTTTGGTAAGATGCGGATATCAAAACAAAAGGAGGAAAACCATATGGATTTTTCAGAAAAATTATTAACCTTACGGAAGGCAAAGAATCTGACACAGGAGGAGCTTGCCGAAAAGCTGAATGTATCGAGACAGTCCGTCTCCAAGTGGGAGAGCGGGCAGGCAGTGCCGGAGCTGGATAAGATCGTGGCGATCAGCGCGGTATTTGATGTGACTACGGATTATCTGTTAAAGTCGTCGGAGATCGACGACCTGTCCGTGAAAACGGAAATGCTGGAAAAACAGCAGGAGCAGATGCTCCTGCGGGAACAGCGGCAGCAGAAACTCAGAGAATGCGTTTTGTATGGCATTGTCATTTATCTGTTACTGTTAGCGGTATGTTTTGTGGAGCACCATTTTTTCTGGGAGTGGGATATATGGAGCCCCAGTATATTTATGGCGGAGTTTCTGGCTGCAACGGCGGCGGTGGTTTTCGTGTGTGCCAGAAAACTTAAGGGTGAGAAACGGTAATATTTGTTATATAGCGGTTTCTGTACGAGGAGGGCGTTTCCCCATACTTGGAGCGGAACGCCCTCGTAAAGTAAGATATATTGTGAAAACCGACATTTTCCGCAAGATCTATGATTTTATCTGAAGTTTCTATTAATTGTCCGGCAGCAATTTCCAGACGGTAATCTATGAGATATTGCGAAAAGCTTTTTCCTGTCAGTTCCTTAAATAATTTCATAAAATGGCTCGGCGAGAAACCGCAGATTGCCGCGGCATCTTTTACTGTGATTGTACTGTTGTAGTTGGACTGTATATATACAAGCAGGTTTTTCAGCTTATCATAATTGTTTTTTAGAGAGAGCTCCGCGCCGCTTGCCGGAGAACTGTACTGGCAGATATGGTGCAGAATGGCAAAAAGATTGGATTTCACCATCAGCTCCTCGCTTTTTTTGCGGTTTTCTATTAAGTGCATGATATGAGGGCGCAAAAGGCGGTTTAAATCCATTTCCGATGCAAGGTAAAGGGGAGGCAGCTTGGTGTGGCAGTACAGCGGTTTAAAATATTTTTCGTAGCAGGCGTCATTGGTCGAATAATTCAACAGGGAAAATTGAAATAAAATGTTAAAATATTCCATTTGGGCGTCCGGGTATTGCTCTATAGAGTGAACCGACTGAGGAGGAACAATAACGATATCGTCTGTTTTTACAATATACGGGTGGGACTGTATGGTGATTATGCCCTGCCCGCTGCAGATATAGATAATTTCCATCTCCTCATGCCAATGCAGGGGGTAGAAAGGAAAAAACCCGGGAACATTCCCTTTGTAGACAGTATACGGAAAAGAAGGCTGACCATGTACTTTTGCCTCGGGAGGCATTCTGTGATCCATATCATTTTCTCCTCTTCTTTCAATATAAGAGTTTTGTGTCAGAAAACAAGGAATATTTTACAAGAATTATATAGAATTTAAGAATATAATGCAAGAGTAATCTCCGTATGATAAAGTAAAGAAGGTGTCGTAACGTGCAGAAAAAACTGTTCTGTCTGAGTGTACCGATCTTTGTGGAATCCATCATGAATACGATTATGGGAAGTGTTGACACCATCATGCTTTCCGCCTATAGTGATGACGCGGTGGCGGCGGTCAGTATAGCGAATCAGATTCTTTTTCTCATTCAGGTAATCGCCTGTATCGTGACTACCGGCACGAGCATTTTGTGCGCACAGTATATCGGCGCCAAAAAAACGGAAGAGGAGCAGAATGATTTGATCACGGCGTCCATACTGCTGAATATGGGTATGGGAGTTGTGCTTACGGTTGTGATGTCTGTGTTTTACCCGGTGATTTTACGCTTTTTAAACTTGTCGGGACAGGTCAGAAGTTACGCTGGGGAATATCTCGGTGTGCTCAACTGGTTTTTGTGGGTGCAGCTGCTTTATTTCATTTTTTCTGCGGTACTGAAATCTTACGGCAGGACAAAACAGTGCATGTATGTTTCCATGGGCATGAATGTATGCAATATCGTGCTGAATTATCTGCTGATCTTTGGAAAATTTGGGCTGCCGGCAATGGGCATCCGGGGAGCGGCGATTGCCACCGTGGCGGGAAGGGTTTTGGGCTTTCTGATACTTGTGTGGATTTTATTTGACGTGAGGGGGAAACAGCTTCAGCGGAAAATATGTTGGGAGAAAATGCTTCCCAATATGCGCAAAGTCATTACTTATGGAATGCCAGCGGCGGGAGAACAGATTTCTTATAATCTGGCGCAGTTTCTGGTTATGGTTTTCGTTACCATGATGGGAATGAAAGCGGTCACGGTGCAGTCGTACATAAATACCTGCGTGCGCTTTATTTATGTTTTTTCGGTGTCTCTCGGACAAGGAACGGCTATTATGATCGGATGGAGCGCGGGTGCCGGAGAATACGGGAAGGCTGACGAAGAATGCCGCTTTGCCGGAAAGTGTACTTTTGCCTTTAGTATGGCTATGATGGCGGTTATGTCTGTTTTTAGGAACCAGATGTTTTCGCTGTTTACATCTGACCCGGACATATTGGTATTAGCCGGTACGGTTCTGCTTGCAAATTTCCTGCTGGAGTGCGGGCGCAGCCAGAATCTGGTCTATGTGGCTTCTCTCCGTGCGGTAGGGGACGTGAAGTTTCCCTTTTATATTGGGATTGTCTCCATGTGGTGCGTTGCGGTAGGGGGCAGCTATCTTCTGGGAATTGTTTTGCATATGGGGCTTTTGGGCGTATGGATTGCGCAGGGGATGGATGAGTGTCTGCGTGCCGCCGCTATGTGGATTCGCTGGAAAAGGAAAGGCTATACGCAGATTGAGGGAGTGGAATCATGGAGAAAACAATGCAGGTAAACGGTAGGGAATTTACGATCATAAAATTGTTGGGAAAAGGGAAGGGCGGGTATTCTTATCTGGCTTCAGACGGACAGCGGCAGTATGTACTGAAACAGATTCACAACGAGCCTTGCGATTATTATCAGTTCGGGAATAAGATGGAGGCGGAAACAAGGGATTATGGCAGGCTGAAATCTGTAGGAATCAGAATGCCGGAAATGTTGGAAGTTGACATTCCACAGGAACGGATTTTGAAAGAGTATATAGATGGGGAAACCATATTTGATCTGGTGCTCGCGGATAAAATGAAACAGGAATATCTGGAACAGGTCAGGGAAATGTGTAGAGTATTGTATGCGGCGCATATCAATATTGATTATTTTCCCACCAATTTTGTCGTTCAGAATGAGGAATTGTATTATATTGATTTTGAATGCAATGATTATATGGACGAATGGAATTTTGAGAATTGGGGAATCAAGTATTGGTCTAAGACGGATGTGTTTATGAAGTATGTGGAGACGCATAAATAAGGGAATTGTGGCAGGGTGATAAAAATAAGACCTCGTGTAGTGGCGAGGTCTTAATTCTTGAATGAAATAGGTGGGGTGACATTTCCCACATCTCCAACTGGGGCGACGGCTGCCCGTTCCGTCTTCTGCTTTCACTCAATTTATCCTATGTATTTTGCAAACTTACGCGGACTGCTACTTTTACATAATCACCAGTTTTACATTATCCGGGCTCGCGGAGGGTGGACACATTTGGAGCTCCTTGACAATATATTTGCCGAATGCTAGAATTAGTAAGTATTTTAGAATCATTCTAATTTGTATAAAGAAAGTGCGGTTTATGACAAAGTACGAAAAGGAAATATATAACATCATTACCGACTCCACAGGACATCTTACTGTGGAACAGATTTATCTGGAGCTTAAAAAGAAATGTCCGAAGGTTGTTCTGGCAACTGTTTACAATAATGTAAATAAGCTGTGGAAAGCCGAGCGGATTCGCAAAATATCTGTTGAAAACATGCCGGACAGGTATGACCGGGTGATAAAGCATGACCATCTGGTATGTCAGAAGTGCGGCAGATTAGCAGACATTTCGTTGGAAGATTTGACAGCTTCTCTGCGCGGACAGATGGGTGAAGAGTTTCTGTTTTATGATTTGAAGATTTTTTATATATGTCCGGATTGCAGGAAAAAGAATTTATAAAAATTTATTTATAAAGAGGGGACAGCTATGGGTATTTTAATGAGACCGAAAAAAGAAAGTCTGTTATTGTCAATGTCGGAACTTGCGGAGGCGGATTATGGGAAAAAGTCTGCTGAGCTGGAGCAGATGTACCGCCGCTTGCTTGCGGGGCGCGCCAGATTTGAGGAAGTGATGGAAAATGTTCTGGATTCCGTGATGCAGATCAGCTCGTTGGATCTTTCTCTGAATCACTATTCCGAGATTCTTCGGAAGGTGTCGGACAGCGTTTCGGACGCGACGGAACTGATCCATAAAGCATCTGACGAGGCGGACTCCATTGCCAAAATGGTTTCCGTGCAGCATGAGGAATTAACCAATACGATTATTGAAATTTCGGAGGAGTCAAATGTTGTCTATCAGCGCATTGATGAGAGCCAGCAGGAGCTGACCGCGACGAAGGGATTGTCGGACAGTACGATTGGCGCGTCAAGAGAGATGCAGCAGGACATGAACCAGCTTTCGGAGATTATTAGTCAGATGAATATCGTAATTGACGGGATCAACGCCATTTCTTCACAGACAAACCTTCTCGCGCTGAATGCGTCCATCGAAGCGGCAAGAGCAGGGGAGGCCGGTAAGGGCTTTGCGGTTGTTGCCGATGAGATCCGTGAGCTGGCAGACGAGACGAAAAAGCTGACTGCGAGCATGGGACGTTTTGTGGCGGACATCCACAGCGCATCGGCAAAGAGCGTGGAGAGTGTCGACAATACCATTGAATCACTGGAAACTGTTACGCAGAAGATCAGTCATGTGTGGGAATTGAATGAGGATAACAGGCAGCACGTAGAGAAGATTACCAATAATATCTCTTCGCTGGCAAGTCTCAGTGAGGAGATCAGCAGTTCGATTATTGAGCTGGAATCCCGCTCCTCGGATATCAATGCGCAGTGCGGTGTGCTGCATGAGGATACCGTGCATTTGAGGGAACACGGCAAAAGTATTGACAACGTTGCAAAGCCGTTGGAAGTGATTGAATCGACGCTTGATGTGTCTGCTAAAATCATGGGAACGATGGCAAAGGACGCTTTTTACAGACTGGAAGATAAGAATTTTGCGGAATATATTGAGAAGGCAATTACCGCGCACAAAAACTGGCTGGCGAATTTGGAGCGGATCGTCAAGGAGCGGACCATCCTGCCGTTACAGGTGAACGACAGGAAGTGTGGATTCGGTCATTTCTATTATGCGATCGAGCCGGACAGACCGGAGGTTATGAATATTTGGAAGGAGCTGGGTGAAAAGCATAAGAAATTCCATGCATACGGCAAGCAGGTAATTGACGCGCTGTTTGACGGGAACTACGGCAGGGCGGAGAGTGTCTGCCGGGAGGCAAAACAATACTCCGACACACTGATCAGCGACCTCGAACAGATTAAAAAAATGAGTCAGGGTCATGTATAAAGAACGGCATAAAAAAGAATGTGCAATCATTGTCAGGATGCTTGCTTTGGCAAGTTGCAGCATTCTTTTTTTTGCGTGTGGGGATAAGCATGGGGATAACGGAACAGTCACAGGCTTTCGTGCAGCTGAGGAGGAAGTAACCGGGCAGGAGCCGGAACCGTTGCAGGAGACCGTGGAATCATCCGTGCAGGATCAGGATGTTGCGGATAGAGCTGAGGCGTCACAGGAGATCGTAGATGGCGCGGAAGGAGACGTCACAGATGAGGAATCGGCAGACCTTGCGGAATACAATGAAGAAAAATTTTTGGAGTATGCGGAGAAGTGGGAGGTGAACCGGGCGGAGGCGGAAAGCCACTATCGGAGATTGTGTGACGACAACGTTTTTCGGAATCAGACAGCATGGCTGGTCTGGGTGGATATTGAGGATCTGGATCAGAACGGACAGCCGGATATGGTGGTTATGGTGCAGGAGGAAGAATTTTATTATTATGGTGGGGGCTGTATTTATTTTTATATGAATGAGGACGAGCCGTACTGCTTTCGGGATGAAGAATATCCCTTCTTCTTTGGATTTAATATTGTACCCGGGGATTTTGATAGCGACGGCAATACGGAAATTGCGTTTGAGTCGCTTGGAACGGGAAACGGCGGCGCGGGAGACTGGCACCCCAGAATCTTGAAATACAGAAATCACACGATGGAGCCGATGGATTTTCCCTATGAAGCAAATGACGATTCCTATGCAATGGATGACTGGCGGGGCGTCCGCATTTTGATCACGCAGGAGGAAAAGTGGAATACCTACAGTGCGTACTGTGCATATCTGGATGACACGATTATGTTTGAGGCGGAGAATGTTTTTGACCCGGATGCGAGCCGACCGTGCGGCGGCAGTTCCAGAGGATATTTTAATTTGTGGCGCAGTGAGTATGATGGAAGGGACGCGCTGGAGGTTTCGGAATACCTTTACGGTGAAGGCGGCATTGCGCATGGATTAGGGTTTGCGAAGTTTTTGATTGTTTGGGATGAAAACGGGGATGGGGAAATTGTTAAGTGGTGGGTGGAGCCGTTTGAAAATTGATATTAAGACAATAATGGAAAAAGAGTTGAAACAGGGCGAATGAATACATTACGTTTACCTACTCAAAAAACAGTAACGCCGTCGCAGTAAACACATCTCCCTCCACCTCCATCTCCAGACTGCCGTTATATTTCTCCACTTTTTCCCGCACGTTGCGCAGACCGATGCCGTGATGGCGGGTGTCCGCCTTGGTGGTGGGAAAGATGCCAAACAGTTTGCGGGGCGGAATGCACGGGTTTTGTACTTTAATGATCAGGAATTGGTGAATCCTGCGGATGGTCACTTCTATGCGCGGTGTTTTGCCGGTCTGCCACATATACCGCAGACACGCCTCCGTGGCGTTGTCCAGTAAATTAAACAGAATCACGCACAGGTCGTCGGAAGTGATGTTGCAGTCCTTGGGAAATTCCGCGTTCACGTCTATCTCAATTCCCTGTTTTTTCGCATCAAGTATCGTATGATTTAAGATAGCGTCCACAATGTCAACGCCGCTCCATGTGGTGTCGGACAGCTCGTTGATGGGCGCGCTGATGGAGTTGACGTACTCCGTAATTTCGGAGATTTCATGCTTCTTTGCAAGGTGATAGATCATCTGCAGGTGATGATTCATGTCGTGGTATAAGCGTTCGTTTTTCTGATATAAATCGGTGAGAAGGTGATAATTTTCTTCCAACACCTGATTTTTTCTTTCTAAAAAACGGATCTTGTTTTTTCGTGTCTGCAGCATAGCGCCCTCTATATCTTATCTTTCCAATAGATGTTCAGCTTCTTTTTTAATTCCGGCAGTCGGCTCTGGGAAACGGGCAGGCGCGTCTGGTCTGTGAGAATACAGTCGGTATGGGAAATTCCTGTCACATGCCGTAGATTCACAATGTATCCCCGCTCGATGAAATAGAACTCTTCGGAGTGCAGCTCGCCAAATACTTCCGCCAGTGTCTTGCGCACGCGCCTGTTCTGGTCGGCGTCAGACTCTTCCTGCTTCCCGGATGCGGCGGTATGGAAGAGGGCGTTTTTGCCGTCCTTTTCGATATAGAGAATTTCCTTGTAGGGAATGCGTTCAAGGCGGTTCTGGCTGCTGATAATGTAGGAGTCCGTGTTCTGGATTTCCAGAAGGGAAACCGCGTCTTTCAGCGCGTGGGGAAGGCGCTCTTTCAACTGGTTTTTGGGAATATAGCGGAAAATATGAAGTTCATAAGCGTCCACAGCATATTTATAGTGGGCGGTCACAAAGATCATCAGTGCGTCGGGCAGAAGCTCGTGAATCCGCTTTGCCAGCTCCATTCCAGAAAGTCCGGGCATTTCAATGTCGAGGAGCAGAAGGTCAAAACGTTTGCCGTCCTGAATGTCATAGAAGAGATCCTTTCCGTTCGTGTAAGTTGACAGAATGGAAAAGGTCTGCTGCTGCCTCATACAGCTTTCCGTTATTTGCTTAATTTCGTCTAAAAGAAGCGTCTCGTCGTCGCAGATTGCAATTTGCAGCATAATTATTTGGATTCCTTTATCAAATATATTCAAAAATACTTTGAATTGCATCCGATACATTAATCATTTCGGAAAATGGTAGTCTGTCTGTTTTTTTATAACCACGGACAGATAAATCTAACAATGCGAGCTTTTCGCAATGAATATATCCTTCTGTATTTTCTGTAGACATCCATACATGGAGAGGTCCGGATCTGGCATTGGTGATAATTGGACATCCTATTATTTCACCACTGGTATTAAAAAAATCTTTACTGGCAACTAATACAGGATGTTTGATTTTTTCTACTTTTAGAATATCACCTTGATGTAAATGTTCCATTACCACACCTCTCTTCCGACAGGTTCACCCCAATCATATTCGCCATCGAGCATTAGTTTTCCATCAAATTCTGCAGCCCTTTCTTCCAATGTTTTATGCCGAAAAGGCTTCGCTAAAGTAATGACGCCGTTTGATACTGTAACATCTAAAAATTCGTTTAATGTTATTCCGGCACTTTTCAGTATTTCTTTTGGCAGTCTGATTCCTTGACTATTTCCCCATTCTTTTACCTGTGTCTGCATGAAAAACCTCCTACAATTTAGTATATACTTAGTATATACTATGTAAGAAAAAATAACAATCTATATTTGTCTAAAGTAACAGCAGATGGCATTTAAACATTTTTAGTATAGATAATCTACCCGGCATATGCAACGAAAATTAAAGGACAAAAAGGGGGAATTGGAGGACATATAAAATGAGCGCGTTACTTTTGTGATATATTATGGTTGTAGCCAATCGCGGTACGCAGGGCAAAGCCCGTCAGCCCGGAAAGCAGGGAACTTTCCGGGCTTGTACTGCAAGAAAAGGAGTGTGCCATGAAAGAAGGCTTTTTATATCGGACATTTTTATCCTGCAGTTTCGCGCTGAAAACGGGGTGGAGAATCAGCAAAAAACGAGTGATTCTGGAATTTTTACACTGGGCGTTTATGTATGTGGACTGGCTTCTGGTTTCCTGTGTCTTGATCCGCTTTATACTTGATATGGCGATGAAACGGACTTCTTTTGAAAAAATGATGGTGTATGTCTGGAGTGTCGTGCTGCTGGAAGCGCTTTTAAAAATATACAGCCGGTATTTTGAATCGTATGTGAAGCCGGTCACGGATGTGAAACTGTACGACGGCATCAACCGCATGTTGTATGACAAGGCGTGTCAGGTGGATATGCGCTGTTTTGAGGACAGCGATTTTTACAACGAGTACATGATGGCGGTCAGTCAGGCGCACACGAAGCTGCCGGAAACGCTGGAGGGGGTCTGCCAGATTCTGGCGAGATTTATTGCGATGATCTGCGGCATGGTCATTATCTATCAGATTGACCGTCTGGCGGCATTGTTTATTATCTTTCCGATTCTCGGCAATTTTGTGTTTTACGGTGTGTTAAACAGCCGGATTTTCCGTATGGAGCGGGAAAATATCGTGTTCCAGAGAATGGCGGACTATGTGAACCGCACGGTGCATCTGGGGGAATATGCGAAAGAGATACGGATGACCAATGTATTCCGGCTGCTGAAAAAGCAATATGACAAAGCGGTTGCCGCAATCCGCAAGGTGATCGGGAACTATTCTCTGGGCAATATGATCCTGTTCTGGCTGTTCCAGTATTTTACCTTTACTTTACTGCAGGAGGGGGCGGTGCTCTACGCCGGCTACCGGGTGTTAGTAAGCGGTACGATGGTGTTTGCGCAGATGGCGGTGATCCAGACGACCATGAACTCCAACACATGGACGCTGATCGGGTTTGCGGATTCGGTGATGGCGATTGTCAAGAACGGCTTGTATCTGGAGCAGACGAGACATTTTCTGCAGTACGAGCCTGCGATTCCGGAAGATCAGGAAGGGCTTTTGCCGGAACTTCCGATATGCAGCGTGGAATTTGAGCATGTGTCTTTCGGATATAAAGAGGGGGACTGGGTTCTTAGGGACATTCACTTTAAGATCGAGGGCAGTCAGAGCGTGGCGCTGGCGGGGTACAACGGCGCCGGGAAAAGCACGCTGATGAAACTGCTGATGCGGCTCTACGACCCAAGCGAGGGTCGGATTCTGGTGAACGGCATTGATATCCGGGAATATCAGGTAAAGGCGTACCGGGACTTGTTTGCCACGGCGTTTCAGAACGGAAAAATTTTTGCCAATACCATTGAAGAAAATATTCTGATGGGACAGCACACGGATGAAAAGCAGGATCAGGAAAAGGTAGAGCGGGCGCTTAAGCTGGCGGATATGTATGAGGAGGTAGAGAGTCAGCCGCTTAAGGAAAAGACGATTCTCACCCGTGAGTTTTCCAAGGAGGGCGTGGTATTTTCCGGCGGGCAGAACCAGAAGATACTGGCGGCGAGGGCTTTTGCGAAGGACAGCCCGATCGCGGTGTTTGACGAGCCGAGCAGCGCGCTTGACCCGATAGCGGAGTATCATCTATTTGAGAACATCAGAGAGTACGGGAAGGACAGGATCCTGTTCTTTATTTCCCACAGGCTGTCTTCCGTGCGGGACGCGGATGTGGTTTTCTACTTAAAAAACGGAAGGATTCAGGAAAGAGGGTCGCACGGCGATTTGATGAGCCGGGATGGGGAGTACGCTTCGCTGTATCGGCTGCAGGCGGAGAATTATTTGACATGAGAAAGGAATTGATACAACGATGAAAGAAATGCTTACATGGCGGCAAGTGATTGGGCAACAGTGGTTTTTGACAAAATTTTGTTTCAAACACGCGCCGGGGTTTATGGCATACCACCTGTTTGAGGCGGTTAAGCTACAGATTTCGATTTTTTTTGAATTTACCTTTGCGGTGAATTATGTGCTGACCGTGGCGGAAGAGGGCGGAGAGTTTCGGAAGGTTCTTATGTGCATGGGCATACTGATGGGGGCGATCGCGCTGTCAACGGTGACTTTTGCCATCTACAAACACTATGTGTTCCCGCGGGGAAAACAGACGTTGTATCAGGCGCTGCGGATGGAGATTTATGAGAAATCAAAGGAGATCGACCTGTCCTGTTATGACGACAAGGATTTCTATGAGACTTTTATTTTGGCGACGGAGGAGACGGACCGCTGTCTGGACCGTTTTCTCGTTTTTGAAAATTCTATTATTGCGAGGTCGGTTGGTATCACCTGCACACTCGTCTATTGTGCCTATATTAACCCCGTCGCGTTGTTGATTTTAGCGGCAATTCTCCCGTTTGAACTGCTCTGTGTCCTGCAGGAGAACAAAAAGGCGGTGGCGGCACGTATGGAGCGGCTGCCCCATGAGCAGCAGCGGGAGTATGGGAACCGGGTATTTTATCTGTCCGACTATGCCGGGGAACTGCGTCTGAATCCGCAAATGAAAGAGGAATGCCGGACGGAATACGCGGAGGAAAACCATAAGATAGAGGAAGTCAATAAAAAGTACGGGAAATCGCTGTTTCTGTATGGTCTGCTCCGCGAGGGGTTTTTGGCGCGGCTTGTCAAGGAGGGCGCGGTCTGGACGTTTCTTTTATATCAGATGCTTGTTCTGCGGGTGTTGTCGGGGGCGCAGCTCGTCACGAGCCGTTCCTGTATCTGGCGTGCCTCCAACAATATAGAAGTCGTGATTCTCAGTTTTCGGACAGTGGCGGAAAACTCGGCTTACATTTATCGGATCCGGGAATTTCTGCAGATGGAGCCGACGATTGTATCGAGAGGGGAAAAGCCCGTGCCGGAGGGCAGCGGCAGCCTCTCGGTGGAGCATGTGGATTTTGGGTATCTTCCGGGGCAGCAGGTATTGCGTGACGTGACGCTCACCATTGAGCCGGGACAGAAAATCGCACTGGTGGGCTACAACGGTTCCGGCAAGACCACGCTGGTGAAACTGCTTTTACGGTTATATGACCCAGACGGGGGAAGAATTTGCTATCACGGGATGGATATCAGAAATTATCAGGTCATGGCATACCGGCGCAGCATCGGCTCCGTATTTCAGGATTTTAAAATATATGCGGCATCACTCAAGGAAAACGTGCTGATGGACGTGGAAAACGGCAGCCGGGAGGAGAATTATCTGGTGGAGAGGGCATTGTATGACGCGCATTTTACCTTGGAAAATAATCGCCTTTCCTACCAGATTGAGACGCCGCTCACCACAGAGTTTGAGAAGGACGGCGTGAACCTTTCGGGCGGAGAGGCACAGAAGGTGGCGATCGCTCGCACGCTCTACCGCAGGCAGAATCTGATTATCATGGACGAGCCGAGCAGCGCCCTTGACCCGCTGGCGGAATACAGACTGAATCAGGAATTAAATGAGATTGCGAAGGATAAGACGGTGATCTTCATATCCCACAGGCTGTCCACGGTGCGGGATGCGGACTGTATTTATATGATGGAAAACGGGCGGATTGTGGAGTCCGGCACGCACGGGGAACTGCTTGCAAGGGGCGGAAAGTATGCGGCGATGTGGAAGATGCAGGCGGGGCTGTACAGATAGCATGAGAAATGAAGCATTCTCCGCGCTAATGTTGGATTCAGTAAGGTACTTGGGGGCTTATGAAAGAAAATTTTGTGTACCGTACAGTTTCATCTTGTAAATTCGTGCTGCATACAGCGTGGACAATCAGCAAAAAGCGGGTTCTTCTGGAATTTTTGTATTGGATTTTCATGTATGTGGACTGGCTGCTGGTTTCCTGTGTGCTAATCCGCTTTATTCTTGATCTGGCAATGAAGCGGGTGGCTTTTGAGAAAATGATGCTGTATGTCGGCAGCGTTGTAGCGCTGGGAGCCTTGCTTGAGCTGTTCAGCCTGTTCTTTGACGTGTACGTCAAACCGATTACGGACGTGGAGCTGTATGACGGCGTGAACAAAATGTTGTATGACAAGGCGTGTCAGGTCGATCTGCGCTGCTTTGAGGACAGTGATTTTTACAACGAATATATGATGGCGGTCAGTCAGGCGCACGTGAAGCTGTCGGATATGCTGCAGGGCGTCTGTCAGGTTGTGGCGAGATTTGCCGCTATGATCGCGGCGGCAGTCATTATCTGGCAGATTGACCATCTGGCGATTCTTTTTGCCCTTTTTCCGATTGTGGGTAACTTTGTCTTTTATGGCGTCTTAAACGGCAGAATCTTTCGTATGGAAAAGGAAAATATCGTTTTTCAGAGAATGGCGGACTATGTGAACAGGACGCTTCACCTCGGCGAGTACGCGAAGGAAATTCGGATGACAAACGTTTTTCGCCTGCTGAAAAAGCAGTACGACGGGGTTGTCGCTTCCATACAGAAAGTAATTGCCCGGTACTCTCTGGGAAATATCATTCTTTTCTGCATGTTCCAGTATTTTATCTTTTTGCTGCCGCAGGAGGGGGCGGTTCTCTACTCCGGCTATCGCGTATCGGTCACCGGGACGATGGTTTTTGCGGAGATGTCGGTCATTCTGACGGTTATGAACGAAAATACATGGATTCTGAACGAATTTGTGGATGCGGTGATGGTTATTGTGAAAAACGGATTGTATATCGAGCAGACGAGGCACTTTCTGGAATATGTGCCCGCCATCCCGGAGGACCAGAAAGGGCTGATGCCGGAGCTTCCCATCCGCACGGTGGAGTTTGAGCATGTGTCCTTCGGCTACAAAGAGGGCGGCTATGTGCTGAAGGACATTCATTTTAAGATAGAGGGAAATCAGAGTGTGGCGTTGGCGGGGTATAACGGCGCGGGGAAAAGTACCCTTGTGAAGCTGCTGATGCGGCTTTATGACCCGGCTGAGGGGCGGATTCTGGTGAACGGCATTGATATCCGGGAATATCAGGTGAAGGCGTATCGGAACCTGTTTGCCACGGCTTTCCAGAACGGGAAAATTTTTGCGGACACCGTGGAGGAGAATGTGCTGATGGGACAGCATACGACGCCGGAGGAAGACAAAAAAAGGGTGTTGCAGGCACTAAAACTGGCGGATATAAGTGAGGAGATAGAAAGCCGGGCTTTGCGGGAAAAGACAATTCTTACCCGTGAGTTTTCCAAGGAGGGCGCGGTGCTTTCCGGCGGACAGAATCAGAAGATACTGGCGGCGAGAGCTTTTGCAAAGGACAGTCCCGTTGCGGTGTTTGACGAACCGAGCAGCGCGCTCGACCCTCTTGCGGAGTACCATTTGTTTGAAAATATAAAAGAGTACGGAAAAGACAGAATTTTGTTTTTCATATCACACAGATTGTCGTCCGTGCGCGACGCGGATATCGTATTCTATATGAAAAACGGCAGGATACGGGAGAGAGGTTCGCACCTTGAACTGATGAAGCAGAACGGGGAGTATGCTTCGCTGTATCGGCTGCAGGCGGAGAATTATTTATCATAACGGTATTCTCTGCAGTGAAATGAGATGAGGGGATAAGAATATGCGGAATATGACAAAACTTACATGGCGGCAGACGGCGGCGCAGCAGTGGTATCTGACAAAATTCTGTTTCAAAAAACGCCGGGATTTATCGCGTTCCATCTGTTTGAGAGCATCGAGATACAGATTTCCATTTTTATAGAGTTTGTATGGATGGTCAACTATGTGCTGACGGCAGTGGAACAGGGCGAAGGTTTTGGAAAAATTTTGACTTGTATGGGGTATTTAATCGTATTTTTCGGTTTTTTCACGATTCCTTACGGGCTTTACCACCACTATGCGCTTCCCAGAAATAAGCAGGTACTGTATCAGGCGTTTCGCATGGAGATTTATGAAAAGGCGAAAGAAATCGACTTGTCCTGTTATGATGACAAAGATTTTTATGAGACATTTATTTTGGCGACGGAGGAGACAGACCGCTGCATAGACAGATATTTGAATTTTATATATAATTCCGCGGGGGCGCTGGTCAGCATATTGTGTTCGGTGTTTTTCTGTGTCTATGTCAATCCGATTGCGCTGCTTGTGGCGGTGGTTTTGCTGCCCTTTGAACTGTTCTGCGTGACGCAGGAAAACAAAAAGACGGTGGCGGCACGGATGGAGCGGCTGTCCTATGAGCAGAAACGGGAATATGGAAACAGGGTATTCTATCTGTCTGATTATGCCGGGGAACTGCGGCTGTATCAGCCGATGAAAGGCAAGTGCCGGGGAGATTATGAGGAATCAAACTATAATATACGTTCAGTCAATAAAAAATATGGACGCCAATTATTCTTATATGGTCTGATTCACAGAGTTCTCCTGTCGCGCGTTGTGAAGGAGGGCGCGGTCTGGTTCATTCTTCTGTACCAGATGCTCGTACTGCGGGCGTTGTCCGGGGCGCAGCTTGTCACAAGCCGTTCCTGCATTTTTCGGATAGGCAATAGCACGAAATCTTTGATAGACAGCTGCAAGACGGCAGCGGAAAATGCGGCATACATATATCGAATCAGGGAGTTTTTGCAGATGGAGCCGACGATTGTTTCAAAGGCGGAAAAGCCTGTGCCGGAAGGCAGCGGCGCTCTTTCGGTGGAGCATGTGGACTTTGGTTACTTGCCGGGAAAACAGGTGCTGCGTGACGTGACGCTAACCGTTGAGCCGGGACAGAAAATCGCGCTGGTGGGTTACAACGGCTCCGGCAAGACCACGCTGGTGAAACTATTGCTGCGCTTATATGACCCCGACAGCGGAAAAATATGTTATCATGGAAATGACATCCGGGATTATCAGGTGATGGCGTATCGGCGCAGTGTCGGTTCTGTCTTTCAGGATTTTAAAATATATGCGGCAAGCCTTAAGGAAAACGTGTTGATGGATGTGGAAAAAAATGGCAGCAGGGAGGAAAATTACCGTGTAGAACAGGCGTTGTATGATGCGCATTTTACGCTGGAAGACAACAGACTTTCCTATCAGATTGAGACGCCGCTCACGACGGAATTTGAGAAGGACGGGGTGAACCTTTCGGGCGGGGAGGCGCAGAAGGTGGCGATCGCCCGCACGCTTTACCGCAGACAGAATCTGATTATCATGGACGAGCCGAGCAGCGCGCTTGACCCGCTGGCGGAGTACAGACTGAATCAGGAATTAAATGAGATTGCGAAGGACAAGACGGTGATTTTCATATCCCACAGACTGTCCACCGTGCGGGATGCCGACTGTATTTATATGATGGAGAACGGGCGGATTGTGGAGTCCGGCACGCACGAGCAGTTACTTTCCAAGGGTGGAAAATATGCGGCTATGTGGAAGATGCAGGCGGGGCTGTACGCGGATGTGTCGCGGTATGCGCGAACGGTGTTGAAAAAATGATGTGAAAAGGGAAAACAGATATGGCAGTATGTAAAAATGAAATACCCATCTTAGAATTTGATACGGAACAAAGTGCGGTAATTGTGCCGGGACATCATTCAGATTATCATTTTCCACGGAAAGCGGTCATGCTTTTTATGGAACCGGAAATAGACAATTTTGTGGCGCAGAATCATTGCGAAATTGTCGGAAAATTCGTGAGTGTCACGAAGGATTTTTATGTTTATCAGACGAAAGTCAATCATGTAGAGATTGCATTTGTACAGGCGCCGCTCGGCGGAGCGGGCGCTGTACAGATTATGGAGCAGTTAATCGCGGGGGGTGTGGAAGAAATCATAGCGGCGGGATGCTGCGGGGCGTTGGTGGAAGATACAGAAGGCTCGTTTTCTGTCCCTACAGCGGCGCTCAGACAGGAAGGGACGTCCTATCATTATTTGCCGCCGTCACGGGAGATTGTATTGGATGCCGCGCCCGTCAAAGCAATATGCGGCGTTTTGGAGAAGGCGGAATTAAGTTATAAGACTTGTAAAACATGGACAACGGACGGCTTTTACCGGGAAACAAAAGAAATGGTACAATATCGGAAATCGGAAGGCTATTCGGTGGTAGAAATGGAGTGTGCTTCTATGGCAGCGTGTGCAAAAATGAGAGGTGTACTGTTTGGACAGGTGCTTTTTACTGCGGATTCGCTGGCGGATGTTGATGCGCACGATATCAGGAATTGGGGAAATGATTTTTTCGCGGCAGCTATGAAAATTGCAATGCAGGCGGTGACGGAGGTGCAGGCATGAGAACAGAAAATGAAATGTATAACCTTATTTTGGAGGTGGCAAAAAACGATGACAGAATCAAAGCCGTCTATATGAACGGTTCCAGAACAAACGAAAACGTCCCAAAAGACATGTTTCAGGATTATGATATCGTCTATGTGGTGGAGGAGACCCAGAGCTTTATAGAGGACAAAGACTGGATCCGGGTGTTCGGAGAGATTCTTTATATGCAGTATCCTGATGAAAATCCAAACTATCCGAGCGATAAGAAAAATTCTTACGGTTATTTGATGCAGTTTGCGGACGGCATTCGGATTGATCTGACCATACAGTCCGTCAAATGTGCGTTACAGCGCGTCAAGGAAGATAAACTCTGCAAAATTTTACTGGATAAAGAAAGTATATTGCCCGAGATTGAGGCGGCGACGGATCGTCAGTATTGGGTGAAAAAGCCGACGAAGGAGCAGTATCTGGCGGCTTGCAATGAGTTTTGGTGGTGTACCAATAATATCGCAAAGGGATTGTGGCGAAAGGAAATTCCTTATGTGCAGGATATGACAAATTACTGCGTCAGACCGCAGCTTATCACGATGTTAAATTGGAAGGTCGGTATTTTAACGGGATGGTCGGTGAGCACCGGGAAATCGTCAAAATACTTGTATCAATGGCTTTCGGAGGAAGAGTGGCAGATGCTTTTATCGACCTATTTTGACGGCGATGTGGAACATGCGTGGGCGGCAGTTTTTCGTATGTGTGAGCTGTTTGAAAACACGGCGCGGTTTGTCAGGGAGAAACTGGGATGGGAATATAATGAAAGAGAGGGGAAGGGAGCAAGGGAGTTTCTGGAATGGGTGCGCGAGCGGGCAGCAGCTGTCGGTGCGGCGGCATTTATTGAAAATGTGTCCCATTGATTGAGTGATGGCGGTCAACTATCCGAAATTATTCGCTTAAGTTGCTCAAGTCGGCAAAAACCTCGCCAACTGATTTGGACTGATCCGCTTTTGCTTGAGTGAGACCGGCATTCATCATCGAATTGAATTGTGTATCTGATAGTTCATCTCTCGTTGTAATGGTTTTTCCTAATTTCAATGAAAAAGGAATACCGTTATTTGCAATAACTTGTCTGTAGGTCATATCAATAAAAACGGAAACAGGGATTCCAAGTTTTTCCAAGATTGCCTCTGCCGATTCTTTGATATCCGGTTGTATTCTTGCTGTAACGTTTGCTGTTTTTGTTGCCATATCAAACACCACCTTTCAAGAATAATGTACCACTTTGTATTGCAAAATACAACACATGTTTAAGAATTAATTTCCGTATTAATTTCCATAAACTGCTTACCACGGAATTTTACTTATCCTATGTCGAATTTTTCATAACAATTTAATAAAACTTCACAGTCGCAGTAACCGCCCATTTCCTTCATTTCTGTAATGACACTTTCTATCTTTTCTTCTTTTGATAATTCTGTCATGTAGTAGTTTCCTCGTAAATTTGGGCTTTTGTTTTATGGGGAACAGTGAAAGTATAGCATATCATAAGATGGGAAGCGAGGTGCACATATAATGACAATAGATACTAGCACAATGATTTCTATTACGGAAGCAAATCAAAACTTTTCAAAAGTAACTAAAGTAGTCGATGAGCATGGGATGGCAGTTATTTTGAAAAATAATATACCCAGATATTTAGTCATTGATTTTAGCAGGGCGGAAAAAGAAAAAGTTGCCAGTAGTGAGGATGAGCAGATTGCTTCACTTTTATGGAAAAATCGACGGTTATGTGGTAACATATAGGAGCAACGATAAAAACACAACACAAGTTAGTAATTACTCTTGTATTTATGATTAGAGATACTATTTCGGGAGGGGAGGCAGATTGTGGGTAACAATTTAATTTTAAAGAGATTTTTTTCAAAAGCAGTTTTACATGATTTGCTTTCTGGCAATGAAGAGGGAATATTTGACTGTGTTGTAAGAAGATATATAGTTGAACCAAAAGGGAAACCCTATGAAAGATTGATTAGTGAAATCTACTCCTATATGGATAAGGAGTATAGAACTGAATATTATTATAAAAATACAATGTTAAATAAACTGTTATTAAAAAAACATAATTACAAGAAAACAATAGTTTTAACTGAATTACCAATTGGAAATTCAAAGGCAGATTTTATTATGATTAATGGGAAAGGAACAGTTTATGAGATAAAAACAGAATTGGATAATTTGGATAGAATAAATTCACAAATTGAGGACTATTATAAAGCATTTTCTGAAGTTGTAATTGTAACTTATAGAAATAACATTGAGAAAGTTTTAGAGACTGTTCCAGAGACAGTTGGGATAATGGAGTTAACTAAGCGAAGGGCACTAAGAACTATTAGAGAATCAAAGGAAGTTTATGGTAAGTTAGATTATTATACAATATTCAAAATTCTGAGAAAACATGAGTTTGAGTATATACTAACCACGCAGGGATATGACCTACCTAAAGTTAGCCAATTTCAATATTATAGTGGATGCTTCAATTTGATACAAAAAATCGACATTTGTGAACTGCAAAAATTAATGCTTAAAGAATTAAAGAAACGAATGCGCATTGAAACGGTTGAGTTTAGTATTGATGTACCAGAGGAGCTAAGATTTTTAATTTATTTTGATGATACGATTTTTGATTATAAGGATAGCTTTTTTACTACATTAAATAGAATTTATGGAGGGTAGATATGTATTTTCCTTATTTACGGGGGCGACAATTTGAACTCATTGCATTAAGAGAACTTTTGGAAGATGGTTTAATTGGTAATAAAATAGTTCCAATAATTGAACCAATTAAACCTACTTCAACATTGGCTAAAACTCTGTCGTTATATTCAGAGAAGGAGCATTGTCATGCATTGATAATGAATCCGGAAGTGGGAAATTTTGCATCAACTATTAAGGAAAAGAGAAAACAGGAAGATAAAACAGTTACAGATATTTATCGTGATTTAGAGTCACAATATTTGATAAGGGCGTATATAATGAAAAAACATACGCCAAAGCAACTTGAAAAAAGAAATGATTTATCTCAATTAATGATTGTTAATCCAAAGCGGGATTGTATGGAAGACTATCTGAAAGTATATACAGGGTTGGAACCGGAGTATACACTGCTACCCGATGATAGAACTTTTAGCCGAAAAGCCCCTAGATCAAAAGTATTATTTATGGATAGATTCCCTAAAGCATCGAGAAATTCAGATTATGGTAAAAATGAGGATGAGTTTTATTCGGAAGATCATTTGTATTACGATGCAGAAGGGTTTCGAGGATTTTCGGATTATTCAATCGTAGGTTCTGATTTTAGTGAAACAGGGTTTGCACCACTTGCAGTAGCTATTCACATCATATATTTCGATAGAGATAGGACTTTAAGAGTTCACCATTTTGTTTCAGATTCAAATGACGATATAAATGATCCGGCTGGAAAATTTGGAGAGGCAGTTGGAAAATTAGCAGAATGGGTAGAAGTTAATAATCTGCAACATACGGTCGGATTAGATATGTTTTTAGAGTGTAACAAGACAGGGCGCTATCCGGGCTTGGGAACTGTAAAAAAGTATTCAATAATGCATCATCTTGAACTAATGAATAAATTTTTAGAAGGGGAAATATAGTGCAGATAGGAATAAATTGCTTTGAAGATATTGAAATACGCTCTATTATTGCATCTGGTGGAAGAGTAGGAAATTGCGATATTACAGGGCAAAAGGATGTATTGGTTTATGATACATTAGATAAAAATAGTAATGTTGATTTGGCTGTTTTATTATCAGAAGTTTTAGATGTATATACGCCGGAGTCAGAATTGCCGTTTGATTTTCCGCCGATGTGTTTAGCTTACATTGAGGATATCTTGTTTTCAGATTGGTCAATATTTAATCTTCCTGTACACAAGATAAAGCAAGTAGTAATAGAAGTTTGTAAAAGTATTTATGAGGAGGATTCTTTAGTATTTAAAGAGAGAGTTGGATTAGAAAGACTATGTGATTCAGATTTTTTGAGGCGAAATTGTATCATGAAAGAGTCCTCGTGGGAACGGTTTATGAGTTCGATAAAAAATATAAATCGATTTCATTCAAATCATATTAATTTGGAATTATTGCAGAAGTTGTTTGATAGTCCAAGTCTGCAACTATTGATTTCTAAGAATAGTGTAACATATTATCGAGCTAGAATAAGCGGGGAAAAGGCTTATTCAAAAAATGAAATGGGACCTCCACCACATAGACTTGCAACGGCTGGACGAGCTAATTCTCAAGGTATTAGCTGTTTATATTTAGCAAGTGATATAATGACAACATTTCACGAAATTCGAGCAAGAGATTTAGACTATATTTCAGTAGGTGAATTTGTTCCAAATAAGGAATTGAAATTAGTAGATTTGTCCAATCTCCATAAAATAAGCCCATTTTCTGCAGGAACATTTGGATGTGAGTGGTTTGCGATTAATATGAATATATTGAAGAAAATAAGTGATGAAATTGCGAAACCATTAAGGCGGCAAGATAGTGAATTAGATTATTTACCAGCACAATATATTTCTGATCTTATTAAATCTTTAGGATATGATGGAATATGCTATAGAAGTACTTTAAATATTCAAGGTTTAAATTATGCTATATTTAATTTTAAAAAATTTGATTGTATAAATGTAAAACTTTATCATATTACATCATTGTCATATTGCTCTGATCCATCGATTGCATAATTTTGATAGCATGATAACAGCACCATGAAGATATGGCTGTAGAGAGTGCCAACAATAAATTGAAAGTATAGGAGAGGAGTTTCTATGTGGCGCTTACCTGACGATAACTCGAAGCCGGTTATTACAGCAGCCGGGCATATACATAGCGCACACCGTGAGTGCCGGTTACATTTGCCCGAAACAGCAGTTGTGTTCTTCTTTGGCAAAGGGGCAGACTATCTCGTAGAGCGCTACCATGCAGAGAAAATGGCAGAACTATTTCCACGATTTCTCAATCGCTGTCCCATCTGGGAAATCAAAGATTTGCAGCTATGTTTTCTGGATGGCGGTCGCGGCGCTCCGCAGGCTGCTGATACGGTGGAGACGCTTGCGGCTCTGGGCGTAAAGAATATCATTGCTGTCGGAATGTGCGGAGCCTATGATGAGAAGGTTCGTGTTGGTGAGGTCATTGCACCCGAAAAGGCTTTCGTGGAGGAAGGGACATCCCTTCATTACTACGAGGCCATTGAAGCGGCATACCCAGATGTTGATTTGCTGAATAAAGCAACGTCCGAATTTAGTGTAAGCAGTTATCCCATAGTGACAACGGATGCCGTATATCGCCAGACGTTTCGCAAAGAGCGGTTGTGGAGAGAAAAAGGCGCTGTTGGTGTAGATATGGAAACATCCGCTGTTTTTAGCGTGGCGCGGTATCTTGGTTTAAAGGCGGTTGCGCTTCTGATGGTTTCTGACATACACCCGGTAGATTCGGATTCTCCGAAATGGGAATGGCATATGACGGAAGCAATGAGGTATCGGCTGGCGGAACAGGGAGTTGCGTTAGCGAAGGGGGTTGTTACATGAGTTCCATCTTAAAATCAACAAGAAATTCGCGTTTTTTGCCGACAGGTGAAATGCGGTATATCCGAAGCGATTTCCCGGAAAATTTGTCCGACGAGGAAATTCGGTGGCTGTTGGCTCACAATATAACTACAATTGTAGATTTGCGGTCGGAGGAAGAGGTTGCCAGAAAACCGTGCAGCTTGCAGGAGCGGGACGGATTCCGATACTTGCATCTTCCGGTCACAGGCGGGGGCGATACACCGAAATCGCTGGAACATTTGCATGAGGTGTACCGGCAGATGGTGGACGAAAAAATGGAAGAGATCATCGACACGATAATGAACGCGGATTCCAATGTAATGTATTTCTGCACGGCGGGGAAGGATCGCACCGGCGTGGTTTCGGCGATTATTTTGAGGCGGCTGGGATTCAGCGATGAAGTGATTATTGATGATTATATGGAATCCGGCGATAATCTGATGGATATGCTTACCGACTATGTCCGTGTTCACCCGGAGGTGGATTTAGAGATTATTGTGCCGCATAGGGAGAATATGAAAAGGCTACTAAAGGAGCTGTGATATAGTCAGGGGGGACTCTTCGCATAAGGAGAGTTCTTTTTAGTACCATATAAGTGTAAGAGATAAAGCATTTCATCAGTGCTTTACCTTCTGCACTTATTTTTTTATGGTAAGCGCAAAGTAATGGGGTGGATTTCCTCCCTCTTTCAAAGATTATATAAT
>CAJUMV010000010.1 GCA_910587715.1 uncultured Lachnospiraceae bacterium | reverse complement strand
CAAGTCCCCCTCTCGCTATTACCTTTAAGAGTGCGGAAAGCCTTGATTTTACTGGATTTCCGCACTCTTTTTGCCTCTGTATTTTTTGGTTTCAATCCCTTTAATAACTGTTACCCGTAAGTTCTTTGCGTCAATCAAACACAATGTGCTTTTCCACTGTAAGCCCCGCCTTATTTGAAAAAGTACTAAGAGTGTTAATAGCAGAATGAACAATAATGCAGGGGAACAGACTTCCGCCACGATAGAAAATCGTTACAAGCAAAATGCCTATTGCAATCGCAAAGCAAATTTGGCACAGATTGTTTACTAAGTCCATACCACTGCCATTAAACAAATTTACTAAATACCCAATACCAAAAGTCACGCTCGAAACGATAATTGCGGATTTTATACCATCCTTCTCCAGAGCCTTGAAAAGAAAACCTCTGAAAATCACTTCTTCCACAAATCCAACGCAAAGCATACACGCAATACGACAAACCGCTCCCGATAGTGAATAATTGACAGCAACACCGTTCCAAAGATTTCCCGTTGCTATGATAAAAAGCGGCACATAGTAAAGAAACCGACGGGCGGGAACAGGTGATTTACAAAGTCCATACCGTTCTTGCAACTTGTTTTTTCGGATAAAGGCAAAAAGAATAATGGTCAGCAGGATACAAAAAATAGCACTTGCAGAGTATGTAATCCCCATTTTTTCGTTTAACGGATATGCTAAAGATAGCAGAACACAATAAACCACTATCCATACAATCGCAAAAGCCTGTTCGTTTTTTTCATATAACTTTTTCATTTCATTTCCTCCTGTATCGCTAATATCGCACCTGTATATACCCGTTCCAAATGCCTTTCTGTCAGCTTTTCATCATACTCCAATGAATTATTGGCTATGATACTGGCATATCCATGAACAAACATCGCAAGCGTTACAAAAACTTCTTTTGTCTGTTCAATATTCATATTCATTTCTTCCTGCATGGCAGAAATAACAGGTATCAGTTCCTCGGAATTTATCATTTCAAGCAGGCTGTTTTCAACAACAAATCCCGATTGAAACAGAAAGCGGAACAAATGAGGTTCTTCAACCGCAAAGCGGATATAATTCACCCCGATTCCAAGCATTATATCTTCCTGTGTTTCAGGAATGTTCATCAAATATTCCGTATGATAGTTATCTGTTTTTGTGTAAGCAGCTTTTCTTAATTCTTCAATCGTTGCAAAATGGTACATAACGGGCTGTGTGGAACAGTTTAGCTCGTTTGATACTGTCCGTGCATTGATGTTTTCCGCGCCTGTTTTGCGGGAAACCTCAAATGCGGCGTCAATAACCATATCTCTTGTGATTTTAGGTTTTGGTGGCATAGCTTTTTCACCTGTTTGATAATTTGCGTTATATAACATAAATTATATTATGGACCGCAGCACTGATTTTGTCAATCCATATGACTAAACTTTGCCCCAATTTTTCTTTATAAAAAACGTTGTCTTTTGGTCTTGGGTTCGGAATAGTGTGGTGCCGACGGTCTGAGTATCTCAAGAGAAAAGTGACGAAATTCTAATAAAATGTTTGCCGATTTATGCGTTGTATGTTAAGATTGGAGTACGGGAACAACCGTGTCACTGCAAGGAGTTGACCTCCTATTACATAGATGGGAGGTGGTGCGGATGAAATATGATTTCAAAGATCTGATGTCTTTTGGAATGTTCATTCTCGCATTGCTGACCTTGATCGTTTTGATTAGTCAGTAGCGTTTTTCAAGTCCCAGCGATGGGCATAGAAAAACCACCCTTGTATACTTTGGCGAGTAGGAAGGGTGGAGTTTCTATCTTTTCCTATGGTCAACCCCTTGTGGGAGGTTGTTCCTTTTTATGGTTATAATATAGCATATCTGGTTTTTTTATGCAAGTAAGTTATAAAAACGAAATGCAATTAATTTTTTTACAATATATAACATCGCTTTTGGATACAAATTGGATACAGAGGCGCGACGATGTGCCAAACCTCCCTTCTTTGTCGGATTTTATTTTGCGAGAGCGGTTCAGGCCCCCTCTCGCTATTCAGGAACATCGTAGAAATGCGGTGTTCTTTTAGTTTGTGCTGCATGGTTCTGAAAAATGTAAGCTCGGTCAATTTGCTATGTTACGTTGTAAATAGGGAAAGAATACAGTATAATACAAATAAATTTATGGAAAGGGTGATTGTTATGAATTTTCTGACGTTCGGTGACGGGAAAAAGCAGTCGCTTCTTTTTATTCATGGAATGGCATCTTCGGCTATGCTCTGCTACGAGCCAATTTTGAAATATTTGAAGGATTATTATGTTATATTGGCTGAAGTAGATGGGCATAGTCCCGCTGCGGGTGAACTGGAAAGCCTTGCAAAATGCTGTGATGAGATAGAGAAGTATGTGAAAGAAAATCTGGGCGGCAGGTTATACTGTCTGTCGGGCTTTTCTATGGGAGCAACGATGGCGGTTGAAATTATAGGAAGAAGAAATATAGAAGTAAATAAGCTTCATTTGGATGCGGCATTTTTAATAAAGATGGGGGTGTTGACAAAACCTTATACGTTTATCTTCTGTAAAGCCATCGGAAGGCTAAATAGAGGAAAGCGTATTCCCAAATTTCTAATGGATTCTGTTATGGGAAAGGACAATAAGAGCGTAGTGGAAATGCTGTATAAAAACATTACGTCCAAAACAATAAAAAACGCCTGTGAATTTGTTTATAAGTATGACATTCCAGATAAAATACGTGACTTTGAGGGAAGCGTTTTATTTTGGAGAGGGGCAAACGAAAAGTATCCGGAGAAAAGCGCGGCGTTGCTTAGACAGTATATTCCCACTTTAAGAGATATAGTATTTGAAAATATGGGCCATGGTCAGTATCTGCATGAGAATAGCGCTGAATACGCAAAAGGATTGCTATTTAGAGAGGAAATAAAGTATGGATTTTAGAATAATCACGTCGTCGGATGGGATGTGGGACGCGGTGAGGGATTATGCAGATGGCTGTTCATGGAAAGCCGGGAAATCGCTGGCTGATGCTATGGACAATCAGCTGTTTACAGAATGGGAAAGGGTTATCGTGGCAATGGACAATCAGAGCATCAGCGGATATTGCACGGTGGCAAAAACAGACTGTATTCCAGATGTGCCTTATACTCCTTATATTGGGTATCTGTTTGTTGGCGAAGCATATAGAGGAAACAGATTAAGCCAGGAATTAATACGGTATGCAATGGATTATTTGAAGGCGGTCGGTTTTGACAGGGTATATTTAGTGACCGATCATGAAAATTTATATGAAAAATATGGGTTTGAAGTGATAGACCGCAAAACCGCGCCGTGGGGGTCGGTAGAAAAGATTTATATGAAAAATCTGAAGGAAAAGGAGAGCAGATTATGGAGAAAAAATTAAACATTGTAGTGGAGCATTGTCCTCAAAATCACAAATGCCCGGCTGTAAAAGTTTGCCCGGTGGGCGCGTTAAGTCAGAACGGTTTTGAAGCACCGCAGATTGATATTGACAAATGTATCGGCTGCGGCAAATGCGCAAAGCTTTGTCCGAAAAAGGCGTTGGTGCTGGCGTAGCTTTGGACGGACAAACAGGGGGTAGCGGGGATGCCGGTGGATCGCTGTTTTAGGAGAAACGACGGAAATGACAGAGGTTAAGTTTTATGAAGAGATAGCGGACGAACGGCTTGCGTTTGCGGTCATACTGTCCAAGGCACGGGATAAATATGTGTTCTGCAGACACAGGGACAGGGAAACATGGGAAATACCCGGAGGGCATCGGGAACCCGGGGAGGATATTTTGGAAACGGCAAAGCGGGAACTGTACGAGGAGACAGGCGCTCTGGAATTTCGGATAGCCCCGGTCTGTGTATATTCCGTCACGACGTCTGACCATGCCGGTCATGGAGAAGAATCTTTTGGTATGCTGTTTTTTGCTGAGATTGCGCGTTTTGAGGAAGAACTGCACAGCGAGATTGAGCAGATTGCGCTGATGGATAAACTGCCGGATGGGCTGACATATCCCGATATCCAGCCACGGTTGATGGAAGAGGCAGGGAGACGGGGATATCTGTAACATATATATAGTGTTACTCGACAAGCCCCCTTTTTACAGCAGGAAACAAAGAATAGACGCGCTGTAATTTGTGGTCGTCATGGCAAATCTTGTTTTTAGAGGAAAGGAAGGCATGGAAAATGAAAAAAACGGAGTATCTATTTAAAGAAATTATTGAAGAAATTAAAGAAGTGTATTTAGAGGAAGGCGAGACAAAATTGTGTGCGGACAGCCAATGGTGTGTCTATGCAAAATCTTCGGATCTGGATTTAGAATCTGCATGTTATGTGCTTCTCTATCCCGCGTATGATGTGGAGACAGATGAGGAGACCTTTCCTGAACTGGCTGTGCAAAATGGTCTTGACGTGGTTTATACGCATGATATGCTGCAGGATGTTATTATGTCTGCGCTGGATCAGAAAGAAAACGCTGCGGTACAAGAACTGTATAAGTCGATTCTTTACTATGAAGAAAACGATACGTTCATGGATCTTGACTGAAATACAGCTTTAGGAGAACAGCGCGTAATTATATGGGAAAGCAGATCAATTACTACATGGGATATCACGAGTTTTTGTCTGTTGCGCAGGCTGCTTTGGACAGTGGCTGCGTCATTTACAGACATACATATGAGGACGGCAGATGGCGGTTGATTCCGGGAACTACGCTGGATGTGGTACAGCCGGACTGCCGCGAATATTTTTTTCATATTCCTGAAATCGGGGGATTTGAAGTGACACGGGCATCCCAAAATGAATATGTTGCCGACGAAGCGTGGCTTGGCGTGATCGAAGCGGGTTTTTGCATTCCGGGAAAACAGGAGATTGTGAAAAACAGGCTTTACATTGTGACCGGACGGTATACGGATGATGGCGACTGGATTCCCCGCCCGGACATGCTCACAAAAGTATACAATAAGCTGGTGCGTGTTGTAAAGAAGGTGGCTCCCTATACCGAGCTTGCGCATTTTGTTGTAAATCCGATGTATGTGGGGGAAAAGCATACAAGCAAAATATATATTTCTGCTAAATTTTATGAGCTGGTACAGGCGGAAGATTACAAATTGGGGTAGTTCCAAAACAAAAGGCAGACTGACCATAGTAGTCAGTCTGCCTTTCGGTAATTTTTCGGAGTTATCCCTTCGCCGCCTCCATCAAAATCCTGACGCAGAGGTCAATTCCCAGATTCCCGGCATTCATGTACAGGTCATAATTTTTCGGATCGCCCCACTCGTGGGTGGTGAGCGCGTTGTAGAAATTCTTTCTTCTCTTGTCATTCTTTTTCAGTGCGTTTTCGGCTTCCGCCTTCTGGATACCCTCCCGCTCGATTGCACGCTGTATCCGTTTTTCATGGTTGGCATAGACAAACACATGCAGGGCGTTTTCCACATCCTTCAAAATATAGCCGGAGGCTCTTCCGACGATCACGCAGTTTCCTTCTTCTGCAGCCTTTTCAATGATGCGCTTTTCCTCCAGAAAAAGCTGGTCCGCAAGGGGCAGGTTCTTATTGCCGGAAAGTCCGCCCAGAGGGGTTTTGGACAAGTTTAAAAGGACATTGCCGGAGCTGCTCTCCTCAAGCGTTTCAATGTTATAAAACGGTATGTCAAGTTTCTGCGCCGCCTCCAACAGGATATTTCGGTCATAGAGTTTATATCCCAGCGATTCCGCCAGCCTTTTTCCGATCTCGTGTCCCCCGCTGGCATAACGCCGCTCGATTGTGATGATGTTATACATAAATGCGTCCCCCTTTCTGCTGCTGGATGTGTTTTCTCTCTTACCTATTATTATAAACAATCCCGGGACATATCTCAAATTCTTTTTGCAGGTTTTAGAACACGCCCGACACGAAAATTTCAATGCCGATCAGGATCAGGATCGTGCCGCCAAGCACAGTCGCCCGGTCTGCATATTTCGTTCCGAATTTCTTCCCGATATCCAGCCCCGCCATGCAGATCACAAAGGTAACCGCCGCAATGATAAGGGCGCAGACAAAGGCCATGGTAAACCCGTATTTCGCAATGGTAAAGCCCACGGACAGGGCGTCTATGGATGTGGCGATTCCCTGCAGCAGGAGGGTAGCCATGTCTGTTCCGGGTTTTTCTGTCTCGTCATTGCTGCCCTTTATGCCGTACGCGAACATCTTGCCGCCGATGAAAAGCAAAAGCGCCAGAGCGATCCACGGCACCAGTTTTTGAAAGGCGGTAAAATATCGGATAAAGGTGTGGACGCAGACCCAGCCCGCCAGTGGCATTGCCGCTTGAAAAAAGGCGAACACGCCGGCGATGCCGCACATTTTTTTCCGCGCCATATCCGGCTCGTGCAGTCCGTTTGCGAGCGATACGGAAAAGGCGTCCATGGAAAGCCCGACTCCGAGCAGCGCGCTGTTAAAGAAAAACAAGTAATCCCACTCCATCTTTCGTTCCTCCTGCGTTTAGAAATGAAAAAAACCAAGTACAGTTTCGGAAACTATACTTGGAATATGTTTAAAAATACACAGACTTCACGTATAGTTTCACTATACATGAGTCTCGCAATTTAAAACAAGCCAGACCGGACGGTCAGTATGTTGACTTGTTACGTTATACGCTTGCTACTCCCCCATGGGAATGATATTAAAAGAAATTTATCATCAAAAAGGGCATTTGTCAACAGTTGTTTTCCAGTAACTGTCAAAACCGCCAAATCCGTCCGGCGGACCGTTGATGCCGGGCGGGGCATTGTGCTACAATATACAAGAAAGGCGTCATTGGTCTGGCGGGACAGGGGGACAGGCACTGTCTGGGTGATGCGTTGAAGCGGTTTTCCTTCGACAGCGTGGTTGACATAACTTCTTATGACGCGCGGGACATCACAGACCTGTGCTATGCTTGCTTCGGCAAAGAACCTTCCTTTGTGAATGTTTCTAAAGAGATCGAGCAGAGAAACTATTTCAGCTTTTATGACTATGACTATGAGCTGGATGTGCAGAAAATGCAGGCTGTCTATCCGAATACCATCCCGTTTGAAGAGGGGTTAAAGGAATCATCGGAATGGTATCGGACAAATGAAGAAGCAGTCAATAAAAAGGCTTATTTTGCGTATATTGATGAAAATTTGACGTGACGAATGTGCGGCGGTGCGAAGTTGCTTTTTGCCTGTTTTTATGGCATGATGAAGAGCAGAGAATTTCGATTTTTATTATAATTTAAGACGCTGTTTTTTGGAGAACATGAGGTCGGTTCTTATCAGAAAGAAGGAGGTATGCTATGAGATTACTTGTGATTGGTGGCGTGGCGGCGGGGACGAAAGCCGCGGCAAAATTCAAGAGGGTAAACCCAGAGGCGGAGGTGACCATTGTCACAAAAGGCAAGGACATTTCCTACGCGGGATGCGGGCTTCCCTATTATGTGGGCGGGGCGATCCCGGAGAAGGAGCAGCTGATTGTCAATACGCCGGAGAAATACAGTTCTCTCACCGGCGCCATGGTTTATCCCCAGCGGGAAGTGGTGTCGCTTGACACGGACGCAAAGAAGGCGGTGGCGAAGAATCTGCGCACAGGCGCGGAGGAAGTTTATGCGTATGACGCTTGTATCGTGGCGGTGGGGGCTTCCCCGGTGGTACCGCCTCTGCCGGGATTAAATCTGCCGGGCGTTTTCGTGATGCGCACGCCGGATGACGCGATTGAAACGAGGGATTACATAGCGGGTGACGACGTGAAGCGCGCCGTGGTAGTGGGCGGCGGTTTCATCGGACTGGAAGTGGCGGAGAATCTGCTGGAAAAAGGGCTTTCGGTGACACTGATTGATATGGCGCCCCAGATTATGCCGGGATTTGACACAGAGATGGCGGCTTACGCGGTGCGGCATCTTGCGAAGAAAGGCATCAAAGTGATGACGTCTACGAAGCTGGAAGGCGTGACCGGGGACGTGAGAGCGGAAGGGGTGCAGACAGACAAGGGGCTGCTTCCTGCGGACGTGGTGATTCTCTCCATTGGCATCCGCCCGAACACGGGCTTTTTGCAGGATACCGGGATAGAGATGTTTAAAGGAACGATTCTTGTGGATGACAGGATGGCGACGAACGTGGCGGATGTCTATGCGGCGGGCGACTGCGCCATGGTGAAGAATCGTCTCACAGGGGAGAGACAGTGGTCGCCCATGGGTTCCTCCGCCAACATGGAGGGACGCACCCTCGCGCTGGCACTGGGCGGCAGGGATGTGGCGTATCCGGGCGTTCTGGGGACGGGCGTGGTCAAGCTCCCGGGGCTTTCGGGCGGCAGGACCGGGCTGTCCGAAGAGCAGGCGAAAGCGGCTGGGTACGAGCCGGTCTGCGTGCTGGCGGTGACGGACGACAAGGCGCACTACTATCCCGACAGTGCATGGTTTGCGATCAAGCTGGTGGCGGATAAAGCGACGCACAAGCTGCTTGGCGTGCAGGTGCTGGGACCGGGTGCGGTGGATAAGGTGACGGATATCGGTGTGATGGCGGTGACTTTTGGTGCTACGCTGGAGCAGATGACTTGTCTGGATCTGTCCTACGCGCCTCCGTTTTCCACGGCAATTCATCCGTTTGTGCAGGCGGTGCATATGCTGTTGAATAAGATAACGGGTGATATGGACAGCTTCACGCCCGCGGAATATTTGGCGGGGGCAGCCGAAGGATACCGCGTGATCGACGTAAATCCCGCAGGACCGACCATTGCGGGGGCGACTTACGTGGATCTGCTCAAGGTAAAGGGCGAGGTGCCGGGATTTGCAAAGGACGAGAAGCTTCTGCTTGTCTGCGCCAAGGGCAAGCGGGCATATCTTCTGCAGAACAGGCTGAAACGCTACGGCTACACGAACACGAAGGTGCTGGAGGGCTCCTCCTTCTTCAACGTGGTGAAAGTGGACAGCAAGCCCGGCGTGGTGACGGTGCCAGCGGAGGAGATTACCCGTGTGAAGGCGCTTGGCTGTCTGCACAATAAGGGGACAGACAATTTTAACGTCCGTGTGATCACGAGAAACGGCAAGATCACCACGGCAGAGCACAAAAAGATCGCGGAGGCGGCGGAGCGGTTTGGAAGCGGCGACGTGGTTATGACGACGCGCCTGACCATGGAGATCGTGGGCGTGCCCTTTGACCAGATCGAGAACATCCGTGCCTTTCTGGCGGAGGAAGGTCTGGAGACTGGCGGAACCGGCTCCAAGGTGCGCCCGGTTGTGGCGTGCAAGGGAACGACCTGTCAGTATGGGCTGTTAGACTCCTACGACTTATCCGACAAGATACATGAGCGGTTCTTCCACGGCTACGCGTCCGTGAAGCTGCCGCACAAGTTTAAGATCGCGGTGGGCGGCTGCCCGAATAACTGCGTGAAGCCTGATCTGAACGACTTCGGCATCGTGGGACAGCGGGTGCCCGCGATTGATCTGGAGAAGTGCCGGGGCTGTAAGATCTGTCAGGTTTCGCTGGCGTGCCCGGTGGAGGCGTCGCAGGTGGTGGACGGCAAGCTGGTGATAGATCCCGACAAATGCAACAACTGCGGGCGCTGTGTGGGGAAATGTCCCTTCAAGGCGTCGGAGGAGAGCGCGTACGGCTACCGCGTCTATATCGGTGGACGCTGGGGCAAGAGAGTGGCACACGGACAGAAGCTGGATAAGATATTCCTCGATGAGGAGGAAGTGCTTTCCGTTCTGGAAAAGGCGATTCTGCTGTTCCGCGAACAGGGCAATACGGGAGAGCGGTTTGCGGATACGATAAGCAGGCTTGGCTTTGAGAACGTGCAGGATCAGCTCATGGCGGATGACCTGCTTTCAAGGAAGGAGCAGATTCTCGGGGCGAAGATGCATCTGAAAGGCGGGGCGACCTGCTAATGGAGTGTATCAGTATCAGTCATAAAACGGCGGATTCCGGGGAACGGGAGAAGTTCTATATTCCGAAGGAGAAGGCGGGAGAATTTTTAAGTAAAATCCACGTTGCTGCGGGGGAGGAGTGCGTGCTCCTCTCCACCTGCAACCGCATGGAAATATATGTGTCGGGGGAGGGAAACCGTTTCCGGACATTGGAGGAGACGCTCTCGGAGGTTTCGGGAAGCGACGGCGAACAGATTAGAAGCCTTGCCAGGAGATATCAGGGCAGGAGGGCATTGCATCATCTTTTCCGTGTAGTCTGCGGTATGGAGTCCATGGTCGTCGGGGAGGACGAAATTCTCGGGCAGACGCGGGACGCTTATCTGTACGCCAAAGAAGCCGGGTATACCGGATATGAGCTGAACACAGTGTTTCAGGCGGCGCTCGCCTGCGCCAAGCGGGTGAAGACGGAGACCATGATTTCGAAAACGGCGGTTTCCGCTGCTACACTGGCGGCAAGTGAAGTGGCGCATCTGCCGATGTCTCCTAAGAACGTGCTTTTGATGGGCGGCAGCGGGCAGATGGGCAGTATTATATTGAAGAATCTGCTCAGTCAAAAGGATGTCCGCATCATAGCTACGGTGCGCTCGCACAACGGAATTTGCCAAAGCGGTGGCGCACAGGTGACGCATTTGGATTATCAGGAGCGGTATGCGGCGCTGGAGACGGCGGACGCGGTGATATCGGCAACGGCAAGCCCGCATTACACGCTGACGGCGGGGCGGGTCAGGGAAGCCATACAGACACCGAAGGAGCGGCTTTTTCTTGACATATCCATGCCGCCGGATCTGGACGCGGAGATCGGAAGACTGGCGCATTGCCGTCTCATGACTCTGGATGATATACAAAGGCTGGCGGAGGAGAACAACAGGCGCAAACAGCAGGCTTTTGCGGACGCGGAGGAGATTTTGGCGGAGGAGCTGGAAAAGCTGTGCAAAGTACTGGCATTCCACCGCTTTACACAGAAGGATGCGCACTGGAAGGAGCGGTATGCGGACTGCACGGCGGAAAAGCTCCTCTATCTGCTGCGGGACGAGCTGGACAGTGGCGCCTTCGAGACAGTATTGAAAGCACTGATGTGACTGGTTACACCTGTGTTTTATGTACGAAAATCGTTACCATTTACACCATATGATTGAATACGAAGCCCGGTGCCAATGGCAATGTATTGACTAAATTGGTCATGCGAAAGGAAACATTCACATGGGATATTTTCCTTTTTTTATAGAGTTGGAGGGAAAGCACGGCATAATCGTGGGCGGCGGGAATGTGGCGGCAAGAAAAGTGGAAAAGCTGCTTATGTTTGGTCCGGAGCTGACGGTGGTTGCGCCGGACATCGAAGCGTGCGTGAGAATATTACAGGGAGAGCTGCCGGAGACGGACGCGGCGGCTTCCCTTCATTTTGAGGAACGGGACTTCCGCGCGGAGGATTTACAGGATGCGGATTTTGTGATTGCGGCTACCGATGATGAGACACTCAACGGGCGCATCGCGGATGTCTGCAGAGAAAAGCGGATTCCCGTCAATGTGGTGGATGACAGGGAGAAATGTACCTTTTTCTTTCCGGCGCTCGTGAAGGACGGACCGCTTACCGTCGGGATTTCCTCAGACGGAAAAAGTCCGTTTGCGGCGTCTTGGTTGCGGCGGGAGATTGCAAAGATGCTGCCGGAGTCAATCGGCAATATAATTGACTTATTGGGGCGGATGCGACCGGCGGTGATGGAGCTGGATGTGGAGGAAAGCGCCAGAAGGAAACTGTTTGAGCGGCTGTTTTTTTACTGTATGGGGTGCTTGGAGAGAGGACAAAAGATAACGGAAGAAGAATTGACTGAATTAGTTGAGAATTTGATTTGCCGCCAGTGGTAAAATTAGAGGAAGGAATGCCGGAAACATGGACAAAATCAGAATCGGCACAAGGGGGAGCAAACTTGCCTTGAAACAGGCGGCGCTTGTGCAGGAAGCGCTGTTGCAGGTGTACGGCAGCATAATGACCGAACTGGTCATTCTACATACCGAAGGGGATCGAATACAGGACAGACCCCTTTCGGCATTCGGTGACAAGGGTGTTTTTGCTTCGGAGCTGGAGCAGGGGCTGCTCGCCGGGCAGATTGATCTGGCGGTGCATTCCGCGAAGGATCTGCCGATGAGGCTGGCGGATGGGCTGACGATTGCGGCTGTTCTGCCGAGGGCGGATGTGCGGGATGTGCTGGTGGTGCCAAAGGGCGGCAGAGTGCCGGGAGACGGCGACCAGATATTCCGTCTCGGTACAGGAAGCCGGCGGCGGCAGTTCCTCGCGGGAAAAGTTTGGGAGAACGTGGTCTGCAAGGAGATCCGAGGCAACGTGGACACTAGGCTTCGCAAACTGCGGGAGGGCGGCTACGACGGGATTATTCTGGCGAAGGCGGGTCTGGACCGTCTCGGAATTGATTTTGACAGGGAAGAGGCGTTTGCCTTTTATCCGCTTGCTCCAGAGGTGTTTCTGCCGGCGGCGTGTCAGGGCATTCTTGCGGTGGAGGCGGTGGAAGACTCTGCGGGGGCTGGAATCTGCAAAGAAATTTCGGATGCGGAGACAGCGCTTTGTTATGTGGTTGAGCGGGAGGCGCTGGCGCAGATGTCGGCTGACTGCAGCGAGACTGCGGCGGCATGGTGCAGGATTGGGAAAGTGGAAGAGAGCCGGAAAGAGGTTTCGTCGGAAACGGCATATGGAGCAGACAGATTGATTCTGGATGTGATGTACGCGGACAGACGAGTCGGAGTGACTGGACTGGTCAGTGAGACGGAAGGCATACGGCTGGCGCAGTGTGCGGCGCAGAGAGTGAAGAGCCGACAGGAAAAAACGGCATGCGGTGTGGCTGATAACGGAGCAGAAAAATAAAAAGCGGGTGTGCAGATTGAGAAGGCAGCATAAATCAGCAGACCGGCTGTGGGATTAGGGAGAACGGGGAACCTTGAACGAGGGAAAGGTATATCTGGCGGGCGGCGGCTGTGGCGACGCAGAGCTTTTGACGCTGAAAGCATTAAAGGCTCTGCAGAAATGCGATACGCTAATTTATGACAGTCTGGTGTCCGAGGAATTGTTACAGTGGACGAAGCCGGACTGTGAAAAGATATATGTGGGAAAGCGGTATGGCTGTCACAGCAGGGAACAGCTTACAATCAACGCTCTTCTCATAAAAAAAGCGCGGGAAGGGAAAACGGTGATGCGGTTAAAGGGCGGAGACCCTTACGTGTTCGGCAGGGGTGGGGAGGAGTTTATGGCGCTGCGTGACGCGGGCATCCGCTGCGAGGTGATTCCCGGCATCACGTCTGCCATCGCGGTTCCGGCGGCGGCCGGGATTCCCGTGACCCACAGGGGACTTTCCGACAGTGTGACGGTGGTGACGGGAACGGCGGCGAAGACAGGCGGCGGAGAGAAACTGCAGCTGGATTTTCACGCGCTGGCACAGCTTAAGGGCACGCTTGTGATCCTGATGGGGATGCATCATCTGGCGGAGATTGTGGTTGGGCTGCTGGCGGCGGGCAAGGACAGGCTTACGCCCTGCGCTGTTATTATGGAAGGAACGACGGACAGACAGAGAGCCGTGAGGGCGCCGCTTTTTGAACTGCCCGCGCGGGTGGCGGAGCGGGGGATTACCTCCCCGGCGGTGATCGTGGTCGGCGCGGTGGCAAAGCTGGAGCTGCTGGTGGAAGAGTATGGCGCAGAAACAGAAGGCAGGAGGGTGATGACGGGAGCGAACGACGCAGAAACAGGCGGCACAGGGACGGAAGAGACAGGGAAAGACGGTGTGACTGCCGGTTTCGACGTCGCAACAGAACGCAGGAAGCAGGTCCTTGCGGGAGTCACCGTCGGCGTGACCGGAACAGCGCATTTTGCGGACAGGATGTCCCGCGCGCTCCGGGAAAAGGGCGTGCAGCCGTGGGATATGAGCTTTATGAAAATCATGCCGACGCAGGAGCCATTGCCGGATTTTACGGATTATGGCTGGCTTGTCTTTAGCAGCCCCAACGGCGTACAGGTTTTTCTGGAAAAAATGCGGCAGGAACGGCGCGACCTGCGGACGCTGTCCGATCAGAAAATCGCGGTGATTGGTCCGGGGACGGCGGAAGTGTTTGAGGAAGCCGGAATTTACGCGGACTATATGCCGGAGATTTATGATTCGCAGCATTTGTCGGAAGGACTGACACACATTATTTTGGAAGAACAGGCGCAAGATGGTCCGGACGGAGAGGGAAGGTGCCAGAAGGCAGGCGGACAAGAGGGACATTGCCCTGTACTTTTCCTGCGCGCAAAGCAGGGAAGCGGCGTGCTGCCGCAGACTTTTCGGGAGAACGGAATCCTTTATGAGGAGTATCCTCTTTATGAGCTGGGGGTGCAGGAGGAAAAGCGGGACGCGGTGGTCGCTAAGGAGCCGGACTATCTTGTCTTCGGCTCTGCCATGGGCGCAAAGGCTTATTTTGAGGGAATGGAGAAGAAAGGCGCCCGGAACACGAAGAGCCGCTATGTCTGCATCGGGGAACAGTGCGCGGGGGAGGTGCAAAAATATGCGGCGCAGCCGCCTCTGGTTGCGGAGGAAGCGGATGTGGGCGCTATTGTTGACTGTCTTTGTAGTAGTGTGAGAAGTACTTCTAAAACTCAGCAGCAGAGGCTGCTTCGTTAAGAAGTACTAAGTCTCACACAGGAGAATGCCTAAAATACGGCATTCTCCGCATTGATTTGAGCCACAGCAGAGGGTGACTCGTTAAGAAGTATTAAGTTTACCGTAGTAGAAAGGAAAACAAACCATGTACCGATTCAGAAGACTGAGAAGGGACGAGAGAATCCGCTCCGTGATGCAGGAGACGAGACTGCACCCGAAGGATTTTATCTATCCGGTATTTGTAATAGAAGGAGAAAAAATCAAAAATCCGGTGGATTCCATGCCGGGTGTTTTCCAGTATTCCATTGACTGTCTAGATGACATACTGGAACAAGTGAAAGCGGCGGATATCGGGGGCATTATGCTTTTTGGCGTTCCCGCCCATAAGGACCCGCAGGGGAGCCAGGCATACGCGAAAGATGGCGTTACCCAGCGTGCGGTTCGTCATATCAGGGAACATTACCCGGAAATCTATATTGTGGTGGATGTGTGCCTGTGCGAGTACACTTCCCACGGGCATTGCGGGATGGTGCGCGGGGCGGAGATACTCAATGACGAGACGCTGACGTATCTGGTGAAAATGGCAGTGAGCCTCGTGGAGGCAGGGGCAGATATGGTGGCGCCTTCGGATATGATGGACGGTCGGGTGGCGGCAATACGCGAAGGATTGGACTGTGCCGGATTTAGCCAGACGCCCATTATGGCTTACAGTGCGAAATTCGCCTCCGCTTATTACGAACCATTTCGGGATGCGGCGCAGTCAGCGCCGGGATTCGGAGACCGAAAGAGCTACCAGATGGACTTTGCCAACGGACAGGAGGCATTGCGGGAAATCCGCGCGGACATAGAGGAGGGGGCGGATATTGTGATGGTGAAACCTGCCCTTGCTTATCTGGACGTGTTAAGGGAAGCGGCTCTTACCTTTGACATGCCCCTTGCGGTGTACAATGTGAGCGGGGAGTATGCCATGGTAAAGGCGGCTGCTGCTAACGGGTGGATTGACGAGAGAAGGATTGTGCTGGAGAATCTAACGGCGATGAAGCGGGCGGGCGCGAAGATTATCATTACTTATCATGCGCTGGAGGCAGTGAAATGGGGGTTACTATGAAGCTCGACAAATCGGACCAGCTTTTTGAAAAGGCGCGGAAGCGGATCCCTGGCGGGGTCAATTCCCCGGTGCGGGCGTTTGGCGCGGTGGGCGGGCATCCCTTTTTCGTGGAGCGCGCCGAAGGACCATGGCTTTACGATGTGGACGGGAACCGCTATCTGGATTATGTCTGCTCCTGGGGGCCCGGTATTCTGGGACATGCGCATCCGCAGGTGGTGGAGGCGGTGCAGAGGGCTTGCGCGGGCGGGCTTACCTTTGGCGCGCCGACGGCGGGGGAAGTGGAGCTGGCGGAACTGATAGGCGCCTGTGTGCCGGATGTAGAGATGGTGCGTCTGGTCAGCTCGGGGACGGAGGCGGTGATGAGCGCCGTGCGCGTGGCGAGAGGATTTACGGGACGGGAGAAAATCATTAAGTTTGCGGGCAATTACCACGGGCATTCCGACGGCCTGCTGGTGAAGGCGGGTTCTGGGCTTATGACCCAGTCGGTGCCGGACAGTGCAGGCGTGCCGGAAGGTTATGCGGCTTCCACATTGACGGGAGTCTACAACGACGAGGCATCCGTGCGCGCGCTGTTTGAGGAAAATTGCGGTCAGGTGGCGGCGGTCGTGGTGGAGCCGGTGGCGGCTAATATGGGTGTGGTGCCGCCCAAACCGGGCTTTTTGGAATTTCTGCGCTGTATCACGAAAGAGCAGGGTGCGCTTTTGCTTTTCGACGAGGTGGTCACGGGCTTCCGGCTGGGACTTGGCGGCGCGTCAGCATATACGGGCGTACATGCTGACCTGTACACGTTCGGAAAGATTGTGGGCGGCGGGATGCCGTTAGCAGCTTATGGAGGCAGGCGGGATATCATGTCCTGCGTCGCGCCTCTTGGAGCCGTTTATCAGGCGGGCACATTATCGGGCAATCCTGTGGCGGTGGCGGCGGGCATCGCCACATTGAAAATTTTGATGGACGACCCGGGCATCTATGAGCGGATAGACGGGCGGGCGCAGACCCTTGCGGCGGCTTTTCAAAAGGCGGGCTTGACGGTGAACCGGGCGGGTTCGCTGATCTCGGCGTTTTTTGTCCAAGACGGCAAGGTGGAAAATTACGAGGACGCGTGCCGATGCGACAGGAAAGCATTCGCGGCTTATTTCAACCGGATGCTGGAGCGGGGTATCTACGTGGCGCCCTCCCCGTTTGAGGCGATGTTTGTGTCGGATGCACATTCAGACGAGTTGATTGAGGAGACGTGCGAGGCGGTGGCGGCGTATTTTAGCGGAATATAGGGTGTTTGCTGTGGATGACGATGTATTCCGGACGGCATATGCCGCATATCATATTTTTGAAACGGAGGAAGAACGATGGGTGAAATTGACGATGTGATTAATATGTTGGACAATCTGACCAAGGACGGCGTCAGCCGCATCAAGGTGGAGACATCCGGAGAAGTTGCAGCGGGAGAGCGGAAGAAGGCGTACCACCACGGGCGCTGTGATGTGGGCAGTCCTTTTGCCACGGGAAAACTGTTTGACGCACAGGAACCGGACTGTGGGTAAATGCGGAGTCGGTCATAACAGTGAAGCCGAAGGCTGAACTGTTGTTACAATTTGCCATATGGATTTTCCGGAAACGATTGAAATAAAGCGGCAGTTATGATACAATTTCGATATCTACAGGTTTGATGGCAGTGGTCAAAATATTACATAATTAAAGGAGAAACGAGGATGCGGAAAAGTATCAAGATCATGGCAGGAACTCGGGTTGCGGCAGCTTTGCTGGCAGTCATACTTTTTAGCGTATTGACAACCCAAAATATTTACAAAATGGAGGATTCCTCGGAAGCCAATATGGCGGTGAACGCGCTTTTACAGCGGGCGCAGAAGGCGGAGGCGGCACATTATAAGTGGTCTTCCAATCTGAGCAACGCGCTGTACAGCGGGTCAGAGTTTACGGGCAGCACGGACCCGACGGGCTGTGTGCTGGGACAGTGGCTTTACGGAGAAGCGGGAACGGATGACAAGACCATTCTTGACTTGAGAAACCAGCTGGAGCCGCTGCATAAGCAGCTGCATGAGTCCGCCATCTATGTGTTGGATCTATATGCGACAGACCCTGCGCAGGCGCAGGCGTACTATCAGGAAACTATTATGAGCAATCTTGGCGTTCTGGTGGGGCTTTTGGATCAGGTTGTGGAGCGCGGCACAGAGCTGAATGAAATCAGCGAAGCGAATATGGAAAAAACCGTTTCCACCATGCATATTGTCACGGGCGTGGGGCTTCTGCTGACTTTATTCTTCCTCCTGAGTCTGGTGCTTTATATCATCAAGCGCGTGGTGAAGCCGATTCTGCTTATTACCGAAAAAACGGCTCCGCTACAGGAAGGCTGCATGAAGGTGGAGCTGGATTACAAAGCCAACGACGAAATTGGCGATCTTTCCAGAACGCTGAAGGAGTCCATTGACCGAATTAATCAATATATAGAAGACATCAACCGCATCATGAGCCAGCTTTCCAGCGGTAATTTTGACGTGGCAGCCTCGGTTCCGTTTATCGGCGATTTCCGTTCGATTTCGGATTCGATAGACAGCTTTACAGGCTCTCTTTCATCGGCGATGTCTAATATCAACCATGTGGAGCACAAGGTGTTCGGGCACGCGCAGAGTCTTTCCGGCAGTTCCCAGATGCTTGCGCAGGGCGCGACCGATCAGGCGGCGGCAGTGGAAGAGCTTACCGCTACGACGGAAGATTTGGCGAGAAGCGCGGAGAAAAATATGCAGATGGCGTCTGAGATGCGGGATAACGCGCGTATGACCGGAGATCAGGTGAATCTGAGCAGCCAGCAGATGGAGCAGCTTGTCAGCGCGATGTCGGATATCAGCAATACATCGCAGGAGATTGAAAACATCATCTCTACGATTGAGAATATCGCCTTCCAGACAAACATCCTGGCGTTGAACGCGGCTGTGGAAGCAAGTCGTGCGGGAGAAGCAGGCAAGGGCTTTGCGGTTGTGGCGAAGGAAGTGCGTGATCTGGCGGCGAAGTCCGATACGGCTGCTAAGGCGACGAAGGATTTGATTGAAAATTCCGTGCAGGCAGCGGGACGGGGCAGCAGGATTGTGGATGAGGTGTCCGAGTCCTTAAAGAGGACGCTTACGCTTGTGACAGAATCAAACAGCGCGGTAGAGGAGTTTGCCGATGCGGTGCAGGTAGAAGCCACCGCGATTTCACAGGTATCCGAGGCGCTGGGGCAGATATCCAACGTGGTGCAGACCAACACTGCCAACAGCGAGGAGTCGGCGGCAGTCAGCGCGGAGCTGTATGAGCAGGTGAACCGGCTGCAGTCGCAGACGAGCCGATTTAGATTGAAAAATTAAGGAAAACAGGGGAAAGAAACATGTCAGAAAAAACGATACCGTATAAGATATATCTGGAAGAGGAGGAGATGCCGAAGCAGTGGTACAATGTCCGTGCGGATATGAAAAATAAGCCGTCGCCGCTGCTAAATCCCGGCACGCTTAAGCCGATTACCGTCGAGGAGCTGAGTCAGGTTTTCTGCGATGAGCTGGCGAGACAGGAATTGAACGATACGGACGCCTATATCGACATTCCGCAGGAAATTCTGGATTTCTATAAGATGTACCGCCCGTCGCCGCTTGTGCGCGCTTATTGTCTGGAAAAGAAGCTGGATACGCCGGCTAAAATCTATTATAAGTTTGAAGGAAATAACACGAGCGGCAGCCATAAACTCAATTCCGCGATCGCGCAGGCATATTACGCGAAACAGCAGGGGCTTAAGGGCGTGACCACGGAGACGGGAGCCGGGCAGTGGGGTACGGCGCTTTCCATGGCGTGTTCCTATTTTGATTTGGACTGCCATGTTTATATGGTGAAGGTTTCCTATGAGCAGAAACCTTTTCGGCGTGAAGTGATGCGCACTTACGGCGCGCAGGTAACGCCTTCGCCCTCCGACACGACCAACGTGGGGCGCAAGATTCTGGCGGAGTTCCCGGGAACGGGCGGCAGTCTTGGCTGCGCCATTTCCGAAGCGGTGGAAGCGGCAGGAGAGAGAGAAGGCTATCGTTATGTGCTGGGAAGCGTGTTGTCGCAGGTGCTCTTACACCAGTCGATTATCGGTGAGGAGACGAAAGCGGCGCTGAAAAAATATGACATTAAGCCGGATATGATCATCGGCTGCGCGGGCGGCGGTTCTAATCTGGGCGGCTTGATTTCTCCTTTTGTGGGCGAGAAGATCAGAGGGGAAGCGGATTACCGGATTGTGGCGGTGGAGCCTGCGTCCTGTCCGAGTCTGACCAGAGGAAAATATGTCTATGATTTCTGTGATACCGGAAAGGTCTGCCCGCTTGCGAAGATGTATACGCTGGGAAGCGGCTTTATGCCCGCGCCGAACCATGCGGGGGGCTTGCGCTACCACGGTATGAGTTCCGTCGTGTCGCAGCTTTACGACGACGGGCTGATCGAGGCGGTCAGCGTGGAGCAGACGGCAGTATTCAAGGCGGCGGAGGAGTTCGCGAGGGTGGAAGGCATCCTGCCCGCGCCGGAGAGCGCCCATGCGATCAAGGTGGCTATGGATGAAGCCATAAAGTGCAAAGAAACCGGGGAGGAGAAGACGATTGTCTTCGGACTGACCGGTACAGGATATTTCGATATGGTGGCTTATGGGAAGTTCCACGACGGTGAGATGTCCGATTATATTCCGACGGATGAAGATTTAGCAAAAGGGTTTGCGGGCATTCCGTCGGTTTAAGGGGAAGATGAGGAGAAGTGTTATGAAAACATGCAAAAGAAAAATCGGTAAGACTTGGAAATTTTTTGCGGCGCTTTTTGCGTTGACTTTATCGGTCATTGTGTGCGGAAAAAGCGTACAGGCGGCGGGACGCCCTGTTTCCATCAGTTCCTGTCAGATTGCGGGCGGCAATGTAAATTGTACGCTGACGGCGTCAAGCGTTCCGTCCGGCGACGACGGCAAATACTATATTTATGCGGACGAAGTTTTTCAGGACGGTCCCGTGGGAACGGTGGTAGCTTCCGTGGATGCGGGTTCCTCCGTGACGGTATCCTTTCCCTTGAACTATAATACACCGGATTCTAACTTAAGCCGGAAGTTTCTGGTGGCGGTGAAGCGGGGCGGACAGATGATTCAGGTCAGTGACGAGCATTACATCACGAACCCGGAGGCCGTCGCGGCGTTTACCTCGGGGCGCATGACCCGCGGTATTAAGGGGATTCTGCCGGAGATTTCCGCGATCAACAGCGGGGAGCTGAAAGATCTCGGTGTGCAGCAGGTGGTCTATAATATTTATCTGGATGAAATCTGCGCGGCGCCCGGCGATGCGGGGACACTTCCTTTTTCCTATAACGGGCAGACCTATTATTTCAGCCATGGCAGAATCGACCACTATGACCAGATGGTCAAGGGCTTTAACAATCAGGGAATGCAGGTGACCATGGTGCTCCTGAACAGGGGCGGCACCGCGGGTTCTCAGGATTTGGTGCATCCGCTGGCGAGGGGCGGGGCGGAATGTCCCAGCTATGCCCTGAATGTGGAGGAAAGCGGCGGCGTGGAGCATCTGAAAGCGGTCTGTGCCTTTCTGGGTCAGCGGTATTCCGGAAAGACCGGAAACGGGCAGATTGACAACTGGATTCTCGGCAATGAAGTGAATGCGCGCACATCCTGGTGGTACATGGATTCCTCCAATCTGGATGTGAATGTGAGCGCTTATGTGAAGGCGTTCCGTATCTTCTATAATGAATTAAAAGCGATGAACGCAAATATCTGGGTTTATAACTCCATCGACCAGGAGTGGGGGCGCAAGTCCAATCCCGGCAGCTTTTTGGCGAAGGATTATCTCGACCAGTTCAATTATTACATCAACCGGGAGGGAAATATCGACTGGGGGCTGTCCTACCACCCTTACAACTCGCCCCTCTATGACCCTTACGCGTGGAACGGACCGGCAGTGTGGGTGAAACAGAGTGTTTCCACCCCCTATATCACCATGCAGAATATTGATATACTGATTGATTATATGCATCAGGGGAAATTTTTAAATCCCGCGGGGCAGGTGCGTAGCATTTCGCTGGCGGAGATTGGCTATACCTCTTATTTTGGAAATGAAAATCAGGAAGCGTCGGTGGCTTACGGCTATCTGAAAGCGGCTTCCCTGCCGGATGTGGACGCGTTCATGCTCTTCCGTTTTAAGGACGACGCGCACGAGATGGAGAGCAAGCTGAATCTGGGACTTACGAATCTGGACGGCAGCCACAAGCCCGCCTACGACATTTACAAGCAGCTCGGCACGGGCAGTGAAGGCGCCGCGAAGGCGAGGGCTTCGGAGATTATTGGCATGGATATCGACCAGATGATTCGGGATAATGTTGTCTGGACGAGAGGCGGAGACGGGGTTGTGCAGTAGAATGAAATAGCCGTCAGGAAAAAACAATGGGAAAAACAAAGGGCTGTCGCAACGGGACAGCCTTTTGTTATGGTTGATAAAAAGAATCCTATTGAGGTAAGCTTTTAGATAAGGCGGCTTTCTTTCGAGAAGTATTCCTCAAGCATCTTCTTGCGATAATCACCGTCATTGAGAACGCGGTTTACTTCCTCCGATTTTCCGGCGTTCATCAAAGCTTGGAGTAGTACGGCGAGCGTGTCACTGCCTTCCTTTCGTCCTTTGGTCAGCCATTCCTTCCGCTCGCTTTTCATATGTTTTTCTTCGTCATATTCAAAAATACTCACCGCTATCGCCTCCGCTCGGTTCTTCGCTAAAAACTCTGCAAGGATATGATTTCTGATACAGTCGTCTACCGCTTTTTCGACCGCCTCCGATAAAGGCAGTTCTTCCGCATATGCCCTCACCTGTGCAACATACTGCGCGTACTCCTTCAACAGACAGCACGCATTTAAGAGTTCCTGATTGTACCCAAGGTTAATATTATAGACAATCACCGACAATTCCAAAGCCGGTTCGTCCTGTTTTTTCTCAAAAGCATCCGACAGATACAAAACCTGCTGTTCAGGCTGGAAGTCTGTCCCGTTGTAGAATACGACAAATCGGGGTGTTGGGATCTTGATGAGCGACTTGCTGTACAAGTTTTCGTCTTTGACTCGATTCTGCAATACACGGGTCACATAGATTAAATCCCGCAGCGGCATGTTCGGGTTACAGGTAGACTGGTGTTCGTAGAGGAGCAGTTCAAAATCAAACACGAAAGAAATGTCGTTTTTATAATTCATGTAGACCGCGTTTTCCAGTGTAGTGATTTCCAGAGAGTCCGTCTCCTCGTATGCCGTGCCGTTCAGTGCATTGTACAGGCTCAACAGGTTTTCCTTCTCCCGAAATATCATACGGAATATGGTGTCCTTGTAGTTGCGGTGTACGCTTGCTTTCGCTTCGTTCATTTTTGTGTCCTCCTTGATGGTGACAGTTTTTCTCTTGATTAAGGATAAAACCGTCTGTACAGGAGAACCGTTTCAGACTCTCCTGCTTTGTAATTGGTTAGTTGGATTCAAAGCATGGATTTTCTGAAACTTAGAATATAAATAGAGCTTACCGATCTGTTTGTGTAGAAAATATGCTTTTTCTCACTATAGCATAGATATGACGGAATTGTAAATATATTTTACATAAAATTATGAAAATGTGAAACTCGGTTACAAAACAGGAAAATCGGTTTGCAAGCGCCCTGCTTTATGAGTTATGTAACTAAATGTAAAATCTATACCACAAAAACGACAATCTGTACCATTTGGGTAGAAAAAATTCCCTCTTTCATATATGATAATGTCACCTTATCATGAAAAGGAGTTGACACGTCATGGAAAAGAGAGGAGAATCCTTTAGCAAGCAAGCAAGCAAGCAAGCAAGCAAGCAAGCAAGCAAGCAAGCAAGCAAGCAATAGCTAGCTTACGTTTTTTTACGCTCTTTTCCACGGTTGGTTCCTTAAGACCAGTGTTAAAACTGTTTGATAAAAATAGCCGCTGTCTTCACAGGGCAGGCAATGCCTGTTTCTGTGGGGACGGCGGCTTTTTGCGCGCATAAGCACAGACTGACATGGAGGGATACGATGAGAAGACAAGATACATGGGTAAAAGGAAAAGGGAAAAAACGTATGCGCATATTGGCGGGAATGCTCAGCTTCTGCGTGCTGGTCACAACCTGCCCGGATATGCCCGCGCCGCGTTCCGTCTCTGCGGCGGAGGAAACGGCGGTGACGGGGAAACGGCATATCTCCGGCTTTGCACAGCTTCCGGAGGAAATCAGGGAGCAGACTGTTCCGACGGGGACGGCTTTGGAGGAGCTAACGCTGCCTGACACGTTGGAGGCAGTTGTGACGGCAGAGGGGGAAAGCCAGCCGCCGGAAGATACAGAAGGTCAGCCGGGGGATGACAGCAAAGAGGATGCCGGGGAAAGTGACGGTACGGAAGAAGGCGGAGAATCGGATGCCGGAGAGAGTGGCGGCAAAGAAGACGGCGAAACATCTGACGGGGAAAACGGGGTCACAGAGGGCGACGGTGAGACCGAAGATAAAAATTCGGAGACCGGGGACGGACAGGACGTACAGCCGGAGGACGGAGAATCGGAAGAAGCGGACGAGACGACCGCCACAGAAAACGGGGACAAAGCTGACACCGAAAAGGAAGAAAATGGCGAAGAGGAAAGTGCGCCCGCAGAGGAACAGGTTGAGAGCGAAACCGTGCAGGAAAACACGTTTTCGGAGGAAAAGCGGGAAAGCGCACATGCACAGGTAACCTATACCGTCACAATGCAGGAATATCTTGCGGAGAATGTGCTCCTGGTGCAAACGCTGGAAAACACACAGGCGGAGGCACAAGAAGAAGCAAAGAAAAAGGAGCAGGAAGAGGCGATTAATATAGAAGGCGTGACATGGCGGTCCGAGCCTTCGTTTGACGGAAATACGGAGGGAATCTATACCTTTACCGCGGTTCTGCCGGAAGGTTATGCACTGGCGGAGGGCGTCAGCCTGCCCGAAATTACGGTGACGGTAGGAATCATAGACGCTGTGATACAGGAGTTGCTTGCGCGGATAGCGGCATTGCCGGAGGTGGACACATTTCTTGCCGCAGAGCCGGAAGTGGAGGATGAGGATGCCTATGAGGAGTGGGAAGAAAAGCTGTATGCCTACGCAGAAGAAGCCCTTGCCATCTGGGAGGCATACGAGCTGCTGACAGAGGAACAGCAGGCGCAGATGCCGGAGGAGGCGCTGGCAAAGCTGACGGCGTGGGTGGAGCTTGCGGGGATGATGACGGGACATACCGTGACAATGGTAGGTGCCAATGAGATACATGAGCACAATGGCGTTACATTTCAGGAATGGTCGAGGACGGACAGACTACCGCCAGAGGCGGGAAACTATTGTCTAACGAACAATGTCACATTGGGCGATTTTTATGAAATACCCGGCAATATGAATCTTTGCCTGTGCGGACACAAAATTGAAGGCAGTGTTTCTAACGGGATGATTCGCGTCAATAGATATGCGTTAAATATCTATGACTGTCAGGGAGGGGGGGCGGGTATATTGTCCTGATATTAATAATCCGATTCAGGTAAGTGACAACGGTGTGTTGAGTCTGTATGGAGGTACTGTTCAAGCAGAAAAAAGATCAGCAATTCCCATTGGAACAGGTTCCTCAGATACTACAGGTGGTACAGTAAATATTTACTCTGGGGCAAGCATTATCGGAGGCAGTAACGGAATTTATGTTAATCAGAATCTTAAGTCTTCTCAGGTTAATATATTCGGAGGAACAATCAGAGGAACAACTTCGGTTAACATGAAAAATGGAAATGGAAGCATAACAATCCATGATGATGCGGATATAAGTACGGCAATTTCTACGGTAACGCCCGTGAAAGCTATTGGTACGGGACAGTCTGGTTTGAGCAAGGTTTACACGATTAAATATGAGAATGTACAGAATGGAACAACTGTAGTTCAGGGGAGTACGGATAACACGCACTATAAGCTTGACCATGCCACCTATTCTCTTTTCGCAGAAGGAGGTAATTTGACTGCAAGGGTGGTTTATACGGTGACCCTGCATGGTAACGGAGGAAGTGGAACCCAGTTAGAGTCTTATGCATCCGGAATAGAAACATCTCTTCCGGCAGACTGGACAAAAGCTGGCTGCACTTTTGACGGCTGGTATGAGGACGTCGGCTTTACGGGAAGTAAGGTGACAAGCATATTCACGACCGCGACGGGAAATAAGACCTACTACGCGAAGTGGACAGCCAACATCTACACCGTGTCTTACAACAAAAACAGCGGCACAATCGCGAATGAAGATAATTACAAAAAATATACCTATGGAAAGGGGCTGACTCTGCCCACGCCAACGAGGAGGGGCTACAGCTTCAGCGGCTGGTATGACAATGCAGACTACACCGGGACGCCAGTAACGGCGATTTCAACTACAGATATCGGAGCCAAAACCTTCTACGCGAAATGGACGGACGACATCGCCCCTGTCATCGGCACGCTGCGGTACAGCTATGAGCCTGCGAGCCTGTGGCACTGGCTCATCGGAAAAGACAGCCTGACCATTACCGTGCCCGTGACCGAGGAAGGGAGCGGGGCGGATGAGATAATCTACACCGTGACGCCGGAGAGCGCTGCGGCGGAGGAGAAAACGGCGGCGCTCACGAATGGAACGGCGGCAATCACCGTTTCCGCGGATTTCAAGGGAACAATCTCGATCACCTGCACCGATAAGGCGGGCAATGTATCGGCAGGGGTGACCGTGGGAGCGGGTCTGGACGCGTCGGGCGTCATCATCGAGGACAACGCGCCGGAAATTACCGTAAGGGCAGACCGCACACCTGCCGACACCGAACAGACACAGCCCGGCGGCGTGGCGGTGGAGGACAGGTACTATGAGACGACACCCGCCCTGCTTGTCACCGTAAAGGACGACATGGACAATGCGGTAACAGGGGGACTCGACGCAATTACCTACCGGGTCGGTGACGGCGGGGAAAAGACAGTCACCTTTGACAAGAGCGCCCTGCAGACGGCGGCGCAGGCGGCTTTCACCATCCCCGCGTCAGAGATACCGGCAGGCGTCACGGAGATAACGATAACCGCCACGGACAACGCGGGAAACCAAGCTGAAATGAAATTGACCATAAAAGTCAAAAGACCGGAGAACAAGCCTGCGGCGGAGATTGCTTACCGCGAAGAAAAGCTGACAGGGCTTACGGCGGGCGGAACATACCGCATACATGACACGGAATACACGGCGGACGGGGAGGGGTGCATCCCGATTAAAGAGGAGTGGATGGGGACGACCGTAACCATTGTCAAAGCGGGCAACGGCAGCGAGACGACCGACAGCCCTGCGCAGAACCTTCTCGTCCCGGCAAGACCGGCAAAACCTACACCTACAGGTGAAGATGTGGCAGTGCTGGGCGGCACCGGGAAACTGACAGGATTGACGGCAGACACCACCTACGAGGTTTCCACAGACGGCGGGAAGACATGGGTAAGCAGACGGGCGGACGGAAACGGCGTTATTACGGGGCTTGCACCCGGCGCCTATACCGTGCGCGTGGAAGCCGGGGCTTCTAACTTTGTCAGTGAAAACAGCAATTCCGCAAAGATAGGGGCGTACCAGATAAAGGTGACCTTTGTGGTAGACGGGGAGATCTGCCGGGAGGTGTTCGTGGATTACGGCGGCACACTGGCGGATATCCCGCCCGTACCAGTGAAGGAAAATGCCATAGGTGCATGGTGCAGTGACGAGCAGGGCACCCCTGCAACATTTGCGGGCATCACGGCGGACATGACCGTGTACGCGGTCTACACGTATTATTATACCGTCACCCTGCAGGGCGGCGCGGGCTATACCCTGACGGCGGAGACGGGAAGCGAAAGCCCGGTGAAGGAGGGCGAAAGCTTCACCTTCCGCGTTGCGCTGGAAAAAGGATACCAGAGGACGAAAAACTTTGCGGTTAAAGTAAACGGTGATACGGTGGAGCTGACGGCGGCGGAACCTTACACTTACACCATCAGCGATATCAGAGAGAATAAGACCATCACCGTAGAGGGCGTGGCAAAGAAATCCGGCGGGAAACCCTCCGGCTCAAGCGGGGACAAAGACAAGGGGGATGGAAATGACCAGAATCCGGATGACCCGGCGGGAAACCCGGAAGAGGCAGACCCCGGTAACCAGACACCCAAACCGCCCGTAACCCCTCCCGCGAACCAGACGCCTCCGGCAAAGGAGACGGACGCCGCACCCGGGACAACACCCCCGGCAGGGCGGACGCCTGAGGGCAGACCGGGCAGCACGCCCGGACAGGGGGCAGCCGGGACGCCGGAAGGAACGGACGATGCGCCGGACGGGACAGGTGCGGAAACACAGGAGGCGGACAGTGCAGGACACGCGCCGGGAGCAGGGGGCACAGACGCGCAGACACAGACTACAGACGGCACAGCCGCCGGAATGACAGAGGGTGGCATTAGAGAGGAAAAAACGCAAGTAAATCTCGGAGACGGGAAGGTGATCGTGACGGTGGTGTATGAGGAGGAAAAATGCACCGCTGCCGTGGCGGACGCCGAAGCGGTGGCAAAAGCGGTTCTGAAGCCCGAACAGCAGGCCAAGGTGAACAGCGGCGAGATCATAGAGATACGGGTGGACGTGACGGATATTTCCGAGAAAGTGCCAGAACAGGATAAGGAAGTGATCGAGAGCTGCGTTGCGGAGTACCAGAAGGAAACGCCGGGACTTGTGCTCGGCATGTACGTGGACATCTCCATGTTCATCAGGATAGGGGCGGGGGACTGGAACGCCATCGCCACAACGGATGAACCGATAGAGGTGGTGATTGGCATCCCCGAAAAACTGCAGAGCAGCGGGAGGGAGTTTTACATCATCCGCGCCCATGAGGGCGAGCACACGCTCCTGCGGGATCTGGACGGGGCGTCTGATACCATCACGGTCAGCACGGACATGTTCTCAAGCTACGCCATCGCCTATGAGGAGACGGAGGGCGCGGGAGCAGGCAGAAAGTGCGGGCTGTGCCATATCTGTCCGACCTTCTTAGGGATTTGTTGCTTTATCTGGCTGGCACTTGCTTTAGCGGCAATAGGTATTGTGATACTTGTGGTGGTGCGCCGCAGGAAAGAGAAGGAGACGGAGGGAGAGAAGTAAGGGAAAAATGTAAGAAAGTAGAAGAAAAAGAGAAGCCGGTGGCTCGGATGTGAGTTACCGGCTTTTCATGGTTCGGTTGATTCAGATATCCAACTCAGGCGGAACGTCGAGTTCGTGGGGAACCGGCGTCCCGTTTTTCTTTCTCTGGCGCACGCACTCTGTCAGCAGATACTCTATCTGTCCATTCACTGATCGAAAGTCATCTTCCGCCCAGGCAGCGATGGCGTTATAGAGCTTGGCGGACAGACGCAGCGGCACCTGTTTCTTGCCGTTGTCACCCATCTAGTAGAGGCTGCCGGAGTTGACAACGGGCTGGGCGTCCCGATTGCTGCAAAGCACCACCAGAAGATTAGATACCATGGCGGCTTTCCGCTCCTCATCCAGTTCCACGATTTCCTTCTCGGAAAGGCGGCTCAGAGCCATCTCCACCATACCGACCGCGCCGTCCACGATCATCTTGCGGGCGTCGATCACGGCTGATGCCTGCTGTCTCTGCAGCATTGCCGCGGCGATTTCGGGCGCGTAGGCGAGGTAAGTGATACGCGCCTCGATGATTTCCAGTCCCGCCTGATCCACCTTGTTCTGAATTTCTTCACGGATTCTCTGGGCGACCACCTCGCTGGAACCGCGAAGCGACCCTTCGTCCGCCTGCCCGTCTCCAGTGGTGTCCACATTTTCCGCCACATCGTAAGGGTAAATCCGCACGATATTCCTAAGCGCACTGTCGCACTGGAGGGACAGGTATTCCTTGTAGTTATCCACGTTGAATACCGCCTTTGCGGTGTCCGTCACCCGCCACATCACAGCAATGCCGATCTCGATGGGATTGCCCAGACAGTCGTTGATTTTCTGGCGGCTGTTGTTCAGTGTCATGATCTTTAAGGAAATTTTCTTCGTGCCGCCCGTGCTGCCTGCCTGAATGTTCTGTCCGCCTGCGGAGAGCGTGAGGAGGTTGCGGGCATTGCCGCCGTCTACGTCGCCGCTCTGTTTGAGTTTCGTTTCCGCCGCGGGATTTAACGCGCTGCAGAACGGATTTACCCAGTAAAAGCCCTCCTCTTTCAAGGTGCCGATGTAATTACCGAACAAAGTCAGAACCACCGCCTCCTGCGGGCGCAGAATTGTGAGACCGCAGAATAAAAGCCAGCCGGTGAGCAAATAAATCAGACCGATTATAAAGAGGGCGATTCCCGCAGGGCTCTGCGGACCGTTTTCATTCAGTCCCGTGATGCCGCCGACAATCATTGCCGCGATGGCTGCCAGATAGAGAAACAGTGACAGGAGCAGCATTGCCATGCCGTTTTTGCTTTTGTTTAATACTTTTTCTTCCATAATAATGTCCTTTCTTTGCAAACGACCGAAAAGCCGTTTTTACATGGTATGTTATTAATTGATATTTGTATGATATCAAAATGATATCTTTTTGTCAATGACAATTGGAAAAAATTGAGCCGGCAGTTTTTAAATAGATGCGCATGACAATTCACATACTATTTTTATCATGTATCATACGGTAATAAAAAAAGGCGCTGATGCTGCTATGGAAAGGGATAAAGCGGACAGCGCAGGAAACAGACAAAACGCGGATTTTTTGCGGAAGGCTTTGCTGATTGTGCCGCATCAGGATGATGAATTGTTTGTGGGCGGCGGATTTTTCAGGACGCTTGCGCAGCGGGAAGCTTATGAAGTGTATGTGGTTTACACAAGTAACGGTGATTTTTTTCCCCATGAGGCAAAGGTACGTCTGCGGGAATCCCGGCGTGTATTGTCAAAATTTTATAAAGTGGCGGAAAATCATATCTTTTTCCTCGGCTATGGGGACGGCTGGAAAAGCGGCGGGCATCTCTATCATCAAAAGGGGGAAGAACCTTTGATATCGGCGGCGGGAAAAACGCAGACCTATGCGCCGGAGGGATACGAGGACTATCGCTATGCAAAATCGGGCAGACACAGCGCATACCGAAGGGCGGATTTTAAACAGGACTTAAAGGATGTGATTGCAGAGGTGCGGGCGGATATTCTGCTTGTGGTAGATTTTGACAAACATGCGGACCACAGAGCGGTGTCTTTGCTCACGGAGGAATGTCTGGGGGAACTTTTCAGGGAGGATTCCTCTTACCGTCCGCTGGTGTTAAAGCGTTTTGCCTATGACGGCGTGTGGAAGGGCAGGGCGGACTTTTTTGAACTGCCGCGGCGGGAAACCGTGCTTGCGGAGCTTTTCCGGACGCCCTACACGGCGGCGGAGGAGCTGCGTTTTGCCATGCCGGGGGAATGCGCCACGCCTTATCTTTCGTGGAATCCTTTCTTCCGGGCGCTGCGGCGCTATCGGACACAGGAGGCGTGGCAGAAGGCGGATGAGATCATCAATATTGACGAGGTGTTCTTTCGGAGGGACACGGACAGTTTTCTGTACGGGGCGGCGCTTTCCGCTTCCTCGGGGAATCCGGAATATTTGCGGGATTTTAAGCTATTTGACTGCGGGGATGTGACAAAGAAGGAGCTCGTCCTTAAGGAGTGCGGCTGGAAGCCGGAAGAAGGGGACACAGAGAAACAGGTGCGTATTCGGTTTGATAAGCCGGAGACGGTGGGGCGGATTGCCGCTTATGCGCCGGGCGGCGCGGAGACGGACAGACTGCGTGTCGCTATTTCTTTTGATACGGGCGCAGCACCTGTCTGCATGGAAATGAAAGCGAACGGAAAAAGAAATCTATGTGTTTTCGCGCCACGGGAAGGTGTGCGGGAGATAACGCTGTGTTTGGAGTCGTGGGAGGGCGCGGCGTGGGGCATTTCCGAGCTGGAAATACTGCCGCCGGAGGAGACAGCGCTGCCGGAGGCGCTGAAAAGGCAGCTCTTTCACAGGGATGGTCTTAAAGTGACCAAATTGGTCAAAATAGGGATGAAAATGGAAAAGGCGTTTCTGTCCCTGCGAAGAAAGATTTCCCACTGGCTGCCGAACAGTTATGTACTGCGGCGGCATTACCCGGAGGTCGCGTGGAGGGAGCGGGTGCCGGTTCGGTACAGGGTTTCGTATGTTGCGGAGCGGCTGCGGGGGAGGTAAAAATGGCAGCCGTTATGAAATCGGCTGCCGTTCTGCGGAGAATGCGAAGCATTCTCTCAATCAAGTGCGTTAGCACTTGATTTGTTACAGTTTGTTTCCGGTCAACAGCTCATACCCCTGCAGATACTTATCAATCGTCTTCTGCACAATCTCCTCAGGCAGCGTCCAGTCGTGTCCCTCGTTTGCTTTCAGCCAGTCTCTGGCAAACTGCTTGTCGAAGGAGGGCTGACTATGTCCCGGCTCGTAGCCTTCCGCGGGCCAGAAACGGGAGCTGTCGGGTGTCAGCATTTCGTCGCCGAGCACAATATTGCCGTCCTCGTCCAGTCCAAACTCAAACTTCGTGTCCGCGATGATGATGCCCCGGGTCAGCGCGTATTCGGCGCATTTTTTATAGAGAGCGATCGTATAGTCACGGAGTTTCCCGGCGTATTCTTTGCCTTTGCCGGGGAAACGCTTCTCCAGATAATCGACGCTCTGTTCATAGGAGATATTTTCGTCGTGGTCGCCAATTTCTGCCTTGGTGGAGGGGGTGTAGATGGGATCGGGCAGCTTGTCCGATTCTTTCAGACCTTCCGGCAGCGTAATGCCGCAGACCGTTCCGTTTTTCTGGTAGCTCGCCCAGCCGCTGCCGGTGATATAGCCCCGGACGATGCACTCGATGGGGAGCATTTCCAGTTTCTTGCAGAGCATACTGTTGCCGTCGAACTTCTCCTGCCTGAAAAACTCGGGCATGTCGTTCACATCTACGGAAATCATGTGGTTGGGCAGGATATCGCTTGTCATATCGAACCAGAATTTTGACATCTGGGTCAGAACCGTGCCTTTTTTGGTCACCTGATTTTTTAAAATCACGTCAAAACAACTGATGCGGTCGGTGGCGACCATAATCAGACTGTCGCCGTTGTCATAAATTTCGCGTACTTTTCCTTCTTTGATGGGTTTCATGGCGTTCCTTTCTTTTTGTGAAGTCCGCAGCATAGGGCTTCGGAAATTTTCTTGTCTGAATACTATACTAAACCAATGCAGGGGGATTGACAACAAAATATCGGTTCATTTGAGAAAAAAATTGCGGGGGGGGGGTGCGGGTGATATAATATTTCATAGTTGTGCCTGGGATTAAGAAATGACGAGAGTGTGAGGGAGAGAAATGACGGCAAAAGGGAAAATGAGGAGAGGACGGCTTATCCTGGCGGCGGCATGTCTGCTGTTGGGGATTGCCATGCCTGTGAAGGCGTCGGAGGAGACGCCCACCTCCGGAAAATGCGGAGACAATATCACATGGAAAATTGAAAAACTTGCCACAGCGGGGCGGGAGGACGATACGCTGAAGCTGACCGGCAGCGGACCGATGTACAATTATCTGGAGAAGAAGGAGAACGATTTTTCGTTTTGGTATGAAGCGAATCCGCCCTGGAAAGATCAATCCTTTATCGGGGTCAGTTTGGACAATGACATTACGACCATCGGAGACGGCGCCTTTGAGAGCTTCTGGCTGTATGATGTGAAACAGGGGGAGATTGACTTTTCACAGTACGGGACGATGATTCTGCCCAAAAATCTGACGTCAATTGGCAGGCAGGCTTTTGCCAATGCCAGTATCAGCACCCTTTACATTGGACCGAAAGTTACGAAGGTAGGGCAGGACGCGTTTGTTTCGTGCCATGTCGAAGATTTGTTTGTGGCGGGAAAATCGCTGGATTTCAGTAAGGTGCAGGGAGTTTTTGCATATAGCTGGCTGGAGACCATCCACGCGCCCAAAGGCTCTAAGGCGGAAGCCTATGCCAAGGAAAACGGCTATGCCTTTGTGGAATGGGACGGCACGGATTATGGAAAGACGAGCTATACGCTTACGCTGGATGCGGGGGACGGCGCGTTTTCGCGGGCAGCGTCCTCGTCGAGCTATACAATCAGTGAGGACAGGAAGACGGCTGTGCGGGAGGTGAGCATGAGCGAGGATTCTGTGCCTGCGCCCGATATTGCGCCTGCGCTGGCGGGAAAATATTTCGGCGGCTGGTATGCGGGGGACGAACCTTTTGACTTTGAAAAGCCCCTGAAGCAGGATATGACGCTGACGGCGAAGTGGCTGGAGGAACCGCCGACGCCTGTTTTGAAGATGGTAAATGATTGGGAATGGTCGATGACGCTTTTCTGGGATATGCGGCTGGACGAGAATCTGAAAGGCTATCGTGTTTATCGTGCCGATACCCCGGACGCAGCGTTTGTAAAGATAACGGAAAACGATTTGCCGGCAGACAAGGCCGCTTATACGGATTCGATAGCAAAAGAGGATATCCCCCAAAAAGCAGCGTATCGCTACCGTATAGAAGCGGTGTACGAGATAGAAGGCGCAGAAAAGACGCTGGAGAGCAATATCGTATCCTGTGACGGCATGATTTATAATACCGATTTAATCAAGCATACCGGTGGTCTCTATGTGGGGGCAAAGCTGGTGGACAAGAAGAAACAGAAGATATCGTCGCTTACGCTTCACGAGGGGGAAACCAGTGAGGAACTGTTTCTCGCGCTTGAGAAGAAGGATGGTACGACCGTTCTCTGGCAGGATGCGCTGCAGGATATTTCGGGAGATGTGTCTTTTGAGTGGGGATTAGGACTGCCTTATCCGTTCGGGGTTCCGGAGAGCTATGTGAGTGAAGAGACGGCGCCTTACGAGTATGCCAGATTTCCGATGGGGTATCTCTATGACACATCCTGCACCAGACTGAAAGGGCTGAAAATCACGGAAGGACAGCAGCTTTATCTCTATGTGGCAGGGCAGCCGGGATTTATGATGACTATTCCCGTTACTGTGGAAGCGGCGGAGCCGGGAGTCAGTTATCCGTCTTATGACGATAAGGAAGGTATCGTGACGGACGATTTGCAGAAGGGTCTGCAGATTCTCCGCGATGCGGTGCGGAACCGCATCAAGCATAAGGTCGTTTATATTAAGAAATCAGCCTGTGATCCTTCGATTGCGGCATACAATGAACTGCGGGCGCAGGATAAGGAAGATAATCCGTCGGGTGATCCCCGCGGCGGTTTCATTCCGGAATGGCTGGAAGCGGAGCTTTTTGATATAAACAAAGGACGGCCGGGTATGGCGCCCTGGGAGGGGGATTACGCATTCTTTGCGATTGGCCAGCGTGGAATACATGCTGATTTGGACAATCCGGTTAAAATATATGGAGAGGATTATTTTAAGCTGGAGCTGAATGCAGACCAGTATGTGACTACGCTTGAACAGGAGGCGGCGGTGGACGCAAAGGTTGCGGAGCTTCTGAACGGCAGATTTGCGGGGCTGAAAGGCAAAAGTGAGTATGCCAGGGCGAAGGCACTTTACGACTTTGTTTCCACATCTATGCACTATGACAACAGTGATCCTGTGTATCATTGGGCATATGGCGGCCTGTGTCTTGGGAAGGCGACCTGCGGCGGTTCAGCCCTTTCCTTTCAGCGGCTTGCAGCAGAGCTCGGGTTGGAAAGCAAGGTTTTGGTTGGGCTGGATCCGGGTGCCCACGCTTATAATCTGGTCAAAATTCAAGGGAAGTTTTACTATCTGGACTGTACAGTGAAAGACCCGAGGAGAGGCTTTTTAAAAGGTTCGAGTACTTTTTCACATGCGCCGTTGCAGTCTCCTTATCTGTCCACAGCTTTTAAAATAGCCTATATGGATCAGATATCAGTGACAGACTATCAACCGGGGGCATCTTCTACGCTTGGAAAAACAGCGTTCAGGGCATTGACGGATGAGGAGATCAATGCAGTGTCCGAGGGTGCGTATACGGGTATCGCAGACAGGACGAAGGCAAAATATGCGGTTAAAGGCACCGTTATTCAGGTGACGCCTTTTGACAAGGCACATCCCTTGAAGCCGGTCTATGAAGCGAATTCAGATGCACAGAATTATGTGCTGGCATTTCGGATGACCATTGACAAAGAGAAGCTGCAAGACAGCGGGACGGTCAAATTTTTTGCGGGAAAAGGGGAGTGCGAAGGCTTTACGAAAGCAAATTCCACGTTAAAGGACGGATATCTGGATGTTCTGTGTCCAATCGACGAAGGGGTATCCATCGTGATCGACTACGACACGGCGGATGAGAGTGCGTCCAGATATGAAGCGGTGACCTATACGATGGATTTTTCGAAGCTGGTCAAGGCGCCGGTCCGGGCAAGCGGCACAGCGCAGGAGAGGACAGACGCAGTGGCGGAGACCGGAATTGAACTTTCCAGCCCGTTCATAAGATATCGGAATGACGACAAAGAAGTGACGGTGGTATATGATGCCGTGGCTTATTCATCGGCAATCAACAAGGAGAACACCGGTCTTGCGGAGACAGCTGGCAATTATGCGGCGCTGCGCATCAGCGCGCCCGAGGCGATGCTGGGGACGAGGGCGCTTGGGAATACGACAGCGGCGTTTTCGCAGGAATCCGGCGATGGTTCCGGTAATAGTCCGCAGTCCGATGGCTGTGTGATGAAGTGGGGACCGAATCAGACGTATCTGGATTGCTTCTGTAAGATGGAGAAGGGGAAGGATAAGTCCCTTACTATCATCTGGGCAGGCAAGGATATGCAGACACAGAACATTACCCTGCAGGCGTCGCAGGACTGCTATATGGAGACCGACGGAGCGGGTAAAGACGCGGCGAAGAAGGTCGCTTTCAACGGGCTTCCTGCTACGCTCTATGTGGGACAAAGTCAGTTCGCGGATGTAAAGGTGACGAGAGCTTATGAGAAAGATGAGGTACAGCTCAGCTTTACATCGGACGACAGCAATATACTCAGCGTGAATCGTGTGACGGGTGAAATGAAGGCACTCAGACCGGGCAAGGCGACTTTGACGGTGCGCGCGGCGGGTCTTGACAGAAAGGGTAAAGTTGTTTCAGCCAGCAAAAAGATTACCGTGAAGCAGGTGCCCGCGCCTGCCGGGGTGAAGATCACGGAGCTCAAGGATGTGAGCGCGGCGGCAACATGGAAGAAGAACAGCAACAGCCGATGGACGGAAGGATATGCCGTGCCGTACACAAGCAGTCTTGGCAGCAATGCAAAGGCATGGAAGGCGGCTGTGGAGAAAGCTTTGGCAGAAGCCGGGCTGGATAACGGGATGCCAGAGAGTATGACGGACGAGCAGAGACAGGCGCTTGAGAACAAATTATCTGACGCGCTCTGCCAGGGTGCGGAAGGAAGAGTCGTGTCGGCGAGGGCACAGGTAACTGAGGGCAGACTGATATGGGAAAGCGGTCTGTGTCCGAATACTTCCTATGTATTCTATCTGCGGAATATGACCGAGAATGCGGCGGGAGAAATCAGTTATGCTGGGTGGATGAGCGGTAAGCTTAAGACGAAGCTGCCGGTGCTGACAAAGATACAGCTTACGGCTTATGATGCGAACGGAGCGGAGGCTGCGTTCAACGATCAGGAAAACAGCGGTTACAGTTACACAGATCCGACAAATGACAGGATTCCCGCGAGAGTAGGGTATGAATTGTCCGCTGCGGATTCGTGGCAGAACGATAAGGATATCTTTAAGAGTCCTTCCTATAAGAGCACCAATGCGAAGGTGGTCAAGGTTAATAACAAAGGTATGTTGAGCCTTGGCGGTCAGGCGGGAATTGCGGAGATTTATGTGACGGGTAAGGATACAAGCGGTGCGGTAAGAGAATCCAACAGAATTAAAATTAGGGTAGTGAAATCGCTCCGGACGATTAAGAACAAGACGACTGCGCTGATGCTGGGACAGTCCGTTTCCTTGCAGGAGCTCGTCGGCTGTGATGTGAAAGGCTCCGCGGATGCGTTTGCCCTGGAAAAAGTGGATTTGGCGGCGATGGTGGACGAACTGGAACAGAACGGCAAGGACTGCTTTACGGTGGTATACCCGGCGGGAGAGAAGGAGAAGGCGGTGATTACACCTTTTGCGTATCCCGTGGACGAAAAGAGCGGGGAACGAAAGAAGGGGGCGAGCCTTACCATACCGGTGAAGCTGTATGACAAAGCCGGAGAAGGAAGACAGCTTCTTGATACGAAGAATGCGGTTATCAAGGTCAATGATATGCCTGCTCCCGCGATCAACAAGGCGACGGCGTTGGATACCTCTGTGGAGATTATCTTCAAGCCGAACGCTGTGGTGAGGGAGATGGAAGGCGCGCAGTATTACTATACACTGACGCTGACCAATCAGAGTACCGGTGAGGAAAAAACCTACAAGGCGCAGGCGGTGGAAAGCGGCAGTGGACCTTCGCAGCAGAATCCCGCAGAGGAAACGTCGCAGACATTTGCGTATGAGCCGGTTTTAGACAAGAAGGGGCAGTTGTCTGCCTACCGTTGCACGATAAACGGACTGGCGGCTGCTACGGGTTATGAAGCTGTGGTGACGGCGAATTATCTGCCGACGGCGCAGGAGCAGCAGGGTGTTTTGTCAAACACGCCTGTGCAGAAGGCTTCCGGAAAGAAGAAGTTTACGACCTTAAAGCCGGTGCTCGCAGCGGAGAATAGCATGAAGATTTCTCTTGTGAGTATGGAGGAGCTGTGGGCGGACACTGATGCGGCAGGACAGGAAATCACGCATGATACCGTGGTGGAGCTGAAGAATGGGAAAACATATGTTATGTTTGCGGATATAGGAGACTATGACAGAGTTCTGGGAGCGGATCGCATCAAGTGGAGCGTGACCTCTGATCCGAAGGGTGCGGCTGCGGTGAAAGCGTCCTCCGACAGCTATGCGGCGAATCTGACGCTTAGCAGATGCGGCACGGTCAGGGTGCAGGCGGTATCCACATTGTCGAAGAAGGTGGTGTGCAGCTTTACGGTGGAAGTGAAGCCTTATCAGTACGAATATAGCAGTACGCAGGCAGGAGGAAGCGAGAATGAAAACTAGGGCGGCAATGATAGGGAGACATTATAAAAAAGGGATTGCCTGTGCATTGACAGGAATTTTACTGGTACTAAGCTGTTATCCGGCGGAGGCGGAGGAGCTTGCCGCCCGGGAAAGCATTTCCGAGAATACGGTTGAGGAAGCCGGTTTTGGGGAAGCGGAAGGAGAGATCCGGGAAGCGGAAGACGCTTCACAGGGGTCAGAGACGCCGGAAACGGAAGAGCTTTTGGCGGAGGACGCAGAGGGGAAGAGCTCCGGTCAGGAAGAGAGGCTTTCTGGGGAAACGGTGTCGGAGAACAGCGTATCGGAAAACAGCGTGTCTGAAAACAGTGCGGAGAGCGGGATGCCGGCTGCGGACGAAGAACCGGCGGAGAACGGGGAAGAACAGAGCGCGCCGGAAGAGAGCGTGTCGGAAAACAGCACGGAGGAGACGGTATCAGAGAACACTACCGAAGAGAGCGTTTCAGAAAATACCGTAGAAGAGCCGGAGGAGACGGAAGAGGAGAGCGTGTCGGAAAACAGCGCAGAGGAAAGTGTGTCGGAGAACACAACGGGGGAGAGTGTGTCAGAGAACACGACGCCGGACAGCGTCTCCGCCAATACCATGAGCGTGAACAGCATGTCGGCGGAGGCTGGCAGCAGGGCATCCGTACCGCCGACAGCGCCGGTGATCAAGAGCATTGTGCCGAAAGATACCGCAGCGGAGATTCGTTTTACTCATTTACTGGAGGGAGAGCAGAGTACGGGAATCCTGTATGAGGTGCTGCTTACCGATGAGGTCAACGGGTCGCAGCGGACGCTTTCCGGGAAAGAGCCGGGCGTAATTACCATCGACAGCTATGACGGAAAAGCGCTCAATACCTTTCAAATGAACGGTCTTTTTGCGAACAAGAAGTATTCCGTCGTCCTGCGGGCAAAATACGGAGATACTGGAGAACCTGTCTCTTCCGCAAAGAAAGCCTTTACCACCAAAAAGGATATGATTGCGACGAATGGAACGATGAAAGTCCGCTATGCCGATATGGAGGCGATGAAAAATGACCGCACGAAGAAACCGGAGGAAGTGCCGACGGCCGGGGTGGAAATGAAGACCGGGGAAAGCTGCGCCCTGTATGCGCAGGTGAGCAGGCTGATGCGGGCTGTGGAGACGGATAAATTGAAATGGACGGTGACGTCTCTGAATGAGACTTCACCGAAGAACGGTCTGAAGGTCAAGGCAAGTAAGTCTACCTATGAGGCTGTGTTGACCGCTCAGAAGCCGGGCAGCTATCAGGTGACGGCGACAAATACCCTTTCCAAAGAAGAGGTGGCGCGTTTTCAGGTGACGGTTAAGTAAGCGACAGGCGGACAGGAAGCGGCAAATTATTTTCCGTGACAGGAAGAAATATCTGGCGTAAAATGGTAATATTATAAAGAGACCGCCGGATGAGCGGTTGCTGCTTCGGACAGAAAGGCGGCAGGAAGGAGAAAGTTATGGATTTGAAAGGTTCTAAGACAGAAAAAAACCTGTTAGCGGCGTTTGCGGGGGAATCTCAGGCGTACACAAAGTATACCTACTACGCGTCCAAGGCAAAGAAGGACGGCTATGTGCAGATGGCGAACATTTTTGCGGAGACGGCGGCAAATGAGAAAGAGCACGCGAAAATCTGGTTTAAGTATCTGCACGGCGGCGCGATTCCTGAGACAAGGGAGAATCTACGCGACGCGGCGGAGGGCGAGAACTACGAGTGGACGGATATGTACGCCGGTTTTGCGGAGGATGCGAGAAAGGAAGGCTTTGAGGAGTTGGCATTGCTCTTTGAGGGTGTGGCAAAAATCGAGAAGGAGCATGAGGAGAGATACCGCAAGCTGATTCAGAACATCGAGGACGGCGTTGTGTTCTCCAAGGACGGCGACTGCGTATGGCAGTGCTTAAACTGCGGACATATCGTGATTGGCAAGAAGGCGCCGGAGCTGTGCCCCGTGTGCAAGCATCCGCAGTCCTATTTCCAAGTGAAGCCGGAGAATTACTAAATAACATGTGAAATGTTACGGGTATCGGGCAGAATATGATTTCATAAGGAGCCCCTCAAAATACGCCGGCACTTGACGAGGTTTTTTCGAGTCTAGTGTCCGCTGCGTATTTTGCGGAGCGAAAGCGTGGCGACGATGAAATCATATTCTGCCCGCTTGTCTTTTTTTGAATGCATAACATGTGTTTTTTCAAACTTTATTGCTATAAGAACAGCTATGTGGTATGATACCACCGTATTGTATCTCAAATATGAGAATAATAACAGGAGGATTGTACCATGAAAAATGAAAAGACCTACGAACTTGTGCTTACGGCACTGTTCACCGCCATAATCGTGATTATGGCATTCACTCCACTGGGATATATCCCGCTTGTAGTCATCAATGCGACGATTATTCACATCCCGGTAATCCTTGGAGCGCTATTTCTCGGACCGAAGAAAGGTGCATTTTTGGGATTCACATTCGGACTCACCAGCTTTATCAACAACACAGTAAATCCGGCTACGGCATCGGCGTTTGTGTTTTCACCGGTTCTTGCCTATCGGGTTGCAGGGGTGTCGGGCATTTTTAAAAGCCTGTTCATCTGTTTTGTGCCGCGTATTTTAGTCGGCGTGGTGCCTTACTTTGTCTGGCTCTTGATTCGCAGAATCGTGAAGGGGGACAACAAGGCAGGAAAGGTTATTGTTGATTTAATAGCATCTGTTATATTATTTTTCTCCGTCAGGGCATTCCTGATGCGGCTGTTTCCGGAGGCTCTGAGCGCTGCAGTCTGCACAGTCATCGGTGCGGTGATAGGCATAGCGCTTATGGCAGCATTGACTGCGGGGGGCAGGAAGAAGGATTCCGTCAATATCGCGCTCTCCTATGCGGGACTTGCGGGCGCGTTTACCAATACGCTCTTTGTCATGAGCGGTATTTTCGTTCTTTATAAGGATGCGTATGCCAATGCCATGGGTGTTGCCGGGGATGCGGTTCTGGACGTCATTCTGGGCGTAGTGGCATTCAACGGCGTGGTGGAAGCTGTGGTAGCGGCAATCATTGTGACAGGCGTCGCTCTGGCGCTGACCAGAGTGAAACCTCTGTACGCGAATAAAGGACACGAAGCGGAGGATGCTGCGCTGCTGGCGGCTAAAAAGGCATAAATAAAGAAGCCGCGAAAGAAAATAAAAAAGGTATAATACAAAATTTTAGATGAAGTACAGAAAAAGAGGGAAACGGTATGATTTTGGCAGTTGATATCGGTAATACCAATATTGTCATCGGTTGTATGAACGGGGAGAAGGTGTGCTTCGTGGAGCGTGTCTCCACTAATCAGGCGAGCACAGAGCTGGAGTATGTGGTAGAATTTCGGGCGTTATTTGATTTGTACCGCATCGGCGTGGAGGACATCACCGGAAGCATTATTTCTTCCGTCGTGCCGCCCCTCAACAATATCGTAAAGGCGGCGCTGGAGAAGCTGTTTCACAAAGCGCCCATGCTTGTGGGACCGGGGCTTAAAACAGGGCTAAACATTCTGATGGATAACCCTGCACAGCTCGGTTCCGATTTGGTCGTGAACGCGGTGGCGGGGCTGCATTATTACGGCGCGCCGATTATTATGATTGACATGGGCACAGCCACGACCATCAGCGTGGTGGATGAGAAAAAGAATTATGTCGGCGGTATGATTCTGCCGGGGGTGAAGGTTTCTCTGGATTCCCTGGTCAACCGTACCTCCCAGCTGCCGCGCATCAGCTTAGAGCCGCCGAAGAAGGTAATCGGCAGGAACACCATCGACTGCATGAAAAGCGGTATTGTGATGGGACAGGCGGCATGTCTGGACGGCATGATCGAGCGGATTTTTGACGAGCTGGGCTACGAAGCGCCGGTGGTGGCGACAGGCGGGCTTGCGGGGAGTATCGTGCCCCATTGCAAGAGAAAGATTGTGTGCGACAATGAGCTGACCCTGAAAGGATTGGGGCTGATTTATCGCAGGAATGTAGACTAGGGCAGGCAAGTGCAAAACTGCGGTATGTGTTGGAATTGTGCAAATAGCCAAGACAGTGTGAATTTTGCACTTGCCTGATAAAGAAAGGGATAGCACATGTTATTGAAAGATAAGCATATCGTTCTGGGCGTAACGGGCAGCATCGCGGCCTATAAGATCGCGTCCCTCGCCAGTATGCTTGTGAAGAAGCAGGCGGACGTGACGGTGATTATGACGAAGAACGCCACGAATTTCATCAACCCTATCACTTTTGAGTCTTTAACGGGAAACAAATGTTTGGTGGACACCTTTGACCGGAATTTCGAGTTTCAGGTGGAACATGTGTCGCTGGCGAAGCAGACCGACGTGTTTTTAGTGGCGCCTGCCTCCGCCAATGTGATTGCCAAGGCGGCGCACGGGATTGCGGACGATATGCTGACGACCACGCTTTTGGCATGTCAGTGCCCGAAGATTTTCGCCCCGGCTATGAATACGAGAATGTATCAAAATCCGATTGTGCAGGATAATATAAGTACGCTTAAAAGTTACGGTATGGAGGTGGTTACTCCGGCGAGCGGCTATCTGGCGTGCGGCGATACCGGGGCGGGTAAGATGCCGGAGCCGGAGGTTCTATATGAGTCGGTTTTGCGGGCGCTCACACCCAAGGATCTTGACGGGAAAAGGGTGCTGGTCACGGCGGGTCCGACGCAGGAAAAGCTCGATCCGGTGCGGTATATCAGCAACCATTCCACCGGAAAGATGGGGTATGCCATTGCGCAGGCGGCGGTGCGCCGCGGCGCGGATGTGACGCTGGTGTCGGGGAAAGTGGCGCTTACCCCGCCCACGGGGGTGCGGGTTGTGCCTGTCGTCTCGGCGGCGGATATGGCGGCGGCTGTGAAGGAAGCGGCGTCGGCGCAGGATATTATCATCAAGGCGGCGGCGGTGGCGGATTACCGCCCACGTGTGACGGCGGACGAAAAGCTGAAAAAGAAGGACGAGGAGTTGAGCGTGGAGCTGGAGCGAACGGAGGATATTCTGGCTTGGCTTGGCGCGCACCGCAGGGAGGGGCAGGTTTTATGCGGTTTTTCCATGGAGACGGAGCATATGCTGGAAAATTCTCTGGCAAAGCTTGAAAAGAAAAAGGTCGATATGATCGTGGCGAATAACTTAAGGCAGGAAGGCGCGGGATTTGGCACGGATACCAATGTGGTGACGTTTCTCACGAAGAAGGGGGCGGAGGAACTGCCTTTGCTTTCCAAGGAGGAAGTGGCGGATCGGCTGCTTGACCGTCTGATAGAGCTGTAAGGAAAATGGCGGCACGAGCGGTTGACATAAGATGCGTGCCAATGAACAGTCGGGAAAACATGTAAAGGCTGAATAGTTACCAGTCCCGGATAATTTGGAATGCTATCAATGCGAGAAGGACAGGAGAGCGCTATGAGGATCGGAACAGGATATGATGTGCACAGGTTGACGGAGGGGCGGAAATGTATCATCGGCGGGGTGGAGATTCCCTATGAGAAGGGGCTTCTCGGGCATTCCGACGCGGATGTGCTGCTGCATGCCATTATGGACGCGCTTTTAGGGGCTGCGGCGCTGGGAGATATCGGCAAGCATTTTCCGGACAGCGATCCCGCCTACAAGGGCATTTCGTCCGTAAAGCTTTTGGAACATGTGGCGCAGCTGCTTACGGAAAACCTGTTTCTGGTAGAAAATATTGACGCTACGATCATCGCGCAGGCGCCGAAGATGCGTCCTTATATCGAGCAGATGCGGGAAACTATTGCGGGAGCGCTCGGCATAGAGGTGTCTCAGGTGAACGTGAAGGCGACTACCGAAGAAGGACTTGGCTTTACAGGGAGGGGTGAGGGCATTTCCGCCCAGGCAGTGTGCCTGCTCACAAGCCCGCGGGAGCTGTACAGCGAGGACGTGACGAGGGACTGCGGCGCGTGCGGGGGCTGTCCGCATGGGGCGGGTACAACATAAAGGCGCATGAATAAAAGCCGCGTGAAAGCGGCTTTATTTTATGGCTTTACGGAGTTTCGTCTTGATTCTCTGGAGGGCGTTGTCCGTGGATTTGTCGTCCCGACCGAGCACCTTCGCGATCTGCTGGTATCCCATGCCCGTCAGGTACAGGTCGAGCACCTGCTTCTCAAAGCTGCTCAGTTCCCGTTCTATAAGCATTTCCAGCCTATCAACATTTTCCTTATCTATCACGAGTTCCTCAGGATTTAAGCCGGAGGCAAGCACGTTGACGAGCGCCTCCTCCTCGTCCTCCCGCCCTTCGGAGGCATTGCCGTAGAGAGAGATATAGTTGTTTAAGGGGATATGCTTCTGCCTGCGGGAAGCCTGCACCGCCGTGTACATCTGCCTGGAGACGCAGAGGTCGGCAAAGGTGAAGAAGCTGGCGTCGCGCCCGCTGTCGTAGTCACGGATGGCCTTAAACAGCCCGATCATGCCTTCCTGTATCAGGTCCTCGCTGTCCGCGCCGAGGATGTACATGGATTTCGCTTTGCTCCGCACCAGATTTTTGTACTTATTCATAATATGGTCTGTGATTCCCGATTCGCCGTCCCGCAGGCGGATCAACAGTTCTTCGTCGCTGTAGTGTGTGTAATCTTCGCGCATGATTTTCTCCGCTGCCATTTACTGAGTATAGAAAAAACCCCGCTCTAAACCGACGGGGTTTGATAAGCTGCTGACGGGAATCGGACCCGTGACCTCCGCACTACCAATGCGACGCTCTACCGACTGAGCCACAGCAGCCTGACGAAAAGGTTGTTCCTTCTGTCACCGTGTATTAGTTTATCAAAAACAAAAAACCTTGTCAATACCAGAATGAGCAATAATTGTCTATCGTGCGGGTTTCCTTGACAAAACGCCCCAAGTTGCATATTCTATTTATGGTAGAAAATTTCGAAAGGCATTTATCATAGAAGGAGCAGTTCAATGGGCTTTATCAGAAATATCAGGGAGGAAATCCGCATCATACGCGAGCGTGACCCGGCGATTCACTCCAATATGGAAGTTTTCCTCTATCCCAGCTTTAAGGTGATGTGCTATTACCGGCTGGCGCACAGGCTTTACCTGCACCATCATTATTTCTGGGCGAGATGGGTTTCCCAGAAGGGTGCGCGCAGGACGGGCATCGAGATTCATCCGGGTGCGCAGATAGGCAAAGGATTTTTTATTGACCATGGTCACGGCGTCATTATCGGGGAAACTACGGTAATCGGCGACAATGTGACGCTTTATCAGGGCGTGACCCTTGGTGGAACCGGCAAGGAACAGGGGAAAAGGCATCCCACCATCGGAAATAATGTAATGATTAGCACCGGCGCGAAAGTGCTGGGGTCATTTAAAATAGGGGATAATAGTAAAATCGGGGCGGGCAGCGTGGTGCTCAACGAGGTGCCGCCTAATTCCACGGTGGTGGGCGTGCCCGGGCGCGTGGTCAAGCGCGATAATATGGCATTGCCGCAGGAAGAATTGGATCAGACGCATCTGCCCGACCCGGTGCGGGAGGATATCATGGGGCTACAGCGTGCCAATGCGGAGCTGACAAACCGGCTGCTTGATTTGGAGCAGGAGATGAAGCGGATGCGGAAGGAGAGAAGATTATGAAAGTATACAATACATTATCGGGAAAGAAAGAAGAATTTGTGCCACTGGAGGAGGGAAAGGTCAGCATGTACGTTTGCGGACCTACGGTCTACAACTTGATTCACATCGGTAACGCGAGACCGATGATCGTGTTTGACACGGTGCGCCGCTATATGGAGCACAGGGGCTATGAGGTCAATTATGTGTCGAACTTTACGGATGTGGACGACAAGATCATCAAGAAGGCGAATGAGGAGGGCACGGACCCTTCCGTGATTTCGGAGCGTTATATCGCGGAGTGCAAAAAGGACATGGAGGGGCTGCATGTGAAGCCCGCCACGACGCATCCCAAGGCGACCTGCGAGATCGACGGCATGATCGAGATGATCCAGACGTTGATTGATAAGGGACACGCCTATGTGGCGGAGGACGGTACCGTCTATTTCAAGACGAGAAGTTTCCCGGGCTACGGCAAGCTTTCCCACAAGAATCTGGACGATCTGCGCAGCGGCGAGCGTTCCCTTCTGGTGTCCGGGGAGGAACAGAAGCAGGATCCGCTGGACTTTGTGCTCTGGAAACCGAAGAAGGAGGGGGAGCCTTTCTGGGAGTCCCCGTGGTGCGAGGGAAGACCAGGCTGGCATATCGAGTGCTCGGTGATGAGCAAGAAATATCTGGGGGAGGAGATTGACATTCACGCGGGCGGCGAGGATCTGATTTTCCCTCACCACGAGAATGAAATCGCCCAGTCGGAGGCGGCTAACGGCAAGACTTTTGCCAAATATTGGATGCACAACGGGTTCTTAAATATTGAGAATAAGAAAATGTCCAAGTCCCTGGGTAATTTCTTCACGGTGCGGGATATCAGCGAAAAGTACGATTTGCAGGTGCTGCGGTTCTTCATGCTTTCTGCCCATTACAGAAGTCCCCTGAATTTCAGCGAGGAGCTGATGGAGGCGGCGAAGAACGGTCTGGAGCGGATTTTGACCTGCGTGTCGAACTTAAACTTCCTTCTGGAAAAGGCGCAGACGCAGGAGCTGAGCGCGGAGGAGGAAAAACTGCTTTTGCAGGCGAAGGAATTTGTGACAAAGTTTGACGAGGCGATGGATGACGATTTCAATACGGCGGACGCCATCTCCGCTATTTTTGAATTGGTAAAATATGCCAATACTTCCGTGGAAGAGGGCGCAAGTGCAGCTTATATTCGTGCGCTGAAAGAGGAAATCGTGGAGCTTATGGATATCTGCGGGCTTACGGGAGAGCGCCAGCAGGAGATGCTGGATGACGAAATTGAATCGCTGATTCAGGAGAGACAGGACGCAAGAAAGGCGAAAAATTTTGCGAGAGCGGACGAAATCCGAGACCTTCTTGTCGGGAAAGGCATTATTCTGGAAGATACGCGCGAGGGGGTCAAATGGAAGAGGGCGTAACGATCCTTGAAGCAATCAAGCGGGATTTTGACTGTAAAGAAATTGATATACGCACTTACTCGCCGCTTACGCTTGCGTATATCGGGGATGCGGTCTATGATTTGGTAATCCGTACCGTCGTGGTGGAGCGGGGCAATACCTCCGCCAACAAACTGCATCATAAGACGGTAACCTATGTGAACGCGCGGGTGCAGGCGCGGATGATTGAGGCGCTGATGAAGGAGCTGACCGAGGAGGAGCGGACGGTCTACAAGCGCGGTCGGAACGCCAAATCCTACACCACCGCGAAGAACGCAACGGTGATAGAGTACCGCAAAGCAACAGGGTTTGAAGCGCTGTGTGGATATCTGTACCTGACGGGAAAGCAGGAGCGGATGCTTGCGCTTGTGAAAAGGGCGGTAGAGCTGATCGGGATGGAACTCTAGGCGCTATGCGAAGCGCGGGAGTGCGAGTCTGCATAGACCGCAAAAGAAAAACAGACAGCGGCGAATATGGGAAGAGAGGTTTACATAATTTTGGAAGAAAATACAGGAATCATAGAGGGCAGAAACGCTGTAATCGAGGCATTTCGGGCAGGACGCACCATAGACAGGCTTTATGTGCTGGACGGCTGCAAGGACGGACCGGTTATGTCCATCAAACGGGAAGCGTCCAAGCAGGGAACACCGGTTAAGTATGTGACGAAGGAGCGGCTTGACCAGATGTCCGAGACGGGCAGGCATCAAGGTGTGATTGCGGCAGCGGCGGCATATAGCTACGCGGAGGTTTCCGATATCTTGCAGAAGGCGAAGGACAAAGGGGAGGAGCCCTTTGTTTTGCTTTTGGACGGTATTGAGGACCCGCACAATCTGGGAGCCATTATCCGCACGGCGAATCAGGCGGGCGCGCATGGCGTCATTATTCCGAAAAACCGCGCGGTGGGTCTGACGGCAACCGTTGCGAAAGCCTCTGCGGGTGCACTGAACTACACACCGGTGGCGAAAGTGACAAATCTGGGACAGACTATCGAGGAGCTGAAAAAGGATGGGCTTTGGTTCGTGTGCGCGGATATGGACGGCACGCCCATGTATGAATTGAATCTAAAGGGACCGATTGGTCTCGTGGTCGGTGCGGAAGGAGACGGCGTAAGCCGCCTTGTCAAAGAAAAATGCGATATGAGCGCGCAGATTCCCATGCGGGGTGATATCGATTCCCTGAACGCTTCCGTGGCGGCGGGGGTTTTGGCTTATGAGATTGTCAGGCAGCGATTACAATGAGAAAAATAAACGAGATACTGGCAGTCGTAATCCTGTCGCTGATGGCGGTGCTTTTGGCGGCGGTGGGAATGCGGTTGTATGATACCTATGTGATAAACAGACAGGCAGAGACGGAAACAAAGCGGCAGGAGGAAGTGCTTTCAAGGAATAAAGAAGCGCACGACCGGGTGCAGGAAATGCGCCGCGAGATTGAGGAGCTGTCCGGAGACAGGGAAAAGCTGGGGCAGTTTTTGGATGAGATCCGGATGGACTACGAGGATGCGGTACCCGTTTCAGCGATGATGGATTTTGACACAAGCGGTATGAGTGGAAGCCGGGAGGCAGCGGAGGAGACGCATGAGGTGTCGGAGAACGCCGTGGACGAGTCGGATAATGTAACCACAGTATCAGGCAATATAATTGGTGTATCCGCCAACGACATCGTGTCGGGGAACGCGTTAGATGTATCAGGCAACGATACGGGTACTGTGTCAGAAAACGCGCCGGGCATATCGGAGAATGCGGCTGTTGTGTCAGGCAATACAGTCAGCATATCCGAAAACGATACTGTATCGGAAAATGGTATGGTCTCTGAAAATGCAGCGATATCCGGCAATGAGTCGGTTTCCGGAAACATGCTGGAGCTGCTGCCGAAAGTAGAAATGGTATATCCCGAAGTCTCGCTTGCCGAACGCAGGCAGATACGAAGTTCGCTGGAGGAGACGCTTTTGGTGAATTGGGAGGACGAAGCCTGTCTGGAGGAGCGGGGCGTGGATTTCTCCGGAAAGAAAATCGCCTGTCTGGGGGACAGCATTACGGCGGCGGCCAATCTGGAAGGGGAGGAAGGGTATCTCTCCTATGCCTATCCTTCCATACTGAAAGAACTGCTGGGAGCGGAGGAAGTGTATAATTTTGGTATTGGCGGCTCTTCCATCGGACGATACTGGTCGGATGCTTTTGTGGAACGCTATACGCAGATTCCCAAGGATGTGGATATTATCATTGTCATGGGCGGCACCAACGATGGCTTCTGTCTTTCGGAGAAGGAGTTTGGCAGTCTTACGGAGCGGAAGTCCTGGACTTTCTGCGGAGATTTGGATGAACTGATGCGGGGGCTTCGGGAAAAGTATCCCGAAGCGGATATCTTTTTTGCTACGCCGCTGCCCAATATTCTGCAGGATTATCTGATGCGGGAGCGGACGTATCTGCTGCCCCAGAAGAATCTGTCGGATATGATTTTAACCTTATCTGCCGCTCATGAGATTCCGGTGATAGATTTGTACAATTCTAATATACTGGATTCCCATGATGCGGATATTGTGGCGGATTACATGCCGGACGGCGTACATGCGAACAAAGCGGGCTACCGGATTTTGGCGGAGCATATCGCGGCGGAGCTGGTGCGGTACTATGAGCGGCTTCCGGTTGACGAATGACGGCAGATGCGTTATTGTGTGTTATATAAGCAATGTATGACGGTGTGAAAGATGAGACAGCAAGGAAAAGGATGTTAACAGGAGGAAAGTAACATGGATTTTTTTGAAAAGATTGGAGATACCATCACTTCAAAGGGAAAAGAAGTATCAGGGAAGGCGAAGGATTTGGCGGAAATCGCGAATCTGAAAGGGCAGATCAGCACCTGCGAGGACGTGATCAGAAAGAACTACATCGAGATTGGCAGACTGTATTATGAAAGGGAAGGCTTGGAGCCCGGTGCGGAGTATGAGGCATTCTGCCGTGCCATCAGCAACGCCAAGACGGGCATCGAGGATTTGGAGGAGAAGATTCGGAGAGTGAAGGGCATCTGATAGTTACAGGCATAAAAACAGGCTGTTTCCGCAAATGGGGCAGCCTGTTTTTTACATTTATATTTTGTGGAGAATGCGAAGCTAAATTTGTTACTGTGCGGGCGGCTGCTCCGGTTCCGGCTGGGGCTGTTCCTGCTGCTGTGCGGCAGCCTCTGCCGCTGCCTGTGCCGCCGCTGCGTTTCTCTGGGCTATTTCGGCACGCTGTGCTTCGATGGTCGCCTCATAACCGGGCGTTGCAAAGAATACCTCGTCGTGAGGGCACATATTGCTTGTCGGTGCGGGTATCGGTACCTCACTGACTGAGCCGTCCTCGTTTACCACCTCGGTGGTGCCGGTAGAGGAGCCGCTCTGTAAAGAAACGTCTTCCACAGGCGTCAACTCGACAACGCCCTCCACCTTGAAGGGACAGAACTCGCGTGCCGGCAGCATACTGTACTGGCAGACCTGTCCGGCGTAGTGCACGTCGCAGGTTTCCGTGGGAACCGTGCCTTCCGCAAAATATTCCGTGCGCAGTGTTCCGTCGCAAAGCCCTGCAATGGGCAGCTTTCCGGAACGTGAGCAGACCGTTGCCGTCACGATGCCGGAAGGAACGGGGAAGGATTCGCTTGGCAAATCCTCGTGAATCTGTGACATGACGGCACGCCACAGCTTTTTCGCCAGATTCTTTTCGTCTCCCGTCAGTTTTACGTTATTATCAAAGCCCGCCCAGGTGGTAGCTGTGTAGTAGGGGGTATAACCCGAAAACCACACGTCGTTGTAATCGGAGGTGGTGCCTGTCTTTCCGGCAATCGCCATATTGCCGAAGTTGACTGAACCGCCGGTGCCGCTTGTAACCACGTCCACCATGGCATCCGTTAAAAGAAAGGCGGTTGTCTCCTTGATGACCTGCTTGGAATTGGGCAGGGTATTGTCTAATATAATATTTCCGTCGTGGTCTAAGACCTTCGTGTAAAGTTTGGGCTTGATGTAAGTGCCGCCGTTCGCGATGCAGGCGTAGGCAGCGTTAAGTTCTTCGTTGGTGACACCATGGGTCAGACCGCCGAGAGCGGTAGTCTGCTGGATATCCGAGAAAATCTCGCCGTTTATCTCTTCCCGCTCCACGATGGTGGTGAAGCCGAAATTTTTCAGGTAATCGTAGCCGAGCTGGGGTGTAATCTGTGTCAGCGTCTTTACGGCTACAATGTTCATAGAATCACGAATGCCGTCCCGCAGGGAGGAAAGTCCCCGATAATTTTCGCCGTACCAGTTGGCAACCGGGCGTCCGTTGGCGTAGTTGAAGGGTGCGTCATTCATAACCGTGGCGAGGGAAAGCCCCGCGCTGTCTAAGGCGGGCGCATAGGTGGACACCACCTTGAAGGTGGAACCGGGCTGTCTGGTCGTATCGGTGGCGCGGTTTAAGGTACGGCTGGCGGTTTTGGCGCCCCTGCCGCCTACCATGGCGACGATGCAGCCGGTGCTCTGATCCTCCACCACGAGAGATACCTGCGGCTGCGGGGTTAGATTGATATTTTCGGCGAACACTTCATCGCCGGAGCGCATGACGTCGGCTTTGTATGCCTCGATATCCTGATATGCCTCCTCCTGCGAAGTATAAATCAGGTTATAACTGGAAGAACGGTTTTCTTTCCAGTAGCTGCGGAACATTTCCGTGCTGACATTTTCCCTGTCTCCGTTTGCGCGCTCGATGGTCAGTTCATAATTTAAGTACCATTTCGTGTTTGCGGGGAAATTGCTCTCGTCCGCAAAGGCATTGTCGCAGATTGCCTGAATTTTCGGGTCCTGTGTGGAATATATTTTCAGACCGCCGCTGTAGAGCAGGGTATAAGCCTGGGTCTCATTGTAGCCGGAGGCGATTAAATCCTCCATGACGTCGTCCGTCAGCGCATCCACAAAATATGTACTGACATCGTTATCCTCGTTTTTGGCGTCTGCTACCTGAATACGGGAGTACACGTCGTCGGCAAGCGCTTCCTCACGCTCCTCAGCGGTGATATAGCCCTGCTCCATCATCTCTTTCAGCACCTTTTCCCGGCGCTCCGCATTTTTTTCCGGATGTGTGATGGGGTTAAAACGGGACGGATTCTGCGTGATGCCCGCGATTACCGCGCACTCGGACAGGGTAAGCTCGTTGACATGCTTGTCGAAATACCGTCTGGACGCGGCTTCTACGCCGAGCGTGTTGGAGCCGAGGTTGATGGTGTTCATGTAATTAATCAGGATGGATTCTTTGTCCATGACTTTTTCCAGCTCCAGCGCCAGATACTGTTCCTGAAACTTTCTCTTGAATTTGTCCGCAAGGGAGTCTTCGCTCGTCCAGTCCGTAAACACATTGTTTTTAAGAAGCTGCTGGGTAATGGTGCTGGCGCCTTCGGAAAAATGCCGGTTCTGGATGCCTACCATGCCTGCGCGGATAATGCCCTTGATGTCGATGCCGTTGTGGTCATAAAAACGGGCGTCCTCGATAGCGACAAAAGCGTCCTTTAAGTCTTGGGGAACCATGTCGATGGAAACCGGGATTCGGTTGGCATCGGTGGAAACCAGCTTCTTAATCTGTGTTCCTTCTATATTATATACAAAGGTGGAAAAGCCGGAGGGGGTCACGTCGATATTGCTGATGTCCGGCGCCGTTGCCAGAACCCCTTTAAAGGCCCCTATTCCCGCGCTCACGCCGATGATGGCAGCACCGATTAAGGCAATCAGAAATACCTGCACAAAGGCGAACGCTACCTTCCTGCTCCATTTTTTACCTGTAGAGTGAAGCGCCTGCTGTTTTCTGCGGACGCCTTTCTTGCCGTAGTTCATAGGATACTGCCTCCTAGCCTTAATTCTCAATAGATTATATCAAAATTCCCCTGGCAAATAAAGGTTTTTATCGTTTCTTAAGAATTGTTTACGATTCTGTGCACATTTATACTTGCACGGCGGGGAGAAATGTGCAACGATATTATACATGGATAAGTATGCGCCGTATAAAATAATTGAATATGGGGGCGAGGGGGAGATTGTAGAAAAGAAATCCCGTTTTATCGCCCATGTGCAGGCAACCCACACCGAGGAGGAAGCGGTTTCCTTTATCGAGTCTGAGAAGAAACGGTATTGGGACGCCAGGCATCACTGTTATGCCTATATTATAGGAGAACTGGGAGAGACCGTGCGGTATTCCGACGACGGGGAACCTTCCGGCACGGCGGGCAGACCTATTCTGGAAGTGCTGACAGGGTCCGGCATCCGTAACCTGACGCTGGTGGTGACCAGGTATTTCGGTGGTACGCTCCTTGGCACCGGCGGGCTGGTGCGCGCCTATACGCAGGCGGCGCAGGCGGGACTTGCGGACAGCCGTGTGGCTGTGATGCGGTATGGGTACGCTCTTTCGGTGGACACAGATTATAACGGCATCGGTAAGATACAGTACCTTTTGGGACAACGGGGGATTCCCATAGAGGAATCGGCTTATACGGATCGGGTTTCCTTGACCTTTCATGTACCGTATAAGGAGAAGGATAAACTGATAAAGGATATGACGGAGGCGACCGCCGGCGCTGCGCGGGTGGGTGTCTCAGAGCCTTTATACTATAAAAGCGCGGAAGACGCTTCCGGAAACGGTTCGGTTTGATAAAGCAGGAGCCGCCGGAATGCGATTTTGCGGCGGAAAGGCGGCAGGCTATGGGCGAGAACAGAGAAGCGGAAAAAAGGACGGAAGAGCTGGAGACAAAGGGTTACAATGACTATGCCGATTTCGGTGTGGAGGAAATCAGAGAGCTTCTCAGGAAAGGGCAGTATACCAGCCTCCGAAAAATTATAGAAGAACTCAATGACGCGGATATCGCGGACTATATGGAGGAGATGGAGGAGGAAGAGGTTATTAAGATTTTCCGCTTTCTCCCGAAGGATACGGCGGCGGACGTTTTTTCCTATCTGGAGATCGACAGGCAGCAGTCCATCATCACATCCCTTTCGGATAAGGATGCGGCGCGCATCATCGACAATATGATGTCCGACGACGCGAAGGAACTGATGGAGGAGATGCCAGCCAACGTGGTGAAGCGTCTGATTGCCAACACCAGTGCGGATACGAGGAAGGCAATCAACCATCTGATGCGTTATCCCGAGGATTCCGCGGGCAGCATTATGACGGTGGAGTATGTGGATTTGAAGGAGCATTATACGGTGGCGCAGGCAATCGAACGGATCCGCAAGGTGGGGCTTGACAGCGAGACCATCAATATCTGTTATGTGCTCGATTATAAGCGGACGCTCGTGGGGACGGTTGCCCTGCGATATCTGCTCTTAAGCGACCCGGATGCCGTGATCGGGGAAATGATGCACAGAAACGTGGTGTCCCTCCACACCCTGATGGATCAGGAGGAAGTCGCCAGACAGTTCAAAAAGTATGAATTTACCGCCATGCCCGTGGTGGATAACGAGGACAGGCTGGTGGGCATCATCACCATGGACGACGTGGTGGATATTCTGGAAGAGGAGACCACGGAAGATATCGAGAAGATGGCGGCTGTGATGCCTTCCGATAAGCCTTATCTGCGGATGACCGTGTTTGACGCTTACAAAAAGAGGATTCCGTGGCTGCTCCTTTTGATGATTTCGGCTACCTTTACGGGGAAGATTATCACTTCTTTTGAGAATGAGCTGAGCCGTTATGTGGTGCTGACGGCTTTTATTCCCATGCTGATGGATACCGGTGGCAATGCGGGCGGACAGGCCTCCGCGATCATCATCCGCGGTATTTCGCTGGACGAGATCGAGTTTGGCGATTGGCTGAAGGTAATCTGGAAGGAGGTCCGCACGGCGGTTCTATGCGGGTTGACTCTGTCGGTCTGCAATTTCGCCAGACTGATGATTTTTGACCAGGTGGGCGTGCAGGTGGCGTTCGTGGTGTGCCTTACCCTGCTGATGGCGGTAATCGTGGCGAAGATGGTCGGTTCCACCCTGCCCATGCTGGCAAAGAAAATCGGGCTTGACCCGGCGGTGATGGCAAGCCCGTTTATCACGACGATTGTGGACGCGATTTCCTTGCTTATTTACTTCCGCGTGGCGGCGGTGGTTTTAGGAATCTGAAAGCGCGGGTTTGTGAGTCTGACGATTCATGTGCTGTAAATTCACGTGTGAATATGATTGCTATGTATTTGTGAATTGTATATAATAATGGCAAAGGAGATGGTGATTATGCCAAATATTAAGCCGATATCGGATTTGCGAAACTATACAGAGGTGTTGAAGGAAGTACGTGTGAATCAGCCGGTGTATCTGACCCGGAATGGCAGAGGCGCTTATGCCATTGTTGATATGGAGGAGCTTGACCGCTTGAAAGCGACGCTTCAGCTTTTGACAAAACTGGAAGAAGGGGAGCAGTCTGCCAGAGAAAAGGGGTGGCTGACGGCGGATGAGGTAGAAGCCGCTCTGGGATTATAATATGCGTAAGGTTATGTATGCGCCGAAGGCGTTGGGAGATTTGCAGGGAATAAAAACGTATATTTCTGTAAATTTTGGCAGGGATAAGGCGAAAGACTGTGTGCAGGAGTTGACGAAAACGGTAAGGCAGTTGGAAAGATTTCCAGAAGAAGGGCAGCGGCTGGAGGAGCTGTTGGATTATCCGACGGTCTTTTATTATTTGTTTGTAAAACCGAATTATATCTTTTATCGGATTGAGGAAGATGTGGTAAGAATCGTTCGTATTTTGAATGAAAGGCAGGATTTCCTCCAGATACTTTTTGGAATCAGTAGTATTTCGGAGGAGGGGGAGGAGTATTGGGAGGATGAATAACTTGAAGCGGGATGGCTGCAGATAAAGAAGACTGCGCAGAAACCAGTCGTGATGCAGAAACATCCGACAACTGCAAAAGAAAAACATAGCGCAATCGCAGATAATGCCCTGCGACTGCGCTATGTTTTTCTTTTGAGTCTGATTATTTCTTCGCCGCCGCCGAAATCGCCGCCCGCTTCCTCAGCGTCGGGTCCAGAATCTTCTTCCGGATTCTGAGGCTTTCCGGCGTCACTTCCAGAAGCTCGTCGGTGTCGATAAATTCAAGCGCCTGCTCCAGACTTAACACTTTGGGCGGTGTGAGGCGCAGCGCTTCGTCCGCGGAGGAGGAGCGGGTGTTGGTGAGCTGCTTTTTCTTGCAGACGTTCAGCTCAATATCCTCGCCGCGTCCGTTCTGCCCGACAACCATGCCGGAGTAGACCTTTTCGCCGGGCCCGATAAAGAGGGTGCCGCGCTCCTGCGCGTTGTAGAGTCCGTAGGTGATGGCTTCGCCCGCCTCAAAGGCGATGAGGGAACCCTGCTTGCGGTACTGGATATCTCCCTTGTAGGGACCGTAGCCGTCGAAGATGGTATTCATAATGCCGTTGCCTTTGGTGTCGGTCATAAATTCGCCGCGGTAGCCGATCAGTCCCCTTGAGGGGATGGAGAACTCCAGACGTGTGTAACCGCCGGACGCCATGCCCATATTCTTCAGTTCGCCTTTCCGCTGGCTCAGTTTTTCTATGACAGTTCCGGAAAATTCTTCCGGCACATCCACATAGCACAATTCCATCGGCTCTGTCTTTTTGCCGTTCTCATCGGTCTTGTAGAGTACCTCCGCCTTGCTGACGGCAAACTCATAGCCTTCCCTGCGCATATTCTCGATCAGCACGGAGAGGTGCAGCTCGCCGCGCCCGGACACCTTAAATGCTTCTGTGGTGTCGGTCTCCTCCACCCGCAGGGACACGTCCGTGTTCAGTTCCCGGAAAAGGCGGTCGCGAAGATGGCGGCTGGTCACGTACTTGCCTTCCTTGCCCGCAAGGGGGGAGTCGTTGACGATAAAGTGCATGGCAATCGTCGGCTCCGAAATTTTCTGGAAAGGAATCGGCTTAGGGTCGTCGGGGGAGCAGAGGGTGTCGCCGATATGGATATCCGCTATGCCGGAAATCGCCACGATAGAGCCGATAGCAGCCTCTTTTACTTCCACCTTGTTCAGACCGTCATACTCGTAAAGTTTGCTGATTTTTACCTTCTTCATCTTGTCGGGGTCGTGGTGGTTGACAATGACCACTTCCTGATTGACCTTGACGGAGCCGTTGTCCACCTTACCCACGCCGATACGCCCGACATACTCGTTATAGTCGATGGTGCTGATCAGAAGCTGGGTGCCCGCGTCGGGGTCGCCCTTGGGTGCGGGAATGTGCTCGATGATGGTGTCAAAGAGCGGGGTCATGTCCTTGCCCTTCACGGTAAGCTGTGTGGTGGCGGTGCCGGTCTTGGCGGAAGCGTAGACGAAGGGGCAGTCAAGCTGCTCGTCGTTGGCGTCCAAATCCATGAAAAGCTCCAGCACTTCGTCCACCACCTGAATCGGTCTCGCTTCGGGGCGGTCGCACTTGTTAATGCACACGATGACGGACAAATCCAGCTCCAGCGCCTTTTTTAAGACAAATTTTGTCTGGGGCATAGGTCCTTCAAAGGCGTCCACCACAAGGATGACGCCGTCCACCATTTTCAGCACGCGCTCCACCTCGCCGCCGAAATCCGCGTGGCCGGGGGTGTCGATGATGTTGATTTTCGTGCCCTTGTAGGTGACGGCAGTGTTTTTGGAAAGAATCGTGATGCCGCGCTCCTTCTCAATGTCGTTGGAGTCCATGACGCGCTCCGCCACTTCCTGATTTTCACGGAATACGCCGCTCTGCTTCAACAGCTCGTCCACCAGAGTGGTCTTGCCGTGGTCCACATGGGCGATGATTGCTATATTTCTGATATCTTCTCTTGTCTGTATCATATTTTTGCCTTTCTTATGTTAAATTCCTCGACGATTATAGCACCTGTTTCCCCTTCTTGCAAGAATAGAGTTTCTGTTTTTGCGGAAAATCGCAAAGAAAAGGTGCAAAGCCCGGTGCGCCAGCGCGACCCCTTACAGTTCTATTTTCCCGCAACATCTTATATATTGATAATACAATAACAGTTCAGGGTCGTAATTTGGTGCGGCATGAAAATACTTGAGCAGAATGGAGGAAAACATGACGGATAAGGTAATTGAAAACAACCAGGTGGCGGTTATGGGGGAGATTGTAAGTGATTTTTCCTTCAGCCACGAGATTTTCGGAGAGGGCTTTTATATGGTAGATATCAGCGTGGACCGACTCAGCGAGTCAACTGATATCATACCGGTGATGGTGTCCGAGAGACTCATTGACGTTAATGAGGATTACAAGGGAATGAAGATATGCATCACGGGACAGTTCCGCTCCTATAACAGACATGAGGAGAGAAAGAACAGGCTGGTTTTGTCCGTGTTTGCCCGGGAAATCGAGTTTGTGGACGATATCGGCGAAGGGGCGAAGACAAACCAGATTTTTTTGGACGGTTATATCTGCAAAGCGCCGGTTTACCGTAAGACGCCGCTTGGAAGGGAAATTGCCGATTTGCTGCTGGCAGTGAACAGACCTTACGGGAAATCGGATTACATACCATGCATCTGCTGGGGGCGCAATGCCCGGTTTGCCAGCAATTTCGAGGTGGGGAGCCGCTGCGCCATCTGGGGCAGGATTCAGAGCCGCGAATATATGAAAAAATTGTCGGAAGAGCAGCTGGAGAGGCGGATTGCCTACGAGGTTTCCGTCAGCAAGCTGGAGCTTGTGGAAGACGAGTAAGACTTGCGGGTGTGGACGTAATGGCTTGCATCTATAGAAGGATTGTGCTATTCTGAGCATATGTATTTAATGTAAGAATGAGAATACGGGGTGCTGGCTATGGAAAAAGGCAGGATTCAGATATATAGCGGGGAAGGGCACGGAAAATCCCCGGCGGCGTTAGGACGTGCGATTCAGACGGCATGTGAGGGAGATTATGTCGTTATCATACAGTTTCTGAAAGGGCGGGGTCTGGCGGAATCCGAGTTTGTGAAACGACTGGAGCCGGAGATTAAGATTTTCCGCTTTGAAAAGTCGGAGGAAGATTTTTCAAAACTTTCCGACGAACGCAAGGCGGAGGAGAGCAGCAATATCAGAAACGGTCTGAATTTCGCGAAAAAAATTCTCAACACGGGAGAATGCTCCCTGCTGATTCTGGATGAGGTGCTGGGGCTGATTGACAACGGCATTATCACAGTGGAGGAATTAAAAAATCTTCTTGCGGGGAAGCCGGAGGAGATGGACATCATCATGACGGGCATCACGTTGAACGACAGGGTCTGCGCGCTGGCGGATCAGGTGACGAAGGTGGAGACCATACATTTTAAGATATGGGATTGACACGGATGCGCCCGGGTGCTATGATAAATCGTAGTAAACAACATTATAAAGTTTGATAGAGGTTGCGTTATCTATTAGTACGGGCACGGATGTGACAGGCACAGGGGAAATGTCCGGAAAGGAGAGGACGCCGAAAGGAGAGACGACCTGCAAGTTTTTACCTTGGGCATACAGTTAAGAGCTGTATGACTGTCATCGTTACGATGGGGCGCTATCCAGACCGGAAACGGAAGAATTATGGAGCTGACCCTGTGCGGTCGGCTCTTTATCATTTCAGAGAGGAGATAACTATGGCAATTTTTAAGGGAGCGGGCGTGGCGATTGTCACACCATTTCATGCGGACGGCAGTATCAATTACGAGAAATTTGCGGAGCTTGTGGAGTTCCAGATTGCAGGGGGTACAGACGCTATTATTGTCTGCGGCACGACGGGAGAGTCCTCCACACTGACACACGAGGAGCATCTGGATTTGATTCGTTTCTGTATCGAAACGGTAAAAGGCAGGGTTCCCGTGGTGGCAGGAACCGGCTCGAACTGCACGGAGACGGCGGTGTATTTGTCTACGGAAGCGGAGAAATACGGCGCGGACGGTCTGCTTCTGGTGACGCCCTACTATAACAAAGCGACCCAGAACGGTCTCTTTGCCCACTATAAAAAGATCGCGGACTCCGTGAAGCTGCCCATTATTCTTTACAACGTGCCAAGCCGCACGGGATGCAACATCCAGCCCCAGACGGCGGCGAGATTGTGTACGGAAGTGGAAAATATCGTGGGCATCAAAGAGGCAAGCGGCAACATTTCCCAGATTGCCAAGCTCATGTCTCTGGCGGGGGATAAGGTGGACTTGTATTCCGGCAATGACGACCAGATTGTGCCGATTATGTCTCTTGGCGGCATCGGGGTGATTTCCGTACTGTCCAACGTGGCACCGAAACAGACCCACGAAATCTGCCAGAAATTCTTTGATGGGGATATCGAGGGCAGCAGGAAAGAGCAGCTCCGCGTCATCGACCTGTGCGACGCGCTTTTCTGTGAGGTGAACCCGATTCCCGTGAAGGCGGCGCTCAACCTGATGGGCAAGGAAGTGGGCGGTTTACATATGCCCCTGTCCGACATGGAGCCCCAGAATGTGGAGCGGCTGAAAAAGGCAATGCAGGACTATGGAATTTTATAAGTAGGAAAGCGAATGGCAGAAACGTCTGTCGGGGAGGAACCGGCAGGCGTTTCGCAATTATCATATATTTCAGGAAGGAGACGCAACATGACAAAAGTAATTATGCACGGCTGCAACGGCAAGATGGGACAGACCATTACATCCCTGATTGTGGCTGACGAAGAGATAGAGATTGTGGCGGGTATCGACGCCGTGGACAGCGGGAAAAACGACTATCCCGTATTTAGCAGCATTTCCGAGTGTACGGTGGCGGCGGACGCGGTTATCGACTTTTCCGTGGCGGCAGCGGTGGATGCGCTGCTGGATTACTGTGTGGAGAAAAAACTGCCCTGCGTGCTTTGCACCACCGGGCTTTCCGAGGCGCAGCTTACAAAGGTGCAGGAGGCGTCGAAGCAGGTGGCGATATTAAAATCTGCGAATATGTCCCTGGGCATCAACATGCTGTTAAAGCTCTTAAAGGAAGCGGCAAAGACGCTTTCGCCTGCCGGCTTCGATATCGAGATCGTGGAGAAACACCACAACCAGAAACTGGACGCGCCCAGCGGCACGGCGATCGCGCTGGCTGATTCCATCAACGAGGCAATGGGCGGCAGTTATGAATATGTCTATGACAGAAGTCAGGTCAGACAGAAGAGAGACGCAAAGGAGCTCGGCATCAGCGCGGTCAGGGGCGGCACCATTGTGGGCGACCATGACGTGATTTTCGCGGGAGCGGACGAAGTAGTGACCTTTTCCCACAGAGCTTACTCAAAAGCGGTTTTCGGTAAGGGCGCGATTCAGGCGGCAAAGTTCCTCGCGGGGAAACCGGCGGGACTATACGATATGTCTGACGTAATCGGATAAACCCTTCCATTATGTAAAAGTTTGGAGAGAAAAATGGACGATTTGGAATTAAAATATCTGAAAAGCTTATCAAAGCAGTATCCGACGATTGCGGCGGCTTCCACGGAAATCATCAACCTGCAGGCAATCCTCAATCTGCCAAAGGGCACGGAGCATTTTATGACGGATATTCACGGGGAGTATGAGCAGTTTAACCATATCCTGAAAAACGGTTCCGGCTCCGTGCGCAGAAAGATCGACGAGGAGTTCGGCAATACCTTGAGCATCAAGGACAAGAAGAGTCTGGCGACGTTGATTTATTATCCCGAGGAAAAGCTGGATATCGTCATGCAGGAGGAGGACGAGACTTCCATCGAGGATTGGTACAAGATTACCCTGCACAGGCTGGTGCAGATTACGAAACGGGTTTCTTCCAAGTACACCCGCTCCAAGGTGAGGAAGGCGCTGCCGCCGGACTTTTCCTATATCATTGAAGAGATGATTACGGAGAAGGCGGAGGTGCAGGACAAAGAGGCATACTATAATGAGATCATCCACACCATCATCCGCATTGGCAGGGCGCCGGAATTTATCGTTGCTTTGAGCAATCTGATTCAGCGGCTGGTGATTGACCATCTGCATATCGTCGGCGATATTTTCGACAGGGGACCGGGACCGCATATCATTCTGGACACGCTCTGTCAGTATCATTCGGTGGACGTGCAGTGGGGCAACCACGATATCGTGTGGATGGGCGCGGCAAGCGGGCATCTGGCGTGTATTGCGAATGTCATCCGCATGGCGGCGAGATACGGCAATCTGGACACGCTTGAGGAGGGTTACGGTATTAACCTCATCCCGTTAGCCACCTTTGCGCTGGACGCTTATAAAGATACGGACTGCAATGCTTTCGCCATCAAATACAATACGGATTATGATACGAAGGATTTAAGCCTTGACATGAAGATGCACAAGGCGATTGCCGTTTTGCAGTTTAAGCTGGAGGGGCAGCTAATCATGAGGCGTCCCGAGTTTGCCATGCAGGACAGGCTGCTTCTGGAGCACATTGATTATGAGAATAAGGCGCTTGTGCTGGACGGCGTTTCCTATCCCTTAAAGGACGTGGATTTCCCGACGATAAACAGAAACCGCCCCTATGAGCTGACGGCGGAGGAAGAACAGGTGATGGAGCGGCTCAGACAGGCTTTCGTCAAATGCGAAAAGCTCCAGAAGCATGTGCGTTTCCTGTTCTCGAAGGGCGGTCTTTACAAGGTTTATAACTCGAATCTGCTCTACCACGGCTGCGTGCCGATGGATGAAGAAGGGAATTTTAATAAGGTCAACGTTTACGGGGAAGAATACAGCGGCAAGGCGCTTTATGATGTATTGGAACATTATGCCAGAAAGGGGTATTATTCCCATGATTTAAAAGAGAAGCTGAAAGGGCAGGATATCATCTGGTATATCTGGGCAGGACCCAATTCCCCGGTGTTTGGCAAAGATAAGATGGCAACCTTCGAGAGGTATCTGGTGGAGGATAAGGAGCTGCACAGGGAGACGAAGAACGCTTACTACAGGCTTCTCGACAGTGAGATGGTAGTGAACCGGATTTTGCAGGAGTTTGGTCTGGACGAGTCCCGTTCCCATATCGTGAACGGCCATGTGCCCGTGGAGCGGAAAAAGGGCGAGACGCCGATTCACTGCGGTGGGAAGCTGCTTGTCATCGACGGCGGTTTTTCCAAGGCGTATCAGGACAAGACGGGCATCGCCGGATATACGCTGGTAGTCAATTCCCACGGGATGCGGCTGGTGGCGCATGAGCCCTTCGAGTCCACGGAGTCGGCGATTCTGCATGAGTCGGATATTTTTTCGGATTCCTTTATTCTGGAGACGACTGCCATGCGCCAGAAGATTTCAGACACGGAGATTGGCGCGGAGCTGAAGGAGAGCATCCACCAGCTCGAAGAGCTGCTGCAGGCTTATAGGGACGGCATACTGATAGAAAAAAGCTAAAAAACAAGCAGGGGAAAGCCCCTGCTTGCGTTCGTTTAGCGTATCTTGGAAGATGCGCCGGTGTTGTTGTTGCCGGTCACGTCGTCCACCATGTTTTCCACGCCTGACGCTGCGTCGTCAATGATGTCGGATGCCGCGTTTCCGGCGTCGCCGATGGCATTGCCTACATCATCTGCGATGGAGCCGCCATTTGTGCCGTTTGTGCCTGCTGTGGCGTCGTTTACATTGTCGTTATCGTCTAAGGCGCCATTCGTATCTGTGCCGCCCATACCTGTGCCGGTGGTGTCTGTGCCTGTGCCGGTGGTATTCGTGTCTCCCATGCCTGTGCCGGTGGTATTCGTGTCTTCCATACCTGTGCCGTTTGTGACGCCCGTACCGGCATCATCTGTTCCGGTAGTGCCGATGCCGGTTCCGTTATCCGTACCCGTGCCGGCAGTGCCGGTACCGTTCTGTGTGCCTGTGCCGTTGTTGTCATTTCCGGCTGCGTTTCTGCTGCCGCAGGCGGTCAGTGCTGCCATACTCAGAACCATGAGCGAGACAAAAAGTAAAGTTTTTATTCTTTTCATGATTTCACTCCTTTGCTCGATTGCTGTATCCTATGCATGATAGTATTCCATGCGGTTTACGAACAGAATGTTTGATAAACTTCCTGTTCTTATGTTATTATGTCAGATAGAAATGAATTTATTCTGATTTTTGGGAAAGGAAAATTTATGAAATTTCGACCTTGTATTGATATTCATAACGGCAGTGTCAAGCAGATTGTGGGAGGCAGTCTGAAGGACGCGGGGGACAGGGCACAGGAAAATTTTGTGTCCGGACAGGACGCTGCCTTTTATGCCGGGCTATACCGGGAAAAGGGCATCATCGGGGGGCATATCATTCTTTTAAATCCGGCGTCTTCCCCCTATTATGAGGAGACGAAAAGGCAGGCTTTATCGGCGCTTTCGGCGTACCCGCAGGGTTTACAGGCGGGTGGCGGCATCACGCCGGAGAATGCGGCGGCATTTCTTAATGCGGGTGCCAGCCATGTGATTGTCACTTCTTATGTTTTTTCGGACGGGCAGATACAGTACGACAGACTGCGGACTTTGGTAAAGGAAACGGGGAAGGAAAATCTGGTGCTCGACCTGAGTGTGCGCAGCCGCGGCGGTCAATACTATATTGTGACCGACAGATGGCAGAAATATACGTCCGTGGAGTTGACGACGCAGGTTCTCGACGAGCTTTCCGGATATTGCGATGAATTTTTAATTCACGCGGTGGACGTGGAGGGCAAAAGCGCGGGTATCGAGGAGCCGGTGGCAAAGCTTCTGGGAGATTGGGGGAAAATCCCGGTTACCTACGCGGGCGGCGTGCACAGCTTTGCGGATTTGGATAAACTGAAAGAGCTGGGAAAGGGAAGAGTGGACGTGACCATCGGGAGCGGGCTTGACCTTTTCGGCGGGCAGATGGCATTTGCGGATGTGCTTTCGTATATAGGGTGAAAAGAAAAAAACCTGTCATGCAGACAGGTTTTTTCTTCTCTAATCCGTTACAACAATAGCTGATTCTAAATAACAAAGTCTTACTGGAGTTTCAGAACATTATATATTTAAGAACAGGCACATCGTGATACCGATTATCGATGCTATAAGAGCGTCAGCTCTTATAACTTTGTTACATTTACGGCCTGAGGACCTTTCTCGCCGTTTACAACTTCATACTCAACCTCAGCGCCTTCTTCGAGAGACTTGAAGCCCTCCATGTTAAGCCCAGAGTAGTGAACGAATACGTCGTTGCCCTGCTCGTCGGAGATGAAGCCGTAGCCCTTCTGGTTGTTAAACCACTTTACTGTACCTTTGTTCATTGTGATACCTCCAAAATATAAATAATACATCGATAGACAACATACATAGAATAGCATAACGCATATAAAATGTAAAGCTTTTTTTGCTTTTTTCGTTAATTGTTTGTTAATCCATAGCCTACAGGATATCATCCAGCGTTTGGAACAGCGCCTGTACATCGATGGGCTTGGGAATATGAGCGTTCATGCCGCTTTTCAGCGCTTCTTCGCGGTCTTCGGTAAAGGCGTTGGCGGTCATGGCGATAATCGGAATGGAGGCAAGAGCCTGATTTTCCAGCTTCCTAATGCGTCTGGTCGCTTCGTAGCCGTCCATGACAGGCATCTGGATATCCATCAGGATTGCCCGATAGTATCCCGGCTCCGAATATTTCAGCTTTTCCAGAGCAATCTGACCGTTGTCCGCCACGTCTACGGAAAAGCCTGCGTTTTCGAGAATCGCCACGGCGAGCTCCTGATTCATCTCCACATCCTCTGCCAGCAGAATCCGCCCTGTATGATGGAGGGGCAGCTCGTTTTCCGCGGCTTCGGTGTCCTGCGACCCGGGCTGCAGCACGGACTGCAGACAGGCGCTTAATTCCGATAAAAACAGCGGCTTGTTGCAGAATGCCGTGACGCCGGCTTCCTTTGCTTCCACTTCGATATCCGACCAGTCATAGGCGGTCAGGATGATAACGGGCACATTCCCGCCGGTTTCCTTGCGGATTCTCCGAGTCACCTCGACGCCGTTCATGTCGGGAAGCAGCCAGTCTACAATGTACACGGAATAGTTTGTGTTACGCATGACAGCCTGATGGCTGCGAAGCACCGCTTCCTTGCCGGACAGCGTCCATTCCGCCTGCATACCGAGTTGTCCCAGCATATAGGATACGCTGTCGCAGGTATTGAAATCGTCGTCGACCACCAGAGCTTTGCAGTCTTTTAACTCCGGCAGTATCATCGGTTCCTTCTTTTCCTCGTGCAGACGGAAGGTGAAGGAGACGGTAAATTCGGTGCCAACGTCCTGTTCGCTCGTCACGGAAATGGAGCCATGCATCATATCCACGATATTTTTCGTGATCGCCATGCCGAGACCGGTGCCCTGTATCTTGCTGATGGTGCTGTTGCGCTCCCGCTCAAAGGGTTCGAAAATACGTTCTACAAATTCCTGGCTCATGCCGATGCCGGTGTCCTTGATGGTAAAGACGTAGTTGGCGTATCCGTCGGGCGCGTCCGTTTTTTCGGTAATGCGCATACTGACATGACCGCCTGCGCCGGTATATTTCACGGCATTGCTTAACAGGTTCAAAAGCACCTGATTGAGACGGAGCTTATCACAGTAAATGGCTTCGTCCACAACGTCCACTGTGTCAATGTGCAGTTCAAGCTGCTTCGCGTGGATATCCGCCTGTAAAATATTGCGCAGACCGTGCAGGATCTCGGGAAGGCTGCAGAGCTTTTCCTCCAGATGGATTTTCCCGCTCTCGATATGGCTCATATCCAGTATGTCGTTGATCAGACTCAGCAGATGATTGCCGGAAGTCTGGATTTTTTTTAGATATTCCGCGACAAGCTCTGTCTGTCCGATATGTGTGATTGCCAAATTCGTAAAGCCTACGATGGCGTTCATCGGGGTGCGGATGTCATGAGACATATTCGACAAAAATACGCTCTTTGCCTTGCTGGCACGATTGGCCTGGGAGAGAGCGGTTTCAAGCAGCGTGTTCTGCTCCATTTCCCGACGTATTTCCGCGTCCACACTGCGAAAACCGAGAACGATGCCGCTGCTGCCGTCTTCTGTGCCGGCGCTCACTGCCTTCAGCTGGTAATAGACGAGCTGTTTGTCCTGATATTTACGGTAATTGACTGAGTATGCCTGCTTTCCGCCAAGCTCTTCTTTCAGCGTGTCGAGAGAAACGGCGTGCCGCAGCATTTCCCGATCCTCCTCATAGACGCAATCCTCTATGTACTGTTCCATGCTTTCCCGCAGGGAAATTTTATTTTCAAAAATACTGTCCAGTTCGCGTCTGCCGGTACGAATCGGGATAAGGATGCCAGTCTCGGCGTCTACGAAGCACACAAGCTTGAAATCCCGGCTCAGAGCCTGTACCAGTTCCATCTGCCGCCGCTGGTTTTTCTTTTCCTGCAGTTTCTGCTCGGTTACGTCCAAAAGAAAACGCTGGCAGTAGAGATTTCCGTTTTCCTCGTAGAGCTTGATATTCCCCATAACATGGATAATCTCTCCGTTTTTATGCTGTACGCGGTATTCCACATCGACCGTATCTCCCGCTTTTTTTAACATCTTTATGCTGCCGCGCAAAAGGGGTTTGTCTTCGTCCATCACAGTGGACGCAATCAGGTCAAAGCCGTCCGCCATCATCTCATTCAGCGTTTCATAGCCGAGAATCCGCAGGGCAGCCTTGTTTATGTCTAAAATACGGGCATCGTCCAGCGTGTGCCGCATGACGCCGCAGTCTATGGTGGCAAGGATGGTCTCCAGATTCCGGTTTTTGGTAATGATTTCCTGTTCGTAGGCACGTTCCTTCGTTACATCGATGCCCACGCCGACGGTTCCCATCACGGTGCCGTCGCAGTTATATAAGGGAGACTTGTAGCACATGAGGGTGCGGGTTTCCTCCCCCGCCTTAATGGTCTCCTCGGATAAAAGGGTCTGTCTGGTGCTCATCACCTGATGCTCCGATTCAATGCAGGCAGGGTCGTCCTCCGCCACGTCCCAGATATAGGCGTGCCGTCTGCCCTGTACCTGTTCTTTGGTCTTATTGACCGCCTGACAGAAGCTGTTGTTTACTTTTTCGTGGACACCCTCTTTATCCTTATACCAGATTAGATTGGGAACATTGTTGATCGTTGTCTCAAGAAAATGACCGGTTTCCCAGAAATCCTTGCCCATCTTATAAGCTTCCTGCCACCTTAAGAAACGGAAACGGAGTTCCTCGTCGGACATAGGGTGAATCCAGATATCCGTGATATCCTTTAATGCCGGCTCCGCACAGAGAAGCTGCATCTGCTTTTTGTCCGCAAGCAAAATAACCGGCACCCCGTCACGACGGTTTTGCAGGATGATTGGCAGCGCAGAGCGCATATCCAAATGGGACAGGTCGGCTATGATTACGTCCGCCTTTTGAGACAGAGAAACCTCTGCCTCGTCACTTTCGGAAAAAATATGGGTAAAATGTGTAAGAGAAGGCATTTTTTTTATCACGTCAAAAGCGTGGCTTGGATGCCCTACGAAATAAATATGGAGACTACAAGTATACATATCTGTTTCCCTCTGCCATGACAATTTTAGTTTGCTATTTTTATTCTAACAAGACTGCAAATTTGTGTCAATATGGGAAAGGTTTTGCAGAAAATTCCGTATACATAAAAACTGCCGGTTTAGGAGCCCAGACGGTTAAAGATAAGGTCATAACCATCGTTGCCGTAATTCAGCGAACGGTTGACGCGGCTGATGGTGGCAGTTGACGCGCCCGTTTTTTCCGCAATCTCCAGATATGTCTTGTGCTGTTTGAGCATGGATGCCACCTCGAAGCGCTGGGAAAGGGACAAAAGCTCGTTGACGGTACACAGGTCCTCGAAGAAATCATAGCATTCTTCCTGCGTCTGCAGGCAGAGAATGGCCTGAAACAGATGGTCAACAGCGTCGGTTTTGAGTTTTTTATTCATAGTTCCTCCATTCTGTATGTGAAAACGCTTTCATACGTTAAAACTTTACAACCTTTATGTATGAATATACCACAATCGCATTTTTTTGTAAACTGTCAGGGTGTCTGCGGTACGGAATAAAGGAACAGTCAGGTTTGCGGGCTTGCTTTCGCGTTTGGATAAAACACTTGTCAGGCAGATGCGAAAACTATATAATAGGAAGCAAAGGAAGGCGGAAGGTGCAGGCATGACGATCAACATAGAGGATTTGTTAAACAGCATTCAGGGAAGTCTGGACAGAATTGAATATATTAGGGCAGAGGATATTCCCGACATCGATCTCTATATGGATCAGGTGACAACGTTCATAGAGTCCCGTTTGAAAAATACGACGAGAGACCCCGCTGCCGATAAGATTCTGACGAAGACAATGATCAATAATTACGCCAAGAATAATCTGCTTCCGCCGCCTGTAAAAAAGAAATACTCAAAGGATCATGTGCTTCTTTTAATTTTTATCTACTATTATAAGGGGATATTATCAATCAGCGATATTCAGGAGCTCTTAGAGCCGATTACAAATCGCTTTTTTCAGAACGGAGAGGCGTATGATCTTTCCCGTGTCTACGAAGAGGTCTTCGGACTGGAGCGGGAGCAGACGGATGTATTAAAGGCAGATGTGGATGAGAAGTTCCGGATTGCCCAGAAAACCTTTGATGATGCGCCCGCAGAAGATCGGGACTTTCTGAAATTTTTCTCCTTTATCTGCATGTTAAGCTTTGACGTTTATGTCAAAAAGCTGTTGATTGAAAAGATGATTGACGGCATTACGGACAAACGCGGCAAGGATACAAGAAAAAAGGGAAAGGTGCAGGAGGAAGAGTAAAATGGGAATGATTCGGTCGTTTGAGGATCTGACAATCAAAGGATTCGATGTGCAGGAAGGCATCAGGCTGTGCGGGGATGATGAGGAAATCTACATGGAAGTGCTCTGGGCAGCCATGGAAGAGGGTAAGGAGAAAATCCCCCTGATTCGCAGTGTTTACGAGGCGAAGGATTATGAGCGTTACCGCATTGAAGTACACGGGCTGAAAAATGCCATGAAATCCATCGGCGCCACCTATCTGTCTCAGCTCGCTGCAGAACAGGAGACGGCGGTGAAGGAGGAAAACTACTCGGTGATGCAGGTGGGGGTGGAGGAGATGCTGACGCAGTATCAGTTTGTGGTGGACGCCCTGAAAGAGCTTCTGGGAGAAGTATAGGTTACATCATATAAAAGACGCCCGACGGATGAGCCGGGCGTCTTTCTCGTATAGGAAGCCGTATGGGATAAGGCTACTGCAGGACCTTCTTGGCGAAGGTGGTGTCTACCAGATCGGCGTAAGGTACCCTGCCGTCCAGTTCGCCGGCTTCTTCCAGAATGTTTTCTAAGAGGGTGAAGCTGTCTTCCGAGAAGACGAGGTCCGATTTCCATGTGTCCTGCGCGGCATATCTGCCGACGATCGTCTCTATGGTGGCAAGATCCGTCTCCGCAAATTGGGGCGCGATCACCTTGGCGATCTCCGCAGGGGTATGGGTCTGCACATAGTCCATGCCTTTCTGCAGGGCGCGGGTGAAGGACTCGATCACAGCGGGGTTTTTCTCGATATAGCTCTTTCTGGCGGAGAAGGCGGTGTAGGGCACATAGCCGGAATCTTCGCCGAGGGAGGCAACGACGTAGCCGTCGCCTTTCGCCTCGAGGGAGGTGGCGTGGGGTTCGAACTCAACCGAAAAATCCCCCTGCCCGCCGGAAAAAGCTGCCGCCGTGGAGCCGAAGTCGATGCTCTGGTCGATGGAAAGGTCGTTTGCGGGGTCAATGTCGTTCTTCTTTAAAATGTACTCGAAAACCATTTCCGGCATACCGCCCGCCCGCCCGCCGAGCACGTCTTTGCCGATGAGCATATCCCATGTAAAGTTTTCAATGGGCTCTCTGGATACGAGGAAGTTGCCGGCGCGCTGGGTGAGCTGCGCGAAGTTTACCGCGTAGTCGGATGCGCCTTCCTTGTAAGTGTAGATGGTGCTTTCGCTGCCCATAAAGCCGATATCCGCCTCACCTGTTAAGAGCGCGGTCATCGTCTTGTCGGCGCCAAAGCCTGTGATCAGGGTCAAGTCGATGCCTTCGTCGGCAAAATACCCTTCCTCAATTGCCACATACATGGGTGCGTAGAAAATAGAGTGAGCCACTTCGTTTAGTACCACGGGCGTTTTGCCGGAAGAGGCGGGCGCGCTTTCGCCGGGCGCTTTTCCGCAGCCCCAGAGGACGCTCATAAGCAGAAGCGCCGCCAAAAATATGCTGCCTGTTTTTTTCATGTTCCTCCTCGGATTACCGCTTCCTGCGGGCAATCCATAAAAGACATTTTACTATAGTTTATGCGGAAGAGAAAAAAGTGCTTTTCTTTTTGAGGATAAAATGGTATACTGATTAAGTCGTAAGTTTGCAGGCGTAGTTCATCGGTAGAATACAAGCTTCCCAAGCTTGGGAGGGGGGTTCGATTCCCCTCGCCTGCTTTCACAAAATAAGGCGTGGAAATGCCTTATTTTTTTTCGCGCATAAGTGGGAGGTACAAAAGAAATGTGGATTTGGCTGGTCTTGTTATACGGCGTCTTAAAGGGCGTGCGGGAGATTGTCAAGAAAAAGGCTCTGGAGGAAAACTCTACCATAGAAGTATTGTTTATGTACACTTTCTTGTCTTTTGCGATAGTTCTGCCGTCTGCAAGGGTGTCGATGGGCGTGGAGCCGCGCTTTTATTTTTACATTGCCATGAAGTCTTTCGTCATTTTTCTGGCGTGGATGTGCAGTTTCCGGGCAATTAAGAGAATGCCTATCAGCCTGTACGGTGTGCTGGATCTTTCCCGTGTTATGTTTGCCACCATGCTTGGCGTGATTGTATTGCAGGAGACACTCGGAACCTTTCAGGTGACCGGGCTGCTTCTCGTGTCGGCTGGGCTTCTTCTATTAAAATACCACCCGAAGAGCGTGCGGGAGGCGGCGAAGAGTGCGGGAGAGTCCGTGGAAATAAAATATGTGGTGATGGCGTTTGCTTCCTGCCTGTTAAACGCGGTCTCCGGTCTGCTTGACAAAATTTTGATGAAGGATATCACAAGTTTCCAGCTGCAGTTCTGGTATCTGCTGTTTTTAACTCTATTCTATTTGCTGTTTATTCTCATTTCCCGTACGCCGGTGAACTGGAAACGGGCGGTCTGCAATAAGTGGGTGTGGCTTTTGAGTCTGCTGATCGTCATTGCGGACAGGGCGCTTTTTGTGGCAAACGGCATGGAGGGAAGCAGGATTACGATCATGACGCTCCTAAAGCAGGCGGGCTGTGTGGTGACCATTCTTGCCGGGCGGTATTTATTTAAGGAAAAGAATACCACACATAAGCTTATCTGCGCTGCCATAATCATTGTTGGAATTGTAATCGGGGTTAGGTAGCAAATCCCGGGACGGTCTCTCTATGAAAGTTATGTAAACTAATCATACAATCTATACCAAAAAAACGACAAATTGTACCAGAAAGGCTCCGAATGGGCATATGGGTATTGTAGTACCATGAATTGATATGGTATACTAAGCCATAATTTTGCATTTTTATACATACATAATACTACTAAATACTGCGTACATACGGAGGGACGGAAGATGGAAAAAAATGGTGTATTTAATGGTGCAAAGGCAATGAACAAGATAGCGATCGCCTGCCATACGGTGATCGTGGCTGTGCTGGAGGCCGCGTATCTGGTCGAGGTGTTAAAGGGCAGCAGGACCATCGGATATTATGCGGTGTTTTCTATGATTGCGGTTTTGCCGGTGGCGGTTGAATTTATCCTTTATCGGCGAAAACCGGAGGATACGCGTCTGAAATATTTGATAGGCGTGATGTACAGTCTGTTTTATGTTTTTGTGGTGTTTACCACAGTGAGTATGGTGGCGTTCACTTATATCATACCGCTTTATATGGTGCTCGTTCTCTATTCGGACGTGAAGCTTTGCGCGTGGGTGTCAGGCTTCGGTCTTGTCGCCAATCTGGTGTTTCTGGGCTGGCAGGGCGCGATGGGGGCTCTTGTCGGGGCGGATATGGCGAGCTATGAAATCCGGGTAGCGCTTCTTCTGTTGGTGGCGATATTTCTCTGCCTCTCCACAAGGACACTGGAAAAAATCAATACGGGAAAGCTGGAGGAACTGGACCGGGAGAAGGATAACGTTTCCGACCTGCTTGACAAAGTGATGCGGATCTCCGGGCAGATGTCCGACGGGATTCTCGATGTGGCGGGACAGATGCGCGAGCTGGGGAGCGCGGTGTCGGAGACGAGAAACGCTATGCAGGAAGTTTCCTCCGGCACCAATGAGACGGCGGAATCTATTCAGAACCAGCTCGGAAAGACGGAGGAGATTCAGAACCATATTGGTCAGATGGCGGACGTGATGGAGGCGATCACGCAGCACATGGCGGAGACGAAGGACAGTGTGCGGCTCGGCAGGGAGAACTTGCAGACGCTGACAACACAGATGGAGCACTCCGAGAAGTCGGGAACCCGTGCAGTGGAGGAGATGAAGGAGCTGGCGGAACATACCGCCAACATGCAGACCATTATAGATATGATCACAAACGTGGCGAGCCAGACCAGCCTGCTCTCTTTAAATGCCAGTATTGAGGCGGCGCGCGCCGGGGAAGCGGGCAGGGGTTTTGCTGTGGTGGCGTCAGAGATTTCCAATCTGGCGAACCAGACTCAGAGCGCGACGGTAGATATCACGGATGTGATCCGCAGTGTTTCGGATAAACTGAAGATTGCTGCCGGCACGGTGGAAGAGCTGATGGAGAGCAACCGCAGGCAGAGCGAGTCCGCCGTACAGGCGGCTGACAGCTTTGAGAAGATTGCGACGGACACCGAGCAGGTGGATGAACAGAGCAGGCGGCTTGACAGTTCCGTGAAGCAGCTGGCGGAGGCGAACCGGGTGATCGTGGAGAGCATTCAGACGATCTCTGCGATTATGCAGGAAGTGTCCGCGCATTCGCAGGAGACATTCCGGGTGAGCGAGAACAATACGAAGATTGTGGGAGAAGTGGACAGACTGGTGGAGGGTCTGAGCGATCAGGCAAAGCAGCTTAACCAGAGCAGGAATTAAAGTGCAGCATTTTCCAAACCGTTACTTGTGCTCACGGAATTTGCAACAAATGCAAAGTACTGAACTGTTACGTTGAAACTTCATGGATTTTAAGATATACTAGATATACTGATAAGATTAATGATGGAAAAACGGAGGGTAAAATGGGATTTTTAAAGAATCAGTTTTCAAGTGTTATCGAGTGGAATGAGAACGGTGCGGGCGTTTTGTTTTATAAGTTCCAGAATCAGGAGATCAAGAAAGGCTCCCGTCTGATCATCCGTCCGGGGCAGGATGCGATTTTCCTGTATAACGGCAGGGTGGAAGGTATTTTCGTGGAGGACGGCGATTACGATATCGAGTCCGACATCATTCCTTTCCTCACTACATTAAAGAGTTTCAAGTTCGGTTTCAGCACGCCGCTTCGCGCGGAGGTGCTCTTTATCAACACGAAGGAGCTTTTGGTGAAATGGGGCACGAAAAACGCGATCAATCTGCCCGCGCCCGGGCTTCCCGGCGGTATGCCGATCCGCGCTTTCGGCGCGTTCAATTGTAGGGTGGCGGCGCATGATGTGCTGATTGAAAAGCTGGCGGGCATCAGACAGACATACACGGTGGGGGACGTGAAGGAGCGCATCATTGCGAGTCTTGACCAGCTTCTTATGAGCTGGATCAGCAAAGAGGGCAGGGATATGTTCAACCTGCAGGCGGATGCGAGAAACATCGCCAAGGGCATTGAGGGCGAGCTGGATGCGGACATGCGGACGCTCGGCATTGCGATTTCGGGCTTTACGATTGAGAGTTTCTCCTACCCGGAAGAGATCCGGAAGATGCAGGAGAAAGCGGCGGCACAGTCCATGGTGGGTGATATGAATAAGTACACCCAGATGGCGGCGGCGGATTCCATGGGCAAAGGCGGCGGAAGCGGCGCGGGCATGGCGTCCGATATGGTCGGTCTGCAGATGGGCATGGCGATCGGTCAGCAGATGGTGAACCAGATGAATATGGGTGGTCAGAATACGGCGCCTCAGACGCAGGGACAGCCCGCGGCACAGGGCGGACAGGGACCGAAATTCTGCCCGAACTGCGGCACACCGACTACAGGGTCCAAATTCTGTGGCAACTGCGGCACGCAGTTATTATAAAAGTAAGGATAAATTGGCATGAGTATATATGATACTTTAAATGAGAGGCAGAGGCAGGCGGTCATGCAGACCGAAGGTCCTGTTCTGATTTTGGCGGGCGCAGGTTCCGGCAAGACCAGAGTTTTAACACATAGGGTGGCATATCTGATCGATAGGGCGGGTGTGGCGCCCTATCATATTTTGGCGATCACATTCACCAACAAGGCGGCGGGGGAGATGCGGGAGCGCGTGGACAAGATCGTGGGCTTCGGCGCGGAGCAGATTTGGGTTTCCACGTTCCACTCCACCTGCGTGCGGATTTTGCGCCGCTACATAGACCGTCTCGGCTACGACAATCATTTTACGATTTACGATACCGACGACCAGAAAGGCATTATGAAGGAAGTCTGCAAGAAGCTGCAGATCGACACGAAGATGCTCAAGGAGCGCACGATCATGAGCGCCATCTCCTCCGCAAAGGACGAACTGATCGACCCGCAGGAGTACGAGATGCAGAATGGTTACGACTACAACGGCGGCAAAATCGCCAAGGCGTACCGGGAGTATCAGGCGACTTTGAAAAAAAATAACGCGCTGGATTTCGACGATCTCATCATGAAGACGGTGGAACTTTTCAAGGCGGACGCCGAGGTGCTGAAATCTTATCAGGAACGGTTTCAGTATATTATGGTGGACGAGTATCAGGACACCAACACCGCTCAGTTTGAGCTGATCAGACTTTTGGCGGCAGGACACCGGAATCTGTGCGTGGTGGGAGACGACGACCAGTCGATCTACAAGTTCAGAGGGGCGAATATCCGCAACATTCTCGATTTTGAGAAGGTATACCCGGATGCCTTCGTGGTCAGGCTGGAACAGAATTACCGATCCACCCAGACGGTGCTTGACGCCGCCAATGCTGTGATTAAAAATAACACGCGGCGAAAGGAAAAGGCGCTCTGGACGGATCAGGGCGAGGGCGCGCGCATCGGTTTCCGGCAGTTTGACACCGCCTATGAGGAGGCGGAATACATTGCCGGGGATGTGGCGAGAAAGAAGAGAAAGGGACAGTTCTCCTACGGGGAGTGCGCCGTGCTCTACCGCACCAACGCGCAGGCGCGCCTTCTGGAAGAGCGTTTTATTATGGAGGGCATTCCCTATGACGTGGTCGGCGGCACAAACTTCTATTCCAGACGGGAGATTAAGGATGTGCTCGCCTACCTAAAAACCATTGATAACGGCAGGGACGACGTGGCGGTGAAGCGTATCATCAACGTGCCCAGACGCGGCATCGGCGCTGCAACCATCGTGCGGGTGCAGGAGTACGCGGATGAGAGAAATATCAGTTTCTTTGACGCGCTCACGGAGGCGGATCAGATTATGACGATCGGCAGGAGCGCGGGGAAGCTGAAGCCTTTTGTGACCATGATACAGAGTTTTCGCAGCAAGCAGGAATTTTACAGTTTGGAAGAACTGGTGAAGGATGTGCTTGACCTGACGGGCTATCTGAAGGAACTGAAGGAGTCCGATGAGGAGGACGCGGAGGACCGCGTGGAGAATATAGAGGAACTGGTCAGCAAAGTGGTGGCATATGAGGAGGAAAATGACGAGCCGACTTTGAGCGGGTTTCTGGAAGAAGTGGCGTTGGTGGCGGATATCGACCGGGTGGACGGCGACGGCGACCGGGTGCTTCTGATGACCCTGCACAGTGCGAAAGGGCTTGAGTTTGGGCATGTCTATCTGGCAGGCATGGAGGACGGTGTGTTCCCGAGCTACATGACGATCACTTCCGACGATCCCATGGAGATCGAGGAGGAGAGGCGGCTTGCCTATGTGGGCATCACCAGGGCGAAGGAGGAACTGACCCTCACCTATGCGAAACAGCGCATGATCAGAGGGGAGACACAGTACAATCCCGTCAGCCGTTTCGTGCGGGAAATCCCGCCTCTTCTTCTGGACGGCACGCCCGCACCTGTAAAGAAACGGATGGAGGAAGTCTATGAGGAGGACTCACAGGAAAGAAGCCTTCTGCGGACAAAACCCTACGGGGCGGCGAAATCATACGCGGAGCCGGTAAAGCCTTATGGTGCGGCGGCAAAGCCTTACATGGAGCCGGTAAAGCCCTATGCATCGGCGCCGGGCGCGTATACGGAGCGGAAGAAGGTCTACGCAGCGCCGAAAAAGCGTGGGGCGGGGAATGCGCCGGTTACGGTGGGCGGCAATCCTTTCGCAGCGGGGAACGCTGCATCCGCGCAGACTGCTGCGAATACCGGAGCCGCGGCGTCCGGGAGAATCGGCTACGGGGAAGGCGACAGGGTGCGCCATGCCCGCTACGGGGAAGGCACGGTCTTAAAGATTGAACCCGGTCCCAGAGACAGTCAGGTGACGGTGGTTTTCGATGAAGCCGGGCAGAAAATTATGTACGCGGGCTTTGCGAAATTGCAGAAGGTTTGAAGCCGACGACATCTGCCGGGCTGTTGTAAACCGATATTTTTGTCTATAGGAATAAAATTTACAGAATTTTCATAAAATAAGATATTCAGATATAGTAAAATCTGAAAAGACGTGGTATAATGTACGCGATGGCAATGAGCCGTGCCAGACGGTAAGATGGCAAAATGACTGCCTGCAGACAATTTTGTCAGATTAGCGGATGATAGGGCGAAGCCCGCGAACGAGGAAAACCAAAGGTTTTTCGAGTTTGCACGCGATCAAAATGATGGGAAAGAGAGGGCTACAGGATGAGCAAAAAGGAGATTTTGAATAAATTGGATGAAATCATGGACAATGCCGGTGTGAATGAACTTCTCGGCAGGAAACATGAGGAGGAGAAAAAGAATAGTATTTTATGGATATTTGCCATTATCGGCGCGGTTGCGGCGGTGGCTGCGATTGCATATGCCGTGTACCGTTACCTGACGCCCGATTATCTGGAGGATTTTGAGGACGACTTTGATGATGACTTCGACGACGACTTCTTTGAGGACGAAGATGACGACGAGGATACGGGCGTATAAGTTTTTGCGTTGAGGAATTTGAGGGGACCGGCGGGAGATGAAAGTTTCCCGGCGGTCCTCTTTGCGCGTATAAGCAAAGTCAGAAATGGAGAACGGTATGAAAAAAGGGCAGATCATAGAAGGTGTAGTAGAACGCATGGATTTCCCAAACAAGGGGATTGTAGTTTGCAAGGAGGACACCTGTACGGTGAAAAACGCCCTGCCTGGGCAGAAAGTGCGGGCGGTCGTCAACAAGGCGAGAAACGGAAGATATGAGGGACGGCTTTTAGAGGTATTGGAGCCTTCCACGTTAGAGACGGGCAGTCCCTGCCCCCATTTTGGAAACTGCGGCGGCTGTACTTATTTGTCTTTTCCTTATGAAGAGAGCCTGAAAATCAAAGAAGGGCAGGTGCGGCGGCTGCTTGCGCCCGTGCTGGAAAAGCAGGACGGGGAATGCCTGTTTGAGCAGGCAAAAGCGTCCCCCGTAGTTTTTGGCTACCGCAATAAGATGGAGTTCACCTTCGGGGATGAGATAAAGGACGGTCCGCTTTCCCTTGGAATGCACAAGCGGGGGAGCTTTTATGACATCGTGTCCGTGACGGATTGTCAGATCGTGGAGGAGGATTACCGGAAAATTCTGCGCTGCGTCAGGGATTATTTTGAAAAGCTGCAGGAAAAGGGTGTGGATGTGACCTTCTATCACAGGCTGCGGCATACCGGTTATCTGCGGCATCTCGTGGTGCGTCGGGCGGCGAGGACAGGAGAGATTCTGACGGCGCTTGTGACGACGAGCCAAGTGCCCGGGCGGACTGCGGAAGAAAGAACGGGCGCGCTGGCAGGGATGCGGGAGAGCGGTACATGCGGACAGGCTGTGCGGGCGGATCAGAGCGTCTTATCAGAGAAGGACGGGATTGAGAATGAGATTTTGCATGGTTTGAGGGAGCGTCTGCTTGCCCTGCCCCTCGACGGCGAGATCGTGGGCATTTTGCATGTGAGAAACGATTCCGCGGCGGATGTGGTGCATAGCGATGAGACGACGGTTCTGTACGGGCGGGATTATTTTTACGAGGAACTTTTGGGGCTGCGCTTCAAGATTTCGCTGTTTTCCTTTTTCCAGACCAACAGCCTCGGGGCGGAACTGCTCTACAGCACGGCGCGGGAGTATATTTTGGACTACATATCATCTTCTGGAAATGCGGCGGATGGAACGGCAGGCGGAAGCGGCTGTGAGAGGGCGGATGCGTACATGGGGGATAAGGTTGTGTACGACCTCTACAGTGGCACCGGCACGATAGCCCAGCTCATGGCGCCAGTGGCAAAGAAGGTGATCGGCGTGGAGATTGTGGAGGAAGCCGTGGAAGCGGCAAGGAAAAATGCGGAGCTAAATGGTTTACATAACTGCGAATTTATTGCCGGGGACGTGCTGAAGGTATTGGACGGAATTGAAGAAATGCCTGATGTGATCATCCTTGATCCGCCCCGGGACGGCGTGCACCCGAAGGCGCTTACGAAAATTATAGATTACGGCGTGGAGCACATTCTGTATATTTCCTGCAAGGCGAGTAGTCTGGCAAGGGATCTGGAGGTCTTTTTGGCGAGAGGATACAGGGCGGAAAGGTGCGTGGCGATTGATCAGTTTCCTTGGACGGCGGGGGTGGAAACGTGCGTCCTCTTGTCGCGTAAAAAATCAAGTGGCAAATCCACTAAGATTGAGATAGAAATTGATTTAAGTGAAGCAGATAGGCGAGAATGCATCGGCACAGCAACCTATCAGGAAATTAAAGATTATGTGTGGGAGCATTATCAAACAAAAGTGTCACATCTGTACATAGCGCAAATCAAAAAAAAGTGTGGCTTAGATGTAGGCGAGAACTTTAATAAAACCAAGACAGAGGGAAACAAAGTTCCCAACTGTCCAGAGGAGAAAGAGAGGATGATTAGAGAAGCACTGGAATATTTTGGAATGATAAATAAAGAGTAAGTAGTAAACTCCCTGAATGGATAGGTTCAGGGAGTTTCAGTATTTTTGATTTCTTCTATTTGGAAATGAGGTATGGATGAAATTGTTTTGCAAAAAGCCCATATTTTATATGAATGAATATCACCATATTTATCGTTGCAGTTCATCTTCATTTTAAAACAGCAATTATCTTCTGTAAGAGCAGGATTGCCCAAATAGATAGTAGCTTTATCATTTGCCTGAATTGTATCAAGATGAATGGCTGATTTTTTGTCCCATAAATCTTCTTTGCTGTTTGAGAGGATTTTTACATCAAATAATACAATATCGTTAGCGATATTTTCTGAAATATTTTCTATATCTAATTGCATTTTTTGTATGTTTCCCTGACTTCCAACATGTCTTAATCTGAGTCTTGGCATATTGCTTTCACGTTCTCTTTGCTCCAATAGTTCAGCTCTTTTGTCTGATTCTTGTTTGATTATCTGATTTTGGTATAGGGATAATGCACCCAAAATAACAGTTCCTAAAAATGCAAGGATTGAACCATAGTAACTTAATATTTCTCCTGCAGTCCATTCAGCAACGAAGAAATCAATATTAGGATGAAGTTTAAACAGAATATGTATGATTAAGGGTACTCCAAAGATAACCATAAAAATAATGAATGCAATTAGCTTTTTATGTTTTTTCATCCAATCAAACACAATAAATCTCCCCTTTATATAAATTCATAGCCAAGCATCACATTGATTAAGTTGTAATCAATACCTGCATCTATGTATCGGCACACATCATAATCATAAATATCTGAATTTGGAAACAGTTTAAATGGACTCTTTATGGTATATCCATTAAAATTTAGGAATTTTTCTATTTCGTTGGAAGTTGGCAATCCTAAGAAGAAGGCCATCTGCAGGTAAAAATGTCTTTCTTTTACAAATTTCTTTTTGGTTGATTTTTTGTAGTCAAACCAAGAGCTACCTGTCAACCCTTTTGCTGTCAGATAGGATGTAAATGTAACTCTTCTGTTGTCTTTGATGATGAAGAAATCCCTAAAATTTACAGTGCTATCATTTTGAAGTGTGGTAAATATATTGTCTGTAATCCCTCTCAGCATATCAAAACGTTCTTTATTTGTTTTCTGTTGCTTTAAAGTTTTATTTAAGTCTTCTGTATCATATCCTACAAGATCATAATTGATATAGTAATAGAATTTCTCCCTCGCTTTGACAAGTGCTACGACTGCATTCGTGAAGCTGTTTTGCAATGCATCTACTTTATGAGTAGAACTATGTATCTGTGTTACATTAGCAGTATCATACAAGGTTGTGAGTTTCTTATATTTTTCAGTATAATCTTCAATAAGTTCAATTCTCTTTTTTATTGTGCTTATGTATATTTTTCTCTTATTATTGGAAGCATTCAGGGCATCATATTCATTATCAAAACCATAGTCAGAAAGAAATTCATCAAGACTCATATTGTGGATAACAAGATCATTGATAAGAGGCTCGTATTTGCCCCAGATTTCATCTTTTAGGTCTTCACAGAGATAGTTATACCCTGCAACAGAAAACGGCATATTTGCCAATCTAAAGGCTCTCAGGACATCATAAAAGCACTCTTCTTTGTCGAGTCCTATCTTAAATACAGAATTGACAAGTGAATTCAGTGCATCATAGTTTTCGGTGTATATGTAGTTGGCAGCATCTATATTAATATCTTGAAGTTCCCGTAAAATTTCCTGTTTTGTCATACAAACCTCTTTATTATAAGGGAATTTCCCTATGAATTATCTCTTCAAAGAAGAAAACAACAGTAATAATATATCATAAGTCAGGAGTGTTGGCATTAAAAATATTTTCAAACTGAATACCCGTAATGATTAGAAGAGAATATTTTTATCTAAAATTGTAGAAACGAAAGGGGTGATTTAATGCACATTAAGAAGTTTTATCCGAAAGATGAACGATTTTTCAGAGTACTTGCAACTGCAGGAAATATCAGAAGCATAGATGCAAACAAGATTAATATTTCGGATACAAGGCTTAAAAACATGATAAAAGACCATCTGATAAAAGAAGTAAGCTATGTGAATCCAAAGCATAAAGAAGTGGAAAGTTGTAAAAGCTACTGTTTTACCGATAAGGGCAAGCAGTTTATCAACAAAAAGTATGGAATAGACAGAACTCAATCACCAGCAGCAATCAGGCATAATTGCAAGGTGGCTGAAACAATTTGTTCTCTGCAAAAGAGGGAAATTGATACCATCAAGCCTGAATGGGAAGTAAGGGATCAAATGAAAGAAATGATTGAAAACTTCAGAGATCAGGGAATGCTGGACAGATATGATGAATATATGGAAATGCTGAGAGAGCAACAACTATCCGCAATAGATTTTACGTACATAAATATGCAAGGAATGGAATGTGGGATAGAAGTTACGACAAGCAGTTATTCAGATGCTGATATAGCAGGGAAAGAAATTTGTTCAGAAATTATAAATGTGCCCGTAAGCTATGTCAGTGCATAAAAAATACTCCCATCATTAAGATGGGAGTTTCCAATAAGCCGCCAAGCCCATTATAACTGATAAAAAAATCCGAATGACCGCCAAGCCATTCATAACTGTACCTTTAACTAAATCAAGTGTACCACTATACTATATGCAATGTCAACTGTTTTATGCCTTGTCTTTCAGTTGTTTTTTCAGGTAATCAATTTTTCCGCTTAAAGAACTGATGACATTATCTTTTTTCTTTACAATGTAAGATAAACCTAAAATATTCAGCAATTTTGTATCCAATTCTGACATTTCGGCAGAGAGTTTACATATTTTGGCAGAGATAATTCGCTCTTTGCCGATTGTTTTAATTTGCCCCAAGTCTATTGTCCCTGAAAGGGTTGCAGATTTTCCGTTTGGATCAGTGTAGGTATAAGTACCAGTAATAGGAATCTGGATATCTGGTATTGTTGCAGGGCTTGTTGATATAATGGCACAGGTAAATACTGGAGAGGAAATATTATAAGAATTGGACTGTATGATGACAACAGGACGTATTTTGTTCTCTTCACTTCCGACATTCTCTCCCAAATCAACAAAAAATACTTCGCCTCTTTTGACAGTCCAGCTTCGCTGATGCCTTTTCCCAACACAATAATACAGCTTTTTTGAATCCCATGCATTGATTCGTTGTGCTTTTCCTAATAGTTGTCTTTCTTCGTTTGTCAAATTACACCTCCGTTTTTACATATTGTAGCATGGAAAGCGAAATTTGTCACTTCTTGAAAATTTTTCCTTTTTGCAGATAATAGATGACTTATTTCGATTAAACACAAAAAAGTGCAAATTTTTCGGGGGGGGGGGTACCACTAATTTGATTATGGCAAACTTATATCGCAGAAATTATTACTCATAATTTTCTTGTGGTATTTTTAGAAAGATGGCGAAATGAAAAAAAGAATTTTATCTGTTTTACTTGGATGTTCTTTATTAGTTGGAACTGTTTTTACAAATGCTGTTTCCATTGAATTTGAGGAAATTGATAATTGTGGAACAGATAATGTCATAAATGTATATGCAGAAAAAACAGAAAATAGTAATTCTCCTTTGGCAACAGAAATAGAAGATTATAATTTGCAGAATGTTTGTTTTGACTTTGAAAATAAAGAAAATCAAAGTCTAGATATATATGAAAATACAAATAATATTACAACATTAAGTGAAACAGAAAGCCTTATCAGTTATATAATGCACACAAATGACATCTATTATCAAGGGAACAATTTTATGGAAAGCAACAATTTCGGAACATTTGTATATTACACAAATACCTCAATAGATGACACGAAATATATTATTTATAGGAATGCAATCCAAAATGGAAGCAATTTATATGATTTAGTTATTTATCCATTTAATGTCATTGGTACAGGTGGAGTAAAAGGTGATGAACCAGGATTTTCTGTGAAAAGCAATTCAACAACAGGATTCAAGATGTATGTTACAAAACATAATAATATAAGCGAAAAAATTAATTTGAATATAATTATAGGGTTTACAGATTTAGATATCAAAGAATTTGTAACAATGCCCTCTGATTTTAAACTTATTCATAAAGGCTCTAAAATATCTGAAAACAATGGTACTTATACAGGAATAACAGAATGTAATAATAATAATCCTAAGGAAATGTATGATAGTGGTGCTGTTTTGGGAATGTTTCAAATACCTGAAGATGGTACAGTCATTTATTATGGATCAAGTATGAATTCGGGTAGAACAACTTGGTTGGTTCACAAACCAATTCAGGAATATGTGAATCAAAATGCATACACTATTGAATTCAACCATAACGGAGGAAGTGGGAATGCAATGCGTCCCATTATAAAATTTGGAAGCACTTCATCATTAATGATTGGAAATATAAGCAATACTGTTCCAACAAGAACAGGTTATACATTCAAAGGGTGGTCTGCTACTCCTGAATTAAATGAAAAAAGAGTTGCTTATGATATAGGTAATACAGGAGCAGTACAAACTAGTGATTTATGGACATATGAAAATTATTGTCATTATACAGGTGGTGATTCATCTAATAGAACTTTGACTCTGTATGCACAATGGGAAGTGAATCAGTATCCTATAACTTATATTGATGTAGATGAAAATGACAATGAAATAGGCAGGACAACCCGATTAGCAGATTATGATACATTTGTAAAAGGCTCTGATATTGGAGATGATAAAACAGACAATGCTTATTATTCTCAATATAGATATGTTTCTGATACAAGTACAAAAGTTACTACAGATGGAGTAGTTGTTTATAGAATATTTAAATTTTGTGAAACAGAAGCAAAATCCAATCTTCAATGGAATGATAACAATAATGCAGATGGTTTTAGGCCAGAAAAGTATAAATTAAAACTAAAGCAAAATGGAAAGGTAATAGATGAAACAGAATTATCTTCTGATCAAACAAATTATACATTCCCTAATTTGCCAAAATATGATTCTAATGGAAATGCTTATAAATATTCCTTTGATGTAGATGCAAGCAATCGCTATCAAATAGTCTTTGATGAGGATGGTAATCTGATTGTAGAGGAGTATTTACCTGCCAATTTTAGTGTAACAATTCCTAAAATAATTGTTCTGGATGGAAATAAAGGAAATGCAGATTATGCTGTTTTGGTAAACGGTACATTCTATTACAATGATACATTGACAGTGATTCCTGAAAGTAGCTTAACGCTTACTGATAGAAGTAAAATTTCTTCTATGCAAGCGGATATTTCACAGCAGAAGACAGTTTTTATGAAAGAGGATGGAGTGGCAAGTGGAACAAGTGCAAATGGCAGTATTCAAGTAGATAGAAGCAACTTTGCAGGAATTTGGAAAGGTCATTTTAACTTTGACATCAAATTTAAAATGCAGAACTAATTTTTATCTTTATAAAATTTCAATAAAGGCAATCTGTTATTTTGGCAGATTGCTTTTTGTATGATAGCATCCTACCGAGCACCCAGGAATTATATAATGTCAGGATTCTTGTATAATCAAAGTACCTTAAAATTAAGGAAAACTTTAAATAGCCCACAACGGGTGAAGGAGGTTAAATATGCCGAATGTAAACAGTGGCATCATTAAACCATCAATGAAACAGGAGATTTTTGACACTAACAGAGATTTACTTGACATTATATATTTTCTGGGAACAGGTTTTATGTTATCAGACCACATATATGCTTACGGAAAAGCAATTTATGATTTGAGCGAGAAATCAATCACAAGAAAGCTCATCAATATGTGTGGAAAAGGGCTTTTATTGGAGAAAGAAGCAACCACAACTGGAACTAAAATCTATGTCCTGTCTAAATATGTAAAATCAAAATATGAATCAAAGCCAAGTCAGAATGTATCATCTGTTAAAATCACTGAAAGAAAGTTATGGAAGAATTTTTATATGAATGAGTATATCATCCAAAGGATTGTCAGGTATCTGCTGAAAAATGAGAAAGAAATCAGCATTCAGGGAATATTGGATCTATTAGAGGAGAATTTTATTACATTCCAGACAACACAGAACAGACAGGATGTTTTTGCATTATATGAGAAGTTTTATGATAAATTTATGTGTGGAAGCAGCGAGCCTTTTATGCAGGATTTTAATGCATTAGCAGCGGATTTGTACCTGTTTGGTAAGAACTTTCTGAAAGCAGAGATGGATATAGATTATTCAGAGCAGATCAGGCAGAGAAAGATAAGACAATTAGATAAAGATGCTTATAAAAATGAAGAAGACAAGAATAAGTATTTCTATAATCTGTATCAGTTTGTAATGCAGGGATTCTTTTTCAATGGATTTAAAGAGGATGTTATTCAAATAGGTTTATTCGAGATAGGAATACTTACCTTTGAAAAAATTTATAAGCAGATTTGCTACATACTTTTGATGTTGGAGCGATATTTGGGATATATGCCAAAACTTTCATTAACAGTCTATTATAGTGATATTGATGCAGTTGCAGAAATTGAGCGAGAAGCAAAACGAAAAAGTTATAATTTTAAGACACAGGAATTTAGCGATAACAACAAGAAATATGAAACTTTTAAAGCGCTAGGAATCAGAGAACAGTATTGGGAAAACATTGAAATCAGATATATTTTCTATGATTTAAAGAATCGCTATAACCTGTAGGGAGTCGGGAAACTGACTCCTTTTTTGATGCATTTATTTAGAGAAATACCGCACTTAAATGAATGCGAAATCCGTTGATTTTATAATGATATGAGGTATCTGATTTTGCTATACTGAAAGAAAATTGAGGGGGATCAGACATGACGAGAAAAGAAAATTTACTTTTTGAGATAGATAATTTGAACAGTGTATTAGAGAAATACAGGAGCATTTTAGAAAAAGGCCATTTAGATGATGTGGCTTATTTGCAGTTGAATGATGTCTTAGGTTCTGTGATGTTGGCACTTCGATATTATTTTGGTGAGGAAGCATATACAGAGCATCAGATTATCATTTTACAGAGAGAATAGATTTTTCTGTAAAAACGGAGAAAAGTATAGAGAAAAGCAGAGAAAAGTGAAAAATAGCTGTAATGTCGATAAAATGGGGTTTTGTCTGGATTTTGTACGATTTGGATATATGATATATCAAAATATCATATAAGAAATCAAGAATATTATGTTATATTTTTAAAGTTTTTATATTTCTATTTTATTCATTTATAGATAGCATTATAAGCCATAAAAAACTATCTTACTTATTCTTTATAATTTTTCCACTTGTATCTATAATACAAGGTCTCAATAATGAGATGCTTAGGCAAAACAAGGAACAGTAATATCAATTACTGAGAAAAAGAAAGGTGGATATATTTATGAAGAAAAACAATAATTACAGATGGGTAAAACATATCATCAAAGAAGTATCTGAACTTGAAGATGGTAAAACAGAAGTTATCCAATATGTAGTTATTGGCAGACAAGACCTACGTTTTGATTTATTTCTTGTGTCTCCATATACAGATTTTATTCTGAATCTTCCACACAATAAAACTACAACACAAATTGCATATGCAAATGTTGTTGTGCCATTCCTAAATTATGTCTATGAGCATCCTGATTTTGAGATTGATAAACTAACAGTTCAGGATGGCATTGACTTTCTTAATAGTCTTAATGTTACCCCATATACAAAACATTTATATTCCTGTAGATTAGAAGCATTTTATATCTATTTGCAAGATAAAGGGATTATTTCTTTTAATAAACATTTTCCTTTATTCAAAGGGAAATACAAAAACATTGTAAAAGGCAGTAAAAAAGAAGTAATCCATAATTTAAAAGCAGAATATATTCCGCTGTTTATCAACACAGCAGTAGAAGTGGTTCCAGAAATTGCATTAGGAGTTTATCTCCAATGCTTCGGTGGTCTTAGGATCAGTGAAGTGTCTGCTATTGAATATGAGAATATTTCATTAAAATGTGATTCTGCTGGTATTAGAACAATGGTTATCAATCTTAAAGATAAGGATCTCAGACCTGATACAGAATATGGTTTTATTGCAAAGAGCAAGAAGAACAGAAAACAGGAGATTATTCCTGCATTTGGCGATTTATTATGTACACTTTATGAGGTTCATAAAGGAAAGTATAAACAAGAGACAACAGATGCAGTGTTTATTGATGAAAAAGGTCTGCCAATGACAAATTACACTTATGCAAATAAGTTTGCAAAGTTAAAAAGAGCTTTCATTCAAAAATTGAAGGAAGCAGAGGATTTTGAAGCACAAGCATATGCTATGTACTTAAAAAGCTACAAATGGAAAACTCATATATGCAGAGGTATTTTTTCTAATCAGGTTGCAAATGCAACGAATAATATCGGAGAAATTGCACTTTGGAGAGGTGATTCGAGTATGACATCAGCACTTACTTATTTAAACAATAAAGAAGAAGTTGGAAAAGATGTGGAAAACATACTTGATGAGTTATATAAAGGGGGTTACAGCTTATGGCAGTAATAGATGAATCAAAGTATATCAAGATAGTGGAAATTAGAAAAGTTGTAGGTAAAAATATAACAACAAAAGTATTTGCACAAATGTTTCCAGAATATCTAATTATAAAAATATCAGATACTTATTGCTTTGCTTATGATGGGAATAGAACAGAGGTTATAAGACAGATTTCACAAGTGTTTATGGAATATTACTTCCCACAAAGCATAGCTGATCCATATGAAAAAGTGGAATATTATCTAAACAGATATGATGATGTAACACACAGGAAGTATCCTGTTTTATTTGATACTTATAAAGATTTTGTATATGAAAAGATTACAAATAGCAAACAGGTAAAAAAGAACTTAATGCAGATGATTGGCATTTGTATAAACCTGTTTCGATATTTGATTCAATCTATGGATGAATTGGTTTTAAAGCATAAAGCAGATAACTTTGATGTAAATTCACTTACAGAAATGGATGTTAGAAAAATCATTACAAACGAAGACATTCCTGTTACTTATGTTCAATATTTTGGATACTACTTGACATATCTGAAAGAAAATAAACAGTTAAATATTGACATTACGATTAAGGTCAAACAGGGTGTCAGAATGAAGAAAGATAGTGATTTTTATTCATTTGAAGAGTGGAGTAGTTTTGTTAATCTTGCGATTGATATTGACAGGCATATACAAAAATCCATGAATAATGTTACCTATGCGAAATGTTGGCTCTACCTATTGTTGCACTTATGCCTTGCATGGAGAAAATCAGATATTCTTTCTATGCCTGCACTTGATAATCTACTGGATATTGAAAAATATGATCTGAAATGGTTTGAAGAAAATTCATTCCAGATGAAAGATGCAAATTATATCATTAGTAATACCAAGTTGGCAGTAGAACAATACCGCACACAGAAGACTGATGCATATAAGCATTTCAATATTCCTGATTCATTTAAACTTCCTGTTTCGATTGCAATTATTATTGTGGAGCAGTGGAGAAGGAGATTGAGCCAAGAGTTGCTTTTTGGAAAGGATAATTTTAGCAGCACACAAGTACTTACAAACTATTTAGGAGAAACAATGAGACAGTTTTCAAGTATTAAGGCAAATAGAACATTACTCTCTTTGGTAGATAATCTTTCGGGGGAGGCAGGAACAGCGGATAGCTATATAAGAGTGAGTACTTATATGCGTTCCCATAAAGCAAACTATTATAATATGTCAGATACTACTTCCATATATCTGCATTCTATGTATTCTGACACAGAATTAAATGAAGCAACAATCCAACTGTATGACAGGGGGATGTTTGGGTGGCTTTATGATTCCCTGTTAAAAGTAGCAGAAGATGAAAAAATTCCGCAAAAGGAGCAGACAGACCTTATCGTACATATGAAACAAGGAATATCAGCGGATAGGTTGGAACAATTATCAGAGCTTCTTTACCAACAATCTATAACCAAAGAAAGAGTAATCAATGAAATTTTGAAATTGTCACAAGATGAGATAAGAAGCATTGTTAAGAAACTTGCGGATGGAAGTCTTATAAGCAAACAGGATGGAGTTTTGTGTATTAGAGAAAATAACTGCAGATATCCTGTCAGAACAGACTGTATGAATTGTGAGTATTCAATACCAACGGTATATACTCTTTTGTCTGTATGTACAGAATTAAACAATATTTTTCAGAAGAAAATACCATCCTGCCAATATGACAGAATCAGGACCATGAATAAAATGCTCAGACTGTATTCGGTGGTCAAAGAAGCAGAAAAAGCTTTTGGTGAGGAGTATATCAATTCATATATTGATGCTTTAGAGTTAAAGCAAAATATTTGCGATACTTATAGGCTGCTATCTGCAAAAGAGGAAGATATATTGAAGGAGGAGAGTGGATGAACAATAAATTAGACAGAAAATCCACAAATGATATTTGTGGTATGTGTGTGGATGAGTATTTGGAAGAAGGAAGTGCTTCTGGATATTGTGTTATCCAAACAAGAATTACTGATGAGATTACCTTATCGGATTGTGAATATATGTTTGTAGAATTAAAAGGAAAAGGAATAATCAGAAGCAATAGTTTCTCTAATAATGTGTGGATTGGTTATTATGATTTATATGAAACAAATATATATTTTGATTTTAATATAGATGCTTCACAAAAAATGATTTTAAGTTTTAAAAAATATATTTTGATTAAGTTATATTTAAAGAAAAATGAAGTAACAACTGTAAAACAGGCTTTCGAGCATATTAAAGATATGCTGAGTAAAACAAATGTTTTTGATATAGATACTCTTTCTGATTTTAAGAAATATGTTTCTAATAATCAAACACTTCTGTATTTGAGCAATTGTAAAGAATTTTTACAGTTTTGTACATTCAAAGATGCTTGTGAATTTTACTCAAAAATTAAAAATTTTTCAATACAGAGAAATCCAAGATCAAGAGAGATACCTGATTATGAATCCATTTTGAAATATGATTGTTTAATCAGAGATTTTATTGATACAGGTAATATAGATTTACGGATAAAATATTATCCCATTCTGATATGGTGGATGCTCTCAACGATCATTCCACTTAGACCATCAGAATTTGTATTGTTAAAAAGAAACTGCATCTATAAAGCAAAAGACAAATGTTACATTCATATTGAAAGAGTTAAAAGCAGAGCAGATAGGGAGAAACATATCATTCCAATTATGACAGAGTTTCAGATTCCAGAAGCACTATATGAGTTCATAAATGACTTTATAGATTATGCAAATGAAATTGATAATAGTGGGTATCTTGTTTCTGATAAGTTTTATAAGAAAAATCTAAAAAGAGTTCCAAAAGACAGAAAAGATAAAATTACTCTTCAAAAATTTAATATTCTTTTCAAGAAGTTTGAGAAAGAAGTTGTTGAAGGTATATACCATTATGAAATAGTAGCACTTGGAGCAGTGGAGAAAGATAATCAGATTGAAAGAATCCGCTTAGGAGATACAAGACATCTTGCTTTTATGAATATGCTGATGCAGGGATTGAATCCTCTCTATATACAGCGGATTGGCGGTCATTATACTTTGGAAGAACAGTTATCATACTGCAACCATTTAGATACATTTACGAGTGCAAAAACTTATGTGTTGTCAAAGATGCTGAATAGCAAGAATGAAGTGTATTACAGGAATTATTCTGATAATATTGATTGGGGATTGAAGCAAACAGAGAAAGAGTTGTTAGGAGCAAAGTTCTATCAGTTACCAAAAGTGAAAGATGGAGCAGGAAGATGTACCTCAACGAATTTTCCGACAGACTGCAAATGTGAAGAATGCTTATTCTGTGAGCATTTCATACCAGAAAAGGATGTAGCAAAGACTTACATTTCAGAACTAAAACAGAATAATCTCCAAAATATAGAAATAAAAAAAGAGCTTCTGAAAAAGCTGTTAAAAGAACAGTTTAAGGATGAAAAGGAAATTGGAACTGTCAGTAGAAATCTTGCATCACTCATTAATCAGGAGATGATACTGGATGCTTATACACTAAATCTAGGTAATTGCGAAACAAGTTCGCAATCTTGATTCCAAACAAGGAAGAAATCCT
>CAJUMV010000009.1 GCA_910587715.1 uncultured Lachnospiraceae bacterium | reverse complement strand
TTATAGCCAGACCTGTAGAAAAGGTAAAGAATGGCTATGTCTATATAATACGAGGGAGGAATTGATAGATGGCTGCTAAGGCGATTACGATAGAAATCGGTTATTCGCTTACCAAGATATGCGAGGTGGATTACAAGGCAAAAACGCACAAAATCTACAAAAGCTTTACGGTTCCAAACGGCGCGGAGGTCATCCATGACGGCGCGCTGACGGCGCCCCCGGAGTACGTGGAGGTCTTGCGGCGCGCGCTTGCGGCGAACCGGGTGAAGACCAAACAGGTGGTGTTTACGATCACCTCCTCGAAGATTGCCAGCCGTGAAGTCACGATTCCCTTTGTAAAAGAGAACCGAATCGCGGATGTGGTCAATGCCAACGCCACGGATTATTTCCCGGTGGATCTGAGTCAGTACCAGCTCGCGTACACCATTTTGGGAACGGTCGGGGAAACAAAAAACGCCCAGCAGTATAAGCTGCTCGTGATGGCGGTGCCCTCGGCGCTCCTGACCGGTTACTACGAGTTGGCTAAGGCGCTGAAGCTCGAGGTGGCGGCGATTGATTACGCCAGCAATAGTATTTTCCAGGTAGTGAAGGAAGAGTGTGCGAAAGGCAAGCACATCGTTGTCAAGATAGACGAGCGTTCCTCTTTGGTGATGGCGGTGGAAAATTCCGTGCTGACCTTTACCAGAAGCGTTTCCTACGGCTTTGAAGAAATCATGGATACGGTAATGAATACGCTCTGCTGGGGCGAGGTTTCCTCCGTGGAGCAGGCGATCCGTGTTCTCCAGAGAAATGACTGTATCGTGCCGGAGACGGAAGAGGCTTCCGAAAGTGAGGAGGGCAGCAAATCCGCGAAGGACAGGGCACAGGAGGATGTGCGAGACGCTGTGACACCGCTGATCAACGGTATCACAAGGGTTATCGATTATTATGCGTCCAGAGCGTCGGGAGAAGGCATTGAGCGTATCCTGATTACGGGCGCGGGCGCGGATTTCAAGGGTATGGCGGAGATGCTTGCCCGCGAGACGAATATGCCGGTGACGGTCTTAAAGGAAGCGGCAGGCTGGAACCTGATGCGAAACTTTAAGAACGAGTGTTTCAGTGAGTACATAGCCTGTGTGGGCGCGGCGGTATCGCCTTTGGGCTTTAAGCAGGAGAGCGAGAAACGCGGCAAGGACAAGAAAGCGAAGAAGGAAGGCGGCGGGCAGGGGACAAACTGGGCGCCTCTTGCCTACAGCGTGTTTGGCATCGGTCTGGTGGCGGCTGCCGCTCTGGCGGCGGTGCCGATGATTGGCTACGCGAGACTGACGAAGACCAATATGGAGCTGAAATCGCAGGCGGGCAGTCTGGAGGACATTATTCCGATTTATAATGAATATGTGGCGGTGAGCAATGAGCATCTGATGGTGGATGCCATGTACACGGCGACAGAGAGCCGCAATGAGGAGCTGGAGGAATTTTTGGGTGAGCTGGAGGACAAGCTGCCCGCCAATGTGAATGTGGTTTCCTTTACCAGCGACCCTTACGAAGTGACCATCAATATGAAGGTGCAGACGAAGGATGATGTGGGCGCGGCGGTGGAGCAGATGCGTACCTTCCATTCGCTGGTTCCCGAAATGGTGACGGTGACTTCCATTGTGGAGGAAGAAAACGAAGAGAGCGGTGAGCATACCGTTAACTTTACAGTGACGGCGGCATATCAGGCGGTAGGATACGAGCCGGAGGAAGAGACGGCAGAGGATGCCGGTGAGACAGAAAATGGCGCGGCGGAGGATGCCGCGGCAACGAATGAAGCGGATACGGCGGAATAGGAGGAGCGGGAGATGAAAGTATCAAAGAGAGATGTATTGCTGTTACTTGCTTTTCTTGGGATTCTCGCTGCTGTGCTCTCCTATGTGTTCGTCTTTCAGCCGACGATGGAGAAGACGGAAGCGCTGGCGGAGGAGAACAAGCAGCTTGAAGAGCGGATAGCGGATTTACAGAATAAGTCCGCAAACAGGGACAGCTACGAGAGCCAGACGGCGCAGATGCGCCAGGAGATCGAAGAAATCTACCAGCTTTTCCCGGTGGATGTGCGCGAGGAGAACGCGGTTTTGTTAGCGATCAATCAGGAACTGCTTTCCCCGATGACGATAGATTCCGTCACTATAGACGCACTGGTGCAAGTACCTGTCGTGGAAGCGCAGGATCAGGAAATGCCGGATGCCACCTACGAGATAGATGAGGTGGAAGAGATTGAGGACGCGACAGGAACGCAGGAAGCGCCGACGCCGGACGCGGTGGATACGCAGAACGCGGCAGGCATGAATCCCTTCAATCTGATGTACCGCAGAGCGACGCTCAATTATGAGGTTTCTTACGAGGGGCTGAAACGGAGCGTGAAGAATATATGTATGCAGACAGACCGCATGGTGATCGATAACCTGGCGGTGGTTTACGACGAACAGACTGGGCTGCTGCGGGGTGTCACGTCGGTGAATATGTTCTGTGTGCCGGGTCAGGAGGGTAAGGAGTACGAAGAGCCAGACTTTGGCGGCGTGCTTCTCGGCACGAACAATATTTTCGGCACAAGGATCATCCGCAGCGAAGGCAATCTTCCCGATTTGGAGGACGGCGCGGAAGATGCGGAAGGAGAAGGAGCGGCGGAGTAAGAGGACAGCAGTTTGCAGGACGGATGGAATACGAAAGCAGTTTGACGTGCGGCAGGCAGCTGAAGCCTGCATGACAGCAGACAGGGGGCAGCGGGTTGACGAAAGCGGCAGAAGCGCGAAAACAGAATAAGGACGCCGGATTTTCCTTGGTGGAGCTTTTGATAGCGGTTGTTATTCTTGCCATTATCGTGATTCCGCTTATGAATCTGTTTGTCTCTTCCAACAGGATTAATATCAAGTCCAGACAGACCCTGCGTGCCACCACGGCGGCGCAGGATATCATGGAGGGCTTGAAGGCTTACAATATCGAGGAGATTAAGGAGCAGTTTAAAGATCCGGCGAGCGGGTTCTATGTGATAGACAGCAGGCTGATCAAGGGCGGCGTGGAGGTGGATCCTTCGGGCAATCCCGCGGACGGGCTGTATGTGTTCAGCATGAAGGATCTCACTATGCAGGGCAGCGAGTACGACGCGAAGATCGAGGTGGACGGCAGGGGATATATGTCGGGAAGCCTTACCCATGACAATGGGTTTAATGATGCGGCATTGGCGGACGCGAGAAGCATCGATAAGAAGAACGGCACTTTCGTGGAAGAAGAAAAATACAGGCAGGCAGCGCTGGCAAGTGTCTTTAAGGACGGCGACGTGAAGAGCGACATAGAGAACAAACTGCGGGCGGCAGGGGTTTCGGATCCCATGCTTCTCAGTGAGTTCCAGAAGGTGCAGGACGCGGTTCACTTTACGAATCTGTCTACTTTTTTTGAAAACTTTAAAAGGGAGATAGAGATAGAACTTTCAGTCAGCGCAGAAGTGGATGAGAACGGAGACCCTAAGGCGGATATGGCAGTGACGCAGACGTATTATTTCACTTACAAGCTTGCGAGTGGTACAACCAAAACCGTGGACACAAAGGGCGATATGGGCTCTGTCGCGGGTGTAGTGGACCATAAAGGCTGCGGCAGTATCGCAAAGACAAAGGACGATAAGATTAACGTCAATCTCTTTTATTATCCGCTCTACGGCGCGTCCGATCCCGATTTGATTACGATAAAGAATAATTCGGGATATGACTTGAATCTACTGATTGCGAAACAGCGGCATGAGACGACCGACGAGCACGGAATGCCTGTGTTAAGCGATCCCGAGTATCTGCCGGATCCGCAGTTGATGGCGGCGGAGCAGACATATAAGGCAAAGATTGACATTCAGGAAGCGCACTTTGATACGGATAAGTTTTCCTTAAAGACCAATCTGGGCTTAAATCTCGTGGGTCAGAAGTACATGGGCGGCACGTCGATAGACTTGCCGACGCAGTTTAGCGTGACGGCGGGAACGGGAATAACCATGAGCGGGCTGAACATCTTTACGCTGGACGGTGTGCGCAGCGCGCTTGGAAAAGCGGGGACGCCCGGTGAGGCCACGGAGCTGATTTACGACGTGCAGGTCAGCATCTATAAGACAGGCGCGGCGGATAACGGCTTTCCGGAGGATATGCGGATGGTCGTAATCGGAGGCAGCACCACGAACTGACGGCAGGCGGCGCGGATGACGGAAGGTAATGTATGCAGCGAATAATGGGGTATGGGGTATGAAAAAAGCGGGCGAAAAAATGGCACAGCTTTGCAGCTTGGTCAAAAAGAGACGTGACGACAGGGGCTCCGCCATCGTTATCGTGATTATCGCGATGGCGATGATTGGGATTCTGGCGACTACCATGCTCTGGATGGCATATATGAACTATATGATAAAGGTGGCGGATATCCGCAATAAGAACAGCTTCTATTCCGCGGAGGAAGTGGTGGAGCAGGTGATGTCGGGACTGCGGCGTGAGTCCGCGGAAGCGGTGGGCGTCGCTTATCGGGATGTGCTCGCGAACTGGGATAATCTGGAATCGGAGGAAGCGCGTTCCAACGTCTTTATGACGACGTATCTGGACACCTTAGTTGACAAGCTAAAGGATACTACACGCGGCGCGGCATACTATGACAGGACGAAGCTGGAAGCCTATGTGGATGCGGACATCTTTCAGAGGGGTACGCCCAATGTCGGTGTTGATGAGACGGCGTGGGATAACGGCGGCAGTACGGGTCCCACCGACCCCGACGGTCTACCGTATATGGAGATTGTAAATAACAACAGCATTATCCTGAAAAATATCTATGTTTCCTGTACGGATGACGGCGACAGGCTGTCCATCGTGCAGACGGATATCTGTCTGGATGTGCCGAAGCTGATTTTTGAAAATAACGGTTCAATTGACAGTCTGTATCAATATTCTCTGATTGGCAACGAAGGGGTTGAAATGCGCACGCTCGGCATCGTCAACGCGCAGGGCAGTATCTACGCGGGCACGGATGCGCACGGTGTGGGTGGTCTTACGCTGGGAATTCGGACAGAAGCGGACGGGACCAGGACAAAGATTGGCAACACCAATCTGGTGCTTGACGATTCCCTGCGGGTGATTTCCAAAGGGGATATCATGGTACAGGGGCCGGCGTCTGCACTGACCGTCAGGGATGTGCTCGGACAGGATAACCGCGTGTACGCGAAAAATATTACGTTAAACAGCGCGGCGGCAAGCATTGACAGCAAGGTGTATGTGGCAAACGACCTGACATTAGACGGAGTGGGCAGCAGAGTCGCGCTCACGAAGGAGTATTACGGTTACGGCACTTCCACTTATAATGGGTTTTCGGGAGAGCCGGATATCGATTCCGGAGCAAGCAGCGCCATTATTATAAACGGCAAAGACTCTACGGTGGATATGTCGTCGGTGAAGAGGCTTCTGCTCGCAGGTCGTTCCTATATTGGTTCCAATCTCGGGAACGGCACGGCGGCGGATTATACGAATGTGCCGGGGGTTACCGTGCCGAAAACGCCTGTTATGATGGGGGAATCCATTGCCGTCAAGGGCGGTCAGGTGGCATATCTCGTACCGGCGGAGTGTATCGGGACGTTAAACGGAGAGAGCGAGATAGGGCAGAACCCCATCAATGCTGGCAAAGAAAACGATATCATTGATTTTAAAAATACATACAATGTGGATCCGGCGAATGAAGCGTTCAAGGAAGTGGATTTTGATAGGAAGGTCTACCGTTTGGGCGGCAAATCCTTAAGCGAGTTCGGCGTGACGGACATGAGTCATATCCGCAAGGTGTATTTGCCTTATCGGGACGGCTCCCTGCTCTACTATTATCTGGTTATGGATAAGACGAACGCGGAGCGATACTTCGTGCAGTACTATGATTTCCATGCCAACAGGGAAGAGATAGACACCTATTTTAGCAGATATCTTTCGGGTGGATTCCAGCTTGGCGATTTTGCGGACCCGACAAACCAGTATACGATTCTCGGCAACAGTCTGGTGAGCAGTGCGATTTCGACGAGCGGCGTGACGCTGCTTACAGGCGTGGATCAGACGACTTTGAATCCCCCGGCGGGCGGAACCCCGGATCCGGGCGCTGACCCGGACGCTTACACGGAGACCGGTATCAACGCGGAAGAAGTGGTGAATAACAGGACGGAATCGGCGGTGATCGCGCTTTCGGAGCAGATTAGGGCAGAGTACAAGGGATTAAACTATAATTTAACGGAAGCTGCGCCTCCGGCGCTTGCCGACCCCGATATCGATCCGACGGAGGCGGCGAAGCACTATGTGTTTAACAGCGTTATCAAAGAGGCGGAAGTAGAGAATTACCTGACTACGAACGGCTGGAGTCATGTGACCTATAAGACGTCGGCGGGAAAGCAGGCAGTGCTTGCAAGGGGCGATGTGACGGTGGGGAGCAGCAATGTGTCCCTGACCGCTACGGGCGACCCGCTGGGGAATACCGCGGATACGAGCCTGATTGTCTGCTTTGGCAACGTGACGGTGAAGAAAGATTATTCTGGTCTGATTATCGCCAAGGGAAAAATCATTGTGGACGGGGCAAATCATATCAAGCTTGACGGAACGAATCTCGCCAATGTGCTGCAGGCGGACAGCGAGCATTTCCTGCCTGACGGCAGCGGCGACAACAATAAGCCGATTGACATGTTTGTAAACGGCGGCGGCAGTATGTTAAACGGGGCGCAGGCTTCCGATGTGGACGACGCGGGTAATCTGGTGCTTGACTACGGCGAGCTGGTGCGTTATATGAACTGGATTAAGAAGTAAGAGGAAGGAAGCGGAAGTTTGGGCGCGGAAAGACGGGAAAACTGCAAACTTCATAGAGACGGTGCGAGGTGCAGGGACGACCGGGTGATGAATGACGGATGTTATTATAACGGGTGCTATTCGCACAAAGATAATGCCGGTTACTCCTTGGTTGAGCTTGTCATCGTGATTGCGATTATTGCGCTCATCATAAGCACGGTGTTCTATTCTGCCGTCATGGTGTTCGGCGCGAACGCGAAGAGCTGTGCGAACAATATCCAGCGCGCCATTGCGGACTGCAAGGTGACGACGATGGGCAAGTCTTCGGCTTACATGGAGCTTTACCGGGATACGGATCAGAATGTGTACACGAAGATGTATGTCTGGGACAGCAGCAGCGGCAGCTATACGGAGGCGGAGCCACAGAAGGTGGGAACCGGCAGGGTGTATGTGGCATATAAGCCCGAGGGCGCCACCACGGAGACGGAGCTTGTGGCGGGTTCTAAAATAGAAATCAGGTTTGACCGCGCGAGCGGCGGCTTCGCGGAGGATGGGAGCGGCAATACTTACGAGCTGCTTCGCGTGCAGGCGGGCAGTAAGAATTATGAGATTACCCTGACCAAACTTACGGGTAAGTCGGAAGTGGTGTTGAAGCCGCCGACGCCGTAGCTCGGGCGGATGCAGCGGATGGATATGACGCGGCGGAAGCTTAAGCGGGTCGGGTAGATTCAGCGGAAACAGAAAAGCGGCGGGATGTCCGTGGCATTGTGGAGACGGAAAACCGGGCGTGTCAGAGAGGGTTATGGGAATAGCAGCGGGGTGAGAAAATGCGTGTGAGAAAGGATCAGAGGGGCTTTACTATAGTGGAAGTGCTGATTGCAATGGCAATCCTGTCCATCGTCGTGTTGACGGTGTGCGGGTTTATTCTGGTCGGTTCCAGAAGCTACGCGTCGGCGAACAGCGATATCAACGTACAGCAGGAAGCGCAGCTTTCCCTGAATCAGATGTCGGATGTGCTGATTGATACCACACGGAGCGTAAACTATATCGGCTATGACGCAGGCGGAAACCCCGAGAAGGCGTTGAAGGATGCGGAGTTTTCCTTTGCGCCTGAGGATAAGAGTCTGGTGATGTTTAACGGCGTGGTGGAAGAGACAGCGACTCCGGGCGGCGGGACATCTACGACGGTGAATGACGGAAACGGCAACAATCATTATCATTTTTACTGGAGTAAGGAGGCGGAGAAGCTCTACTATGCAGAGCTGGATGTGGATTCTGGCGATGTGGATACGTCGATTCCCGCCGGACGTTTTCCGGCGCCCCCGACTTATGATCCCAGCAATCCGATGGCGGTTCCGGCAGGCTGGGTCGTGTTGGCGAGTCATGTGACGGATTTTTCCGTAGATTTAAGCCAGGTGGAGGAGAAGCGCGTGGTGCAGCTTGCCCTGACCTTTCTGGACGGGAGGAAGGAGTACACGACCTCGAACAACGTGACCATCCGTAATAAGGTGGGCGTCAACGACGCGGAACTGGAGCCTTTAAATAGGAAGAAAACCCTCTCCATCACCCCGAGAGACGCGGGTGTGATTCTGGAACCCGGTGAGACGTATCATTTTTCCACGCCCAAGGTGTCAGGCACGAACGTGGCGGACAGAAGCGTGACATGGTCGCTCTCGTCCACGGGCAGCCCTTCGGGCGGCACGGTGTTTACGGATGCGGCAAACGGCATCCTGCAGGTGGCGACGGATGAACCGGCGGGTACGATCGATGTGGTGATCACGACCAATGCGGTGGACGATGACGGAAACCCGGCATCCTGCACCCTGACGGTTTACATAAAACGAGTAAGAACGGTGTCCTTAAGTAAAACCGCGGACGCGGATGGGGACAATGCGGCGAATCAGGTCAGCGTGGGCAATGAATTTACCATCAGCGCCAATGTGGAGGGCGAAAAGCTCGGCGTGCAGTGCAGCGGCTGTACAGCGGATATCACGCACGATCATGACGTGGTGGACTGGCGCGTGACGCAGGGCGCGGAGTTCATCGATATCGTTGAGACGGGGGACTGCAAGAAAGACACAAAGTACTGCGTGAAGTCGGGGACGGCGGAAGGCACGGTCATCAAGATCGCAGCCACTTCGGAACTGTCCAAAAACAGGCTCTATCCGGATGTACAAGGGGAGATTACGCTGACAGTGGCGAAGTCAACGAAAAACCTTCATGTGGAAGGCGATATCCAATGGGGCGTGAAGGTCGGTGTCTGGGCAGATTATCCCAGTGATTTCAACAAGGCAGGACAGGGCTATTTTCTGATTTTTGCGCGTGTCAGAGAGGAGGGCACCGAGGGCAACGATAAGATTATAGCCTATCGGACGACCGGCTGGAATGGCGAAGTAACGCCTGATCTGTTTGGCGTGGAGGATATCAGCAAGCCATGGTATCTCTCCCTGCAGGTGCTTGACCCCGGGGGACACCTCCAGTCTGGCGTCGGTCCGAGCAACGAGCTTGTGCGGGATCTTGAGCAGCAGATTCATGACCAGCGGGTGAAGGATGTGGTGGCGGATTATCTGGCGAACTGCGATTCGTCCGGTACTTACATAGGTACAAAATATCCCCATACGGATAAGTTTGAGGGACGTATTCTGCCGCCGGAGATTTTTTATCGATATAACGGGCAGGAAGATCTCGATGGAGAACTGAAACTGAAAACATCGACTACGTTGGCGGGACCGTGGGAAACCGAGTTTGGTGTAGCTTATGTGAAAAATACCAGAGATCAACGGGATTTGGGGTATTTTTCAAACGACAAGGTAAAGTTCAGTGTCTATAGAGAGGAAGATGGAAAACTAACGCCAATTTACTGGTATGATGCGAAAAACAATAATTATCAAAAGGATAAAAACAAGTACACTTATAAAGATGTACTTAAATTTAATGAGATTCAACAGGCAAGACAGGCGAAGATACGGCTGGACTGGAACGGCGTGAGAAATCAGCCGCAGGAGACGGTGAAAGCAGCAGGCAAATATAGGATTATACCGACCATCACTTATGTCCAAGACCCTGGCGCGGATACCTCTTATACGATATATTATGCAAACTACCAGCCGAACTATTGGTCAACGCAGAGTTATGAGGTGCCTGCAAGTACGGTTTATTATGAGTTGGTTAATGGTGGTAATCTGGAACTTTGGAGCTATTATAACAATGAGTTTACGAAGGGTGAGATTTATTTTCCGACGCCCTCGGATCTTTCTCAGTGGAATACTTCGTCCTCTAATTTTGATTACTATTTTAATATTAGTGATCTCCAGGACGATCTTTCCTGGCACGATGCGAAGCAGCTGAATACCTTCCAGAAGATTGTTAAGGACAATAACAATCAGAACTATTATCAGGCGTCCTCGATACGGGGTCGGTATGTGAAGGATAAGAAGGATAAGAATGTTTATGAAGTGGAACTTTTCTATAAGTACAGGGATTCCGTGTGGGGTATGGAGGTAGAAGTCTCTGCGGGCGTATTCCAATGCGGGGCGAACGGAAGCAGATGGGAGCGGAAAGAAAAGGGAACCTATGACAGTCAGTTAGAGAACGGCAACAGGAATCCGTCTCTCAACGCGACGGCAAATGTGAACTTCTCGCTGGATAATCAACAGTATAATGGTAAGATGTATATTCCCCTGCCTTCTGAGAAAGCTTTTAGCAGCCGGGATAACGATGGCTTCGGCTTTGCGTTGAAGCAGAGTACAGAGCAGACGCGGGAGTGGAAAAAGCTGAGATATCAGCCGTCGGGGCAGACAAACACGCGGGATGTAGAAATTGCGAGGACGGTATGCACTTATGATGCGGCGACGGATACTTATACATTGAAGATGTATGGCAGAGACAATAATCAGGCGGCGGCGTTCACCTGCAAGAGCAACGGAAAACAGTGGACGCAAAGCTGATTTAGTGGCGTTAGCGGTGTCCCGGTGGCAGATGTAGCGGTTGACATAAGGGGATTTGATACAGTACCATAAAAAGGAGAGAGTATGTTCTGAAAACCGCATGGTGCGGGGATAGTTGTCTGATTAAAGAGAAGGTGCAGCATATGGGGAAAAACGAGTGGAAATCATTAATAAAACGGAATACTGATAAAACCCCGATAAATCCGATTGCTTTGTTCTTTGCATTCATTTTGGGGGCGGCGGCAGCCTTTGCAGCGTTTTGGCGGCTCCGTATTTCCAAAAACAAACGGGAAGCCGGGGTGGGCGAAAGCGACAGTGTGGCCAAACGGGAGAGTGCACAGAATAACAGGGAAATGAAGAAGCTGCTCAGGGAGCTGCGCAGTGAGAACGACCGCAGGGAGCGTGCGGATCGCGAAGCCGCGAAGCTGCGTGAGGATATGGAGGCGGAGCTTCCCCCGTTGGTGGTGCAGCCGCAGTCGGTGAAGGCTTACAGACCGCCAAAGCGCGTGTCGGTGAAAAAGATTTTCGCGCGTGCGACGGCGATGACCGCGGCAGCCGCGCTTGTGGTGACCGGACTTTATCTGGTGCCCCGCGAGCAGATGCCCGTGTCTACTGTGGAGGCGAGAGAGTCCTTCGGCGGTATCAAGCAGGTTGTGGACGAGCATAACGAGGATAATCCCTTCGTCATTCTGGATATCGTGCCCGGAAAGGCACAGGCGGAAGTAAATGGGAAAACATATGATTTTTCGCTGGGCACCATCGGTTATCTCGCGCCGGGGCAGTCTCCGATTCAGAAAGATCTCTTCCGTATTTTTAAGGGGGATGATCAAGAGGGGAACAACAGGGATTTTTATAAGTATCTTGACAGGAAAAAGTTGACTGATGCAGTCATATCTGGCGGTTATTCCGGAATCAGCTATCAGGAAGCCTACGGCGGGACGGGGGAAAACCTGAAAGCAAGCGTATGGAGTAAAATCCTTGATTCTGCCGAGGTGGAGCATGACGCGAATGGAAAATTGACTGATACAGTTTCCTATCCGACGGGAAGACTTTATGCCCGTGTGGAAAAAAGAGATGATGTAAGCGCAGGAGGGGGCGAGCTTCCGGCGCGTGACGGATACGATTATAACCTGACAAGTCAGTCCGGGGAGGGCACTTTCGCTACCGCGTCCCTAATGTCGGCTCTTCCGGCGGAAGGGATATATACGTTCGCGGAGGGCACGGGAGATTATGAGGTTCTTTTTGAAGGACCGGAGATGGCTGCGAGCGGGTACCGCGCGGAGGTATTGAAAAGCGGCAGCTACGACGAGATAGTTCTCGGCGGCAGCTATTCCGACGCTACGGGTGTGTACCTTGTTGAAAACGGCGTATATAAATATGTATGTACGATAGGAGAATTTAAGGGGATTCCACGTCCGGAACCGAAGCCGGAAGAACCCGAGAAACCGGAGAATCCGGAGCAGCCGACGACGCCTGAGAACCCGGAACAACCTGAAAATCCGGAGAATCCGGAACAGCCGACAAATCCGGAGAACCCGGAAAATCCGACGGAGCCGACGACGCCTGAGAACCCGGAACAGCCCGAAAATCCGGAGAATCCGGAACAGCCGGTGAATCCCGAGAATCCGGAAAATCCGACAGAGCCGGTGAATCCGGAGAACCCGGGAACGGGAGAGGGTGGAGAGAATCCGAATCCGGAGCAGCCGAGCGAACCGCAGCCCGAACAGCCGGGGGAGCAGCAGCCTGCGCCGGAGGAGACACCCGCGCCGGAAGCGGAGCAGTCCCAGCTGACAGCTTCTGCTTTTCGGAAGCAGTCTGTCTTAAAGATGACAGGGACAGAGAGTGAATGGTATCTGTGCGTGGGTACGAAAGGGGACATGCTGCTTGCGTCTGCGGAGCCTGTGCCTGCGGAGCCTGCGCCCCAGCCAAGTCCGGAGCCGACACCCGAACCAAGTCCGGAACCGACACCCGAACCAAATCCGGAACCGACACCCGAACCAAACCCGGAACCGACACCCGAGCCAAGCCCGGAGCCGATACCGAATCCGGAGCCGACACCTGAACCAAATCCGGAACCTACGCCGGAGCCAAACCCTGCTCCTGTGCCGGAGCCAAATCCGGAGCAGCCGACGAATCCGGAGCCGACGCCTGTTGTGCCTCAGCCGGATATGCCGTTAGACGGTACATACTGCGTATTGAAATTTACTTATGTAGATGTGCAGGAAGAAGAGCTTCTGTATCAGGTGAAGGAAGTCAGGGCTGTCTCCAAGGAGGATGGCGTTCCGCGTCCTTACGACAGCTATATGTTACAACAGGGTACGATCCGGAACGAACTGAATGCAGCCGAGAGCGCGGTGGAAACATATGCCGCGGAGCCCGGCGATCCTGTCGGGTACTTTGAGTATGTCGGCGGTGGTAAGGGTATGTACAAGCTTACCAGAAGCCGTGCGGTGGAGAGCGTTGCCGCGATGACGGGCACGGCGCCGTCAGAGAGCGACGCACAGGGCAGTCAGGACGCGGAGGCGCGTGCTGTCAGCGGTTCTGTGCATTATGTGGAAGTGCAGAACGCCCCTGTTTATATACGGTGTACGGGCGGAAATGATTATCTGAGACGTTATGTGTTTAATTCCCTGAGTAAACAGGACAATGCTTCCGATGAATTTGCGATTACGGTAAATACGGTGCTTGCGGGGGATGTGACATATGAGATGGTGCAGGATGCCGACCTCGTTTATCTGGAGGATGGCAAGGGACTGTACTTTGACCAGAATGCGAATAAGAGCTATATCTATACGGAGAAGGCAGGAAACGCCGAGAACGGATTGGCGGATGTGGACGACACCGTGATCACGCGTCTGCTGTATGAAGTGGTGATGGAGTCAAAACCTGTTATTGTGGATTACGGGATTATAGAGGATGAGGAAAAGTATCCGGAGAGCAAGTATCAGGGACTGGCAAAGGCTTTTCTGAAAAAGGACCTCACCGCCTTCTATCACGAAATGGAAAAATCGAAGGATGTGGCGGGCAGCATTTTGATGAATGCTGACGACTCCAAGGATTTTCCGAATAAGAAGGACAATGATTATCATTATGTAAACCGAAGCGTTTATATCGTAAACAGTACGCCTCTGGTGGGAGACGACTTCCCGGAGGAAATGGATAAGGACGAGATAACGTCGGGCTTTAGCGAGGTGCTGGCGGCAATCCGGGCGGAGAATGTTATGCTGCCCGAGGACGAGAAAATTTCCGAAAAAATCAGCAAGGCAATGGCAGTGCAGTATATTATCAATCATTCCCTCGGATTGGTCGGAGAGTATAAGGATCTGACGATTCTGGAGCTGCAGCCGACGGCGAACCTGACGTCAGACTTGCACAGGGACGTAAATGAGGATAAGGAAAGCGTCGTTTTGTTCTGGCAGAGAGAGGATCAGGATGGGGAAGGACAGCAGATTCTCAGAAGCTCGAAAATGATAGAGACAAACGTCATCACAAGCTCGGTGGCGGCGTTCAACAGCAGTTATCAGGATATCAACGCGGATTACAACATGATTTTCATCGGGCTGGACGGGCAGCGTCTCTACCATGAGCCGAATGAGGACGGCAAACTGCAGGCGGTCTACAATGATGAGGATTTAAACGGCAAAGTTTACCACACGGGCGACCGCGTGGCAAACGGTGACAGCAGATACGACGCGAGCGATATTACGGAGCAGAAAAAGGAAGCGCTTTTGGATTATCTGCGGGGCGGATATCCCATTGTGGTGGAGAACGAGTGCTTTAAGGAGCGGAGCGCCAGAGGAGCGGGCGTGGACGAAATCAATACGGATGTAATCGGTTCTGATACACAGATGTACGCGTTCCTGCGGGAAGCGATCAATCTGGGCGGAGCGGATGACGAGGACGAAGAAAATGGTATCGGTATTTATACCATTGAGGATGTGCACAGCAGCGCTATGTTTGCGATGCAGTTAAATGCCCTGCGTCCGAAAATCGCACTTAGGAGTGATGAGGAGAACGGCGGCGATGCGTCAGACGGTAACGGATCCGACGAAGAACAGCTGCCTTCCGATATGATAGAGACGGTAGCCGTGCCTGAGAAGGCGGGTATTCTCCGGGGAACGATCGAGTACCGTCTGGCAAGCGACAGGATGGGTGATGATAAGACGTACAGAGGAAGTCTGGACAAGCATCTGTACCTTGATCTGAATTACGACGGCGTCTACGCGCCGGAGGAGGAATGCTTTACCTATCTGCCCGAGGAGGAGAACGAGGGCGGCGGTAAAATCAGTGTCGATTTCAATGAGATTAATTTCGGCATTGTGCCGTGGAAGCTGGAAGTGACGGACCGCGATAACAGGTTCCGGCGCGCTTCCATGCAGGGATGCTTTACCATAAGCGGCGGCGAGAAGGCGAAGATACGCGTACTGCAGGTTCTTGACGATACCACGAACGACTTTGCGAATCTGCAGGAAATATATGAGAAGATTGAAAATTCCATGCTTGGTTATTATTTGAAGGATGCGGAAGCGAGTCTGAGGATGAATTGGGATATTGAGACGGTCACGCCTGCGGTTTTGGCGGATCGGCTTACCAAAAACGCGAATTACCTTTCCCTGTGGGATGTGGTGGTGCTGGGCTTTGGCGACAGCGGAAATCCCGGCGGCACGGTGACTACGGCGGTCAATGACTATATTTCCGCGGGCGGGAGTGTGCTTGTCTCCTCGGCGGGAGCGGCGGAAGATAAGGGAAGACTCGGCATGTCGGCGGCAGTGATGGGTCAGAAAGAGGAAATGACTTACGGCAAGCTCGGTCTGCACAGCGATACCAAATTTCGCTACGAAGGTATTCTGGCACGTATGTTTAATCCGGAGCCGAGCCTGTTTTTGGACCGCGTCAATGACGGCACGATAGCCAGATGGCCTTATGCGATCGGCACAAGGGCGCAGCTTGGCGCTAACACGGAAGTTTCGATGCCCGATTATCTGCTGGATATCGATACGGCAAGAGAGGCGGGGCAGCCTTACGCAACGGCATGGTTTACCCTGCTTGACTTAAATCTCTCGAATGGCGCTTACAGTTCATCGCCTCGTGACGGCAGAAATAACTACTATGTGTACAGCAAGGGCAATGTGGTGTACGTGGGTCAGAAAGAATACAAGTATGACTATGATCCGAACAGTGGAGCGCCGGAGGGCGACGGCACGGACGAGTGCAGAATCTTCGTGAACGCGCTGATGGCGGCTTATAATGCGGGCGTGCACAGAGCGAACGTCTCCATAGTGGCGGGCTTTAACGGCGCGGTCAAGGTGGAGAGTGTGACGATTCCTTATGATGTGGCGTTCAAAGAAGCAGGTGACGGCGTAAGAAACGGTATTCTGGGCGAGACGGTGGATGTGTATTTCCGATTTACGGATAACAATATTGCTGTTGACAAGGTGACGGAACTGTCTCTCTACTATAAGAATGCGGGTGCGCCTGCGGAGGCGGAGCTCCTGCAGCCTAACGGCACGCTCAACACCACCGATTACACGGTATTTACAAGTCCCATCTGGGCGGTGGAGAACAATCGTCTGGTAGAAGTGGTGGGAGTCGTTCCCGGCAAGGTGTACCGCATCAAGGCGCCGCTGGCGGCTCTGCAGAACGGGGAGGATGAGACATCGCAGATTTGCGTGCTGCTCACGAACCGCTACACGAGAGCGGGAGAATCGGTGGAGGCGCTCAGTATGGACAGCGTAACCTTAAACCGTGCCCAGATGTTCCTGTTAGAGTAAAGCCAAAGCAAGGCGGGAAGCGCTGGGAAGCGTAACAGAAAATCTGGTAATAGAATAATAATAGGTAAGAAGGGAAAGGTTTCACAGCCTTTCCCTTTTTGTACTTGACAAACCCGCGCCGCCCGGCGCATAATAATCCTACCGAAACATTTCGGGTATTCTGATTTCTGATATTCAGGCGTTCGCCGCAGAAATTCAAACACAGGGCATAAAACGGGGTAAGCGTAACATAAAAACAAGCAGCTATTTCATGTAGCCGCGTGAAAGTTATGAGAAAAGGAGGACAGGTATTTGCTCAGTACAATTACATCAGGGGCGGTTTATGGGGTGCGCAGCCATTTGATTCAGGTGGAGGTGGACATTTCTCAGGGACTGCCCTGTTTTCAAATCGTGGGGCTGCCCGGCTCCGAAGTGCGGGAAGCGCGGGAGCGGGTGAAGGTAGCGCTAAAAAACGTGGGTATTAAGCTGCCGCCCATGTGTATCAATGTGAATCTCTCTCCGGCGGATTTGCCGAAAAACGGCACGATGTTTGACCTGCCTGTGGCGGTGGGCATTATGATCGCCCTCGGTAAATTAGAGCAGGAATCCGTGGAGGGAACGCTGCTTTTGGGGGAATTGGGTCTGTCGGGAGAATTAAAGCCCGTCCGGGGCGTGCTGCCCATTGCAAGGGAGGGCGCGCTGCAGGGCATCAAAAGGTGCATCGTGCCCGCGGCAAACGCATGGGAAGGGGCGTTAGTCGGGGAGCTGGAGAGCATCGGCGTGAGAGATGTGAAGGAAGCGGTGGCGCTGCTTTCGGGGGAGACTGCCGCAATGGCTGGTACAGCAGTCTCCTCCACGGCTTGGATTGAGGAGACTGCGAGGGAAGAGCAGCTCGACTTTGCCGACATCAACGGGCAGCAGGGACTCAAACGGGCGGCGGAGGTGGCTGCCGCCGGGTTTCACAACCTTCTGATCATAGGCGCGCCCGGCTCCGGCAAGACCATGCTGGCAAGGCGGATACCGTCGATTCTGCCGCCGCTTACGAGAGAGGAGAGTCTGGAGGTGTCCACGATTTACAGTATCTGCGGCTTATTACAGTCCGCCGGCGCTCTGCGGACGACAAGACCTTTTTTAAATCCGCATCACACCATAACGGGGCGTGCGCTTGCGGGCGGCGGACGGATTCCCATGCCGGGAATCATCAGTCTGGCACATCGCGGCGTGCTTTTCTTAGACGAGCTTCCGGAGTTTAAGCGGGAGACGCTGGATATTTTAAGGCAGCCGTTAGAGGACAAGCGGGTGCAGATAGCCAGGAGCAGCGGCTCCTATACGTATCCTGCGGATTTTATGCTGGTGGGGGCGATGAACCCCTGCCCGTGCGGATTTTATCCGGACAGGGAGAGGTGCCGCTGTACGCCCTTTGAGGTGAAGCGGTATTTGAACCGGGTGTCGGGTCCGATTTTGGACCGCATGGATATCTGCGTGGAAGCGATGCCCATGGCTTTTGCGGATATGACTTCCGGCAGGCGGGAGGAGAGCAGCGCGCAGGTCAGGGAGCGGGTGATGGCGGCGAGAAAAAGGCAGGAGAGCAGGTTTGCCGGGACGAGACTTCATTTTAACGCGGATATGGGAGCAGGAGACGTGGAACGCTACTGCGCACTGGGAGAGGCGGAGCTTCACTATATGGAGCGGATGTTTGCCGCGATGCAGCTTTCCGCCAGAGCCTATCACCGGATTTTGAAGGTGGCTAGAACGATTGCGGATTTGGACGGCAGCGACAGAATCGGGGAGCTGCATCTGGCGGAAGCAATCTGTTACCGGCAGTCCGACCATAAATATTGGAATTAGGGAGAGGGGGCTGTGTGGAAATGACAGAGGAAGAAAAAGCGTACATACACTGGCTGTATCAGGCTGTGGGTGTGGGAAGCAGAGGTTTTCTGCGCTCCCTTTTGTCCTGGGGGACAGCGCGCGAGCTTTATCAGATGACCTCTTCGGGCGCGCTTGCGAAGAAGGTTTCGGAGCAGTATACAAAAAAAGTCACCCAAATGACAGAATTTAGCAAAGGATATGACGTGGAGGGTGTGTACGGACATATGAGGGAGCAGGGGATTTCTCTTGTGACAGAAAACGAGCCGCAATATCCAAAGCGTCTGTCCCGCATTCCCGATAAGCCGTACGCCCTCTACTACGTCGGAAAGCTGCCGCAGGAAGGGAAAAGGGCGGTGGCGCTGATCGGCGCAAGGGATTGTACCGCCTACGGCAGATATCTGTCGGAGCAGTTCGGAGCGGCTTTCGCGAAGGCGGGCGTGCAGGTGGTCAGCGGTATGGCGAGAGGAATCGACGGCATCGGACAGAGCGCGGCGCTTAAGGAAGGCGGGTATTCGATAGGCGTTCTCGGCTGTGGTGTGGATATCTGTTATCCGAGAGACAACAAAGCGTTGTATGAGGCGCTGCTTACAGAGGGCGGCATCTGCTCCGAATATCCGCCGGGGACCGAGCCGAGGGCGGTTCTGTTTCCGCCCCGAAACCGCATTATCAGCGGGCTTGGCGACGCGGTGCTCGTGGTGGAAGCGAGGGAGAAGAGCGGCACGCTGATTACCGTGGATATGGCATTAGAGCAGGGACGGGAGGTTTACGCGCTGCCGGGGCGCGCTACGGATGTTTTGAGCGGCGGCTGTAACCGGCTGATCAGACAGGGCGCCGGGCTTGTATCCACGCCGGAGGAGCTTTTGGAGGAGCTTATGGGTGGGACGGAGAGACGGCTTTTTCCGGAAGCCAAAGGGGAAGCTGTGCAGGGCAGGCTGTTCTTTTTGGAAGGGATGCAGGGGGAACTGTTCGAACTTCTGGATTTCAATCCGCTTCCGGCGCAGGAGCTGCAGCGCAGATATGAGGAAAAATACGGAAAAACCGTCGCTTTGCCGTTTCTGTTCAAGGAGCTTTTGGAGCTGTGTGCAGGCGGTTACGCGGGGCAGGTAGGCGGCGGGTATTTTATGCGCGTGATGAAAACGTAAAAAAGTATAGTTGATAAACAGAAAAGAATACAAGACCCCTTGACCGGATTTCACGATTTCCTTATAATCATCTTAAAGACGGGAAATCCGAAGGGAGGGAACAGAATGGAGGAAATCATGGGAATGACAGACAGTCAATATAAGGATTTTGTGGAAGCGGTGAAGGAGGATTTGGAGGAGCTGAACGAATATAAAGAAGCCGGGGACGATGCGGGATATGAGAAAAAATATGATAGGATTATGAAGAGATTTGAAAAATCGTTGAAGCGGTGAGCAGAAACAGGCGGTAGAGAAACCGCCTGTTTCCGTTTTTTCGTTTCAGAATAAGAATTTACCCTTGCAACCGCCTGCGATTTGGTGTATAGTGTTGCACGTTGGACAGGGAATTAATAATGAGTAGGGGAATAGCTATGGCGAAATATCTGGTAATTGTGGAGTCACCGGCGAAGGTGAAGACCATCAAAAAATTTTTAGGCGCAAACTACGAAGTGGCGGCAAGTCAGGGACATGTGCGCGACCTTCCCAGAAGCGTCCTTGGAATTGACGTGGAGAACGATTTTGAACCGAAGTATATCACGATTCGGGGCAAGGGCGACATATTGGCGAACCTGCGCAAGGAAGTGAAGAAGGCGGAGAAGGTTTATCTGGCAACCGACCCGGACCGCGAGGGGGAAGCGATTTCGTGGCACCTGTTTTTTGCCCTGAAACTGGAAAATAAGAAAGTGTACCGCATTACCTTTAACGAGATTACGAAAACGGCGGTAAAGGAATCCTTAAAGAACGCCAGAGAGATCAACATGGATCTGGTGGACGCGCAGCAGGCGAGGCGGTGCCTGGACCGTATGGTCGGATATAAAATATCACCCGTTCTTTGGGCGAAGGTGAAGCGGGGGCTGTCCGCAGGACGCGTGCAGTCGGTGGCGCTGCGGATTATCTGCGACAGGGAGGAGGAAATTAACGCCTTTATCCCGGAGGAATACTGGACGCTGGACGCGCAGCTTAAAGTCGAGGGGGAGAAAAACCCCCTGACTGCCAAATATTACGGCACGAAGACGGAGAAGCGCACGATTGCTTCCGCACAGGAGATGGAGCAGCTTAAGAAGGAACTGTCCGGCGCGGTTTATCAGGTGAGCTCCGTAAAGACCGGCGAGCGGATTAAGAAAGCGCCGCTGCCCTTCACGACGTCCACGCTCCAGCAGGAAGCGAGCAAAGTGTTGAACTTTTCTACGCAAAAGACCATGCGTCTGGCGCAGCAGCTCTACGAGGGTGTGGAAATCAAAGGAAACGGCACCACGGGTATCATCACCTATCTGCGTACCGATTCCACGAGAATATCCGACGAAGCGGAAGCGGCGGCAAGAGCCTATATTACGGAAAAGTACGGCGAGGCGTATGCGGCGGCGGTGGAGCAGGAGAAAAAGTCGGACAAAAAGATTCAGGACGCCCACGAGGCAATCCGTCCCACGGATATCAGCAGGCTTCCGATGGATATCAAGGAGTCCCTTTCCAGAGACCAGTTCCGCCTTTACCAGCTGATATGGAAACGGTTTGCGGCAAGCCGGATGGCGGCGGCGCAGTATGAGACGACTTCCGTGAAGATAGACGCCGGAGAGCACCGTTTCACCGTGGCGGCATCGAAGGTGAAATTTGACGGTTTTATGAGCGTTTATACGCAGGAAGAGGATAAAGAGGAGAGCAATACGCTGATAAAGGGCATTTCGGAGGATACGGGGCTTACCCTGCTTTCCCTGGAGGAGAAGCAGCATTTCACCCAGCCCGCGCCCCATTATACGGAGGCGTCGCTTGTGCGCGCCATGGAGGAGCTGGGAATCGGCAGACCGAGTACCTACGCGCCCACCATCACGACGATATTGGCGAGAAGATATATTGTGAAGGAAAATAAAAATCTCTACGTGACCGAGCTGGGCGAGGTAGTCAACAACATGATGAAGGACGCCTTTCCCTCGATTGTGGACGTGAACTTCACCGCCACCATGGAAGCGCTCTTAGACGGCGTGGAGGAAGGCAGCGTCAAGTGGAAAACGGTGGTGAAGAATTTCTACCCCGATCTGCAGGAGGCTGTGGAGAAGGCGGAGAAGGAGCTGGAGGAAGTGGAGATCGCGGACGAACTGTCCGACGAGTTCTGCGAACAGTGTGGCAGGCAGATGGTGATTAAGTACGGACCTCACGGCAGATTTCTGGCGTGCCCCGGCTTTCCGGACTGCAGAAACACGAAGCCTTACTTCGAAAAGATCGGCGTTGCCTGTCCCAAGTGCGGCAAGGACATCGTCCTGAAAAAGACGAAGAAGGGCAGGAAATATTACGGCTGTATCGACAATCCGGACTGTGACTTTATGGTGTGGCAGAGACCGGTAGATGAAAGATGTGAGCGCTGCGGCTCTATTATGCTGCAGAAGGGCACGAAGCTTGTCTGCGCCGACGAATCCTGCGGTTTTGTAAAAGACATGCCGAAGGAAAAGGCGGAAGCGTAAGAATATTCATTGGAAAAGACAGGAATTACGGATTAATTGCACGGCATACGTTGAAATTGTCTGAATAATGTGATAAAATGTGACTATTCAGTATAGGTCAAAGTGTTTACTGCCGGAACCGACAGGCAGATGGGACACAGAGAGCAAGAGGTAGATACATGAGCAGCGTGCAATTATTAGATAAGACCAGAAAGATCGGGAAACTGTTACACAATAACAATTCGGGCAAGGTGGTGTTTAACGACATCTGCGATGTGCTGAAGGAAATTCTGGTCTCCAATGTGCTGGTCGTGAGCAGGAAGGGCAAGGTCTTAGGTCTCGGGGATACGCCGGCGGTAGAGTCCATCACGGAGCTGATCGTGGATCATGTAGGCGGTTTCATTGACCCTATGTTAAATGAAAGGCTTCTGGGGGTGCTCTCCACCAAGGAGAATGTCAATTTAGAGACACTCGGGTTTGAAAGTCCCAGCATACGGCGGTTTCAGGCGGTGATTGCGCCAATTGAGATATCGGGCGAGCGGCTGGGGACTCTCTTCCTTTATAAATGTGACGAGCAGTACGATATCGACGACATTATTCTGTGTGAGTACGGCACTACGGTGGTGGGGCTGGAGATGCTGCGCGCCGTCAGCGAGGAGAACGCGGAAGAAAACCGCAAGGTGGCGGTTGTGAAATCGGCGATTTCCACCCTTTCCTTTTCGGAGATGGAGGCAATCACCCACATTTTCGACGAGCTGGGCGGCATGGAAGGCATTCTGGTGGCGAGCAAAATCGCGGATAAAGTGGGAATCACCCGCTCGGTGATTGTAAACGCCCTCCGGAAATTTGAGAGCGCGGGCGTGATCGAATCCCGCTCCTCGGGGATGAAGGGCACTTACATCAAGGTACTCAATGACGTGGTATTCGGCGAAGTGGAAAAGTTAAAAGAGCAGGGAAGGTTTTAAACAGTCGGGAGTTTAGAAATAACTGGCAGAAGGATCTGCGAAAAGCGCCGATTTTACGCGCTGCAGATTCTTTTTTGCCGTTTTGCAGGGACACTAATTTGTGAAAAGTAATCGAAAAACCTTGTAATTTTTTATAATTTATTTATAATGGAATATGGATTGTATTAACGTGGAAGGAGTGTGATTATGAGCTCACTGAATGATACGAATGTGTTTGATTATGTGAATGTGCTGGACAAGGCGATGGATGCGTCATGGCTTAGAAACGAGGCGATTTCCAATAACCTTTCAAACGTGGACACACCGAATTATAAAAGGCAGGATGTGGATTTCGAGACGCAGCTCGCCAAGGCGCTGCGCCACTCCCGGTACAAATCCATGGACGCGAAGGTGGCGGATGTGAAGCTGAACCGCCTGAATCCGATTGCCTATAAGGACTATACTGGCTTTTCCTACCGTATAGACGGCAATAATGTGGATCCGGATACCGAGGGTGTTTATCTGGCGAAAAATCAGGTTGTGTACCAGGGACTTTCCATGAGTGTGAATGAGGAATTTAAGAACTTACAGGCAGTTATGAAGTGAGTGAGAAGAACTTCTAAAACTCAGCAGCAAAGGCTGCTTCGTTAAGAAGTTCTAAGTCTCACTCGAGAGAATGCTTAAAAAGCAGCATTCTCTGTATATAGTGGATATAGAAGAAGGAGGAATCACCATGTCAATGTTTACCGCTTTTGATATCAATGCCTCAGGCATGACCGCGGAGCGCTTCCGTATGGATACGATTTCCCAGAACGTGGCGAACGCCAATACGACAAGGACGGAGGACGGTACGCCTTACCGCAGGAAGATCGTGGTGTTTGAGGAGAAAAACTCTCCCACGCATTTCCATCAGATTCTGATGAAGGAGAATGAGCGCTTTTCCGGCAACGGCGTGAAGGTGACCGGCATTTACGAGGATAACGTGACGGAAGGGAATATGGTTTACGATCCCTCCCATCCGGATGCGGACGAGAATGGCTATGTGATGTATCCGAATGTAAATATCATCACGGAGTTTACGAACCTGATTGACGCGTCCCGCGCTTATCAGGCGAACAGTACCGCTTTTTCGGCAACGAAGAATATTGCGACTACGGGACTGAACATGCTGAATGGCCGATAAGACGACACAATAGATAAATGACGCGTGTTATAATAACACATGATTGGAAATAAGACGGGGAATGTTGGAGGAAACGGAAAATGGCTTTGGATATCACAGAATTATATAACATCTCGGCGGGAGAGATACGGGATGCGGCGAAGGCAGCACCCACGACCCGCATCGAGGACTATCAGGAAAACGGCTTCGATGCGATGTTACATACCGCGATAGACAATCTGAATACCACGAACAATTATCTTTCGAACGCGGAAGACGAGAAGATTAAATGGGCGCTGGGCGAGACGGAGAACGCCCATGACCTTTCCATTGCCCTGCAGAAAGCATCTACGACATTACAGTACACGGTGGCGATCAGGGACAAACTTCTGGAGGCTTACAAAGAACTAATCCAGATGCAGGTTTAGTTCCGTTTAGCATGTAAGAGGGAATGCCGAAGGAGAGCGAGTTGCCGTGGAAAAGATAATTGAAAAACTAAAGGAACTGGGAAATAAAATAATGGAATGGTGGAACCGTTTCACGTCGAGACAGAAGACTCTGATCGTCGGCGTGGTTGCGGCGCTCATCATTGCGCTTGTTTTCATCGTATACAGCCTTAACAGGCCTGAGTATGTACCGCTTCGGGAGTGCGAGACCACGAAGGAAGCTTCGGAGGTGACGGCTCTTCTCGACGGAGAGGGGTATCATTACCAGATTACGGACGACGGCTTGAACATTACGATTCTGGAAGAAGAGCTTGGGCGGGCGAACCTGCTTCTTGGCGCCAACAATATTCAGGCGGCGAGCTGGGGCATTGAGAACGTGACGGACGGCAGTTTTTCCACTACGGAGTCCGACAAGCAGAAAAAGTATGTGGTATATCTGGAAAAGCAGTTGGAAAATGATTTCCTGTCCATGTTTTCGGCGATTCAGCGTGCCAAGGTGAAGCTGAACATTCCGGAGGATGACGGGACGCTGATCGCGCAGGAACAGGAATCTTCCGCGTGGGTGCTTTTGGAATTAAAGGACGAGTTCTCTCAGGAGAGCGCGGCCTATTTGGCGCGCGCGGTGGCGACGGCGCTCGGCAACGAAACCACGGATAATATCGTGATTCTTGATTCGGCGGGCAATATGCTGTTTACCGGGGATGAAAACTATTCTCCTTCGGGGCTTGCGAACGCCCACCTTTCCGTGAAAACCGAAGCGGAGAAAAATATGATCAACAGCGTGCGCAGAGTGATGCTCGGCACGAATGAGTTTGATAACGTGGAGGTATCTCCCAATCTGGTGCTGGATTTCTCCAATCAGAAAAGCACGGAGCATACATACACCCCGGCGGACGGACAGACGCAGGGCGTGTTGAGCCACGAGGATCTTTACGATGAGGAGAATGTAAGCGGTGTAGGCGGCGTGCCCGGCACGGACTCCAACGACGACACGACGACCTATGTGCTGGAGGATAATAACAATTCCCGCTCCTCGAGGAGCGAGCAGAGCAGAGACTATCTGCCCAACGAGAAAATCGTTACCATTGAGACGCCTTCCGGGGTGATTAATTACGCGGCCTCGTCTCTGGCGGCATCCCTGATTAGATACAATGTGGTTCGTGAGGAGGACGTGGATGCGCAGGGGCTTTTGGACGGCGTGAGCTGGGAAGAATATAAGCTGGCGAACAGCGAGCGCACACGGATAGAGCTGGATGAGACATTTTTAAACGCGGCTTCGAATGCGACGGGCATTCCGGTGGATAATATCACGCTGGTGGCGTACAGCGAGAACCTTTTCTTTGACGCGGAAGGCTCTCGGATCACGGCGACGGATATTCTGCAGATTCTCCTGATTATCGTGATTCTGGCTCTTCTTGCCTTTGTGGTACTCCGCAGTATGAAGAGCGAGAAGCACGAGGAGGAAGAGGAAGAGCTTACCGTGGAGACGCTGCTGCAGTCCGATGTGGCTCTGGAAGAAATTTCCTCCGAGAACGAGTCTGAGGAGAAGCGGCTCGTCGGCAAATTTGTGGAAGAGAATCCGGAAGCGGCGGCGAACCTGTTGCGCAACTGGTTAAACGAAGACTGGGGGTAGGATAAATGGCAGCGAAGGCGGAAGAGCAGATTAACGGGCTCCAGAAGGCAGCCATCTTAATGATTGCGCTCGGACCGGAAAAGTCGGCGGCAATTTTTAAGCACCTCAAAGAAGACGAGGTGGAGGAACTGACACTGGAGATTGCGAATACAAGGAGCATCACGCCGCAGGTCAAAGAGAGCGTGGTGAACGAGTTCTATCAGGTATGTCTGGCACAGCAGTATATCGCGGAGGGCGGTATCAACTACGCAAAGGAGCTGTTAGAGAAGTCTTTCGGCGCCGAGAAAGCGATGGACGTGATCGGAAAGCTGACGGCATCCCTGCAGGTGAAACCGTTCGAGTTTGTGAGAAAGGCGGACGCGGCGCAGCTCTTAAACTTTATTCAGGACGAACATCCGCAGACTATCGCGCTTATCTTGTCCTATCTGGCGCCCGGACAGGCGGCGATTATCGTTTCGGCGCTCCCGCCGGACAGACAGGCGGACGTGACCAAACGTATCGCAGTGATGGACCGGACGAGTCCGGACGTCATCAAGGAGGTGGAGAAAGTTTTGGAATCCAAACTGTCATCTCTGGTGAATCAGGATTATACAATCATCGGCGGTGTGGACGCTGTCGTGGAGATTTTGAATACGGTGGACCGTGGTACGGAGAAGCATATCATGGAGACGTTGGAGATCGAGGAGCCGGAGCTTGCGGACGAAATCAGAAAGAAGATGTTCGTGTTCGAGGATATTCTGCTTTTGGACGACCGTGCGATTCAGCGTGTGCTGCGTGATGTGGATAACTCCGATTTGGCGATTGCGCTTAAGGGCTCCAACGAGGAAGTGCAGAATGCCATCTTTAACAACCTCTCTAAACGTCTTGCGGTCATGATCAAGGAGGATATGGAGTTCATGGGTCCCGTCCGTATGAAAGACGTGGAGGAAGCGCAGCAGAAGATTGTAAACATCATCCGGAAACTAGAGGATGCTGCGGAAATTGTTATCTCCAGAGGCGGAGGTGACGAGATCATTGTCTAAGATGAAGCCAAGAAGCTTATACAAAGCCGGCTGGGTCAGAGTGGACGGCGAAGAGAAATGTGTGATTGACAGTAACAGTATCGTGGCGGAACGCATTGAGGAGTGGGAGAATCTCCGAAAGGCGAACGCGGCCGCGCTGACTGATTTTGACGAGGAGGGCAGCGAAGGGGAGCCGGAGTTCGTGAGTGGGATTGAAGGCGAGGAGCTGGACGCCCTCTTTACGGACGGGGAAGGAAGCGGCAATGTGATCAAAGCCGGCGATGCGGTGGGCGTGGACTTTGAGGAGTTGAAGGCGGAAGCCGAAGCGGAAGCGGAACGCATCGTTGCCGAAGCGAGAGCGCAGGCGCTCGAGATAGAGGCGCAGGCGAAACGCGACGCCGAGATAGCGCGTGTCAATGCCGTTGAGGAAGGTACGAGACAGGGCTACGACGAAGGCTATGCCAGAGGTATGTCCGAAGTGGACGGCATGAAGCAGGAGCTGGCAGATAGAAAGATGCAGCTCGAGGCGGAGTTCGACGAAATGTTAGAAGAGTTGGAACCCCGCTTTATCGAAACGATTACGGATATCTACAGCCATATCTTTGGCGTGGATCTGATGGATAACAGGGATATTCTGGTGCACTTGATCGATTCCACGCTGCGAAAGGTGGAGAGCAGCAGAACTTTTATCGTGCATGTGTCGGCGGATGATTACCCCCACGTCAATATGCAGAAGCAGAGTCTTGTGGAAGGCGCTGTGGCGGGCAGAGGAATGATCGAGATTATCGAGGACATTGCGCTCGGTAAGGGAGACTGCCTGATCGAGACGGACGGCGGCATTTTTGACTGCGGCGTAGGGACGCAGCTTGAGGAGCTTACGAAAAAATTACGAGTGTTATCCTATGAGAAGGTCTGAATGGAAGTAAAAACTGCGGCAGAAAGAAGTGTCGGATGAATACAGCAATCAATTACTTTAAATACAGCAGCATAATGGACGACACCTTTTTTAAGAAAAAGGGCAGAGTGGAGAATGTGGTCGGGCTTACCATCGAGTCAGCGGGACCGGAGGCGAAGCTGGGAGATTTGTGCATTATCTATCCGGTGGGCGACGAGTATCCGCCGATTACGGCGGAGGTGGTGGGTTTTAAGGAGCGTAAAACCATTCTGATGCCCTGCGACAACACCGACGGCATCGGGCTTGGCTGTATCGTGGAGAACACGGGCAATCCCCTGACGGTGCCGGTGAGCGAAGACCTTCTGGGGAAGGTGCTGGACGGTCTTGGTAGAATCGACGGAGAATATATGCCGGGTGTGCCCTACAGTGTGGAAGCACAGCCGCCGGACGCCATGAGCCGGAAGATTATTTCGGATGTGCTGCCGCTGGGCGTGAAGGCGATCGACGGACTGATGACGGTGGGCAAGGGACAGCGTATCGGTATTTTTGCGGGCTCCGGTGTGGGTAAGTCCACGCTGATGGGCATGTTTGCGCGCAATACCAAGGCGGATATCAATGTTATCGCCCTGATTGGCGAGCGCGGCAGAGAGGTGCGTGAGTTCGTGGAGCGCGACCTCGGCGAAGAAGGTATGCGCCGCTCCGTGGTGGTGGTAGCGACTTCGGACAGATCCGCCCTTGAGAGAAACAAGGCGGCAAAGACCGCCTGCGCGATTGCGGAGTATTTCAGGGATCAGGGGAAGGATGTGCTTTTGATGATGGACTCCCTGACCCGTTTTTCCATGGCACAAAGAGAGATAGGACTCGCCAGCGGAGAGCCGCCGGTGTCGCGCGGGTATCCGCCCAGCGTGTATTCGGAGATGCCAAGGCTTTTAGAGCGGGCGGGCTGTGCGGCGACAGGCTCGATCACCGGGCTGTACACGGTGCTGGTGGACGGCGACGACATGAACGAACCGATTACGGATACCGCGAGAAGCATTCTGGACGGACATATCATGTTAAACAGAAAGCTGGCGCACCAGAATCACTATCCGGCGATTGACGTATTGCAGAGTATTTCCAGATGTATGAGCCAGATTGTGGATAAGGAGCACAAGTTCCTTGCGGGGAAGCTGAAAAACGTGCTCGCTACCTACAATGAAGCGGAGGATTTGATTAATATAGGCGCTTATAAGAGCGGCAGCAACAAAAACATCGACTATGCCATCGAGAAAATCGAAGCGGTGAATGATTTTTTGATGCAGGAAGTGGATTCCAAATATGATTATGAGGAAGCCGTGGATATGATGCGGGCGCTTTTTGTAGAGACAGAAGAATAGTTCAGCGCAGGACTTTGCACTTGCTGCAAAGTCCGTGAGAATGCGTAGACTGAGCCAAGTGGGAAGCTGCCCCTCGCCGTAGGCGACTTGGAATGGGCAGCTTCCGTAACAGGGATGCCGTAGGCGAAGCTGTTACGAGGAAGAGTAGGTGACCTGCCATGGCGAAATTCAGATACAGGATGCAGAGTATCCTGAATATCAAGTATCAGCTTGAGACACAGGCAAAGATGGAAGTCGGCAGGGCGCAGATGCGGCTGAATGAAGAACAGGAGAAGCAGCAGGCGCTGATTGCGCGCAAGGAAGCATATATCGAGGAGGGCAGGCGGATACGCGGAAGGGCTCTCCATGCGAACGAGCTGCGGGATAACCGCAACGCCGTGCTTATCATGGATGAAATGATCGCGGCGCAGGCGCTTATGGTGCGGAAAGCCGAGGAAGCGTTAGAATGGGCTCGGGCGAAGCTGACGGAAATCATGCAGGAGCGTAAGATGCACGAAAAGCTCAAGGAAAAGGCGCTTGCTCAATTTATGGAAGAAGAAAAGGCAGCCGAATTCAAGGTGGTGGACGAATTGACGAGTTACACCTACGGGCAGCGTGGAAAGGAAAATGGGAATGGCAGCGGAAGCGACGAATATGAATATGGGTATGGAACCTCCCATTGATAAAAAAGCGGAAAAAAAGAGACTAAAGGAAGAGCGCAATAAGATTAAAAGCGACCGGAAAGCACAGAAAAAGGAAGCGAAACAGCGCGCCAAGGAAATTTCGGAGCAGGAAGCGCAGCTTGACGACGACGAGGGCGGCGGTGTTTCCGTCTTTTTAGTAACGGTTGTTATTGTAATTATCTGGGTAGCGATTCTCTGCCTTTTGATTAAGCTGGATGTGGGCGGCTTCGGTTCCGGGGTGCTCGCTCCGGTGTTAAAAGATGTGCCTGTGGTCAATAAGATCCTGCCGACGGATTCCACGGTCACGACGGATGACGAGGAGTCTTACGGCGGTTATACGAGTCTGCGCGAAGCGGTGGATTACATCAAAGAGCTGGAGCTGGAGCTGGAGGATGCGCAGGCGGCAAGCAGCGTAGATTCCGAGGAGCTGACAGAGCTTCGGGCAGAGATTGAGCGCCTGCAGACCTTTGAGGACGCGCAGGTGGAGTTTGAGCGCATCAAGACAGAGTTTTATGAGGAAGTGGTCTACGCCGAGAACGGTCCGGGGGCGGAGGAGTACCAGAAGTATTACGAGAGTATAGACCCCACCACGGCGGAGTATTTGTATAAGCAGGTCGTGCAGCAGCTGGAGACGGATGCGCGGGTTGAGGATTATGCGCAGGCGTATGCGGAGATGGAGGCTTCGCAGGCGGCTTCCATCTTTGAGGCAATGACTGATGATTTGGATCTGGCGGCGAAGATTCTGGCGCAGATGAAGCCGGCGGACAGGGGTGAGATTCTCGGGGCGATGGACGCCGAGACAGCGGCGAGGATTACCAGAATCATGGATCCCGACGAGTGATTTCTTGAGAGAATCTTAGAAAAACCGCTTTATTGACAGCGGAAGAATGCCGATATATACCATGTAACGGAGCAGCTTATTCCGTTACATGTGTTATATATATTAGTACCTTGAAAACTACAGAAAGGAGGAAAGAGCAAGGAATGACGGTAAACAATGTAAACGCCCTGTCGTCCTATGGGACGGTGCAGGGAAGTCAGACATCCGGGAAGCCGGAGGAAGTCGTGCAGGAACGCTTTGATAAGCTCATGAATAAAATGAGTGAGCAGCTTACCGGACTGCAGAAAGCGCAGGCAGGAAGCTCTGTGGCAGCCACAGCGCCGAAGCAGGCGGTGACGGAGACTGTGAAGAGCGCGCAGGAGACGGCGCAGCCGAAAGACGCGGTGAGGCAGGAAGGCGCAGAGCAGACGGAAGGGACGAAGAAGCCCGAAGAGGCGGATGCGTCTGCGGACGATGCGAAGAGCGCGGTAGAGCAGGACAATGATGGCAAGACGACCGGGACGAAGGATGTGCAGACACAGGACGCCGAAACAGAGGATACTGTAAAGAAAGCGGCAGAAGAGATTGTCAGTGAGATCGTCGATGTGATGGATATTCCCTTAGAAAAAGTGGAAGAAGCCATGGAAGTCTTAGGACTGACGGCGGTAGTTCTCTTTGACCCAGCGAATTTGAAACAGCTGTTATTAAATCTGACAGACAATACGGATGAGCTGGCTCTGGTCACAGACGAGACGCTTTACGGTAATCTGCAGGAGCTTTTCCAAACAGTGGATGAAACGCTTGTGACGCTGCAGGATGAGCTAGGACTGAGCGCTGAGGAACTAGACGCGCTGATGGCGCAGATGAGCGCGGAGGAGGAAGCGCCTGTAGAGGGAGAACCCGTACTTAACATGCCGGAGACAGAAGCGCCGATGACGGAGAAGCCGGAAGTAAGCGTGGAGGGCATGAAAGATTATGCGGTATCCGTACAGAAGGACGGCGGCACCGTACAGATCAAGGTGACGGTAGACGACGCCAGCGGTGAGAAGCATGTAAACGAGCAGGTCACGGACACCGGAAAGCCGGAAACCGCTCCTGTTATGAAGAAAGAGGAGACGGCGGACACGGGACATCAGGGAGAAGAGCACGCGACGGGAAATAACGCGGGCAGCGCTTTCTTACAGAACCTGACGGGACACCTGGAAGAGGTGGAAGCGCCGGCGGAGCAGCCGGTATACACACAGCCCGAGACGAACCAGATCATGGATCAGATCGTAGAGTACATGAGATTTAACGTAAAGCCCGAGATGCAGGAGATGGAGATGCAGTTACATCCCGCAAGTCTGGGTACGGTGCATGTACAGCTCGCGGCGAAGGACGGTGTTATCACAGCGCAGTTTACGGCACAGAACGAGACCGTGAAGGCAGTTCTGGAAACACAGATGATCCAGCTTAAGGAACAGTTTGAAGAGCAGGGCATCAAGGTGGAAGCCGTGGAAGTGACGGTTGCAAACCATGCTTACGGCGAGCAGTACGGCGCAGAGCAGGACGCATCACAGCAGCAGAGCGAAAATGCGAAGAAGGGCGCGAGAAGGATCAACTTAAACCTTGATGAGATGGAGGAGGAAGGTCTTGAGGCACTCGACGATTCGGAGCGTATCGCGGTGGAGATGATGCAGGCAAACGGCAATACGGTAGACTATACCGCGTAGATAACTGCGAGAGAATCGAGCAGTTTATGAAAGGAGTGAAAGAATGGGAGTAGTACAGAAAGTAGAAGACGGAAAGTTCGTGGAATCTAATTCTGCGGCGTCTCTGGCGGAAGCCAAGAAAAAGGCGCAGAGCAGCAACACACTTGATAAGGACGCTTTCTTACAGCTTTTGGTGGCGCAGATGAAGTATCAGGATCCGCTGGAGCCTACCTCCAACACGGAGTATATTTCCCAGTACGCGACATTCTCGGAGCTAGAGCAGATGCAGAACATGAGCGCATCTATGGATCTTTTCCGGGCGTCGAGCTTGGTGGGCGAGACCGTGCTCTTGAAGGTGAAGGATTCTCAGGGCAGGGAGACGACCGTGCAGGGTAACGTAGACTATGTGGTTTACGAGAAGAATAAAGCATATTTGTCTGTGAACGGCGACCTTTATTCGATGGACGATCTGGATACGGTGGCGGATCCGACCTACCTGGAAGCATACAGGATGGGTGCAGAGTTCCTGAACATCTTAAACAAACTTCCTGATATCAACAATCTGACGATTGCGGACCGCGCGAAGGTGGAAGAGATGGGCAAGATGTATGACAACATGAACGAATACCAGAGAAGCTTCCTGACGGATGAACAGATTGATTCCATGAAGAAGTATGTGGCGAAAATGAAGGATCTGGTAGCGATTGCCGAAGCGAATAAGGGAGACGACGAGGACGGCGGCGACGATGATAAAGGCGGCGACGACAAGTAAGCCACAGCGGGGCGATGATCTCAGGGAGGAGAGAGTATGAAGATTCAAGGCAGTTCTTTCCCTTCGATAGAGCAGCTTCAGGATCAATATTTAAAGACGGGCAGATCCAAGGACGGAGCGCCTGCACCGGGAGGCATAAGCTTTCAGGATATTCTGTCAAAAAAGACGGACGGGATGGGGCAGTCGGGAGAAGTCAGATTCTCCAAGCATGCGGCAAACCGGCTGACGGACAGAAATATTGAACTGACCGAGGAGCAGGTCGAACGCCTGAACTTAGGAGCGGCAAAAGCCTCGGAGAAGGGAATCAAGGAGTCATTGGTCATGGTAGATTCCCTCGCATTTATCGTGAGCGTACCGAATCAGACGGTCATCACGGCGATGGACCAGACGGAGGCCGATGAAAACGTATTCACAAACATAGACGGAGCGGTCATTATATAAGCCGGACCTTACAGGAGGCTTAGCGTCCTCGACCGACAGAGAGGACGGACGGTTCCACACAAGTTGAAGGAGGTCATTTCACTATGATGAGATCACTTTTTTCTGGCGTGGCAGGTCTTAAGACCCACCAGACCAGAATGGATGTTATCGGTAATAACATTGCAAACGTAAACACAACGGCATACAAGTCGATGAACATGGTGTTCAGCGACCTGCTCTACCAGCAGACACAGGCGGCTTCCGGCGCGAACGCGGATACGGGGCGCGGCGGTATCAACGCCAGACAGATTGGTCTGGGCGCCAAGACGGCGGCGATCAACACCGCGATTACGAGACAGGGCTCCGCCCAGTCCACGAACAACCCGTGGGACGTGATGATTTCGGGCGAGTCCTTCTTCATCGTAAACAGCGGCTCCCAGAACTTCTTCACGAGAGACGGCTCTTTCACGATCGACGGCGCGGGCAACCTCGTTATGGCGAGCACCGGCTACAAGGTGATGGGCTGGGGACTGGATGATGACGGCAATATCCAGTCCGGTCCCGTGCAGGCGCTGCAGGTCATGAGAGCGCAGAACCTGACGGCTCCCGCGGAAGCGACCACAAACGCAATCGTATCCGGTATTGTGGATAAGAACGACACGAATCTTCACAGCAAGTCGGGTCTTGTGAGAACACTGAAGTTTTTTGACGCAGAGGGTTATTCCTACACGGCGCAGTTCAGTATCCACGCACTGAGCAAGGACGGACAGTATTATGTGCAGCTTGACGATATCAAAGACAGCAACGCGCGGTCTTTGAAAGACTACTACAATGTAAACGACATCAGCCAGATCGCGACCTTCGGGCAGGAAAGACATATCGAGGAGACGAAGGTTTACAGCCTTCCCGATGACGGCAGCGTAAGCTATGATGAGGCGACAAAATCCTTTACGGTGAACTATCAGTACGGCGAGATTTTGGACGGTTTCGCAGATAATGTGATGATGGGCATGGCGGATGACCTGAAGGTGAAGGCTCCTGCTGCCGGTGCGGTGACTAAGGGTACAGAGGTCACTATGACGGGTGCGGTGACGCTGGATAAGAAGACTCTGCAGGAGCAGTACGGGCTGACCTTTGACGAGGAAAAGAATGCGTACTATTATGCGGCAAAAGATCCGACAACGGGGAAATATGGAACCCCTGTAGAGATACCGCTTACTAAGATAACCAGTAATACTCTCGCTGACGGGAAACCGGATCCTGATGATCCGTCATGGGCAAGCATTCTGGGCGCACTCGGCGGTGAGGGTCTGACGATCGCCAATCCTCCCGGGGTTACGATGGATGATAAAAAGGCGATTACCCTTAATTTTGAAGCGAAGTTTGACACTACGGAAGACTCTGTGCTTTCCGCAACAGGAACCTTTGGCGTAACCATAAAGGATGACGGCAGCGACGAGGCAAGAGCAGAGATTCTGCAGCGCGCTTACGGGCTGACATCCACTGACAACACGGCGTACAGTATCAACTATATTACGCCCGACGGTCATGCAAGCATCACCCGCGACGAGCATTATGTGGGTCAGGCGCTTGTGTTTGACACCCAGACCGGTAATTTCTCCTATGTGGGGGCGCCGGAGCAGGATTCGGTGACGCTGGACTTCGCGGGTTCCGCGACGGATTTGACCGGACAGAATGTGGATCTCGGTCATTTCAGCGACATTTCCATCGATTTCTCACCGCTTTGGAACGGCAACAACGGCAAGACGTCTACAGTCGCCTACGACAACGGCGACGGCGGCGAGAACAACCTCGGCAGCGGTCGTAAGCTCGGCGCGCTGATTAGTATAGAAATAGACCAGAGCGGTAAAATCCGGGCTTCCTACGACAACGGTCTCTCCAAGCTGCTGGGACAGATTGCGGTGACGAAGTTCGCCAATGCGGCAGGTCTTGCGAAGGCAGGAAATAACCTCTACAAGACGACCTTAAACTCCGGCGAGTTCGACGGCACCGGCATCGACATTACCTCAGACGGCGAGGGTTCCATGGAATCCGGCGTGCTGGAGATGAGTAACGTCGATCTGGCGGGCGAGTTCACCGAGATGATCACGACGCAGCGTGGTTTCCAGGCGAACAGCCGTATTATCACCACCTCCGACTCCATGCTGGAGGAGCTGGTAAACCTTAAGAGATAATATAAAATGAAGAAAGGGGACTTTTGCGCGGGATGCCGCGGAGAAGTCCCCTTTTTTACGTATACCGGGGCGGATTGGTAAAATTTCTTTTTGCAGTTTTTGTAGATGTGTGGTAAAATAAATGAGTTGTGAGATATAGGAAGTGAAAAGGGGGCTTGTCTATGGTAGAAGTCACGAAGATTAACGGCGTGAAGGTGCTCATCAATCCGGATTTGCTGGAGCTGGTGGAGGAAACCCCCGATACCGTGCTGTCTTTTACGACCGGACGGAAAATAATTGTAAAAGAAAGTAGACAAGAAGTGAAAAATTTAGTAAAATCGTATAGAAAGGATATTTTTGCAGACTAGTGTAAAAGTGGGTGTGTACATATGGATATAGCTTCGATTATCGGTCTGGTAGTATGTTTTTCTTTGATGATATTCGGTATGGTGTTCGGCAAATCGTTCTCCGCCGTGTTGAGTTTCCTTGACCCTCCGTCAGCGTTGATTACTTTTGGCGGCGCTTTTTGCTGTATTATGGCGAGTTATCCCATGGCGGGGTTTGTCGGCGGTTTGAAGAGTATCGGACTTATCTTCAAGACGTCCACGATGAACGTGCCGGAGATCATTCAGAAGATCATAGAGCTTTCTAACGTTGCTCGTAAAGAAGGTCTCCTTTCTTTGGAGGAAGCGGCGAGCGATATCGACGACGAGTTTTTGAAAAAGGGCATTCTCCTTATCGTCGATGGTACGGATCCGGAACTTGTTCGTGCCATTATGGAGACGGAGCTCGTCAGCGTGGAGGGAAGACATAAGGAAAAGATTGGTTTCTGGGAGAATCTGGGAGCCATGGGTCCTGCTTGGGGTATGATCGGTACCCTGATTGGTCTGATTAACATGCTGAAGGATTTGTCCGACCTTGCGGCGGTCGGTCCTAACATGGCAGTCGCTCTGGTTACGACCTTCTACGGTTCTGTCCTTGCGAACTGGATCTGTGCGCCTGTTGCCACGAAGCTGAAGGGTAAGAACGACGAAGAAATGATGATGAAGGAGATTGAGATAGAAGGTCTCCTTTCTATTCAGGCGGGTGAGAACCCCCGTGTCATCGAGGAAAAACTGAAGTCCTTCCTTGCACCTGCGGACAGAGGTTCCTCCGGTGAAGAGGGCGGAGGTGAGGAAAATGGCTAAGAAGAAGCAGGAAGACCCGCCAAAAGGCTCACCGGCGTGGATGGCGACCTTCAGTGATCTGATGAATCTCCTGCTCTGTTTTTTCGTGCTGCTCTTTGCGATGTCTAATGTGGATGAAGCGAAGCAGGATGCGATCATAGCGTCTTTGAATCAGGCGTTTTCCGTGTTTGACGGAGGCGCACAGGCGATTGGCGACGGTATTTTGATCAGTAACGGCGTCAGCCAGCTCAATGAGCTGGATGATTTTATAAACAGTACGGGCAAGCTGGATGAGGGGCAGACTGTTGACGAGGATATGGCGCAGGATGCGGCTGCCGCGAAAGAACAGCTTGAGGAAGCGCAGATGGAGGAATCCGAGGCGCTCGCCGAGAAGATTCAGGAAGCAGTTGACGAGAGGGATATGGCGGACGAAGTGGATGTGCAGTTTACCGCGCAGTTTGTCCAGTTAACCCTGAAAGGCTCTCTGCTTTTTGATTCGGGCAGTACGCTTTTGAAGGAAGAAGCAAAGCCGGTTTTAGACCAGGTAGGTCTGATTCTGGAGCGTTACGGACAGGGAACGATAGAGATTGAGGGACACACGGATAATGTTCCTATGTCGGGAGCAAAGTATTCTAATAACAATGAATTGAGCTCCGGGCGTGCACTGTCGGTGTTTGACTATATTCTCTCAATCACGAATCTGAATCCGGCGAACGTGAAACACGCGGGTCGGGGCGAATATCTCCCGGTGGCGGACAATTCCACTCCCGAGGGAAGAGCGAAGAACAGAAGAGTTGAGATTAAGATATATAATTCTCTCAGTTCTTATTAAGATAAGTGTAGAAGGAGAAAACGAAGGCTATGAAGAAGAATCTGATTTCCGTTATTATTCTGGCGCTGTTGATTGTGAATATCGTATTGACCGCCATAATGATGTTCAGCGTGGCGCCCGCTTCTAAGAAGACATCTGCGCTGGTTGACAACATCGCCACGGCACTGAATCTGGAACTGTCGTCGGGCACGGAGGGCGCGGCGGAGGAGGTCGTTTCCATGGCGGATACCGAGACTTACTCTTTTGCCGAGAATATGACGATTCCGCTGAAAAAGAGCGAGGGAGACGACAAGGATCACTACTGTATCGTTTCCATTACCCTTTCCATCAACACCAAAGCCGACGGTTATAAGGAGTACGGCTCCGCCGAGAATCTGGCGACGAGGGAAGGGCTGATTAAGGATGAGATTAACGGCGTGTTTGCGAACTATACGATGGAAGAGGCGCGCGACAATCAGGAAGAAATCAAGAAAGAAATCATAAACAGAATACAGCAAATGTTTGATTCCAAGTTTATCTATAACGTGTCCTTCGGCGACATCATGTTTGGATAGTGCTTAGACTAAAAGACTGCCGCAGGAGGTGAACTTTCGTGGGTGAGGTACTATCACAGAGCGAGATAGACAATCTGCTTGCCGCCTTGAGCAGCGGTGAGCTGGACACAGAGGAACTGAATGGCGCGGATGAAAAACAGATTAAGGATTACGACTTTAAGCGGCCGACTAAGTTTTCGCGAGAACATCTGCGCACATTGGAAATTATATATGAGCATTACGGGCGGCTGCTCTCCACAAGCATGCAGGTATATCTGAGAAAGAATATACAGATATCGGTGACCAGTTCCGAGACGGTTATCTTTTCGGAGTTTTCCAACTCCCTTTCGAATCCGGTTATTCTGGGGGTTGTGAACTTTCACCCTCTGGGGGGAATGATACTGATAGAGCTGGCATCGCAGCTAGGGTTTACCATGATAGACCGAATGCTGGGCGGAGCCGGCGACCCGCTGGAAAAGGGCAGGGAGTTCACCGAAATTGAGATGACGATCATAGAAAAGATGATGGTAGTCTGTATGCAGCTGATGCGGGAACCATGGAAAAACGTGGTGGACATCAATCCCATGCTGGAGCGGATTGAGACAAATTCTCAGTTTGCCCAGATTATCGCGCCGAACGATATGATTGCCATCGTCACCTTGAATATGAAAATAGGTGAGGTGGAAGGTTTTATGAATGTATGTCTCCCCTTCTTCACGTTGGAGAGCGTCATGGATAAGCTCAATACGAAGTTCTGGTATGCGAACATGCAGGAGCAGGACGACGAGGATTTCCAGGAATACATCGAGGCTCTCGTCAAGAGAGTGGATGTCCCGGTCAAAGCCGTACTGGGAAAGACGAGCATATCGGTCACCGATTTTGTGAATCTGCAGCTCGGCGACATTATACGATTAGATACCGAGGTAGAACAGGAGCTTACGGTGTATGTGGGTAATATCAAGAAATTCACCGCGCTTCCCGGCACAAGCAGGGATAAGAATGCTGTGAGAGTTACATCGGTGATCAGAGAGGGGGAATAGAAGTATGGACGGAATGTTATCACAGGATGAAATTAACGCACTCTTGAATGGCGATGATGATTCGGCGGGTTCGGACGCCGGGGCTGAAGCATCGGTTTTTGACGGGCCGGATGCGGATGATACGCTGTTGACAGAAGCGGAAAAAGACGCCGTTGGTGAAGTTGCCAATATCAGTATGGGTGCATCTGCGACCACCCTGTTTTCTGTTGTAAACCGAAAGGTCAACATCACGACGCCGATTGTAAAGCTGGCGACGTGGAAGGATGTACTGGAAGATTACGAGAAGCCCTGCGTATTTATTCTTATTAAGTATACACAGGGGTTGGATGGATCGAATATCCTGATCTTAAAGGAGCATGACGTAAAGATTATCACCGACCTGATGATGGGCGGCGATGGCAGCAATACGGACGGAGAACTGGGGGAGCTGCACCTCTCCGCAATCTCAGAAGCCATGAACCAGATGATGGGAGCTTCGTCCACAGCGCTTTCCACCATGTTTGGCAAAATGATCGACATCAGTCCGCCGGAGGCAAGTCTGGTAGATCTTACGGCGTTTAAATCGGGCGGTGATATCGCAGATTTCCTGGAAGGAACCTTTGTCAAGATTTCTTTTAGAATGCAGATTGACGAGCTGGTGGATTCCACCATCATGCAGTTGTATCCGATAGAATTTGCGAAGGATGTATACGATACCTTTATTCTGAATCAGGAAGACGCGCAGCCGGCTGCGCCCGCTGCAGCGCCTGAACCGGCGCCCGCGCCGGCTCCACAGCCGCAGCAGATGCCGCAGGCACAGCCCATGCAGGCGCAGGCGCCGCAGATGGACATGAGCCAGATGCAGATGGGAATGCCGCAGGCGATGCCGCAAATGCAGATGATGCCCCAGATGCAGATGATGCCCCAGATGGTGATGCAGCCGGGCATGAATGTACAGCCTGTTCAGTTCCAGAACTTTGCCGGAGACTTTAATCCTTTACAGAGTCAGGAAAACATCGAACTGATTAAGGATGTGCCGTTGGAGGTAACGGTGGAGCTGGGGAGAACATCCAAATCCATTTCGGATATTTTGGATTTTGCACCGGGAACCATCATTGAGTTGGATAAAATCGCCGGCGAACCGATTGACGTTTTGGTTAACGGTAAATTTGTAGCTAAGGGCGAAGTAGTGGTAATCGAGGAGAGCTTTGGTATTCGGGTAACCGAAATTATCAAATAATATGTGATAGGAGAAGAGAGATGGCAAAAAATATTTTAGTATGTGATGATGCAGCGTTTATGCGAATGATGATCAAAGACATCCTGACAAAGAACGGCTATAACGTGGCAGGAGAGGCAGAGAACGGCGCAAAAGCGGTTGAGAAGTACAACGAGCTGAAGCCCGACCTTGTGCTGATGGACATCACGATGCCAGAGATGGACGGTATTCAGGCGCTCAAGAAGATCAAAGAGGGCGACCCCGGCGCTATGGTTATTATGTGCTCCGCTATGGGTCAGCAGGCGATGGTTATTGAATCCATTCAGTCCGGCGCCAAGGACTTTATCGTAAAACCTTTCCAGGCTGACCGTGTTTTAGAGGCTGTGAAGAAGGTTGTAGGATAATGCTTCTTGCTTCTGCATTGTCAGATAGGGCTGACTCCTATGTGCAGTTTATGACAGTATTGATACTGTTTGTATTTGTGCTGGCGATTACCGCCTTTGTGACCAGATGGATCGGCGGTTACCAGAAGGGTAAGTCGGCGGGCACGAATATGGAGCTGATTGAGTCGCTTCGGCTGTCAAATAATAAGTATGTCCAGATTATCAGAGTCGGGCGGAAGTATTTGGCAGTTGCAGTTTGTAAAGATACTGTTACAATGTTATCAGAGATTCCCGAGGAGGATTTAAGCTTTCCCGAGGGGTCTTTTGGAAGTGCGTTCACTTTTAAGGACGTACTCGCAAAAATACAGAAAGAAAGAATTCTGGAAAAAGAAGACGGGCGAGACGAATGAAGAGATATTTTTCCAGATATCATTTGGCAAAGTTAATATGCCTGCTGATGATGGCAGGCATATTGTGTCTTAGCCGGGGGCAGACCGTTTACGCGGTAGAGGATAACAGACCGGATACGGTGACCGGCGAGACATCGGTGACCGATACGCCATACCGGGACTCCAATCTCACCGGTACGGAAAGTGAAAGGACCAATGTGGATCCGCCCGGTGCCTCGGAGAGCGCCGAAGATCTGGCTGAACTGAATATCGCCAATACGGTGACGGTTACGTACAACAATGGTAACGGAAGTGTGAATGGCGCGCTGCGTATTCTGATTATTCTTACCTTGATTGCTATTGCGCCGTCATTGATTCTTATGTTAACCTCGTTTACGAGGATTATTATTGTACTCCACTTTACGAGGCAGGCGCTTAATACGCAGACGGCTCCGCCGAACACGGTGTTGATAGGCATAGCCCTGTTTTTGACCTTCTATGTGATGCAGCCCACGCTGGCGGCGGTTTACACGGATGCGATCGTGCCCTTCGAGGCGGGGGAGCTGACGCAGGAGGAGGCGATTACGGCTGCGGCTGCGCCGATTCGTCAGTTTATGTACGGGCAGACGCAGATGAGCGATGTGAACTTTTTCATGGATCTCTCCCGTACCGAGTGGAACGGTGAACTGGACGACATACCGATTAGCGTGCTTGTGCCCGCGTTTATCATCAACGAACTGCGGCAGGCGTTTATTATCGGTTTCCTCATATATATTCCGTTTATTGTGATTGATATGGTGGTCGCGTCCACTCTGATGAGTATGGGTATGATGATGCTGCCGCCGACTACGATTTCCATGCCGTTTAAAATCCTGCTTTTCGTGCTGGCGGACGGCTGGTATCTGGTGATCAAGGGTGTTGTGGAAACATTCTATTATTAGGAGGGTGGGTAAATGACAGCCAATGACGTTACGGTCATTGCCGAGCAGGCAATCTTTACGATCATCAAATGTGCGGCGCCGATGCTGTTAGTGTCTTTGTGTGTGGGTCTGTGTGTGAGTATTTTCCAGACGGTCACCTCGATTCAGGAACAGACGCTTACCTTCGTGCCGAAGGTGCTGGCGATTTTTCTGTCGTTAATCGTTATGGGTCACTGGATTTTAAACAATATGGTGGAATTTATGACGGGGTTATGGAACGATTTTAACCTCTATGTCAGATAAGGGTATGCCCGTTTTGAGAAAGTGATATTATGGTAGACATCAGCTTTACTTATGCGGATTTGGAATATTTTTTGTTGATTCTCGTGCGGGTCAGCTGTTTTGTGTATGTTGCTCCGTTTTTCAGCATGTCAAATGTGCCCCACAGAGTGAAGATTGGTTTCAGCATTTTTTTCGCCTATCTGCTCTATCTGTCAGTGGATCGTAACGAAGTGGTTTATAACACGGTCCTGGGTTACGCGATGATTGTGATGAAGGAAGCGCTGACGGGCTTTCTCATTGGCTGGGGCGCCCAGATATGCACCACGGTGACTTCCTTTGCCGGAAGCATCGCGGATATGGAGATTGGTTTATCCATGGTCTCGCTGATGGATCCGACCACCAGAGAGCAGGCAACCTTTACGGGTGTGTTTTATCAGTACATGTTTACGCTGTTGATGATTATTTCAGGCTTATACCAGTATCTTATAAGAGCGCTGGCAGAAACCTTTACCTTAATTCCGATAAACGGTGCAGTCTTTAAGCGGGAGGCGCTGCTGGAGTCCATTCTTCTGTTTTTGGGAGATTATATTATGATTGGATTCCGCATCATACTGCCGATTTTCTGTGCCATGATTTTTTTGAATTGTGTGCTTGGCGTATTGGCGAAGGTGTCCCCGCAGTTTAATATGTTTGCTGTCGGTATGCAGCTTAAGGTGCTTGTGGGACTGGGCATCCTCTTTTTGTCGGTACGGATGCTTCCGGCATTGTCAGACAATGTATTCACGCAGATGAAACGGATGATTGTATCCTTTGTGGAGGGGATGAGTTGATCTTACAGTATAATCTCCAGTTCTTTGCCAAGGACGGACCCGGCGGAGAAAAAACGGAGGAACCTACCAGTAAAAAATTATCCGATGCGCGTAAGGAAGGTCAGGTAGCGAAGAGCAAAGAGGTGACCAACGCTTTTGAGATGCTGGCGGCATTCCTGATGCTCCGTTTTCTGGTACAGTATATGGGAACGGTTTTTGTGGGGAATATGCACTATCTGTATTCCCAGATTCCGGCGTATGCCAAACTGTACGAGGGGCATATCCAGAATCAGACCTTTCGGGCAATTTTTGTGAATGCCATGCTGCGGATTTTGCAGATCATCGTGCCTTTCCTTCTGGTGGGTTTTATTGTAGCTTTTATCACGAATCTTCTGCAGGTGAAGTGGAAGGTTACGACGAAGCCGCTGAAACCGAAGTTCAGTAAGCTGAATCCGATTAACGGATTTAAACGGATTTTTTCGCCGAATTCGCTGGTGGAACTGCTGAAATCCGTATTAAAGCTGGCGCTGATCGGTTATGTGGTGAAAAATTATCTGGAAAAGAATATGCCGCCGATTTACCAGCTTTATGATATTTCCCTGAATCAGGGGATTGCACAGGTAGGTAAGCTGGTAATCAATCTGGGAATCCGGATATCCCTGTTTTATATGCTGATTGCCGCTGCGGACTTTGCCTATCAGAAGATTAAGTTTAAAAAGGATATGAAGATGACGAAGCAGGAGGTCAAGGACGAGTATAAGAACTCGGAAGGAGATCCCCAGATCAAGAGCAAGCAGAGGCAGAGAATGATGGAGGCTTCCAGACGCCGCATGATGCAGCAGCTTCCGGAAGCGGACGTGGTCATCACGAACCCGACCCACTTCGCAGTGGCGATCAAGTATGAGCCTGAGGTTTACGATGCACCTTATGTGGTGGCGAAGGGTGCCGATTATCTGGCACAGAAGATTAAGGATGTGGCGAAGGAAAACCATATTGAGATTGTGGAAAATAAACCCCTGGCACGTATGCTCTACGCGAATGTGGAGGTGGGCAGCGTGGTGCCGCCGGAGCTGTATCAGGCGGTGGCGGAGGTGCTTGCTTTCGTATACCACTTGAAGGGAAAAGTTTGAGTTTAAACATGATATAACACGTGTTACTTTAGGAAAGGAGGTGAACCGCGGTGCAGAAATTGAGAATTGGGGACGTAGGCGTTACGCTGTATCTGTTAGCGGCATTTATCATGCTGATTGTGCCGATTCCGTCGGGACTTTTGGATGTACTGCTTGCCTGCAATATCGCGGTTGCCTTTACTGTCATGTTTAGCTGTATGTTTGCCAATGAAGTGCTGAAAATGTCTTTTTATCCGACGATACTGTTGTTTACGACGATTTTCAGGATTGCGTTAAATGTCTCCTCCACCAGACTGATTCTGTCGGAAGGCGATGCTGGTAACGTGGTGCAGACTTTCGGACAGTACGTGGGCGGTGGTGATCTTGTCATTGGTGTACTGGTGTTTATTATTCTGATTATTGTGCAGTTTATGATCATCAACAAAGGTTCCGAGCGTGTGGCTGAGGTGACGGCGAGATTTACGCTGGACGCGATGCCGGGTAAACAGATGGCAATCGACGCGGACTTAAACACCGGCGCGATTACGGATGAGGAGGCGAAGGAACGCCGGGAAAAGATTCAGGATGAGTCCTCTTTCTTTGGCTCCATGGATGGTGCCGTGAAATATGTAAAGGGAGATGCGACTGCCGGTCTGGTGATCACCTTTATCAATATCGTGGGCGGTATCGCTTTTGGCGTGTTTCGTCAGGGAATGGAGATAACGGAAGCTCTCAATAAATTTACGATTCTTACTATCGGTGACGGTCTGGTGAGCCAGATTCCGTCTCTGTTGATTTCTTTGGCAACAGGTATTCTGGTGACAAAGGGTTCCAAGGAGGCGGATTTCGGTACTGTTTTAATCAGCCAGCTCTTCGGCACGCCAAAGGTTATGTATCTGGTGGGTGCGGTGCTTGCTTTTCTGGGAATCGTCACGCCTTTGAATCCTGTTGTGTTTGTGGGACTCGGTCTTATCTTTGTGGTAGTCGGCAGAGTGATAGCGGGCACCATCGAGACGGCGGTGATCGAGCATGAAGCGGACGAGGAGGAAGCAGCGGCGGAGGAAATCAGGCAGCCGGAGAACGTTACTTCGCTTTTGCAGGTAGACCCCATTGAGCTGGAGTTTGGCTACGGCATTATTCCCTTAGCGGATGTCAATCAGGGTGGCGATCTTTTAGACCGCGTGGTTATGATAAGAAGGCAGATTGCGCTGGAACTTGGTACGGTTGTGCCGATTATTCGTCTGCGTGATAACATACAGTTGAATCCGAACCAATATATTATTAAAATAAAAGGGGTACAGGTCAGCGAGGGCGAGATTCTGTTTGACCATTATATGGCGATGAACCCCGGCTATGTGGAGGAGGAGATTACGGGTATTCCCACGTTCGAGCCTTCCTTCCATCTGCCCGCTATCTGGATTACAGAGGGGCAGAGAGAGCGCGCGGAGAGCATGGGTTACACGGTGGTTGACCCGCCGTCCATCATTGCGACGCATCTGACGGAGATTATCAGACAGTACATATCAGAACTCTTGACGAGACAGGATGTACAGAGTCTGGTGGACAACTTAAAAGAGACGAACCCCTCTCTTGTGGAGGAGCTGGTTCCCAAGCTCTTGGGACTCGGCGAGATACAGAAGGTGCTGCAGAATCTCTTAAAGGAAGGCATTTCCATCAGAGATCTGCTCACGGTGTTCGAGACGCTGGCGGATTACGCGACGACCACGCGAGATACCGATATTCTGACGGAATATGTCAGACAGAGCCTGAAGCGTGCGATTTCGGGCAAGTTCTTCCCCGCCAACGAGACGACCAGCGTGGTGACGTTAGACCCGAAGCTGGAGCAGGAGATTATGGCAAGTGTCAAGCAGACGGAGCAGGGGGCTTATCTGACCCTCGATCCCGTAAAGACCAAGAGCATTATGGAATCTCTCGGCGTGGAAATCAAGAAGCTGGAGGATTTGGGCAAGATACCGCTCGTAATCACGTCCCCTATTGTGCGTGCTTACTTTAAGAAGCTGACGGAGGACTACTATAAGGATTTGGTTGTTGTGTCCTACAACGAGGTGGAATCCAGCGTTGAATTACAGTCTGTTGGGATGGTGACAGCATAATGATAATCAAGAAATTTATTGCGAAAACCGAAAAGGAAGCGATCGAAAACGCCAGAAAGGAACTGGGAGAAGGCGTGGTCGTGATGAATGTGAAGCCCGTGAAAAGCAAGGGTCTTTTCGCGTTTCTGAAATCGCCCATGATGGAGGTCACGGTGGCGCTTGAGGAGGAGAGCGAGAAGCTGACGGCGGCGGTTTCCGCCATCAGCAGCGTGGTCGCTTCCACTCAGGGTAAGGAAGAGGAAACAGTTAAAAGCACACCTGTTATTGAAACACCGGAAAAGCGGGAAAATAACAGTGTCATCAACGAGAAACGGGAAAATAACAGCGCGATAGAGGAGAAGCTGGACAGCCTGCAGTCGCTCTTAGAGCAGCAGCTCCAAAAGCCCGAGGAGGAGAAAGAAGAGCCGGCGGAGGAGAAAAAAGAGGAGACGGAAACGGATAAATTCATGCACCTTCTGCATGACACCATGCTGGAGAACGAGGTGGATGAAAAGTACGCCAGAGAAATCATGGATGAGATTGAGCTGATAAACAAGCCGAACATTCCCTTTGACTATGCGCTGGCGAATACCTATCAGAAGATGATTTTAAAGTTTGGCAAGCCGAGCGGCATAGAGCCGGCGTCAAGCGGCATCAAGCTGGTGTTCTTTATCGGACCCACAGGCGTCGGAAAGACCACCACGATCGCCAAGATCGCTTCGAAGTTCCGGGTGGATGAGAAGAAGAAGGTGGCGCTTTTAACCGCGGACACTTACCGTATTGCCGCGGCGGAGCAGCTGCGCACCTACGCGAACATTCTGGAGGTGCCGTTCCGTGTCATCTATACGGTGGAGGAAATCAATAAGGCGCTTGAGGACTTTAAGGACTACGATTATATTTTGATCGATACGGCGGGACATTCCCACCAGAACACAACACAGAAAGATAACATGCGTAATATTATACATTCCGTGGACGACAGGGTGGAAAGCGAGGTGCATCTTGTCTTGAGCGCCACGACGAAGTATAAGGATTTAATCAGTATTGCGGATTCCTATAAGGAGATGGCGGACTACAAGCTTATTTTCACGAAGTTAGATGAGACGACGACGCTGGGAAATCTTCTGAATCTGCGGCTTTATACGGGCGCGTCCCTGTCCTATGTGACATACGGGCAGAATGTGCCGGACGATATGGAGGACTTTAACCCGCAAAAGACGGTCAAGAGACTGCTTGGCGGGAAGAACTGACCGGAGGAAGAACTAAGGAGGAAAGCTGGTTATAATGGATCAGGCTGAACAACTGAGAAGGATAATAAAGGGCAGCGCTCCACCGAAGCGTCCTCTGGCAAGAGTCATCACCGTCACGAGCGGCAAGGGAGGCGTGGGAAAGTCGAACACGGCGATCAATCTGGCAATACAGTTTCGTAAGATGGGGCAGAAGGTCATTATTCTGGACGCTGATTTCGGTTTGGCAAACATAGAAATCATGTTCGGGGCGGTGCCCAAACATAATTTGTGTGATTTTATTTATCAGGGAAAGAGCATTAAGGATATCATCACATGGGGACCAATGGAGGTAGGCTTTATATCAGGTGGATCCGGAATTACGGGGATGTCGAATCTGGATAAAGATAATCTGGGTACGATCATCGATAATCTGGCGGAGCTTGACGAGATGGCGGAAACCATTATCGTGGATACCGGGGCGGGCATTTCCGATTCGGTGCTGGAATTTCTCGTGGCAAGCGGTGAAATCCTTCTGGTGACAACGCCGGAGCCGACCTCGATCACGGATTCCTATTCGCTTTTAAAGGCGCTCGGCAGGCACCCCCGCTATAAGGCGGAGCGGACGCAGATCAAGGTGCTCGCCAACAAGGTGACGGGAGAGCAGGAAGCGCTTTCCCTCTATGCGAAGCTGGAAACGGTGGTGGAGCGTTACCTGGAGGTGCCGATTTCCTATCTGGGGATGATACCGCAGGATCAGATGTTGGCGAAAGCAGTGATGCAGCAGATGCCGGTATCGCTCGACAATCCGAAGGCAAGGTCGGCGATCGCTTATGAAATCGTCGCGGCGAAGCTGATGAATAAGGAGAGTAACAAAAGCATTCCAAGGCGTGGTATGGCGGCGTTCTTTTCCCATATCATGGCAGGAAAATAAGACGGCAGGCATTTGTGCCGGGAGGTAAGACATGTCGGGGATTTTATCAAAGTATATAGTGCCGGGAGGAGAGGTGGAGCTCAAGGCAATAGACAGGGAGCGGGAGCCGGAGGACAGCAGGCAGCGCAGGGCGCACCGCAGCCGGATTCTGAAGATACTGACGGAGAACCGTGTGGAGGTGGCGATGCCGATTGAGGACGGCAAGCTCATTCTCCTGCCGGTGGACGGCGAATACGATATGTACTTTTACGGGAATAACGTCGTTTACCAGTGTAATGCGCGGGTGGCGGATCGCTACAGACTTAACGGGCAGTATGTGCTGGTGATGGATCTGACAAGTAATCTTCGCAATTACCAGAGACGCGAGTACTACCGTTTCAGCTGTGCGCTGGAGATGGATTCCAGACAGCTTGGCGAGGAGGAAGAGATTTCCGTTGCGGCGCAGGAGGAGCTTTTACCGGCGCTGCCGCTTAAGAGCAGCGTAATTGTGGATATCAGCGGTGGGGGGCTTAGGTTTGTTGCCTACTACGCTTACGAGGTGAACAGCCTGATCCTGTGTAAGTACCATCTGCAGATTGAAGGGAAAGAGAAGGAGTACCGGCTTGTGGGGAAGGTTCTTGCCGTGAATGAGCTGGAGAAGGAGCCGGGCGTTTTTGACCATCGTGTACAATATGTGAATGTAGACCCTCAGGATAGAGAAGAAATCATTCAGTATATTTTTGATGAGGCGAGGAAAACCCATAAGAAAACGGGAAGCTGATTTGCCGGAGGTAAATTATGAAAAATATATTGCTAGTTGACGACTCTGCACTCATGAGAAGGGTGCTCTGTGATATAATTGAATCGGATAAACGATTCCGGGTACAGGATAGGGCAGTAAACGGTCTGGATGCGCTCAGTCTGCTCAGCAGAAAAACGTATGACGCGGTCGTGCTGGACGTGAATATGCCGCAGATGAACGGTCTGGAGCTTTTAAAGGAGCTGCAGAAGCGGAAAATCTCGGCGAAGATTATTATGGCAAGTACAGCCACGGCGGACGGCGCGAAGACGACGTTAGATGCGCTGGAGCTGGGGGCGTTAGACTTTATTCACAAGCCTACCAGTGCGCTTGACTGTCGCAACGGTACGTTCAGCCAGGGTCTGCTGCAGATATTGGCGGCGGTGACGGATGCGGATACGCTCACGCCGACACAGGCGCCTGCACCGACGCCGCCGGTGATATCTCCGAGAGCGGGAACGAGCGGGAGTGTTCCGGGCAGGATGGGCGCAGCGGCTGCGGTGGAGAAAAAGCCACCGGTGACAGCGCCGCTTTCGGGAAAAGCGGTTTACAATCCGGGAAGCCAGATTGTAGCGCTGGCAAGCTCTACGGGCGGTCCCAAGGCATTGCAGGCAGTCATTCCGAAGCTTCCGGCGAACCTGAAGGTGCCGGTGGTGGTCGTACAGCATATGCCTGCCGGTTTTACGGCATCTCTGGCGGAACGGCTGAACTCCTTAAGCGAGGTGACCGTGAAGGAAGCGGCGGAGGGCGACGTGCTTATGCCGGGCACCGTCTATGTGTCCATGGGCGGCAAGCATATGAACGTTCTGAATATGTCGGGCAAGTACACCATCCATTATTCGGATGAACCGGCGAGGGAAGGCGTGAAACCCTGCGCGAATTACATGTACGAATCTCTGATAGACAGCAGGTTCGACAGAATTGTATGTGTGGTGATGACGGGGATGGGCGCGGACGGTACGGAAGGAATCGTGCATCTGAAAGAGAAAAAGAAAATACATGTGATTGTCCAGGAAGCGAGCACATGCGCCGTGTACGGAATGCCGAAGAGCGCCGTGAACGCGGGACTGGCGGATCAGATCGTGCCGCTGGAGCAGATCGCGCAGGAAATCACGACAAACGTGGGGGTAAAATAATATGGATGTAAGCCAGTATCTTGAGATTTTCCTTGATGAAACAAATGAACATCTGCAGAATTTGAACACGCAGATTCTCTCTTTGGAGCAGGATCCGGAGAATATGGACACGATCAACGAGATTTTCCGTGCCGCTCATTCCTTAAAGGGTATGGCGGGAACCATGGGTTATAAGAGGATGCAGACCCTGACTCACGATATGGAGAATGTTTTCTCCGAGGTGAGAAACGGAAATATTAAAGTGAAGGCTGATATGATTGACGTACTGTTCCAGTGTCTGGATGCGCTTGAAGAGTATAACACCAATATCAGGGAAAGCTCCGACGAGGGCACCAATGACAACGGTGCGCTGATCAAGCGGTTGAATGATATTATGAGCGGCGGTTCCGGAGATGATGCCGCGTCGGCAGCACAGGAGCAGGCACAGAGCGGGGAGAAGGCTGCCGCTGTCGGCGGTTTTGTGGGAATCAAGCTGAATGAGAACCAGCAGAGTGTGCTGAGCGAAGCGATCAAGCAGGGCAAGAGTGTTTACGGGCTGACCGTAAAGGTACAGGAGTCCTGTATTTTGAAGGCGGCGAGAGCGTTTCTGGTGTTTAAGGCAATCGAGGAGACGAGCGAGATTATTGTTTCCGACCCTTCCTCCCAGGATATCGAGGATGAGAAGTTCGATTTGCATTTCAGTCTGATCATCGTTTCCGAAGCGGAGCTGGAAGAGGTTTTGGCGGCGGCGAGGAGCGTGTCTGAGATCGAGGAGGTTACCGGCAGTGAACTGAATCTTGACGATATAGGGAAGGCGGAGCAGGAGGAATCCCATGCGGCGGAGACGCCCGCAGAGACGGTATCCGCGGAGACGGTACCAGCGGAGATGGCGCCTGCGGCGTCCGCTCCGGCGGAGTCAGCGCCCGCGGAGACGGTACAGGCACCTGCACCCGCAGCAGCGCCCGCGGCGAAGAAAGCGCCCGCGAACAAGCCGGTAGTGAATCGGACCGTCAGAGTAGATATAGAGAAGTTAGATACGTTGATGAATCTGGTCAGCGAGTTGATTATTGCGAAGAACTCCCTTGTATCGGCATCTGCGATGTCGGGCAATTCCAGCCAGGCAGTGAACGAGCAGATCGAGTATCTGGAGAGTGTGACCACTTCCCTTCACGAGTCGGTTATGAAGGTGAGGATGGTGCCTATCGAGAGCACGGTGAACAAGTTCCCTCGTATGGTTCGCGATCTGCAGAAGAAGCTGGGTAAGAAGATGGAACTGTACATGAGCGGTGAGGAGACAGAGCTTGACCGTACCGTGGTGGATCAGATTGGCGACCCGCTGATGCATTTGCTTCGTAATTCTGCCGACCACGGACTGGAGTCCGCCGCGGTTCGTAAGGAGAGAGGAAAGCCAGAGGTAGGTTCTATTTTCCTCGACGCTTATCAGGATGGTAATAACGTTGTCATCGAGGTTAGGGATGACGGTAACGGTATTGATACAAAGGCGGTTAAGAACAAAGCCATAGAACGCGGCGTCATCACCCCGGAGCAGGGCGAGGCAATGAGCGAGAAGGAGATCATAGATTTGCTGTTTAACGCTGGCTTCTCCACCGCGAAGGTGGTATCGGATGTGTCGGGTCGTGGCGTAGGTCTGGATGTCGTGAAATCGATGATCGAGTCCCTGAGCGGTGAGGTTGAGGTGAAATCCAAACTCGGTGAAGGCAGCACATGGACTATCCGACTGCCGCTGACGCTTGCGATTATTCAGGCTTTGATGGTGGAGATCGGCGAGGAGAAATATGCCATTGCGCTCGGCTCGATCCAGACGATTGAGGATATTCTTCCCAGCGATGTGAAGCTGGTACAGGCGAAGGAGGTCATCCAGCTGCGCGATCTGGTCATCCCGTTGATTCGTCTGAATGAGATTCTGGATATCCCGAGCAAGAAAGACCCGGAGGAGAATCTCGTTGTGGTTGTCGTTAAGAAGGGCGATAAGCTTGCCGGTCTTGTGGTGGATGAGCTGATTGGGCAGCAGGAAATCGTTATCAAGTCACTCGGCAAGTATATCAGCAAGTGCAAAATCATCAGCGGCGCGACGGTTCTCGGCGATGGTGAGGTGGCGCTGATTCTGGATGCCAACGCGTTAATCTGATAAGAGGGAGGAAGAGAGCATGAATGAAATAGAAGAATTAAGACCGGTGGCAGAAACCACACAGTTTATCGTGATAAAGCTCGGCGACGAGCAGTATGGCATCGACATCAAATACATAGATAATATTGTCAGGATGCAGCACATTACCAGAGTGCCGAAGGTCGACGATTATTTGAAGGGCGTAATCAACCTGCGCGGCGAGGTCATTCCCGTTATGAGCATCCGTATCAAGATGGGATTGGAGAGGGATGTGGAGACGAAGTCCAGCAGAATTATCATCCTGAAGCTGGAGCAGCAGGGCACCATCGGCGTCATTGTGGATGAAGTCAGAGAGGTGGTAACGCTGGAGAATGACAGAATCGAGAAAGTGGCGTATGACTCAAAGGATGAGAACTCAAACTTTCTCAGCGGAGTCGGTAAGAGCGACGGGGGACTGATTTCCCTGCTCGATTTGAATGCGGTTGTGTTGGAGAGCGTATAGGAGGAGCAATAGTGGGTGAAATCAGTTTAGACGAAATGTCAAATGAATATTTCGACGTTCTGAGAGAGTTGGGTAATATCGGCGCCGGAAATGCTACCACGGCGTTGGCGCAGATGATGCAGTGTAAGGTGGATATGGCGGTTCCCAAGGTGCAGCTTCTGGAGTTTAAGGAGCTGGGCGAGGCCATGGTCGGCGAGGAGACGGTCATGGCGGGAATTTACCTCGGCATTGAGGGCGACATCAAGGGCAGCATCATGTTTCTGCTGGAAAAAGCGGCTGCAAAGCATTTGGTCGGCAAGCTGATGGGCATGGAGTCGGAGGGCGAAGAGTTTTCGGAGATGGAGTTTTCCGCATTAAAAGAGGTGGGAAATATTATCACCGGTTCCTATCTGAACTCCCTTTCCAGTATTACCAATCTGGCGATTTATCCTTCTGTGCCGGATCTGACGGTGGATATGGCAGGCGCGATTTTGAGCGTACCGGCGATAGAGTTTGCCGCTCTCGGCGACAGGATGTTGATGATTCAGACACAGTTTTTTGACGAGATGGTGTTAGACGGGTATTTTATCCTGATTCCTGATCTGGATTCCTATGGCAGGATGTTAGCGGCGCTGGGAATCAATATTTGATTGGACGGCGGACATGGGTATGGATTAAGAAAGTGTAAACGGGAGAACGCGGTGTTATGAGTGTAGAGATAAAGGTCGGAATGGCCGACTTAAATGTATGCGTCAGTCCTGATAGAATTTGTACGCTGGGACTGGGGTCTTGTGTGGGTATTGCGCTCCGCGATCCGGTCACAAAGATCGGCGGGCTGGCGCATATTATGCTGCCGGATTCTACGACGATTCGCAACAACTCTAATATACCGAAGTTTGCTGATACGGGGATAGAGGAGTTGGTGAAGCAGGTGACCAGAAGAGGGGCGAACAGAAGCCGTCTGGTCGCCAAGATTGCGGGCGGCGCGCAGATGTTTGGCTTTAACAGCAACAGCGAGATGGTACGCGTGGGCGAAAGGAATGTGCAGGCGACCAAAAAGAAGCTGGCGGAGCTGCGAATTCCGATTCTGGCGGAAGATACCGGCAAGAATTTCGGAAGAACGGTTATTTTTTATCCGGAGACCGGAGATTTTGTAATCAGGGCGGTAGGTAAGCAGGAATACAAGATTTAATCCGAAAGAATAGTGGATTCGGAAGAGGGAAGAAGATAAAAAATAAAACAGCACGTAGATAATGGAAGGGCAACAAGGTGGATTGGGAAGAGAAGAACAGCGAGGAAGCAGCGGAAGCTCCGGAGACGGAGGGAGAACTGGAAGAAGAGACCGCGCCGGAGGACGAGATTGAGACTGCGGCAGAGCGTGAGGCGAGGGAAAAGCGTGAGGAAGAGGAGAGACAAGCGAAGGCGAGAAAGCGCAGATTGATCCCTCCTTTTGTCATGTTATTTGCCGGGGCGGTTGTCAGCATTACCATGCGGATTTTGCACTATGACCTGCAGACGATGCTGGTTGTTCTGCTGTGCGTGCTGCTGGGATTTTATTTTGTCGGAAGAATTCTGCAGATCATGCTGGACAGGTTTGAGCAGCAGATACAGGAGGCGCACATGGAGGAAGGCGAGGTTATAGAAAAGGAACCTGAGGAGTAAAATAAAATATAAATAGGGGCTCAGAATGGACGATACAGGCAAAAAGAAGCTCTGGGAGGACTATGCGAATACAAAGTCTCCCGAGACACGGGAAAAAATCATATTGGAATATGCGCCTTTGGTGAAGGTGGTCGCCGGACGTCTCAGCATGTATCTCGGGTATAATGTAGAGTATGAAGACCTTGTGAGTTATGGGATATTCGGTCTGATTGACGCCATCGATAAGTTTGACTGCATGAAAGACGTCAAGTTTGAAACATATGCCAGTCTGAGGATACGGGGAGCGATTCTTGACCAGATTCGTAAAATGGACTGGATACCGCGGACCATCAGGCAGAAGCAGAAGCGGATTGACGCCGCGATCAAGGAGATTGAAACGAAGTCGGGCAGAAGCGCGACGGACGAGGAGATTGCGGGGCTTTTGGGCATTACGGACGAGGAGTATATCGACTGGCAGTCCCAGATGAAGATAACCAATGTGGTGTCGCTCAATGAGTTTTTAGAGCAGGGGAGTGAGGTCTCCAACGAAGCGGGGAGCACGAAGAGCGCGGCTTTCGATTCGCCGGAAGAAATTCTGGAGAGGGACGAACTAAAAAAGATGCTGGCGCAGGCGCTTGAGCTTTTGACGGAAAAGGAGCGTAAGGTAATCGTTCTTTATTATTATGAAGATCTGACCTTGAAGGAAATCAGCAACATACTGGAGGTGTCCGAATCGAGAATTTCGCAGCTCCACACGAGAGCTTTGCAGAAGATGAAGGGAAAAATGGGAAATTATATCGGTATTCTCACGGATACGGAAAAGAGAAAGTAGAGGCTGGGGGTATATGAACGGATATTTCAGACTGGTGAACAAGGAAGGGGCGTCTTCGCTCAAGCTGTTTCCGCCGACGGGGGATGGGAAACCCATCGACATTACGGATGTGCTCGAGTATCTGACGATGAAGGATTATGCGTGTGATCTGCCGACGATCAAACGGGCGGTGGAAGGCGCGGTGAAAGAACAGCAGGAGATTCGTCTCGGGAATGAGACGAGATTTCCGGAGAGAGAATGTTATAAGTTACGAGTCGGTCCGGATAAGATGCAGGCCTTTGCGAAGTTTTATGCCGCTTCCGAGGGCGGTGAAGATATGACTGCCGAAGAGATGATAAATGATCTGAAGCTTCGGGGGATTAAGTTCGGCATTCGCACGGAAGCCATTGCGGGTTTTTTCGCGAAAAGAAACTATCTGGAGGAAATTCTGGTAGCACAGGGGCAGGAACCCGTTCCGGGCAAACATGCTTATATTGAATATAAATTTAACACGGATAAAAAGGCGAAGCCTACGCTGAACGAGGACGGGAGCGTAGATTTCTTTCATTTGAATATACTAAATCATTGTAACAAGGGAGAGGTGCTGGCGATTCTGCATCCGGAGGTGCCGGGCGAGCCGGGAGAGGATCTTTCAGGGAACCGGATTCTGCCCCTGGAGGTGCGCAAGGAAACGTTAAAGTACGGACGAAATATTACTATTTCCGAGGACCGCACCGTGCTCACAGCCCAGGTGGACGGGCATGTGGAGCTGGTGGAGGGCTCGGTTTTCGTCTCCGATGAGCTTATGGTGGAGAACGTGGATAATTCCACCGGAAATATTGATTATGAGGGAAATGTACAGATTAACGGCAACGTGGCAACGAACTTTCAGGTGAAGGCTAAGGGCGATATCATGGTGAAGGGCGTTGTGGAAGGCGCGCAGCTTAAGGCGGGCGGCAATATTATTATTGCCAGAGGCATGAACGGCATGGGCCGCGGCGTGCTTAAGGCAGGCGGCAATATCGTGGCGAAATTTTTGGAAAACGTAACCGCGGAGGCGGAAGGATATGTAGCTTCCGAATCCATCCTGCACAGCAGGGTGACGGCTGGCGGCGAAGTCAATGTGGACGGCAGGCGCGGGTTTATCACGGGCGGAAAAGTCAGCGCGACGGGGAACATCAATGTGAAAACACTCGGCTCGGAGATGGGGGCGGACACGATTATAGAGGTGGGAACCGACCCGAAGCTGAAAGCGCGCATGAACGAACTCCAGAAACAGATAGGGGAGGACACGAAGCTCTTGCAGACGGTGCAGCCTACGCTGCTTTCCGCAAAGCAAAAGCTGGCAAAGGGCGTGAAGCTCAGTCCGGAGCAGATTCAGCAGATACAGTCCATGGCGGCAGTAAATAAGCAGAAAACCGACGCGATCGCGGCGGCAAATAAAGAGATTGAAGAACTGCAGAAGCAGATGACGAGTTCTTCGGAAACGGCGGTGCGCGTAAAAGGGGAAGTATACCCCGGCACGCGTATCTGTATCGGCGATGTGTGTATGGTGGTGCAAAAGACCACCCATTACTGCCGTTTCGTCAGAGAGCGCGGAGACGTGAAGATGGCGCCATTCTAACGTGCGAGAAGGGGAGGAGTAGCTATGGCGATAGGCTTTGTGGAGCTGCAGGGGCAGATTACGAGGGCGCAGGATTTTACCACGGTCAAGCATAATGAGGACACGAAGGGGCTGGTAGATCAGACCAACTTCGGGCAGCAGATGACCAAACAGGTGGAAAAGCAGACGCAGAGGGTCAATGAGAGAGACAAGGCGGACAACCGCCAGAAAAAATTTGACGCGAGGGAAAAGGGAAGTAACGAGTACCACGGAGACGGCGGCAGGAACAGGAAGAAAGAGAAAAAGGAGCCTGACGGCAAGGTGCTGTTAAAGGGTGTGAGTACCTTTGAAATATCGGGGTAAGAGCCGGGGCTGCGCGTCGGATTACGAAAGGGAGAAGCATGAGTGTAATAGAAATCGTTCTGATTATCATCGGGGCAGGGGTATTTCTTCTGGGATATTTTCTGCCGGCAGGAAAGAAGGACGCGGATGAGGAAGTACAGTTAATCAGTGAAGCCGAAATCAGGAAGCTGGTGGAGGGAGAAACGGAAACAGTCAGGGAAAAGATTTCCGATATTGTGGATGAGACGATCGGTTATTCCATAGAGAAGACGGAGCGTGCCATGGAGCGCGTGGCAAATGAAAAGATTATGGCTGTCAACGAGTATTCGGACACCGTGCTGGAGGAAATTAATAAAAATCATAAAGAAGTGACTTTCCTCTACGATATGCTCAATGACAAGCATGAGACGCTGCTTGCGGATATTGGACAGGCAAATCAGGCTACGGAAGAAATCAGGCAGACGGTACGCGATGCGGAAATTACAGCCGCAGAGACTGCGAAGAAAGCAAAGGCGGCGGAGGAAGCGGTGGAGAGCGCGCTTGCGCGGATCCGCCATGCGGAAACTTCTGCCAGAGAAGCGCAGGAAGCAGTGCAGGAGGCGGTGCATTCCGTGATGGGAGCGGTGGAGGATACCCGTACCGACCTCTTTTCCCTCCATAGCGCGGGAACATATTTGCCGGAGATAGTGGAAGAAGTGCAGCCATCCCGGGTAATCCCGTCGGTACAGGAAGAAGAGCTGCCTTATGAGCTGGAGCCGGAGTACCTGACAAACGAGCCTGTTTCGCAGGAGCCGGAGGAGATTGTGGTGGAGGAGGATGACTTTCAGCCAATCAGACCGAAGCGGGTGGAGATTATCCATGAGCCCGATGCCGATTATGTGGCGGAAGAGCCGGAGCTTTCCACAAGCGCGGCATTTGCCGAGATGGGTATTTTCGGGAACCGGGAGCCGGAGCGCGGCAGGGACTATAGTGACAGCAGAGGTTTTGGCGGAGGAAGAGACTTCGGAAGCGGCAGGGAATACGGTGAAAGCAGGGAATTTGGCGGCAGGAGAGAGTCGGTGCCGGCACCCGTGCCGGAGGAGCCGCGCGGGGTGGATATCCGTTTTGCGCAGGGAAAAGATAACGGGCGTAATAGTAACGAAAGAATTTTGGAGCTTCACAAGGCGGGCAAATCAAACATGGCGATAGCCAAAGAGCTTGGTCTTGGTCTTGGTGAGGTAAAACTGGTGATAGACCTGTTTGAGGGCTTATAAGATGGAGAAAAAATATTATTTCCGCGGACTCGGGCTGGGAATTATCGTAACGGCTGTTATTATGGGCATTGCCTTGTCAGGCGGAAAAAAAGAGAAAATGACGGATGCTGAGATAATCGCCCGGGCGAAGGAACTCGGTATGATTGAGGATTCCACTCTGTTAGAGGCTTCCGGGGAAGAGAACGCGGAGGACGGACAGGAGGGGAACGAAGCACCGCCTGTGCAGAAGGAAGATGCCATAAAAAAAGATATCGCGGTGGCGAAGGAGAAAGAGGAAGCCGAGAAGAAGGAAGAGACGGAGAAAAAGCCGGAGCCGGTGCCAGATACGGAGACGCCTGTGGTCGGTACGCCGGAGTCTCTGCAGGAGAAGGAGAACAAAGCGGCAGAATCCGAAAAACCGGCAGACACGGAAGAGACGGGGAGGAAAACGTCCGCCGACACCAACGAGATGACGAAGCCGGATGAAGATGTGCCGAAGCAGGACACAGGAACAAAGCAAGCGTCTGGCGGGACGAAAACCGTGACTATTTCGAGCGGTGACGGCTCCTATACGGTGGCGAAAAAGCTGGCGGAAGCAGGCGTCGTGAGTTCCGCGGACGCATATGACGATTATTTATGTGCGAACGGCTATGATAAGAAACTCAGACCCGGTACCTTTACCATTCCGGCAAATGCCGGTGACGAGCAGATTGCAAGAATTGTGACGAGGTCAGAGTGAGAAGTAATTCTAAAGACGTCCCGCCATAGGACGGGACGCCAAGAATTACTAAATCTCACTCGGGAGAATGCCTGAAAGGAGGCATTCTCCGTAAATGAGTTAGACATTAGAAAAAAGGAGAGACGTTATGAGATCGATTAAGGCAAGAATTTTGGCGGCGGTGATTGTGTGCACCCTTTTGACATCCCTCATTTGCGGCGGGGTCAGTATCATCAATTCCAGAAAGACAGTGTATCAGGATTCCCAGAAGGAAATGCAGTATGCATGTGCGAATCAGGCAGAGCTGCTCAATGCGCAGATGAGCAGGGTGGAGCAGTCCGTCAATACGGCATATAACGTAGTGCTGCAGCAGCTTACGGATGTGCAGGCATTTAAGACGGACAAATCCTATGTAGATAATTTCACGATGATCATGGAACAGATGCTTTATGAGATCGGCGGCAATACGGAGGGCGCGTTAACTGCGTATATCCGTTACAATCCGGAGTTCACGGAGCCGGACAGCGGCGTGTTCTGGAGCCGGAGCAGCGACGCGGAAAAGTTTGAAGCGCTTGTCCCCACGGATTTCTCCATGTATTCGCCGGACGATCTGGAGCATGTGGGCTGGTATTACATACCCGTAAAGAACGGGAAACCGACGTGGATGGATCCGTACTTAAACTCCAATATTAATGTTTACATGGTATCCTATGTCATTCCTATTGTCATGGATGGGGAGTCCATCGGCATCATCGGTATGGACATTGACTTTGACAAATTTACGGCGACAGTGGAGAGCGCGACGGTGTTTGAGACCGGCTCTGCCTTTCTCGTGAATCCGAACGGCAATATCGCCTACCATAAGGCGATCGAAGCGGGAACTCCGGTTTCGCAGGCGGATGCGTCCGGCGTGATCGCCGGCACACTGGCGGACGCGGCATCGGAGGGACAGCCGATTAATTACACCTATCAGGGTGAATTAAAAGACATGTGTTATCAAACTCTTACCAATGGCATGAAGTATGTACTGACTGCGCCGGAGTCGGAGATGAAGAGCGCGGCGAGCCGTATTACGACGCTGATTGTAATCGGTATGCTGATTGCGGTTGCTATTTCGGTGGTGATTGGCGTGATTATGGGAATGGTAATCACCAGACCGATTACGCAAATAAACGAAATCGTATCCAATACGGCACAATTTAATTTCGCTAAGAATGCGAACAGCGATAAGCTCTGTAAGCGGCAGGATGAGAGCGGCAGTATGGCAAATTCTCTCAGGGAGATGCGCGCAAGCCTTCGTGCGATGGTGCTGGATATCAAGACAACCTACTCGGATTTGGATGATACGCTGGAGAAGCTTTCCGACACGACCGCGCGGGTGAAGAGCATGAGCGGGGAGAACACGGAGACGACGCAGGGACTTGCGGCAGCGATGCAGGAGACGGCGGCGGCTATGGAAACCGTGAATAATACCGTGAGTCAGATCAAAGAACGCGCACAGGTAATCCGGGATAATTCCATTGAAGGGGAAAAGACGTCTTTAGAGAGCAAGCAGCGCGCTGGCAATCTGAAAAATACAACGGGCGAGGCGCAGAACAAGACGACGCAGATGTACCGTGGCGTGCAGGAGAAGAGCGCGGAGGCTATGGAGCAGGCGCGGGCGGTGGAAAAAATCAACCAGCTCACCCAGTCCATTCTGGATATTTCCGGACAGACGAATCTGCTTGCGCTGAATGCTTCCATCGAAGCGGCGAGAGCGGGCGAAGCAGGCAAAGGTTTTGCGGTGGTTGCCGACGAGATTGGCGGGCTGGCGTCCCAGACTTCCTCTACCGTGAGCAACATTAATGGTATTACGACGGAGGTCAATCAGGCGGTAGAGAATATGGAGTCCTGTTTACAGGAAATCCTTGCCTTCCTCGAAGAGACGGTGTTAAAAGATTACAGCGACTTTATGGGCGTTGCGGAGAAATATACGCAGGATGCGTCTGATTTTGAGGAAAACATGAAGGCTATCGGCGTTGAGGTAGAAACTCTGCTTTCCGCGATTGTGGAGATTGCGGACTCGGTCAACAATATCACGGTGACGGTGGGCGAAGCCGCCAACAATATCAGCAATATAGCCCAGAAGACGCTGGATGTATCCCAGCTTGTGGAAGGCAATGCGGAGCTGATGGACACCAATTCCGAGAATGTGGTAAAACTGAAAAATATTGTGGATATGTTCCACAACTAACACACGAAATTTAGTGCTTCTTTGCGAAATGCCTACTGGCATGAGCAATTAGAAGCACTTTTCGCGTTTCCCCCTATTGCAAGGGGGATTCTTTTGTGTTATAGTATCTAAGTGTGCACGGTGCGCGCAAACCCTATTAATCACATATACCCAGCCCATGCCGGTGCCCTTTTATGCGCAGGGACGCACGGTGAAACGTGTGCTTCGCGCGGCGAGCACTGCTCGATTGTGGTGGCAGGGAGGCGCAAGGTATATGGCAGACAACCAAACGGAGGTAGAAGAACTATGAGCGTTATTTCAATGAAGCAGTTGCTGGAGGCGGGTGTTCATTTCGGACATCAGACAAGAAGATGGAACCCTAAGATGGCTCCCTATATCTTTACCGAGAGAAACGGCATCCACATCATCGACCTGCAGAAGTCTGTGGGCAAGGTGGACGAGGCTTACAGAGCGGTATTTGATGTGGTAGCGCAGGGCGGCACCATCCTTTTCGTAGGAACGAAGAAACAGGCGCAGGACGCGGTAAAGACGGAAGCGGAACGCTGCGGCATGTACTATGTCAATGAGAGATGGCTGGGCGGTATGCTTACCAACTTTAAGACCATCCAGTCCAGAGTGGAGAGATTAAAGGCAATCGAGAGAATGTCTGAGGACGGCACCTTTGAGGTACTGCCGAAGAAGGAAGTTATCAAGATTAAGAAAGAGTGGGAGAAGCTTCAGAAGAATCTGGGCGGTATCAAGGAAATGACCCGGATTCCCGACTGTATCTTTGTCGTAGACCCCAAGAAGGAGAGAATCTGCGTGCAGGAAGCGCACACGCTGGGCATCACCCTGATTGGCATCGGCGATACGAACTGCGATCCCGAGGAGCTTGATTATATCATTCCCGGTAACGACGATGCAATCCGTGCGGTGAAGCTGATCGTGTCCAAGATGGCTGACGCTGTCGTGGAAGCAAATCAGGGCGCGGAAGCTGACAATTATGCAGCGGAAGCAGAAGCAGAGAAGGTTGAGGAGACTGACGAAGAGGCATAAGCATTTGCGAAGGCGCGTGCTGAACGTAAAGAGTAGATAATTCAGGAGGGAAAATAGATGGCTGTTACAGCGGCAATGGTAAAAGAGTTGAGAGAAATGACCGGCGCGGGCATGATGGAATGTAAAAAAGCGCTTACCGAAACGGATGGTAATATTGATGAAGCAGTTGAAGTATTAAGAAAAAGCGGTGCAGCAAAGGCTGAGAAAAAAGCAAGCCGTATTGCGGCTGAAGGTATCTGCCGTATTGCTATTAATGGAAATAGGGCTGCAGTTGCAGAGGTTAATTCTGAAACAGACTTCGTTGCAAAGAACGAAGTGTTCCAGACATTTGTACAGGCAGTTGCCGATAAGGCACTTGCGTCAGGCATTGAAAAGGCCGGTGATGGTGAGGATGTTTCTGAGATTCTTGGAATGAAGGAAGAATTAAATGAAAAAACTTTGACAATTGGTGAAAAGCTTTCTATCAGAAGATTTGAGAGCGTTTCTGCAGAATGCGTTGCTTCTTATATCCATGCCGGCGGAAAAATCGGTGTCCTTGTAGCTGCTAATGGCGATGCATCTGACGAAACAAAAACCGCGCTTACAAATTTGGCTATGCAGATTGCAGCTATGAGTCCCAAGTATATCTCAAGAAATGATATTTCTGCAGAGGAACTTGCCAAGTTAAGAGAAATTACACTTGAAAGTTCATTAAATGACCCGTTCTCACTTCCTAAGCCTATTTTACAGGGACTTCTTGAGAAGGCTGTTTCAGGCGTATGGAGCGAGGAAGATGTTGCAATTTATAACGAGAAAAAGAGCAACATGAACTATTTGCCTAATTTCCTCTCTAAGGAAGCGGCAGCGCAGCTTGCAAGTCTTGCACTTGAGGATAAGGAAGCTATTTCCGGAAATAAGATTTTTACCGGATTGGTGGATGGACGTATTTCAAAGCACTTAAAAGAAATATGCTTACTTGACCAGACTTATGTAAAGGCTGAGGATGGAAAGCAGACTGTTGCGGCATACCTTGCTTCTGTAAATAAAGCAATCGTTATTGAAAAGATTGTTCGTTTTGAAGTTGGTGAGGGTATGGAGAAAAAGGAAGAGAACTTCGCGGAGGAAGTGGCGAAGCAGATGGGAATGTAAATTTCATGGCAAAATAATTTAAGGTAAATGTAGAAGCCCTTGCACATGTTTGTTTCAGCATGTGCAAGGGCTTCTCTGTATATATCCGCATATGGAAATCACGGTTTATTCCTGAAATTTCGGGTCTTTCAGTAAATCTTCCATCAATTCCTTATAAATGGCGGGACGGTAATCGGTCTTGCCGTTTATCAGGGCATTCGGCTCAAACTTTTCGCGGGATGCCAATGTCAGGTCTATCGTTGCGGTGTACATCTTGTTCTGGATCGCCTTCGGGTCGGTGAAGGGATAGCCTGCGAAGTATTCCGCCTCCCAGAAATTGGTGCTGGGACCGATAATACTGGCGCCGCCCCAGAATACGTTGTAGAGATCTTTTCCGGCAAGGTTCGCGGAGACAATGTAAATCTGGTTGGTGATAACGCCTGCCTCCAGTGTGGTGGAGCCGAGCGCGATGCCGTGGCACTTTGCCAGTGCGGTGCAGTTGATATAAAGACGACAGCCCTTTGCGGCATAATAGCGCATCAGCTCCTGGAAACAGTAGGAGTCATAGCAGATGCCGAGCGCAACGTGTCCCCACGGAGTCTCGAAAAGAAAAGGTTTGTCCCCGCGCGTCGCCCAGTGCGGCTCCGGATAAGGAAGATGGATTTTTCTGTAAGAACCGATGATTCCCTCCGGTCCGCATACGCAGGCGGCATTATAGATGACATCGCTTTTTTCGGCATCTCTCTCAGGAAAGCCGTAGGCAACGTAAACGCCGAGCTTTTTTGTAAGCTCCGCAATTTTTTCAGACGAGGGACCGGGAACTGTTTCAGCCAGCTTATACTGCATCTTTTCTTTCAGAGGTTTCTCCTCTTCGTCGTCATAGCCCGTCAGTCCCATCTCGGGAAATACAATCAGGTTGGAACCCTCTGCGGCAGCGGCTTCTATGTAGCCGGTCATTCGGTTCAGGTTGGCTTCCTTGTCACCCCACTTTGCGTTAAAGGCAACGGTCGATACTTTCATAATATCTTTCATCTTGTCCTCTTTTCTGCGCGGCTTTGCTTTTTTTCGACCCGGACTGCGGATGCTGCACTGACACAGTCCCGGTATGCTGTAGAAAAAGAAAAAGCACAAAAATGTGTAAAAATCACATCTTTGTGCTCTGTTGAACCAAATTATAGCACTTGGATTTTGGATTTGCAACTGTGTTTTTTAATCATTTCCCGAAATTATTTTCGTGATACAGAAAGCTGGCGAAATTTTCTTGTATCTTTTTTTACAAAATTTCTTTTCGTTATCTCTCAAATGTGATATAGTATAAAGGAATGTGGGATAAGAGAGTACAAAGGAGCCGATGAAGATGGATGCGCAGCACGATGCACATTTTCAAATGATGAAACGGCTGCTCGTTATTATTCCGCTTTCCACGATACTAATTCTGATGATTTTATGCGTAGTTCTGGGTGTGAATCTCTATGAGGCAAAACAGGAGCTGCGCGCGCTTCGTGAGCAGGCGGTTCCGGCGATGGCGGTGGAGGAGACGGCTGACGCAGGGGAGCAGAGCGGAGAACTGTACACGGCGTCGGGCGTGAATGAGTTCAGGCATGACGCGTCGGATATAGACGGCGCGGCATCCGATACGGACGACGGCATCAGAAAGGTGTACCTTACTTTTGACGACGGACCAAGCGGTAATACCGGAGAGATACTGGATATTCTGGCGAAGTATGATGTGAAGGCGACTTTTTTTGTGGTCGGGAAAGAGGAAGAAAGATATCAGCCGTTATATAATAGAATTGTGGAGGAAGGGCATACGCTGGCGATGCATTCCTACAGTCACAAGTATAATGAGATTTACCAGTCAAAGGAAAGTTATGTGGAGGATCTTACGAAGCTGCAGGAGTTTCTCTACGATACGACGGGCGTCTGGTGCAGGTACTGCAGATTTCCGGGCGGCAGCAGCAATACGGTAAGCCGGGTGGACATGCATGAGCTGATTGCCTATCTGGAGGAGCAGGACATGAGCTATTTTGACTGGAACGTGTCTTCGGGAGACGCTTCCTCAGCTCATATCAGTCCGGAAGCCATTGTCAGAAATTCGACGGCGAATCTGCGGGAATTTCATGAAGCGATCATCCTGCTGCATGACGCGTCCGATAAGGATTCTACGGTGGAAGCGCTTCCGAAGATGATTGAGCAGATTCAGGCGATGGAGGATACGAAGATCGTCCCGATTACAGATGATACGGAGGCGATTCATCATATAAGCAATGATTAAAGAATGGAGGATTAGGGAATGGGATTTTTTTCGGATTTGAAAGACGACTTATCCCAGGCAGTCAATGAACTGATGCCGGAAGAAGAGCTGGAAGCGGCTCTGGCGGCGGAGGGACAGGCAGGGGAGCAGGTATCTGCGGACGCGGCGGCGCCGGAGACACCAGCCACAGAAGAAACGCTCGAGTCCTTGGATTTGAGCGGAATGCTGGATAAAATAGAGGAGATGGGAACGGCAGGGCTCGAAGCGGTACCCGAGCCGGAGGCGGCGCTTGTCGAGGAACCTCTTGAGGAAGAGGTTCTGGAACCGGAGCCGGTTGTAGAGGAGGTGGCGGCGGAAGAACCTGCAGCGGCGGAAGCGATAGCAGAAGAGCCGGTTGCCACGGAAGAAGTCAAAGAAGAAGAGGAGGCAGAACCTGTAATGGCAGAAGAAATTTTAACAGAGGCGGAGACGCCTGTGGAAGAGAAAGTTGAGAATAGCGGAGGAAAGGGAAAGACTATGGAAGTGCAGGCAAATCGTGTGGCAGTAGACGAGACGGCAGTTGTGACAGAGGGCATGACAATAACGGGTGATATTGTATCAGAGGGTTCCATGGAGCTGATTGGTACCGTTAACGGTAATCTGGACATTCTGGGCAAGCTGAATATCACGGGTACGATTCAGGGTAACTCCAAGGCGGCTGAGATTTTTGCCGAGGGCGCGAAGATCACTGGTGAGGTGAACAGCCTTGGCAGCGTGAAGATTGGTCAAAGCTCTGTAGTGATTGGTAATATTACGGCTACCAGCGCGGTAGTGGCAGGAGCTGTCAAGGGCGATATCGACGTGCAGGGTCCGGTTATTCTGGACACTACGGCTATCGTAATGGGCAATATCAAGTCCAAATCCGTGCAGATAAACAACGGTGCGGTGATTGAGGGTATGTGTTCCCAGTGCTATGCGGATGTGAATCCTACTTCCTTCTTTGAAGAGTTCAAGAAGAAAAAATAAATCCGGTCATACAGGGGAGAGCGAAATCATATGAAGCGTATACTCTTGAAGTTAAGCGGAGAAGCCCTTGCGGGCGAGAAAAAGACGGGTTTTGACGAGGAGACGGTACGGGGTGTCGCCATGCAGGTGAAGCAGCTTGTGGATGACGGCATTCAGGTGGGAATCGTTATCGGCGGCGGCAATTTCTGGCGCGGTCGTTCCAGTGAGAATATCGACAGGACGAAGGCTGATCAGATTGGTATGCTTGCCACGATTATGAACTGTATCTATGTGTCGGAAATTTTCCGCTCGGTAGGCATGATGACATCGGTTCTGACCCCTTTTGAGTGCGGCTCCTTCACGAAGCTTTTCTCTAAAGACAGGGCGAATAAATATTTTGCGAAAAATATGGTAGTTTTTTTTGCAGGCGGTACGGGGCATCCTTATTTTTCCACGGATACGGGAGTGGTTCTTCGTGCCGTTGAGGTGGATGCAGATGTGATTCTTTTGGCGAAAGCGGTGGACGGCGTCTATGACGACGACCCGCGAAGAAATCCGAACGCCAGAAAATACGACGAGGTTTCGATTGACGAGGTGATTGCCCAAAACCTGCAGGTGGTGGATATGACGGCTTCCATTCTGGCGCGGGACAATAAAATGCCCATGTGGGTGTTCGGGCTGAATGAGGAGAACAGTATCGTAAACACCGTCAAAGGTAAATTTAACGGCACAAAGGTGACTGTATAGTGGAGGATTACAGTATGGACGATAGACTGAAACCTTATGAAGAAAAGATGCAGAAGTCTTATGATTTTTTGGTAAATGATTTGGGAACAATCCGTGCAGGGCGCGCCAATCCCCATGTTCTCGATAAGATTAAGGTTGATTATTACGGGACGCCCACACCGATTCAGCAGGTGGGCAATATCACGGTTCCCGAAGCGAGAGTGTTACAGATTGCTCCTTGGGAAAAGACGCTGATCAAGGAGATTGAGAAGGCAATCATGGCGTCTGATGTGGGAATTACGCCCAGCAACGATGGTTCTCTGATACGTCTGGTATTTCCAGAGCTTACCGAGGAACGTCGTAAAGAGCTGGTGAAGGATATCAAGAAGCGGGGCGAGGAGAATAAGGTGGCAATCCGCAATACCAGACGGGACGGCAACGACGCGCTGAAAAAGCTGGCGAAGACCGAGGTTTCCGAGGATGAGATCAAGGAGCTGGAGGAAAAGCTACAGAAGCTGACCGATAAGTTTATCAAGGATGTGGATAAGCTTGTGGAGGAGAAGTCGAAAGAGATTCTGACTGTATAACAGGCTGAACGGTGTTTGGCCGTGAGCGACGCTCAATTTGTTGTGGAAAGTTTAGGGAGGGGCTTGCAGAATGGGTGATTCTGTCGCCCCTTTCCTTTTTGGCGGTTAACATAATTTTGTGTTCTACGTTTTCACTCGGATGAATAGTTAACATAACATTATGCCAAAACGGGAAGGATGGAAAAAGTATGGGTGATACGACGACAGGGGAGATGAAGGTTCCGCAGCATGTAGCGATTATTTTGGACGGCAACGGCAGATGGGCGAAAAGCAAGGGGATGCCCCGCAATTACGGGCACGTGCAGGGCGCGAAAACCGTAGAGGTAATCTGTGAAGAAGCTTACCGCATGGGAATCCAGTATCTGACGGTGTATGCTTTCAGTACGGAAAACTGGGACAGACCCGCGGATGAAGTGGACGCGTTGATGGGTCTTCTTCGGAACTATATGAAGACCTGCCTAAAAACGGCGGCAAAAAATAACATGTGTGTGCGTGTGATAGGGAAAAAATCCCGGCTGGACGAGGATATCAGAAAGCGAATCGGGGAGCTGGAGGAAGCTACGAAAAATAATACGGGGCTCCATTTTCAGATTGCCATTAATTACGGAGGCAGGGATGAGATTGTACGCGCGGTGAGAAAACTGGCAAAGCAGGTGAAGGACGGGGTGCTTTTGCCGGAGGAGATTACGCAGGATCGGTTTACAGACGCGCTTGACACGTCGGGTATTCCGGAGCCGGACCTTTTGATTCGCACTTGCGGCGAGCAGCGTATTTCCAATTTCCTGCTCTGGCAGCTTGCTTACACGGAGTTTTATTTTACGCCCATCGCGTGGCCGGATTTTTCAAAAGAAGAATTGGAGAAGGCGGTGGCGGCATATAATAAGAGAGACAGACGCTACGGTCTGGTGAAAGAATAGAAGGAGGGCGTCTGTATGTTTCGTACGAGATTACTGAGCGGCATTGCGCTGGTGGCGATTGCGCTGGGCGTGTTTCTGACGGGCGGCGCGCTTCTGGCGGTGGTGATTTTCGGGGTCTCCGTGATTGCTTATCAGGAGTTGACAGCCGCATGTAAAGTGCGCGGGGAGAAGCGAGAGCCTAGCGCGCCGGTCATAGTGGGGCTTGTGATGACGCTTGTATACTATGCGCTGATCGGGCTTGCGCTGGCAAGGGATGTTACATTTGCGTTTCCGGTCATGATGATGGTGATTATGGCGGCGTTTCTCGCTTTTTTGTTTGTCTATGTGTTTACGTTTCCAAAATACCATGCGAACCAGATTATGTCCGCCATGTTTTGTTTTCTCTACGGTCCGGTGATGCTTTCCTTCCTCTATCTGCTTCGGGAAGGGTTTGACGATGGGATTTATCTGGTGTGGTTTGTGTTTTTGGCGTCATGGGGGAGCGATACTTGCGCTTACTGTGTGGGCGTGCTGATTGGGAAACATAAGATGACGCCGAAGTTAAGTCCCAAAAAGTCCATAGAGGGCGCGGTGGGCGGCATTCTGGGGGCGGCGCTTTTGTTTGTTCTCTATACGCACTTTGTGATTAATCAATATACGATGATGACGTTGTCGCTGCCGCTTGCGGCGTGTTTGGGCGCGGCGGGCGCGCTCGTCTCTATGGTGGGGGATTTGGCGGCTTCCGCGGTGAAGAGGGACCATGAGATTAAGGACTACGGCAAGCTGATACCGGGTCACGGTGGGATTATGGACCGCTTTGACAGCGTGATTGTGGCCGCGCCGATCGTGTTTCTGGGGATTGCGCTGGCGACAGGGTTCTAGGCGTAGACGGGGGTCTTAAGATGAAAAAAATAGGAATACTGGGTTCCACGGGTTCGATTGGGACGCAGACATTGGATATCGTAAGGAAAGAGAAAGATTTGGAGGTCGTGTCTCTGGCAGCAGGCTCCAATGTATCGCTTTTGGAGGCGCAGATTCGGGAGTTTCATCCGAAAATCGCTGCGCTCTGGGAGGAGAAGGCAGCAGCCGAGCTGCGGACGCGGGTGCAGGATGTGCCGGTACGCATTGTAAGCGGGATGGACGGTCTTCTGGAAGTGGCTGCGGCGGAGGACATCGAGGTATTGGTTACCGGCATTGTGGGCATGATTGGTATCAGACCGACTATCGCTGCGATCGAGGCAGGAAAGGACATTGCCCTCGCCAATAAGGAGACGCTGGTGACGGCGGGGCATATCATTATGTCGCTGGCAAAAAGCAGGGGCGTTTCGATTCTGCCGGTGGACAGCGAGCACAGCGCGATTTTTCAGTCTTTGCACGGGGAAAACCGGGCGCGGGTGGAGAAGATTCTGCTCACGGCGTCCGGCGGTCCGTTCCGTGGAAAGACCCGGGAACAGCTTGCGGATATGACGGTGGAGGATGCGTTAAAGCATCCCAACTGGTCCATGGGGAAGAAGGTGACCATTGACTCGGCGTCGCTGTGCAACAAGGGGCTTGAGGTGATGGAGGCGAAGTGGCTTTTCGATGTGGCGCTTTCACAGATTGAGGTGGTGGTGCACCCGCAGAGCATTCTGCACTCGGCGGTGCAGTATGCGGATGGCGGCATTATGGGACAGATGGGGGTGCCGGATATGAAGCTGCCCATCCAGTACGCGCTGTTTTACCCGGACAGACGCCCTATGGAGATTGGGAGGGTAGATTTATGTAAACTAGGAAGTTTGACCTTTGAAAAGCCGGACACGGATACCTTCCGGGGGCTTGCGCTTGCCTACCGGGCGGCGGAGAGGGGCGGTTCGCTTCCCACCGTGTTTAACGCGGCGAACGAGAAGGCAGTTTCCCTGTTTTTGGATAAGAAGATTCGGTTTCTGGAGATTCCGGAGCTGATCGAAGCGGCAATGGACGCCCACCGGGTGACGGAAAATCCCACCGTGGAGGAAATATTGGCGGCGGAAAAGGAAACCCACGAATATATCAGTCTTAAGTATGGAGAGTAGCGATTTGATCAGGACAATTATTTTATTTATCATTGTATTTGGCTTTGTAGTGATTTCTCATGAATTGGGGCATTTTCTGATTGGCAGAAGAAACGGCATCCGCGTGGTGGAGTTTTCGGTAGGAATGGGACCGACCCTGTTTTCCTTTATGAAACACGGCACGAAATATTCCCTAAAGCTCCTGCCGCTTGGCGGCGCCTGTATGTTTGACGGCGAGGACGGTGTGGAACGGGAACCGCAGAAAGAAGCCGGAAGCATGGAGGTGCCGGAGGGGGTTGCCTTTACCGAGGCGGGCGTCTGGTCGCGCATCGCTGCGGTTTTTGCCGGACCTTTATTTAATTTCATTCTCGCCTTTGTGATCGCGGTGATACTGAGCGCGTTTTCGGGCGCGGATCTGCCCACGGTAGGTACGGTGCAGGAAGGCTCCGCGGCTGCGGAGGCAGGATTGCAGACAGGCGATGTGATCACAAAAATCGGGCATGAGCCGATTCACTTTTACCGGGAGGTATCCATGATTTCCGCTTTGAACCAAGGGGAGAAGATGGAGATCACTTACAAGAGGAACGGGGAGAAGGCAGTGACCACGCTTTCTCCGAAATATGATGAAAATGACAAGCGTTATTATATGGGCATCACCAATGGCGGAGAGTATCTGCGGTGCAATCCCCTGCAGGTGTTCCAGTACGGCTTTTACGAGGTGGAATACTGGGTGAAAATCACATACAAGAGCCTGCGGATGCTCGTGACGGGACAGGTGTCGAAGGACGACGTGTCGGGACCGGTGGGGATCGCGCAGCTTGTGGGCGAGAGCTATGACGCGGCGGAGGAAAACTACGGCACGCCCTATGCGATTCTGACGATGCTGGAAATCGTGGTGCTTTTGTCCGTCAATCTGGGCATTATGAACCTTCTGCCGCTGCCCGCGCTGGATGGCGGACGGCTTGTATTCATGTTCGTGGAGGTGTTGCGGGGGAAACCCGTGCCGCCGGAGAAGGAGGGCATGGTGCACTTCGCCGGGCTGGTGGTGCTGATGGTGTTGATGGTGTTTATTATGTACAATGATATTATGAGGCTGCTGCGCTGATACAATCTATACCAAAAAAAGTATAATCTATACCATAACAGCCCCTATTTTATTTTGATTTGCTATAGTAAAGCTAAATCTATATCAATTCAGAATAGAAAGGGGTGACAGGAATGGCGGAAGAAAGGAGAATCCTTGGCAGGCAGGCAGGGGTGTGGTATGCTCTTTTTCCGCTGACAATTTCATATTGGGACAAGGGAAAGCCATCGTTTTTGCAGGCAGATACTGCTGCGGAAACGGTGGCTTTTTGCGCGTATAAGCAGAGTCAGAAGGCTTACGAAGCGTGCACCATGCTTGCATGAGGGCATGCTTTGGAAGCCTTATGACGAGCAACGTGAACGAGAAATGCGGAGCATTTCGAGTCTGCTTATACGCATGAGTGCAAGCAGAGTCAGAAAACGGCAGAGACATGCGTAAATGGTATGGGAGTAGAGGGAGGTACGAGATTATGAAGAGACAGAGAGCATCGTTAAAATCGGGAAGAAAGAAGGGGCTGCGCTTGGCGGCAGCCATACTCGCGTTTTGTCTGTTGGCGACGAGTGGTCCGGATATCGCGGTGACATTTTCGTCTTATGTGCAGGCGGCTGGAGACGGCGCGGCAGCAGGGAAGGCGGATGCCGGACAGGGCGCGGAAGGAACCGGCAGCATAGACAGCGCGGGCGGTGAAACACCAGGCTGGAACGGGACGCAGACCCCGGGCAATGGAGACGGTGGAAGTGCCGGGGATGGAAACGATGCGGGCGGCACAGGAGCCATGGAGAGCCCGGAAGGCGGGGACGGGACGCAGACCCCGGGCAATGGAGACAGTGGAAATTCCGGTGGCGGAAACGATGCGGGCGGCACAGGAAGCCCGGAGAGCCCGGAGGGCGGAGAAGGAACAGAGAAGCCGGGAAGCCCGGAAGGCGGAGAGGGAACGGAGAAGCCGGGAAGCCCTGAAGGCGGGAACGGCGCGGAGACGCCGGAGAACCCGGAAGGTGGGGATGGCGCGGAGACGCCGGGGAACCCGGAAGGCGGGGATGGCGCGGAGACGCCGGAGAACCCGGAAGGCGGGGACGGCATGGGAACGCCGGAGAACCCGGAAGACGGGGACGGTGCAGAAGCCCTGGAAACACCGAAGACCCCGGACAGAGAGGATGACACGGACGAAGCCCTTGCGGATATCGACATAGACTCCCTTCCCGATACGGAGGAAGCGTGGGATGCGTATCTGGAGTCTCTGGATGAGGAGACGCGCGCCATCGAGGAACCGATGGAAGTTTTTGCCACCCACACTTTCGAGGCGGCTGTCCCCGCGGTGGAAAAGTATGCGGGATCGGACGGTTTTGCAAAGCGGCACAAGATGCGTGTGGTGTGGGTCAATGACAAGGATGATGCCATCGCCAAGACGGCTCTCTCCGCCCACTGTTCGAAGTCCTATGTGTGCGTGCGGCTGCCGGACAAGGGCGGGACGCAGGTCAAAAAATGTTATTTCAACAAGAGCATTCTGACGGATAAAAGCGGGAAGGAGTCGGTCCTTGCCGAGTTCACCCTGCCCGACAGCTATGAGGACGGCGATCCGTTTCCCACGGATGTAGGGATGTACAGCGCCATTTCCATGCTGGTGGGCAGACCCTCCGGCACGGTCAGGCTGGAGCTTTACGACTTTGTGGAAAAGGTGTACAGAGCCTATTACAGCGTAGACCTCAAATCAGGCGGCGCGGTGCTTGGCGGGATATTGGCAAAGGAGGAGTGGCTGGGAAGCATCGAGCGCCCGGACATCTTTTACGGTTACGGAATTTACGGGGATGACGCCAGAATCAGACTGAAACCGGGCGAGGACGTGACGGCGCATTTTGGTGTGAGTCTGGCGGATAACTGCGGCGTGGCGCTGCCCTATCAGCAGGGCGACTGGGTCGGCAGCTGGTTTTTGCAAAGCGGGACAGGGGAAGGCAGCGCGGGGTTCCCGGGGAGCCGGTACCATGTCTCTGTCATGGACAGCGATTTAAACGGCGTCACGCTTACGGCGGGACCGGAGGCGGGCGCGGCGGAGCTTGACGGGATTTCTCTCTATGTCGGGGCACAGGTCAGATACCAGAGCGGAAGGACGAAGAGCTTTTCCTTTCCCGTCCTCATCGACAGCGACGCGGTCAGATGCAAGGTGCAGTACGCGGGGGCGGACGGCAGTTATATCAGGACGGATATCAAAAATCACAACAGCGAGTATGTGATCAGGGACCTGCGCAATTTTTCCGAGGTGGACGATTCCTGGAAGGCGCTCTTTGACGGCAGCTATACCGGCACGGACGGCAAGACCTACCGGGCGGGGGAAGCGTATACGGGTAACACCTCTTTGGGGCTTTTTCCGAACTGGGAGAAGAGTCTTCTGACGCTCACGCTGGACGCGACATTTGACCAGAACGGTCAATATTCTGCCGGCCTGGCGGCAAACGGGAGAGAGACCATCCGCGTGGCGGTGGGGGAAAAATATAAGGAGACGGCGCCCATCCCGGAAAAAGCCCCGGCGGGCTACGAATTTGCGGGCTATTACACGGAAAAGGCAGGGCAGGGAAAGCGGTATTTTGACGGCACGGGCAGGGCGGTGAGAGCCTGCGATTTGCTGGAGGACACCACGCTCTACGCCGGCTGGCGGGAAAAGAACCGGAAGATTGTCTACCGTCTGGACGCCTGCCTGCCGGACAGCCTGCCCCCAGGTTTCGGCGGTCTGGCGTGGACGGAGTACGAGATCAGTGACTGTCTGCGGGGCGATACGCTGGCGAAAAAGGGGCTGCGCCTCCCCGAGGAGGAAAAGGACGAGGTATGGCGCAGGGGCTTTCGGCTGGAGGGCTGGTATACCGAAAAGACCGGCGGGGACCGGGTCACGAATACCACCGCGCTGCCCGTGGAGGAGGACAGCTATACCTTTTATGCCCACTGGACGCCTGTAGAGTGTACCATGATCTATGATGCCAACGGAGGCGTCTTTAACGGCGGCACAAGGACGGCAAAGGTCAGATACGGGGAGCCCTACGGGACGACTGTCACCACAGCCGCGCCCGTGCCCGTGCGAAACGGTTACCGGTTTATGGGATACGGCATTTACAAGGGGACGCTCACGCCCCTGCGGGAGGACGATATGGTGTACGCCTCGCAGAGCTTCACCGTCTACGCGGTGTGGGCGACGGAGGTGACGGTCAATCTGGACGCGGAAGGGGGGACGCTGGCGGCGGGGCAGCTTCCTTATATCAAGGGCATGACCGGGCAGCGGATCACCATCCCCAACCCGTCCAGAACGGGATACACCTTTACCAGCTGGAAGGACGAAAAGGACAGGACCTCTGGCGCGGGAATGAATAACACACATTATTATACGATCCCGGCGGACGCGGGCGCTTCCGTCACCCTGAAGGCGTGCTGGGTGGAAAATATATATAGGGTGCGCTTCCAGAAAAACGCGGTCTCGGGCGTCTCGGGGGATATGGGGGAGCAGACGTTTACCTGCGGCAAGAGCGCGGCGCTGACTGCCTGCGCCTACACACGCACGGGTTATACCTTTGCCGGATGGAATACGAAGGAGGACGGCAGCGGCACATCCTATGCGGACAGGGCGACGGTCAGGGACCTGTCTACCGAGGCGGGCGGCAGCGTCGACTTGTATGCACAGTGGAAGCCGGAACCGTATACGGTGCGCTTTGATGCCTGCGGGGGGACGCTGGCGGCGGGGCAGGAGAAAAGGACGGTCACCTTCGGGAGCGCCTACGGCACGCTGCCTGTCACCACTCGGGCGAAATATACCTTCCTCGGCTGGTATACCGAGAAGACCGGCGGCGATCTGGTGGAGGCAGCCGACGTGGTGGAACGGGCGGCGGGACATACCCTCTACGCCCACTGGGACTATGCGTATGTGACCCTGTCCTTCGACCTGCAGGGCGGCAGCGGCACGGCGGCGGAGCCTTTCCTGCCCCGGGAAATCAAAAAGACGGGAGAAAATCTCCCGGCTGCGAAGCCTGTCCTCGCGGGGCTTGATTTTGCGGGATGGAGCAGGACGGCGGGCGGCACGGCGGCTTATCAGGCAGGGGAAAAGGTGATCTGGCAGGCGGACGGGCAGACGGCAGGCGCAGGGGAGACGATGACCCTCTACGCCGTCTGGACGACGGACAAACCGCATGTGTCCTACAACGCGAACTGTGAGGATGCCTCTGTGGCGAATATGCCGCCGTCGCCCCAGCTTATGACGGCGGAGGAGATCAGTAAGGGCGAGGTGAAGCTCTCGGACAAAACACCCACCCGCACAGGCTATACGTTCCGGGGCTGGGCGCGGACGGCGGAGGACGGCACGTCGGTCGATCAGCCGGGGAAGACGGTAAAGACGAAGGCATCCATGACGCTGTATGCGGTGTGGGAGGAAGAGATCGGCGCTGCGGTGTCCCTGACCCTGATGGACGGCGGCAGGCGGCTCTCGCAGGCGTTTTATCCGGTGCATACCGAGGTGCCCCTGCCCGCCGCCGGGCTGTCCGAGAGAAAGAACGGCGAAAAGACGGAGGCATTTGCCGGGTGGCAGGACAAGGACACCGGCAGGACCTATCGGACAGGCGACACGCTGCGCATGGAAAAAGCGGTGACCCTCCATGCCCTCTGGACGGACGTGTCCTCCTGTGAGTGCAGGTGGCGCGCTTCCGAGACGGAGGAGTGGAGCTACGGCACACTGGAGGCGGCGGATGCGGCGCTGACAGGCGGCGGCGAGGCGGTGATGCTAAAAGATAAGATAAAGGAGCAGGGGCAGTATATCAGTCTGAGCGGCACCTATACACTAGACTTGAGCGGCAAAAAAATCTCCAATATTACTATGTCGGAGGGCAAGCTGATAATCTGTAACGGCAGACTAATAGACAATGACGAGAATAGACGTGATATCTATATTTATCATAGTGGAGCATTGAAAATGAAAGGGACGGCGGATGTGATACTGCGGGATATGAAAATTATAACGAGTGGGCGCTTAAACCATATGGTTTGTATGCTGGAGGAAAGCAGACTGACGGTAACAGGCAATACATATCTGTACCGCGATACCGATCAAGATACAGATAACACTTCTCAGATAATATGGGTAGAGGATAGTAGCTATCTGACGATTGAATATGCGGAGATGGACGGTATGTCGCGCATAGGCCTTAGTGATAGCGGTGGGGTGCGAATCAAAGACGGTTTTTTACGCAATGTGAGCCGTCACAGCTATGATGATGGTAACTTGGCACAGAGGATTGTGGTTAATCTAAATACGAGAGAACCCGTTATTACGGGCGGTTGTTTCGCAAATTGTACGGGTTTGATGGAGGGAAAGATTATACATGAGAGAGTTGAGAGAGGTCCTATAATTTACAAATGGAGTACTAGGGTCAAAAGGACAGGTGAGGAGGCGGTCGACGTTTCCCCCCGCTATGGCAATATCAGCTACGCCGGTCCTTGGTACCGGGTGGCGGGGACAGGCTCCTCCCTGCCGGATATCTGGGAGATCAACGGAAACAAGAGCAGTAAGACGGCGCCCGGAAACGATGACATGCAGGCGGGGAAAAATACGTTCCGGCTGATCAGCGCTCTCGGGAAAACCGACGGCAGCGTGAACTGGACGCAGAGAGGCTCTCTGGCGGAGGTCGATCTGGGCGGGTATACCTATGACGTAAAAGGCGGCTTTACCATGACGGGCGGCATGGAGGGAGAAAACGGCAGCATCCGAAACGGCATCCTGAAGGCGGGCGGCACGGCGGCAATTACCAGAACGCACCTTGCCGCTGATCTGGCGGTGAAGGCTGACCGGATCACGCTGGACCGGAGCGACACCATAGAGGCGGGGGCGCGGTTTTATGCCAAAAACGAGATCAGCCAGCTGGTGTTCGAGGATATCGTGCTCGTCAGGCAGAATGCCAGCGACGACGGCAGTTACAGCTATTATTATATCGCCATGCCATGGGAGACGTCGGGGACGGCGCCCAAAGAGAGCGTGACCTTCCACAGCAATTATCCGGCGGACAGCGCGGGGACGGCAGGGACGGCGGCAAAGGAGCAGACGCGGGGGGCGAAGTGGAGCCTGCCGTCTCGGTTTAGAGAGCCCACAGGCTTTACCTTCTACGAGTGGAACACGAAGGCGGACGGCTCCGGCAGCCGCGTTGCGGCGGATGTAATCTATGACAGCACGGTGAAAGAGGTCTATGCGGTCTGGAAGAGAGAGAACGTGACGGTCACCTTTGACCTGAACGGGGGCGGCAGGACGCCGGCTCCCGTGTGGATGGAAGGCGCTAAGGAGACGGGAACCCGCCTGATTCCCTACAACTATCCGGTGGGAAATCCGCCCGCCGCGAAGTTTACCGGCTACATCTTAGAGGGGTGGTATGACACCGGTGCGGCGACCGGCGGCACGAAGTTTACTGAGAATACGAAAGCCACCGGGGCGAAGACTTATTACGCCCGCTGGAAGGCGGCGGTGGGTACGGCGTATACCGTAAAGTACCGGGTCAAAGGCACCCAGACCCTGCTCGGGCAGAAGGAGTTTTACGGGACGACCGGGGCACAGATTACAGTTGACACGATAAAGGAGACCTTTACCGGATATACCTATAGCAGCTGGGATGGCGGCGGCAAAACGATCGCGGCGGACGGCAGTACCGTGGTGACGCTTGACTATGCCTTAAAGACGAATCCTGTCGAAGTGACGGTAATGGAGCGGGCGGCGAGTGGGACAGAGACGGCTCTGTCCGGCGTTTCCATGAGCATCACGGGCGGCGGCAGCGGCAGCGGGAGTTCTTCCACAAGCGGGAACGTCACCACAAAGAGCGGCTGTGCCTACGGCTCCACCGTAACCTTAACGGCGGGCGGGAAAACGGGATACGAGTTTGTGGAGTGGAAGGGAGACCAGACAGGGGCGAACCAGAGCCTGTCCTTTGCCGTGCCGGATCTTCTGGCAGGGACGGTGGTTTCCGTGACTGCCGTTTACCGGAAAAAGACCTGCCCGGCGGCTTATGACTTAAAGAATATAGAAGTGACCGCGGAGGGCGGCGGCGCGGCGCCGGGAAGCCTTTCCCACGGAAGCGCCCTGTCCGTGAGGCTGACTGCGCAGACAGGCTATGAACTGCCGGAGGCGGGGGCGGTTTCCGTGACCGTGGGAGGAACAAAGCGGAACCTGCAGACGGCGGGAAGCGCAGGAGACACGTATGTGAAAAACAGCGGCGGCACGGCGGTACTGACCGTGCGGAACGTGACGGGAGCCCTTGTCGTCGCGGCGGCGGGCGTACCGAAAGACATGAATGTGACGTTTCTGGAGAAGAAGGCGGCGGGACAGACGGACAGCCTGATTGGCGCGAAGTCCTCCGCAGGCGGTTCCCTGCCCGTAAAGACGGCATACGGGACATCCTGCACCGTGATTTTAACTCCAAAGACGGGATATGCGCTTCCCGACACCATAGCGGTTTATACGGCTGTGGGCGCGGACGGAAGCGGCGGCACGGCGTTGACCGCGGGCACGGATTATCACTACGATGCCACAAACGGCACGGTCTTTCTCCCGGAAGTGACGGGCGATACCCGGATCGAGGCGGGCGCGGTGCCGAGCAGGGACACCCTTTACCGGGCAGTGTATTACCAGATGACGGAGGACGGCGGCTACGAGGAAGGGACGCCTTATGAGACGGCGTATTTAACCGGGCAGACCGGGACGCAGATCGACGTGGATGCGCTGGCAGGGCAGAAGAACTATGACGGCTATACCTATGATACCTTTGCCTGGGAGACAGGCGCGGGGACTCCTGTGATCGCGGCGGACGGTTCCACGGTGGTGAAGCTTTACTATAAGAGAAACCAGTATACCTTGACGGTGAAAACGCAGACAAAGGCTTCGGGCGGAAGCGATGCATGGACGGATTGGACCGGCATGGAGGCAGCAGGCGCAGCGAATCCCTATTATTACAGGGGGCGTGTGGACATTGACCTTGGCGGACTGCCGGATCGGAAAGGGTACGACAGGGACGGCTGGATGGCGTTTGATGCGGACGGCTGGGCGGCGTATGAGAACTGGCTGAAAAATGGGAGAGCGGGGGATGCGCCTGCCGCCCGTTACAGAGGAAAAAACGCGCGGATCGCCATCCGTATGCCGGACAGCGATCTGGTGGCGGTACCGGTCTATACCCCGCAGAGACTGCGGGTATCGGACGAGGAGCTCACGCATGTCGCTTTTGTCGGGGAGCCGGAAGCCTGGTACGAGCAGCCCTTTGCGGCACAGCTGGAGGCGGACAGCGGCTACAGCCTGCCCGATAGGATTGCCATTACCATCGGAGAAGGGGCGGAGAAAGCAGTTCTGGAAGACGGGGACTTTACCTATGATAAAGATACGGGAAGGGTGGAGATCTCGGCGAAGGAGAAAGTGACTGGCACCATCACAATCCGTGCGGAAGGCGTCAGGCAGGAGCGGACCCAGACGGTGTTCCTCCGCTATGCGGACGGTTTGACACAGGAGACGTCCCATCTGCGCTTAAGCCGGGAGACGGGAACCCATACGGTGACCTACAACGGCAGGTTTTCCCTTGCGCTGACCCCGGAGAGAGGCTATGTCCTGCCGGAGAGCCTGACACTGACGGTGGGCGTGGACGATGCCGGAAACGGCGGCGATGCCTTTACGGCGGGCACAGACAGCGGCAGTACACCTGCCGGAACAAGGATTTCTTACGATCAGGAGACAGGAATGCTCTCTGTCCTGTCCATCCGGGACAATGTGCTGATTCTCATACCCGAGGCGCCAGAAAGCAGCGGGGAGCCCGTGCCCTATACGGTGGAGCATTACCGGGCGGACGAAGAGGGCGGCTATGTGCTTGCGGCTGTCAGCTACAGGGAAGCGCTGGCAGGCACAGCCATCACGGAGGAGGAACTCAGGCAGGAACAGAAGAACTATACGGGCTATGCCTATGCGAAATATGAATGGCAGACAGGAAGTGGTGCGGGTGAGGCACAGACTCCGGTTGTCGCGGCGGACGGCAGTACGGTGGTAAAGATGTACTATGACATGGCGGAGTACGAGCTGACGGTTGTGATGGAGGAAGGTCTGCACGGCGGCATCAGCGGACAGAGCCGGACAGAAGCTGCCCAGACCGCGCGGTATCATTACGGTGACAGCATCGAGCTGGAGCTGACAGAGGTGGCGGCAGGCAGGAGCTATAGAGGCTGGCACATAGACGGGGAGCCGGTGAACACCGGATGGCATTACGCATTTGCCATGCCGGCAAGGGATATGACAGTTGTGGCGAAATCAGACGCAGCCGGCTATGAGCTGATGGCTTACGGCAGCCACGGAAAAGCAAAGATTCCGGAGGAGGAAGAAGAGGGCTACTTGTCACAGATCGCTTATGAGACGGAAAAGAAGGTCACAATCCTGCCGGATGCGCACTACAGCCTGCCGGAACAAGTGAAGATTCTGGTGGACGACGGGGAAAGACAGGTCAGTATGGGAAACGCCGGAAGCCGGAATACGGGAGATGGGGATACTTACATCGGTGTGCAGGACGGAAAGAGCGGTGAGATTACCCTGACCGTGCGCGGCGATACGGCGGTAGAATTTGAGATGGTGCCGGATACATACTTGCTTACCCTTGACCCGGCAGGCGGGAAATTGGAGCAGACCACCCTCACCCTTACCTACGGCGAACCTTACGGGGAACTGCCCGTTCCGGAAAGGAAAGGCTATGATTTTCTCGGCTGGTACAGCGCCGCTGAGGAAGGGACGAAGGTGGAAGCTAAGACCGAGCTTTTGGAGGCGGGTGACCATACCCTGTATGCCCAGTGGAAGAAACGACCGGTCAAAAAGCCGGACGAAAAGCCGGACAAAAAGAAGGAAGAGCCGGACCTTGGCGGGACGGAACCCGCGCCGGAGACAGAACCGGGCGGCGGGACAGAATCCGCGCCGGGAGGAAAACCGGAAGGTAGTCCGAAACCGGAGGCCGGGAAGGCAGTACTTGATGGGGACGAGTTCGTGGTATTATCGACAGAGGACGAGGCTGTGCGGGAGAGCACAGAAGATGGGAGAGAGAACGCCTACGATCTGGGCGCGGGCAGGATCACCGTGGAGGTAAACTGTATGCAGGATTATCTGACCGCCTCTGTCAGGGACACGTCTGCCGTCATAAACAATGTGCTGAGCGCCGAGCAGAGACAGATGGCACAGAGCGGTCAGAGCATCAGGATACGCATGGATGTGACGGATATCTCGGATCAGGTGCCGCCTCAGGATAAAGAAGCAGTGGAGACCGGCATAGAGGCGTACCGGGAGACCTATCCAAAGCTTACGCCGGGGATGTATATCGATATCTCCCTGTTTATCAGGATCGGGGACGGCGACTGGGAGAGAATCTCCGCGGTCAGAGAACCGATAGAAGTGGTGGTCGGCATCCCGGAAAACCTGCGGCGGGAAGGCAGGACGTTTTATATCATCCGCGTCCATGAGGGAGAGTATGTCTTTATGGAGGACAGGGACGAGACGGAGGATACCGTCACCATAAGCACCGACCGTTTTTCAACTTATGCGGTTTTGTATGAGCGGACGGAGGAAGGCGGACCTTCGGAAGCGGAAGAGAAGGCAAAGTGCGGGCTGTGCCATATCTGCCCGACCTTCCTGGGGATCTGTTACTTTATCTGGCTGGTGTTAATGATAGCGGTGATCATCCTTGTACTGATCATTCTGCGCAGAAAAAGGGAGGAAGATGAGGAACAGACCGTAGAAAAATAATTTTAGAGAATCCATCCCGGAAAACCAATCGCTTGAACGGGCTGTTGGTTTTTCGGGCTTGCGCTTTTTCAGATCGTATAGTATGATGGCTGTATCGGGTTCTGTTCTTGAATCCGTAATGAGTTACAGGGCGGGGTTCCCGCGTTTTTCCGGGTTATTTTAGTGAAACGAAAGAGAGGGGTGTTTGGAGCGTGCGCTATTTGACAAATGTATATTGGAATAAGGGCAGGGAAGCCGAAAAGAATCAGGATTCTGTCTTGCTGCAGCAGGTTTTGACGAGCAGAGGGCGCGTGCTTCTGGCGGCGGTCTGCGACGGCATGGGCGGCGTTTCCTGCGGCGAGGAAGCGAGCGGTTATGCGGCGGTACGGCTCAGGGAGTGGTTCTATACGGAGTTGTTTGCCATGATACGAAAAAATAAGCGGTATTGGGTGATACGTCGGTCTTTGGACAGGCTGGTCTTTCATATGCAGGGGCAGTTGAAACGGTATGCCCTGCAGGAAGAGATTTCTCTGGGGACGACGATGACGGTGCTCGTTGTGTGGGAAAAGACATGGCTTTTATGGCATCTGGGAGACAGCAGGGCGCACCGGCTGCGGGGGCGGCGTATGGAGCAGCTGACGCAGGACCATGCGCAGGACGCGGGGACGCTGACGAAATGTCTCGGCAGCTTCGGTCATTTTGTGCCCCAGCACCGGATGGGCGTGTTAAAGCCGGGGGATGGGATTTTGATCTGCACGGACGGTTTTAGGCGGCGTATCACCGATGAGGAACTGCGCGACGTACTGCATCCCTGCGAACTCGCGGGGGAAGAGCAGATCGGGCGGCGGCTTAGGGAGATCGGGGAGACGTGCATGAAGAGAGGCGAGAGGGATAATCTCTCAGCGGTTTACATAAAAATGATTGGATGATAAATAATTGCAAAACTTTTTAAGGGTGATTTGCACAATGGCTGTAGGATTATGTAAGCTTTGCAATTATCCATATACGCTGTGAAATAAAGAGAAGAAAGAGAAAAGGGAAGAGAGAGGGGAAAGGTATGAATGAAGGGCAACAATTGGGTAAATATAGAATCCTCAAACCCTTGGGGCATGGCGGTGAGGGGAGCGTGTATCTGGCGGAGGATGAGGGGCTGGGCAGGTATGTGGCGGTGAAACGACTGTGGGAACGTGAGGAGCCGGAGAGCGGGAAACGGGACAGAGAGAGCAGAGAACAGGACGGGGAGGGCGGGGAGAGAATCAAGGCGGAAGCCGCGTTTCTGCGTGATCTGCGGCATCCGATGCTGCCTGTGGTGTATGAACTGCTTTACGAGGACGGATGGCTTCTGGTGATGGAATATATAGAAGGGATAAGTTTACATAACTACATAGAAAAGCAAGGAAGTGTGGGAGAGGCGCAGGCGAGGTTGTGGGCGGCGGCGCTTCTGGATGTTCTGGATTATCTGCACAATAGGGAAACACCTGTTATCTATCGAGACCTGAAGCCGGATAATATTATGGTATGCCGGGGCGGCAATTTGAAACTGGTGGACTTCGGCGCCGCGGGTCTGCGCAGTTTTGGGGAGGAGGACGGAGCACGTATGGCGTTCTCGGCCGGGTTCGCGGCGCCAGAGCAGCGCGGTGAGGACGGACTCGGCGTCCGCGCAGATGAGAGGAGCGATCTGTATGCGTTTGGAAAGACGCTTTATTATATGGTGACCGGAGCGGTTCCGGGGGATTCGCCCGGCATGTCCTTTCCCGCGTCTTATTATAATCCGCTTTTGTCAAAGAAGCTGGAAGAAATCATCCGCCGTTGTACGGAAGAGAAGCCGGAAGCGCGCTATCAGGTGGCGGGGGAGGTGATGCGGGATTTGGCGCAGAATGCGCCGCGGGGAAAAGGTGGGAGGGGGAGGGAATTTGTGCGGCACATCGAAAAACAGATTTGTCTTACAGACTTTTATCATATATAATAGATAATAGCGAAACGCATAATTGACTTTATCGTCATTGTGCATATTGTATATTCCAACACAGACCCGCTTTCGCTTCGCAAAAAACGCAGCAGTACTAGACTCGAAAGGACCTCGTCAAGTACTGGCGTCTTTTGAGAGTCTGCTTATGGATTATACAATATACACAATGTATCAACGTTAAAGAAGCGTTTCGCAATGATTCCATGAATTAATAAGATGAATAGAACGAGAAAAGTATGGAGGCAGACGTGGGAACATATAGAGAACAGACGAAAGTCATTACAATAGGGGATAGGAAGATTGGCGGGGGAAATCCGATTTTGATGCAGTCCATGACAAATACGCCTACAGAGGACGTGGAGGCGACGGTGGCGCAGATTCTGCGGCTGGAGCGGGCGGGGTGCGAGATTATCCGGTGCACGGTGCCCCATATGGAGGCGGCGCGGGCGCTTGCGGAAATTAAGAAGCAGATACATATCCCGCTGGTGGCGGACATTCATTTTGACTATAAGATGGCGATTGCGGCGATGGAGAACGGCGCGGACAAAATCCGTATTAACCCGGGTAATATCGGCGGGAAGGACAAGGTGTCGGCGGTGGTGTCAGCGGCGAAGGAGCGCAATATTCCGATTCGTGTGGGGGTTAACAGCGGCTCTCTGGAGCGCGAGCTTGTGGAGAAATATCACGGTGTGACGGCAGAGGGAATCGTGGAGAGCGCGCTTGACAAGGTGGGAATCATTGAGGACTGCGGATATGACAACCTTGTCATAAGTATCAAGTCGTCGGATGTGATGATGTGCGTGAAGGCGCATGAGCTTCTGGCGGCAAAGACGAATTATCCGCTGCATGTGGGGATTACAGAGTCGGGAACGGTAATGAGCGGAAACATCAAGTCCGCTGTGGGTCTGGGTATCATTTTAAACCAGGGCATCGGCGATACGATCCGGGTGTCTTTGACTGGCGACCCCGTGGAAGAAATCAAATCCGCCAAGCTGATCTTGCGGACGCTTGGGCTTAGAAAGGGCGGCATTGAAGTGGTGTCCTGTCCTACCTGCGGCAGAACAAAGATTGATTTGATTGCGCTGGCGGCACAAGTGGAGGAAATGGTGCAGGACATTCCCTTAGATATCAAGGTGGCTGTTATGGGCTGCGCGGTGAATGGCCCCGGAGAAGCAAAGGAGGCTGATATCGGCATTGCAGGCGGTATCGGTGAGGGGCTTTTGATTAAAAAAGGTGAGATTGTTAGGAAAGTGCCCGAGCAGGAGCTTCTGGACACACTGCGGGAGGAGCTTTTGCACTGGAATGAGTAAAGTTTTTTTTGAGGTATTTCCGACGTTAAAACTGGATAAGGGACTGCATGACCTGTTTGAGAACGTCACGGTGGAGAAGGTGACGAGCACCAAGCGGAAGGATTTTCTGCGCGTTTATATCGCTTCCGAGCATTTGATTCATAAAGAGGACGTGTTCCGGGTGGAGCGGGAGATTGGGAAACAGTTTTTCCCGAATATGCCTATTGTCGTGAAGTTTTATGAGCATTTTACGCTCTCCTCGCAGTATGACCCGGAGAAGCTGATGGACGCTTACCGGGAGAGCATTCTGTCAGAGCTTAAGGAGACGTCGCCTGTGGAGTACAGCCTGTTTAAGAGGGCGGATATGGAATTTTCGCAGGACAAGCTGCTGCTGACGCTGGAGGACACGGTGTTTGGCAGGGAGAAGGGCGGGGAGCTCGCACGCATTCTGGAAAAGATATATAACGAACGTTGTTCTATTCCGGTGCAGGTGGAACTTGCCTATAAGGAGAAGGCGGCGGGTAAGAATAAGGAAGAGGAGGAGCGCCGTCTTGCCATACAGGTGGCGGAGATTTCGGCGAGAGCAGGCTTTGCGGTGCAGATGAAGGGCGCCGGACTGGCTGCGGGTCAAGGGCAGACGGCGGTCGAAGCGCCGGGAGGCGCAGGGCAGTCTGAGAGCGCGGGACAGTTTGGAAGCGCGGGACAATCCGAGGGCGTAGAAAAATCCGGAGGTGAAGGACAGCCGGATACATCCGGGGCTCCTGCTTATGCGTCCCTGCCCGGCGGTCGCGGGGGCTCTTCCCCGTCCAAAAAGTTTTCCGGCGGCAGAGACAGGGAGAAGGGCGACTTTAAGCGTCCATTGAAACGATCCGACAATCCTGACGTAATTTACGGCAGGGACTTCGAGGAGGAGGCAATGCCCATCGAGGATATTATCGGGGAGATGGGCGAGGTGGTCATTCGGGGTAAGGTGATTCGCAAGGATAAACGGGAAATCAAGAATGAGCGGAGCATTCTGATTTACGATATCACGGATTTCACGGACACGATGACGGTGAAATTTTTTGTGCGGAATGAGCAGGTTGATGAAATAACGGGTGTTATGAAAGAAGGAACCTTTGTCAAGCTAAAAGGTATGACCACAGTCGATAAGTTTGACCATGAGCTGACCATCGGTTCCCTTGCGGGCATCAAAAAAATCCCCGACTTTACGACTTCCCGCGAGGACAGGAGCGTCAGAAAACGGGTGGAGCTTCACTGCCATACGAAGATGAGCGATATGGACGGCGTCTCCGAGGCGAAGGATATCGTAAAGCGCGCCTACAAATGGGGGCATCCGGCGATAGCCATCACCGACCACGGGGTCGTGCAGTCCTTTCCCGATGCGAACCATGTGTGGGAGGATCTGTGGAAGGCGGAGAAAAGCCGCTGTAAAGAGGCAGGAGAGCCGGAGCCGGACAAGCAGGGCTTTTTCAAGGTGATTTACGGGGTGGAGGCTTATCTGGTGGACGATCTGCATGAGATTGCCACCAACGAGAAGGGGCAGGATTTCGGGGCGGATTTTGTGGTGTTCGATATTGAGACGACCGGCTTTTCCCCTACCAATAATCGTATTATTGAGATTGGCGCGGTAAAAGTCTGCGGCGGTAAGATTGTGGACCGCTTTTCCACCTTTGTGGACCCGCTGGTGCCGATTCCCTTCGAGATAGAGAAGCTGACAGGAATAACAGATGATATGGTAATGGGCGCGGAGCAGATTGACGTGGTTTTACCGCAGTTTCTTTCCTTTTGCGGTGACTGTATTCTGGTGGCGCACAACGCCCAGTTCGATATGAGCTTTATCATGGAAAACTGCGACAGACAGGGGATTTCCCATGACTTTACTTACGTGGACACGGTGGGAATTGCGAGGATTCTCCTGCCCGGGCAGAAAAAGCACACGCTGGACGCGGTGGCGAAGACCCTCGGCGTGTCGTTGGAGAACCACCACCGGGCGGTGGACGACGCAGAGGCGACGGCGGAGATTTTCGTGAAGCTGATTCCCATGATGGCAAAAGAAGGCATCACTACCCTTGCACAAATTAATGCCAGAGGAAAGGCGAGTCCCGACATTATCAAAAAATTGCCGACCTACCACGCGATCATTCTCGCTAAGAACAATGTGGGGCGGATGAACCTTTACCGTCTGGTGTCCGAGTCCCATCTGTCTTATTTTTCCAGAAGACCGCGGATTCCCAAGAGCCTGCTTGCGCAGTATCGGGAAGGTCTGATTCTGGGGAGCGCCTGCGAGGCGGGGGAGCTTTACCGAGCGCTTTTGGAGAAAAAGTCCGACGCGGAGATTGCAAGGCTTGTGAATTTTTATGACTATCTGGAAATACAGCCGCTTGGCAACAACCGCTTTATGATTGAATCGGAACGGGTGCCGGATATCAATTCCATGGAGGATATCATGGAGGTCAACAGGCAGATTGTGCGGCTGGGAGAGCAGTTCCACAAGCCTGTCGCCGCTACCTGCGATGTGCATTTCCTGAATCCCGAGGACGAGATTTATCGGCGCATCATTATGGCGGGGCAGGGCTTTCCGGATGCGGACAATCAGGCGCCCCTGTATTTTCGCACGACGGAGGAGATGCTGGAAGAGTTTTCCTATCTCGGCAGCGACAAGGCAGAGGAAGTGGTGATTACGAATACCAACCTCATTGCGGATATGATTGAGGTCATGTCGCCGGTGCGTCCCGATAAATGTCCGCCGGTCATAGCGGACAGCGATAAGCAGCTCACGGACATCTGCTACAACAGGGCGCATGAGCTGTACGGCGAGACGCTGCCGAAGATCGTGGAGGACAGGCTGGAGAAGGAGCTGCATTCCATCATCTCCAACGGCTTTGCGGTGATGTACATCATTGCGCAGAAACTGGTGTGGAAGTCCGTGGAGGACGGCTATCTGGTGGGTTCCCGGGGTTCTGTGGGAAGCTCCTTTGTGGCAAATATGGCGGGTATCACGGAGGTAAATTCCCTAAGCCCTCATTATCTGTGTCCGAAGTGCCATTATTATGATTTTGATTCCGAGGAAGTGAAGGCTTACGGCGGCGGTGCGGGGTGCGATATGCCGGACAAGGACTGCCCGGTGTGCGGGACGCCGCTTAACAAGGAAGGGTTTGACATTCCCTTTGAGACGTTTCTCGGTTTTAAGGGGGACAAGGAGCCGGATATCGACCTGAATTTCTCGGGTGAGTACCAGAGTAAGGCGCATAAATATACGGAAGTGATTTTCGGTAACGGTCAGACGTATCGTGCAGGCACCATCGGCACGCTGGCGGACAAGACGGCTTACGGTTATGTGAAAAAATATTATGAGGAGCGGGGCAGACATAAGCGGGTGTGCGAAATTAACCGCATTGTGACAGGCTGCACTGGCATCCGCAGGAGCACCGGGCAGCATCCCGGCGGCATCGTGGTGCTGCCGGTGGGGGAGGATATCAACTCCTTTACCCCGGTACAGCATCCCGCAAATGATATGACAACGGATATCGTCACCACCCATTTTGACTATCACTCCATCGACCACAACCTGTTAAAACTCGACATTCTGGGGCATGATGATCCGACCATGATCCGTATGCTGCAGGATCTGACGGGGATTGACCCGACGACGATTCCTCTGGATGACAAAGGGGTCATGTCGCTTTTTCAGGATACGTCCGCGCTGGGGATTACGCCGGAACAGATCGGCGGCTGTAAGCTGGGGTGTCTGGGCATACCGGAGTTTGGCACGGAGTTTGTTATCCAGATGGTCATTGACGCCAAGCCCAAGTGTTTCACCGATCTGGTGCGTATTTCCGGGCTTTCCCACGGCACGGACGTGTGGCTGGGCAATGCCCAGACACTGATTGAGGAGGGGCTTGCAACCATTTCCACGGCGATCTGCTGCCGTGACGACATTATGATCTATCTGATGCAGCAGGGGGTGGAGCCGTCCCTGTCCTTCACCATCATGGAGAGCGTGCGTAAGGGCAAAGGCTTAAAGGACGAATGGATTGACGCGATGAAGGCGCAGGGGGTGCCGGACTGGTATATCGGCTCCTGCAAGAAGATCAAGTATATGTTCCCCAAGGCACATGCCGCCGCTTACGTTATGATGGCGTGGCGCATCGCCTACTGTAAGATCAACTATCCGCTCGCCTATTACGCGGCGTATTTCAGCATCCGCGCGTCGGCGTTTTCCTATGAGATCATGTGCCAGGGACAGGCGCATTTAGAGCGCGTGATGGAGGATTACAGGCGCAGAGGCGACGAGCTTTCCAAGAAGGAGCAGGATACCCAGAAGGATATGAAGATCGTGCAGGAGATGTATGCGCGGGGCTTTGATTTCGTACCGATTGATATTTTTACGGCGCAGTCGAGACTGTTTCAGATCGTGGACGGAAAGCTGATGCCGTCCCTAAACAGCATCGACGGACTGGGTGAGAGGGCGGCGGACGCCATCGTGGAGGCAGCAAAGGACGGGCCGTTCCTAAGTAAGGATGATTTCTGGGAGCGGACGAGGGTTTCCAAATCGGTGACCGACCTGATGAGCCGGCTCGGACTGTTGGGGAATATCCCGGAGTCTAATCAGATTAGTATCTTTGATTTGGTATAACAGTTCAACCAGAGCGAATCTGCCGGACAAACCGTGCTTGCACGAGTTTGACAGACAGATGATGCTCTGAGGGAGCGCCCGCTCATGAGCAAAAGAAGCTGCGAAGCAGCGAGGAGCGCTGAAAGCGCGTTTTTGCGAATGGCGCGGGTTGAACGAAAGGAGAGATAGCATGAGAAAAATCGTCACGATAGGAAGGGAATTTGGCGCGGGCGGCGGTGAGATCGGCAGGCGCGTGGCAAAGGAGCTGGGCATTGAGTATTATGACAAGGATATCATTTTAAAGACCGCGGTTTCGGGCAAAAGCCTGTCGCCCGAGCAGGTGCGCAGGTGGGACGAGCGTGTGCCGAAGAATTTCGGTTTTGCCCAGAGTCTGTTTGACTTCTACAATAAGCCGCTGGAGGAGGAGCTATGGCAGGCGCAGCGGGACGCCATCAGGGAGCTGGCAAATAAAGAAAGCTGCGTGATTGTGGGGCGTAACGGCGATTATATCCTGCGGGAGTTCGACCATTGTCTCAATGTGTTTGTGCACGCCGGATTTGACTGGCGGGTAAAGCGCATGACGAAGATGATGGATCAGGTGCCTGCGGATCAGGTGGCAAATGACGTGCGCGCGGTGGACAAAGCGAGAAAGCGCTATTGCGAGTATTATACCAAACAGACCTACGGCGACGCGAGAAACTTTGATTTGACGGTCAATACGGAGAAGCTGGGAATTGACAAGGCGGTGGAGATGATTCTTGCCGCGGCGGCAGAACTGTAGCCTTGACTGCGCTTTGTAGTGTTTCTGTGAAACGGCTGCTGAATGTCGAAACACATACATGTATGTTTGTATACAAAGTTCTTGACAACGGGCGAAAAACTCCATATACTTAAGAAAGCGGGAAAAGACGGTGTCAATGCCAACAGTACACCGTTTTTCTTGTTAATAAGGCATTTATGGTAGAAAAGGAGAGGATAGTTATGAAAAAATTACTGGCAATGGTTCTGATTGGATGCATGACTCTTGGCGTGACGGCATGCGGCGGCGGTAACGGCAGTGCAAAGAGCGACAAGGTATGGGTTGTGGCGACGGACACCGTGTTCCGCCCCTTTGAGTTCACCGATGAGAACGGCGAATTTGTGGGTATCGATGTGGATGTGCTGGCGGCGATTGCGGAAGACCAGGGCTTTAAATATGAGCTGAACAGTCTCGGCTGGGATGCCGGTGTGGCAGCAGTACAGGCAGGTCAGGCGGACGCGCTGATTGCAGGCGCGACCATCAAGCAGGAGCGTATCGATTCCGGCTGGATTTTCTCCGACGGTTATTATGACGCGACGCAGACCTTTGTTGTGGCGGAGGGCAGCACGATTGCGAGCTTTGAAGACCTTGCGGGCAAGAACGTGGCGGTGAAGAACGGCACGGCTGGTATGGACTTTGCAGAGAGCATCAAGGATCAGTACGGGTTTACCACTACGGTATTTGAGGATTCACCGACCATGTATCAGGACGTGATTTTAGGCAACTCTGCGGCGTGTGTGGAAGATACGCCGATTATGGCTGACTCCATCAAGACCGGCGGTCTTGCGCTGACGATTCCCGAGGGCATGGAGAGCGAGGGCGCGCCTTACGGTTTTGCCATTATGAACGCGGAAAATCAGGAGCTTCTGGACATGTTCAACGCGGGTCTTAAGAACATTAAGGCGAACGGCAAGTACGACGAAATCATAGCAAAATACTTAGAGAAATAAATTTAGAAGGAAGAAAAATTTATGGTAATGATAATTCAGACATACGGGACAATGCTTTTGAAGGCGATGGGGCACACACTTCTGCTGTGCCTCCTTTCCCTTGTGTTTGCCTCTGTGATCGGCATGATTTTTGGGCTGATGAATGTGGGGCACAACAGGGCGCTTAACTTTATCGGCACAGTTTACGTGGATGCGGTGCGCGGCGTGCCGCTCATCGTGCTGGCATATTTTATCTACTTTGGCATTCCGACGGCTATTCAGCAGGGACTCGGCATTATGAGTTTCAGGCTGAGTCCCTTGCAGGCGGGCACGATTGCCCTCTCCATGAACTGTGGCGCGTATATGGCGGAGATTGTCAGGGCGGGCATCCAGAGCGTGGACAGAGGGCAGATGGAGGCAGGCAGGAGCCTCGGGCTCTCCTACGGCGCGGGAATGGCATTAATTGTGGTGCCGCAGGCGGTGCGCACGATGATACCTTCGATCATCAACCAGTTTATCATTACCCTGAAAGATACGTCGATCCTCTCCGTGATCGGATTTCCGGAGCTTACGAACGTGGGTAAGACAGTTATGGGCAATACGTTCAAGCCTTTACAGGCATGGGCTATCGTCGGCATTATGTATCTGATCGTCATTACCATACTGAGTAAGGTTTCGAAACAGATTGAGAGGAGGGTCAACCGTGGCAGATAAGGCGGATGTCAAGATTTCTGTGAAGAATTTAAAGAAGAACTTCGGTTCTCTGGAAGTGCTAAAGGACATCAGTCTGGAAGTGACCGAGGGTGAGGTGGTGGTGCTGATCGGTCCTTCCGGCAGCGGGAAGTCCACCCTTCTCAGGTGTCTGAACCAGCTGGAGAAGGCAACGTCCGGGCAGATCGTGATCGACGGTTTCGACGTGACAGATAAACGCACGGATATCAATAAGGTGCGCGAGAATATCGGCATGGTGTTCCAGCATTTTAATCTGTTTAACCATCTGAATGTGTTAAAAAATATGACGCTGGCGCCGGTTCATCTAAAGACGCTCTCCAAGGAGGACGCAAATAACAAGGCGATGCAGCTTTTGGAGCGGGTAGGGCTTTCCGATAAGGCAGGAGCCTATCCCAGCCAGCTTTCCGGCGGACAGAAGCAGCGCGTGGCGATTGCGCGTGCACTGGAAATGAATCCGGATATCATGCTTTTTGACGAGCCGACCAGCGCCCTTGATCCGGAGATGGTGGGAGAAGTGCTCGCGGTCATGAAGGAATTGGCGCGGGACGGCATGACGATGATCGTGGTCACCCATGAGATCGGGTTTGCCAGAGAGGTTGCAAGCCGCGTGATTTTTATGGAGGGAGGCTATATCATCGAGGAGGGGACACCTGAGGAGGTGCTCGATCATCCGAAGGAGCCGAGAACAATCGATTTCTTAAGTAAAGTACTGTGACGGGGTGTTTTGCGCCTTGTACGCGGGTTCGGGGAGAGCGCAGGGAAGAAGTCTGGGTGGACTTATGTAATATTTTATAGAAAAAATGAAAAAAGTACTTGCAATCTCCTGAAAAATATAATAGAATAAGCAAGTGTCAATCAGATGGCTCGTTGGTCAAGCGGTT
>CAJUMV010000008.1 GCA_910587715.1 uncultured Lachnospiraceae bacterium | reverse complement strand
GTAAAATAAACAATATAATCCCATGACAGAAATAGAAACCATGTGATTGGTAACCTAAAAACGGACCGGAACTGTATTCTCTGATAGATTTGGTTGCGGTAAGATTTGTAGTAAAGTATGGAAATCAACAAAGTAAAGGGGGTGTCTGTGTAAAACAGGCTGTCTCCAGTTCATACGCCGGGCGCGCCGTACTGTAAGCGGAATACTATTATTGCTCTAATTTTACAAAGATAATTAGCATAATACAAATGTTTATGTAAAAAAGGGGAAAAATGATAAAATATGACCGCCTGTGGGAAACCATGAAAGAAAAGGGCATAACCCAATATGATCTGTATACCCGCTACAATATAAACCGTTCCCAACTGGAGCGGTTACGCCACAACAAAAACGTGCAGATCAACACGATCGACAGGCTCTGTAATATCCTGCATTGCCGTATTGAGGATATTGTGGAGCATTTTGACGATGATAACCTGTTCTGAGTTCTTATAATAAAAAAACGGGGCACAGCGTAAAAGTCATGCCCTGCTCCGTGCGGTATTTTATCAGATAAAGAAAAATTAGTTCTTGAACACATTGCGACCGTATGGTATATTATAGATACAAATGAGGAAATCAACCGCCCACAAAGTGGTTGACCTCCGCTATAGGTTATAAGCCTACCTGCACGGCCAAGTACAAGGTAGGCTTATTTATTTTCGCTTGTTGTTCCTATCTATGTAGGCAAGCAATGCGATCAGGAATGTCCCGCCCAAAAATAACAGGCTTAAAATATCATAGGTCTCCATCCGCACCACCTCCCCTCTTTTTCAAGTTTAGGGAGGCTACCACCTTGCAACACGGTTGTTCCTCTCTGACAGTCTACCACATTTTTGTTTTTATGACAATTCCCTGTTTAGTTTTTCATTTACAAATCAGTGTTCTTTTTCTCTGGATTTCTCCTGTAAATGTGTGATCCTCAGAAGCCGGTCCACGTTCTGCTTCGCATTATTATACTCAATCATCACCTTTTTCGCTGCCTGATACTCACCGTAGCAGGCTTTCTTTTCTTTGAGGAGCGCAGCAAATTCTTCCGAGAGCTGCGCTGTCTTTGGCAGGGGCTTCTCCGGCCATGCGTTAAACGCCTGCTTCGTCGCCTCATGCTTTTCCAGTTCTTCCCCGTGGGCGGCGCGGTATGCTGCCTTATCTTTTGCTTTCTGATATGCCCGGTAAATATCAACGGTCTGCGCATAGTTTGCGATATGCCCCTGCAGTTCCCGGTTCTTTGCTATGCCCTTTTCCAGTTCCTTGATCCGCTGAGAAACCGCATCGAACCGCCCGGCACTCTTTTCTGCCCGCACAGCCAGTTCCTCATAGTCCGTGATGCCTTTTTCGGTGAGGAAATTAAGGGTCTTTGCCGCCTCCTTTAAGTTAAATACCTGCGCCCAGCGTTCATAGCCCTTCCCTTTCCCGGCTCTCAGCTTCGATTCGATATCCACCAGAAGATTGACCTTCTTATCGGAAATGTATTTCTTCTTTTTCACCGCCTTTTTGAGCGGCACATCACCGGCACGTCTGCACAATGCCTCCTCCGTATAATCCTCTGCCCCTGTCAGTGAGTATGACCGGGAATACACAGGAAAACCCGAAAGCATTTCGTGCTATAATTAATCATGCAAAAACACTCTTTTGTTTTGTTGTTTGGTGGTGATTCAATTATAACAAAGGTCAAGTGTTTTTGTATTTTTATTTGGATATCTGTATTTTGGGTGGATTAAAAAATGGTGAAACTCAAAAATTACATTTATTGACAAGGTTTGCATGTAATAGTATAATAATAATGACTATATAGAGTAGTCTCAAATGGCTCGTTTGTTAGAAAATATATGAGATTCTTTTATGCAAAAGCGAATCTGCTATTTAAGATAATCATATATTATATATTAGAAGCTATTAAATGAATTGATGTGTTATGATATGCAGATATCAGATGTATCAAGAACTCATAAGGCAAACAGAGATAAAGGACTGAATATTGAGGATATGATAGGTTGTACCGTTTCTACCATTGGTGGGCTTATAAGAGGAATTGAACGTGCTGCAACGCAAGGATACCAATGCACGCAAATTTATACGACAAACTCCAGAACGTGGAAAGTTAGTTGTGCTAATTATGAGAATGTTCAGGAATATTCAAAGCAATATGGTATTCGATTAATAGGTCATGTTCCATTTATTGTAAATCTCGCTTCTAGGGATAATTCAGTAAGAGAAAAATCAGTAAAGCGTCTTGCTCAAGAGATTGTTTGTGCACATAAATGTGGCATAAATGTTTTAGTTATTCATCCAGGAAGTACATTAGATGGTGATGTAAACAGAGGAATTGATTGTATTATTAGGGCTGTTTGTGGAGTGTATGATATGTGTGTAGAGTATAATATTGTGTTGGCGCTTGAGACTATGAGCGGACAGGGGACGCAAATTGGCAGTACCTTTGAGGAATTGATGAGTATTATACAAGGGTCGGTACATAATTCACATTTGGCGGTTTGTTTGGACACATGCCATATATATGCCGCTGGCTATCAGATAGAGCGTTGGAATCATTTAAACAATATATTAACTGAATTTGACAAAATAATTGGAATGGAAAGAATGAAAGTAATCCATTTAAATAACACAAAAACAGGCCGGGGAAAACGAACGGACCGTCATAGTAGTATCTTTGATGGTAACATTTGTTTGGAGACATTTGAGAAGCTTGTTGTTGATGAAAGATTTGAGCGGATCCCCATAATAATTGAGCCGCCAGCTAAAGATTCGACTGGTGCAGAGCAGGTAAAATATCTGCAGAAAAAGAGAATGGAGATCAAAGGCTATGAGGGCTGATAAAAGAATTGAGGAATATTTTGAGGGTAGGATAAAGCAGGTTTTCGTATATTTAACAAGCCGATGTCAACTGCATTGCAGGCAATGTCTATACAAGCCGTTGCTTTCTTCGAAAAATGATGATTTATTGTTTGAAAATTTGATTGAGTTGCTATCCCTATTTAAAAAGTATGGAGCTTTTAAGCTGTCATTTTTAGGTGGGGAACCAACTTTATATCATGATTCGAGTACTCAAAAATCATTTGCAGATATTGTTGCTGAGAGCAAGCGATTGGGATATTCTCTCGTAAGAGCAGATACAAATGGACAATTCGATGAGAAATTTTTAGTGAATAATGATGTTAGAAAATTGGATGAAATAACATTCAGCTTGGATGGAAGCATTGCCGAGATACATGACAAAATAAGAGGGAAAAATGGAGTGTTTCAAAAATGCGTTACACGAATTCATCAGGCAGTAGAGTTGGGATATAGAGTTCAAGTGACATCTTGTGTACATAGAGAAATTTGTGGTGATGTTAAAAGCGGGGTTGAACAAATTGAAAATATGGTTCGCTTTTGTGATTCGCTAGGTGTTCATAGCCTAAATTTTCATCCGATTCTTAAGGTGGGAGTGGCTCGGGATAATTGGTTAGATGACACAGAAATAGAGCCACATGTTTGGCTTCAGGTATACCGAGAGGTTATTTCTCGTCTGGATTCAATGGGGCATCGTGTAGAGGTTAGATTGCCGATGCGTTATATAGAAAGCGGATTATATACAGACGAATACGATTATTGTCCCTTAAAAATGGGTGAAAGGCTTCTGATTATGCCGGACGGACAGTTAAAAGTATGTGCGTTTAATATTGGAACGCCATTCTGTGTCGCGAGATTTAATAATGAATCTATTAAATATGAATTGCAATATAATGAGATTGAAAAATTAAGAAAAAGTAGATTTATATGTTGTAACCAGAGTGCACCGGAAGGATTGCAAGCACTTTGTATGTCTTATAAACCAAATCAAAATGAAGCGGTTTGGTGTTCCATAAGGGGGAATGATACTATATGCAGGTTGACTTCGTAAAGATATTTATTGAATTGATACTTTTTTATATAAATATACTGCTTATTGCAAAGGGACAGAAGGTTAACAGATTAGATGAAAATGAACGAAAGAATAGATTTTTGAAGTTTGTTATACCAGATGTTAGAAAAGATACAAAATTGCATTTTTCTGTATTGTTTATTGCAATAATTGTTATTGTTCTTGAAATTGTATATGCATTTTGGGGATATGGAAAAAGTTGCAATAGTTTTGGACAGGCTTTTATTAATGTCAGTAATCAGATAAGCCAAAATTTTGGAACGGTAATCATTTGTGCTATAGTTTTTGTAGTATGTACAGTACTGTTTATGATAATAACTTATCGCTCTGTTGGTGTAATATCTCAAACAGATGGTGACGGAAATCGCCGTTTGACTGTAAGCGAAATTGATAATGAGTATATTGAGTTTTCAAAACCCGAAAGTATAGATGGACATAGCAATCTTTTGCTTATAGCAGGAGACCTTTCCTTTCTGGGAGATATTCCAGATATTGAGAGTATTAAAAATAGGAAAACGAGGGAAACATGCAAAAAGATGTTTTCCGAAAGTTGCTCTGATTATGAATGTTGCACCAAAAAATGTCCTCCGAATTTAAAAAATAAATGCATTAGGAAATCGAAACAATTTGAGCAGTTGGTAGAATTACGTAAAAATGGAATTACGTTTCATATTATTTGTAAAGAACCCAATCTGAGTAATGATATACAATATAAACGTAGATTAGGATTTTTGAAAACAATTCTAGAGGATAACCTTAGCATTCATTTTCTGCCAAAAGATACTCTGGAAAGTGGGATATGTGTATTGGGACGCATAAAGGTAAACGGTGGAATTAAGCAGCTTTTTTGGCATTGGAAAGACCCAGAACAGCACAGAATTTATATTGTTCCGGAGCCCAAAAAGGTTGATTCCAGTGAAAATAAAACGTTGATTTATTTACTTGAAACAGTTTTATGGCAATTTGCGAAAGAGGCGGATCAAAGTTTATTTAATGGATATATTAAGGAATACGAAAAGGTTATTAATTAGCTGGAGGTTAAATTGGGGAAATTTATTGTAATTGATGGTCAACATGGGGCTGGGAAATCATATATCATAGACAGACTTTACGATGAACTTACGCTAAAAAGATATTCTGTAGTCAGAACGAAGGAACCGACAGATTCAGAGATTGGCGTGCTGGCAAGAAATGCTGAGAATTATTATGCAGAAAAGACATTAACATGTTTGTTTGCTGCAGACAGACAGCAGCACTGTCAGCAAATACAAAAATGGTTGTATAATGATAAAATAGTTATAAGTGACAGGTATATCATATCTGGATTAATTTTACAAAATATGGATAATGTTGATTTTGATTATATTAGGGCAGTAAATTGTGGAATTATAATACCGGATTTGTCAGTAGTCATATCTGCATCTCCAAGCGTGATAAGGGAAAGATTAAAGAATAAAGTAAGTACGCGACTAGCTAAGCAAGAACAAGCGGAGGGATATGATCGTTATTTAAAATATCGCGACGTAATAGAAGGAATGTTTGAAAACGTTTCTTTTCACATAAATAATACGTTGACGGATGGTGAGAACATAGTGAAGTATATAATGGAGCAATTATAGGGAGCCGGGAAACGCCAATGTGGATTTTCTGGATTTTTTATGTAGAACGAAGGGAATGGATATAAAATGAAAATCATACAGCCGGCAGTAAAAATACGTACTACAGAATTGGATCAAAATAAAACTATAAATTTGGTGAATTATGCGAGAGTATGTTATCAATCAGGAGAGTATTCAGGTGACCCGGGTGTGTTCCTTAATCGTATTATTAAAAAGGGACATGAATCTGTTATTGAGCATGAGAAAGTTACAGTTACTTTTGTTATAGATCGCGGGATTTCTAATCAAATTGTTCGCCATAGAATTGCTTCCTACAGCCAAGAATCTACACGGTATTGTAATTATGCGCTAGATAAATTCGAAAATGAGATTACTGTTATAGAACCCTTTTTTTATTTAGAGAGGGAGAAAGAGTATCAATTATGGAAAGCGGCATGTCAGCAAGCGGAAGTTGCTTACTTGGAATTGTTAAAAACAGGAACGCCGGAAGAGGCAAGGGCTGTCTTACCAAACTCGCTAAAAACAGAATTAGTAACCACTTATAATTTAAGAGAATGGAGACATTTTTTTTCACTTCGGTGTTCGGAAGAAGCCCATCCGCAGCTCCGGCAAGTTACAATTCCACTGTTGATGTTATTCAGAGACATATTTACTCCACTTTTTGAGGATATTGATTTTGACATTAATTTTGATAAGTCAAATTATGCAAAAATAATTCAAATAACATAGTATTTATTTGCAGGACACACTATGTTTCGTGACCATTTAAGAAGCATTATATTTCACATACGACCGCACCGCCAGCCCCGCAAACACCGGAATCTCCACAACATACGCCCCAATCATCACGTGCGGCAGCCAGATGGCGAGGGAGCCGATGTTCCAGAAATCGAAGTCCGTAGCAGCGTACAAGATACTTGTCTGCAGGCTGACCGCCGAGGCGGGCAGGACACTGTAGATCCAGATGGCGAGCTCCTCGGGCAGCGCCATGTAAACGACGATTGGCAGGATGCAGAACAGGAGCGCAGCTGACAGACACGCCGCAATGCTTTTAAACCGGGACGAGAGAAACAGGGTGAGGCTCGTTGTGGCGAGCAGCCCGAGCAGTCCGGATACGGCGATGAAGAGCTGCATCTGTCCGATATTCATGTTTGGCAGGTTGATAATCGAATACAGCATCTGCATGGAAGTTTTGGTGCACTCCCAGCCCCACAAGCTGTTTGATACAAGGATGTAGATGGCGGCGCAGAGGCAGTAGGCAGTCCCGCTGATGAAAAACGCGGCAAAAATCTTGATTAGGGCAAATTTAGTCTTGCCGTATTTGGTGCAGCGGAAAATGTCGTCCGCACCGGTCTGGTAATCGGAAGTAAATACAGGCGCGGTGATGACGGTACATAAAAGCAGGATTAAAAAGGAGAGAAGCACCTGATAATCCATGGCATTCGTGCTGTAGCCGGGATAAAATTGGTAGGGCTTCGTAACCCGACTATATAAGTCGACAGCGGTCTGCTGTGCAGCCGGGTGGTGTTTTTGTTCCTGTTTCATCAGCGATACAATACGCTGCTCGCATGCATGGTAATAGTCGTCCACTTTTTCCGGCGCAATTTCCCAAATGCCCGGTGCAATGCCGGTATCCGGATTGGCAAAGGCTTCCCGGATTCCGTGCACAAGCGGGGCATAGGGCAGGATTTCCGCCCCGTAAACGCCGTCGGGCAGGTCGTAGCTGGTTTCCGCGCCGTATTTATGCAGGCATGCCTGATAGTTTTCCAACGCCTGCCGCACTTTTTCGGGCGTAACGGTTCCTGTGATATCCGCCTGCAGCTCCTTTTCGTAGGCAATGGACTTCAGTCCCTTCAGTTCCACCTTTTTTCCCTGCGCGTCGGTATAGCTGTTGTAAGAAAATGTGATGGGCAGCCACGCCATGACGAAGGACAGCAGCAGGGCGGCGGTCAGCAGAATCACTGTCAGCCTTGTTTTTAATATTCGTTTCAATTCCACTTTTAATAGTCTCATAGGATGGTAACCTCCATTTCAAGCGTATATGCTTATGCTTGCTGATTTTTGTCAATGGTTTCCTGCGGGAACAGCCATAAGTATAAATCTTCCAGATGGGGCGCCGCAGGTTCGGAATCTTCGGTGTAAGGTGTTTCGGCAAGATAGCGGATGGATATCCGTCCGTTCTCCTCGTTGCGCAGATTGACGATCTGCAGCTGACGTTCGTATGCCGCCAGATGTTCCATGGGAATCTGTACGGTCCACACCTTTCCCGCCACCAGCTTTACGAGTTCCTCGGTCGTTCCCTGTGCGAGAAGTTTTCCGCCTTTCATCACCGCGTTCCGGGTGGCGATATACTCCACGTCGGAGACGATATGGGTGGAAATCAGCACGATACGGTCGTGGGCAAACTCGGAGAGCAAATTGCGGAATCGGACTCTCTCCCCGGGGTCAAGCCCGCTGGTGGGTTCGTCCAGAATCAGGATTTCCGGTTCGTTTAACAGTGCCTGGGCAATGCCGACCCGGCGTTTCATGCCCCCGGACAGCTTGCTGATTTTTTTGTTCTTGACATGGGTCAGCGTCATCTGTTCCAACAGCTCATGAATCCGGCGTTTGCTGTCCTTGTCGGAAAGCCCTTTCAGGACTGCTACATATTCCAGATAGTCCTTGACGGTAAATTCGGGATAAAAGCCGAACTCCTGCGGCAGATAGCCGAACACATCCCGGTAGCTTTCCTGCAGTTCGTTTATGGGAATGCCGTCATAGCGGATTTCTCCGGAAGAAGGCTTCATAATACCGGCAATCATTCGCATCAGTGTGGTTTTGCCTGCACCGTTCGCGCCCAGAAGCCCCCACACGCCGGGGGTAATCTGCAGGGAAACGTCATTTACGGCGGTCATGTCTTTAAAATGTTTGCTAAGGTGTTCTACATATAATTCCATGGTAATCTCCTTTCGTGTCAGGTTAACTGCATCTCTCCGTAAGAGGAGGTTTTTATAATGTAGCGGAGCTGGTATGCGCAAAAAGCGGTAAGCAGAGCGCATAGAATACAGCGGACCGCAGAAAAAGACGGGTAAAACAAAAAGTAGTACTGCCCGGGAAGGACGGAAGCTGCCAGCATCAAAGAGGAGCAGAACAGTATGCTTCCCGCAAGAAATCTGCCGGGGGGAAAGTGCCCCAGCATAAACAGACAGCCGCTGCCTGCAAGAAGAAACGGGAAACTAAGATATATGACAGCAGTGTCAGCAGGTAAAGCGGTTTTGGCAAGTGCGGTGAGAAAAATGCCGCTGAGCAGAAACATATCCCCGATGCCGATAACGACCAGCTTCGCCAGCAGCAGCTTTACCGAGGAAAAGCGTGCCGCTGCTTCGACTTCCTGCATCCGCCAGCGAAAAGAGCGGGCAAGCAAGGGAAGCGCCGTCATAAACACCATGATCGACAGGCAGAACAGCAGCTTTGCCAGATGAAGCGGGCTTTTCAGATAATCGGAAAAATCGGAGAGGACACCGTAAACCGCCAGAAGGAAAATACCCTGCAGGATCCACAATCTCCATCCGATGTAAGAAATCTGTTTTCCTAAAAAGCGAGAGAAGGAAATTCGCTTCCGATTTTGTTTTTTGCCGGCTTCTTTTCGGGCAAGTGCAGTGGTGGTTTGTAAATGGGCAGCGTCGGGTACAGAGGGAACCTGATGTAACGACTGCCTTAACTGCTCTTCCAATGCTGCTTCCATATAAAACGGATTATTTTTTAACCTTTCACTCGTCATGATGCGTCTCCCTTCTTATGATTTCTTTCAGTTTTTTTAAAGCGGAGCGCAGTCTGGACTGCACTGTGCGCAACGGCAGGTTTAACACTTCCGCGGTTTCGCGCATGGTCAAATCCTGCCCAAAACGCAGCAGAACGATTTCCCGCTGGTTTTCTGGCAGAGCGCTCACAAGCTGCCTTAGTACCATGTCTGAGCGGACGGTCTCGAAAGCCGGTTCCGAGTAGCCGGGATCGCCTGCCACTGCTTCTAAAGAGATGTCGGCATGACAGTTTTTGCGCTGCATGTCAATACAGGTATTGGTGGCAATCCGATAGAGAAAAGACTTAAACTTTCCCTGATGGGTATAGCGCTCAAAATAGCGGATTGCCTTCAAAAAGGTTTCCTGCACGGCGTCCTCCGCAAGTGAGCGGTCGGGAGCGTGCCAGAGGCAGTAGCGGAGAATTTCCGGATAATATAAGGCAATCAATTCGTCCACCGCACCGGGTTCTCCCTGCATTATTTTTTGTATCAATTCATCTTCACGCGTCAAGATTGTTCCTCCCGGGGAAGTCCCCTCATAAGTATATAACGAAATCCATGCATTCCAATGATTTGATTTTTGCAATTATTTTGTAATTAATTCTTATTTTCAATCTCTTTTCTGCTTGCCAAACAGGGCGGAGTATGATATCATATCGTCGTTGGGGCTCCATGGTCAAGCGGTTAAGACATCGCCCTTTCACGGCGGTAACACGGGTTCGATTCCCGTTGGAGTCATTGTTTTACGGTTTTTTGTATTACGGACCTTTAGCTCAGTTGGTTAGAGCAACCGGCTCATAACCGGTCGGTCCCGGGTTCGAGTCCCCGAAGGTCCATTGACAGATTTATCAAAAATATATATAATATAATAGCTGAAGCGGCTAGGCCCGGTGGCTCAGTTGGTTAGAGCGCCGCCCTGTCACGGCGGAGGTCGTGGGTTCGAGTCCCATCCGGGTCGTTTTGCCGGCATGGCGGAACTGGCAGACGCACAGGACTTAAAATCCTGCGGGGCTAATCCCCCGTACCGGTTCGATTCCGGTTGCCGGCATTAAGAAAAAAACGGTTTTACCCGGTATTTACGCCGGATGAAGCCGTTTTTTTCGTTGTCGCAATAACGTACTTTCTATTTTTTTACATGAAACACTAAAGTCCTGCAGAAAATAACCGATACCTATTATGTAAGATATTGAGTGAGGTAAATTTCCTTCGGAGATTGGCCTCGGGAGGAAGGAGGAAATTCGTATGCGTATCGAAGCTTATACACAGGTGCAGCAGCTCTATGGCGCGAAGAGCCGTGCCAAGACGCAGAATGCAGCTAAAAGTGCGAATTCTGACCGGATTCAAATCTCCAGTATCGGTAAGGATATCCAGATTGCGAAGAACGCGGTTGCGGCGGCAGAGGATATCAGAAGCGAGCTGACGGCTCCCATCAAGGCAGGCATTGCGAACGGCACATATCAGGTGAGCAGTGAGAGCTTTGCCGAGAAGCTGATGAAGCAGTATGAGGAGATTGAGAGTCTTTAGTAACTAGGGAAAGGTAAGGGTTTGACGTGGCGAGCTTGATGGAAACCTTGATTGAGGTTTTGGAGAAAGAGAATCAGGAATACAAGAATCTGTTAGAGCTTTCCATAAAAAAAACACCTGCCATTGTGTCTGACGATGTAAAAGCTTTAGCCCAGATCACGGATGAGGAGCAATTCATCGTAAGCAGAATCAACCATCTGGATAACCAGAGAAATGAAGCTGTTAATGATATTGCGAACGTACTTAACAAGGATGTTACGAAGCTGAAGATTGCAGATTTGATTAAGATGCTGGCGGCAAGGCCTCAGGAGCAGGCGAAACTGGCATCGGTATTTGACGAACTGCGAATGAATGTCCATGCGGTAAAACGGGTCAACGAACAGAACAGAGAATTGATCGAGAGTGCATTGGAGATGGTGCAGTTCAACATGCAGGTGATACAGTCCTTGAATAAAGCGCCGGAGACGGCGAATTATAACAGGGGCGCCTGTAATACCGGTGATGTGATCGGCACAGTCAATAAGGCATTTGACGCCAAGCAATAATTGTTGAGGACGGTGAACTATGTCATTAATGTCGAGCCTTTATATAGGCGTATCAGGATTACAAACATCAAACAATGCGCTGAATACCACTGCGCATAACATGTCTAATTTGGACACCCAGGGGTATACCAGACAGCAGGTACAGCAGGGTACGCGGAATTATGTTACGCACTCTAAGGATACTTCGCGAAACTGGATACAGACAGGTCTTGGTGTCAATTATACCCGGACAAGACAGGAAAGAGACTTTATACTGGACAGAAACTACCGCCGCGAGTCGGGACGGAAGTCTTTTTATGATATTTCAGCGACGGCGCTGGAAGAAATAGAGTATATTCTGGGAGAATCCAACGAGGGGCACGAGTTTTCGACGGCGCTTATCGGTGACCACACCAATGCTGCGAACACGAAAGACGGACTCTGGGGCGCGATACAGGAGCTGGCGAACGACCCGACGGCATCGGTGAACCAGAATCTGTTCGTGACGAAGGCATACGAGTTTATCACGAAGGCACAGAAAGTTTACAACAGCCTTTGTGAATATCAGGATAATATGAATAAAAAGGTCAAGACGGATGTTGACATGATCAACAGCTACGCGCAGGAGATTGAAGCGCTGAACCGTGCCATCGTGAGAGTGGAGGGCGGTCCGGAACATGCGAACGACCTGCGCGACCGCAGAAACTATCTTCTTGACGAGCTGGGAAAGCTTGGCAGTATCGCTTATTCCGAGGATATCGCGGGTTATGTGAGCGTCCGTTTTGAAGGCGTGGATTTGGTGAAAGGCAGTCTGGTCAATGAAATGTGTCTTTATGAAGACAAGCAGACCGGATTCTACACACCCTACTGGAAGATGCTTGCGAAATTCGATGAGTTTGACGCGGACGGCAATCCTATCATTTCCAAGGAGAATATAGAAGGGGCGGAGGTATTCGACCTGACTCAGGAGATATCCTCGCAGTTTAATACGGATATCGGCTCCCTGAAAGGCATCCTGCTGGCAAGGGGCGACCACAGGGCGACCCACAACGAGCTTGACAATATCAATCCGGACGGCAAGTATGAAGAGAACTGGTACAATGCGCATATCAAGAACTCCATTGTGATGAACGTGCAGGCGGAATTTGATAAGCTCGTGCATATTGTCACCACGAAGATCAATTCCGTTCTTGAGGACGCGGCGAAGAGGGCGACGGCGCTTAATCCCGATTCCACTTACATGCGGGATGAAAACGGAGACCCCTACCAGCTCTTCCAGCTGATGATAGATGAAACCGGAAAGCCGGAGACAGGCTGGACGGTGAGAAATATACAGATTAATCAGGAACTGAAGCAGAATCCTTCGCTGCTGAGCTTCCGTCTGGGCGAGCACTCGGAGGATCATGAGACGATGGAAGCGTTGAAGAAGGCTTTTGAGGAGCCGATTTACACGCTGAATCCCAACGTGCAGACGCCGCTCACCTTTCAGGATTACTATAAAAATCTGGTATCCCAGATTGCAAACACAGGCTCGGTTTTCCGTGCGGTGCAGGATAATCAGAATGTAGCTACAGACGCGCTTTTGTATGCGAGGGAGCAGATTGTGGGCGTATCCTCCGACGAGGAACTGACCAATATGATCATGTATCAGAACGCATACAACGCATCCAGCAGATATATCAACGTAATCAGTGAGATGCTGGATCATCTGCTTTCTACACTGGGACGTTAATCTGTTAAAGAAAAATACGAGGTAATGATATGGCATCTACATTTTTCGGACTGACAATCGCATCATCGGGGCTTCGCGCCGCAAATGCCGCGCTCAACACCACGGGCAATAATATCAGCAATGTGCAGACGGCGGGCTACAGCAGGCAGGAGGTACAGACGGAGGCGGCAAACGCGCTGCGTGTCTTTGCCACATACGGCTGTGCGGGCGCGGGCGTGGAGACGCTGGCAATCGAGCGGGTGCGTGACCTTTTCTATGACCATAAATATTGGGATAACGAGACGAAGCTCGGCGAGTACGACGCGAAGCTCTACTACTGCAATATGATTCAGGAGTACCTGAAGGACGACAAGACGACGGGCTTCAAGTCGCTTTTTAACCAGCTTGGCGTGACCTTACAGGAAATTACGAAAAATGCCAGCAGCACCGAGACGAAAGCGCAGTTTTTGGGTGCGGCGAAGGCGCTGACGGATTATTTCAATAACCTGTACGGGGATTTGCAGGATCTCCAGTCAGATGTGAATGACGAGATTAAGATTCGCGCGGATCAGATTAACTCCATCGCACAGGATCTGGCGACGGTGAACAAGCAGATCAATACCATCGAGCTGACAGGCAGCCGGGCGAATGAGCTGCGTGATAAGAGAGATTTACTGATCGACGAGCTTTCCGCAATTGTGGACGTGCAGACGCAGGAGCTGCCCATTCTGGATCAGGAGGGCGTTCCCACGGCGGCGCACAGATATATGGTAAAGATTGCCGGCGGACAGACGCTGGTGGATATGGACGAATACAGGACGCTGGTATGCGTGTCCCGTCCGGAGGACGAGAAAGTAAACCAGACCGATGTGGATGGTCTGTATGACCTTATGTGGAGCGACGGGATTGAATTTAGTCTTTACAATGCTTCCATGGGCGGTGAGCTCCGCGGTCTGATTGAGATGCGCGACGGAAATAACGGCGAGTATTTCAAGGGGACGGCTACCAACGTGGCTTTCCATAAGAGTATTTCTACGGTTACCATTAAGACTACGGAATCCCATCTGCAGGATATATCGAAGTGTAATCTTTCCGATACTGGCGGTGTGATCAATATCGGAAACCAGCTTTACTATTATACGAAATGGGTTTACAACGGCAATGGCGAATATACCTTCACCATTGACAATAACAAGAGCGATATGCCGCTGACGCAGGAAAAGACATGGTCGGATGTCTCCATAGGCGGCGAGATGAACTATCAGGGCGTGCCTTATTATATGAAGCAGATGAACGAGTGGGTGCGTGAGTTTACGAAGAAGGTAAACGACATTTTCAAGGAAGGTCTGACGGCTGAGGATCCGCCGAAGAAAGCGGATATTCTCTTTACGGCGGATTATGTCAGACAGGAGGGGCAGTATAAGCAGAATGAGTTGGATAGGTCCGCGCCGAACGGGGAAAATACCGGTTACTACAATATCACGGCGGGCAATATTACCCTTCTCGATGCGGTGGTGAAGAACCCTGACCTTCTCGGAACGAGAAAGGATATCGACAAAGATGACGGAGTCGGCACAACGCCGGATACGGATCCTCCGGGTGACGGAAAGGATGAAATCGAAGGCAAGGAACAGTGCGACCAGGTAAGGGCGGTGATTTCCATGCTGACAGACAAAAACCAGTTTAGCTTCCGCGGCAGGGATGCGGGCGGTTTTCTGGAGTGCGTGCTGTCGGATGCGACTCTGAATACCAGCAATGCAGAGACTTTCTACGCGACCTACTTCAGTCTGGAGACGAATATCGATAACCAGAGAACTTCCATCTCCGGCGTTGACGAGGACGAGGAGGCAATGAACCTGGTGAAGTATGAGAATGCTTACACGTTGGCGTCCAAGATGATCAATGTGCTGACGGAAGTGTACGACAGATTAATTCTTCAAACAGGTGTTTAATAGTTAGGAAAGAGGGCTGTAACTTATGAGAATGACAAACAAGATTATGCGGAACAATTCCGCATACAACATCAATCAGAATAAGATTTTGCAGGATAAGCTCACCAACCAGATGACCAATCAGAGTAAGATTGTGCGTCCCTCCGACGATCCGGTGGTGGCAATCAGGGCGCTGCGTCTGCGGAGCAATGTGACCGCGGTTTCGCAGTACAATGACAGGAACGCGAAGGATGCAGAACAGTGGCTGACCTTGACGGCGGATGCCATGAAAACGGTGGGTGATGTGCTTGACAGCCTTTACAAGCAGGCATCGGCAGCTCCGGCTAAATTCCAGACGACGGACGATCTGCGCATTTATCTGACGCAGGTAAAGCAGCTGACGGCGGAGTTTTATTCCTGCGCGAATGTGGACTATGCGGGTCGGTATGTATTTTCCGGCTACAGGACGGACCTTCCGGTGACCTTTACCGAAGAAGATATGAAGGAGAGAAGGGCGCATCCCGTATCCTACAATATTGACGAAGAATTTGGTTTTCAGGATATCCGCAGGATTAATTATACCGATTTCGACAAGCTGCGCGAGAATCTCGGCGGGACGACAGGACCGACAACGGCGCCCGGCATAACGGATACGGACTCATACGAGCAGCATGTGAAAAATTCCAGCATGTACAGCTTCCGCATTTCCTATAATAATCTGGATTCGCTCACCAAGACGGATATGGCAGGGAATCCCCAGAAGATGACCATCACGATACCGGAGTACAAGTATACGGAAACGGATACGACAACCACTCCGCCTACGGTTACAGATTATACTTATAATAATGTGAAGCTGGAGATAACGGTGCCGGCAGGTACGACAGCGGGCACTAACGGCGGACTTGCGGCTTCGGTGAACGTGGTGAGCGCGGAGGATGCTGCCGGTAATAAGTATCCGGATCCTACCGCCACACCGCCGACTACTTTGCCGACGCAATTGGTGACGGAGGCGGAAGCGACATTTAGGGATGTGCAGGAGTTTTCCGATCAGGAGGTGGCATACAAGGCAATCGCTGACGGCACCTGTACAGGAATCGCCTATATTCCCACCAGCGGCGAGCTGGTATTTTCCGAGGATTTTTATAAAGCGAACTTTAGCGAGAACGCGTTTAAGGACGGAAAGAGTTTTCAGGTAAACTACGACAAGTCGGAATGGGAGACCGGTGATATCAATCCGGTGCATTATTTCAACTGCGTTGAGACGATAAACACGGCGGCAGAGGGCGAAACTGCGGTTCTGAGAAAGACGTGGTATAATTCCCAGCGCGAGGAGGGAAGAAATCAGGACATCTATTATGATGTCGGCTACAATCAGCAGATTCAGGTGAATACCAGAGCGGATGAGATTTTTACCCATGATGTGCAGAGGGATTTGGACGACTTCCAGTATTATCTCAAGCAGCTTGAAGATATTGACAAATTGAAGACGGATTTGGAGACCAAACAGAAGGAGTATGCGGAGGACAGCGACGAGTATAAGGATTTGGCGCTGCGTATAGCAGGCGCGGATAAGGCTTGGGGGTATATCCGTGAGGACATTCATACCAAGTTTGAGAACCAGATTTCAAAGTACCAGAAATATCAGGAAGATTCCCAGGTGGCTATGACTGATAATGCCACGAGAGGAAGCCGTCTGGAGCTGATCTCCACCAGACTGACGAATCAGAAGGCGACCTTTAAGGAGCTGCAGCAGGACAATGAGGGTATCGACATCACAGAGGTGGCAGTGGAGCTGACAGCTTCCGAGCTGACCTACAATGCGGCGCTCATGGCGACAGGAAAGATTATGCAGACGAATTTGATGAATTTCATCTAAAGCGGGGAAAGGAAAAAGAGTATGCAGATTACAACGAGGGTATTTGGAGAGATTACGATTGATGATGAGAAAATCATACATTTCCCAAACGGAATCATCGGGTTTCCGGACCTGCAGGATTTTGCGCTCATACATGATGAGGAGAAGGGTACGGACGCGATTCACTGGATGCAGTCCCTGCAGGAGCCTGCCTTTGCCATGCCGGTGATGGATCCGCTGATCGTGTGTCCGGACTATAATCCGGAGGTGGACGATGAACTGTTAAGAAACATCGGAGAGCTGCAGCCGGATGAACTGCTGGTGATGGTGACGGTGACGGTGCCGAAGGACAATATCGAGAAGATGACGGTGAATCTGAAAGGTCCTATCGTCGTTAACGCGACACAGAGACTGGCAGTGCAGGTAATCGTGGAGGGAGATGCGTATCAGGTAAAATATCCCATCTATGACATCTTACAGAAAAACAAACAGAAGGCAGGTGAGTAAATGTTAGCTTTATCCAGAAAGAAGAATGAAGCGCTTGTGATAAACAACAATGTGGAAGTCACGGTTCTTGAGATTAAGGGAGAACAGGTAAAGCTTGGCATTAGCGCACCGAGGGAAGTGCCTGTGTATCGGAAGGAAGTTTATGTGCAGATCCAGAACGCGAACAAGGAAGCCGGGGATGTGGGCGGCATGGAGGCGTTGAAGAACCTACTTGGATGAGATAAAGAGAGCGCGGGGCGGGGATTATCTTCGTCGCCGCGCTCATATTTTTTCTGTCAGCACTTTGATCATCTGGGCAAGTCTCGTTTCGTATGTGTGGTAGTTCGCCACTTTCTCGTATCCGTTGATAGCTATCTCCACCCGCTCTTCTTCGTGAGATAAATAATAATGGACTTTCTCCTCCAGTTCTTCCAGGGATTCGTAGGTTTCGAGGTCGCGTCCGATTTCAAAATAGTCGGGGATTTCCGCCTGATAGTTGGTGAGGAGGAAACCGCCGCAGCCGAGGATATCCCAGATGCGCAGGGAAAGCCCGGTTTCGATGGGACGCATGGTCATGTTTAGGTTGATTTTGCTTGCCTGAAAGACCTTGGGCATTTCGGTCAGGGTGCTCACGCCGCCTTTGCTGTGCACACTGGGAAGGCGGGAGGTGTCGCTTCTGGTGTAAAGGGTGACAGAGAAATGATTGGCGAGACGGTTTAACGTGCGTTCCCGCTCCACGGCGGCAAGCTTCATGCCGATATATTGATGCGCCACAAGATAGCGGGTCATGTCCGCGTAAACGTCGTCGCTTTGATAAAAGGCAGCATCCGCTTCCGAGATTTCGCGGATGACGGCGTCTGTCAGGGTTTCGGGGATAAAATTGCAGCCGAAAACTTTAAGCTGGGCTTCCATCAGCCCGTCCACGAAGCCGCGGGTATGTTCGGAGAGTGTCAGTGTGTCATATTTGCATTTCTCCGTGTATAGAGAGCCCACGAACGAAACATCCGCTCCGTAAGCGGCATAATCTTCTTCTGTCATGTCAAGGATGACCTTTTCCCAGCGTTTCACATTGGTGGCGAGAGGCAGATAAAAGATGCGTTCCGGATTAACGGGGGAAAAGGAGTCGTACTGCGCTTTATCGAACAGGAAAATACGGTTATAGGTGTTCTTCAGGGCGTTGGAAAACAGCTCGGGAACCGGGGAGTCCACGCTCCAGCAGACATAGGGCACCTTCCATTTTTCACAGGTATAAGAGACGGCAGGAAAGAAATTAACGCTGAACACAAAGGCAAGGGAGTGGTTTAAAATCCAGCCGGATACTCTTTCGGCACATTCCCGCGGCGATGCCTGCTTGTTGTGCATTTCCAGCTCTTCCGTGTGAACCGTGATGCCGAAATTTGTGAAAACCTGCAGGATGTCCGGCTCACATATGCTGTTGTAGCGGTAGAATAGAATTTCCATGGCGGTCGTCTCCTTATTGAAATTCCCGCTCTATGGCGGTAAAAAAAGTTTCAGACGATTGTGTCAGTTTTTCTTTGTAAGAAGTCAGTTCACACTGGCGGCTGATTCCCCCATAATAATTGAGAATGCATTCCTTCAAAGCGTTTGCAAGGACAGGCAGTTCGTCATCCTCCAGATAATCGTACAGGGAGAGAAGGATTTCTTCTGTCTGCTGCAAAATCGTTACGGCAATCAAATAGGCATCGGCGGGCAAAGACATGTCCGTAAGCATGGCGTGAACCAGATTCTGCAGATCCCCGCTCCGTTTCAGTACTTCTTCCGCACGGGAGAGAATCACATGTTCGGAGCCGTTTTCGTAAGCGAATGCAGAGAGGGTTTCGTTTATCGTGAAAGCATAGACTGTGCAGGGACCAAAGCGGTCTGTCTCAGCCTGTGCGCACAGTTCGTTGAACTCTGCGGGCAGCGGATCTTTTATGGTGTAGAGAAGAGCGAGTCCGCCCGGTCTTACTTTGCCGATAGCGTCGCAGACCGCAGGCAGGGAAGGAAACGCGTCCAGACAGTAGAGGAAGGCATGACAGGAACCATCCTTGAGGGTCGTGAAGGCGTATGCGCTCTGCGGCAGGGCTGTCAGGGCGTTATCCTCCTGTAAGAAGGACATAAAGTTTTGAAAGACTTTGTATACGCCGTAATCGGCAGGCGGACCGTAGGAGACCACGTTTTTGGCATGGCTGGAGGAGAGCAGGAGGGGGTAGAGCCGACGGAAAAGCAGGGCATAACAGCCATAGTGGGGGTCGTCATGACAATAATCCGCTAAAAGCTCCATGCCTGCCTGGCAATGCGCCCAAATAGTTTCGGTGGCTGCGTAGTAGGAGGATATATAAGGTCTTTTCGTGACGTTCTGATGAAAATGCGGAAAAACCGGTTTCTCCAAAAGGGGGAAGGATTCATTGTCGTCATACAGAGCGATAAAGGTGTCGGTTATTGTGATATTCATGACTGTCTCCTTTTCAGCGATTGCAGCTCTACCAGCATCCGGAGCCGAAACGCCAGCTGTTCATAATCAAAATATTCTTTGATATAAGTCCGCATTTCGTAAAAGTTGCGGGAGAGATAATCGGGGTCGCAGCACACCGCCGCCAGCTCTTTGGCAAAGCCGTCAAAGTCTTCAATATCCGGGGAAATCCTGCCGACACGACCATTGTCAGTCATGTCCGGAGCGGCGTCCACACCGGTAGTAATGACGGTGCAGCCGTAAACGGCGGCTTCCGAGAATACATTGGGACTGCCGCCCTCTCCGCGGGAGGGCAGGGCAAAAATTTTCGCCTTTCTGTAGTATTGGCGGAGCGTATACTTGTCCGTGATATTTCCGGTCAGACGGACATGGGGCGCCAGGGGAGGAAAACGCTTGCAAAAGTCTTCATAGTCTGCCTGAAATTCGGGTGTAACGCTTCCCACCATGACAAGATCCCACGGTTCTTTCAACTGAGGAAACGCCAGCGCGTAGGCGTACAGCAGTAACAGAGAGTTTTTCTGGATGTCACCCAGCCTTCCCACCGTGAGGATGATATTTTCTTTCTCCTCATAGCAGACGTCGGCAGCCTCGGGATAGAGGGGATAGTAAACACCGTTTGGGATGTATTCTATGGGACGCCGCCATTTTTTGTAGAGGAGGGACTGGATCTGTCTCGCCTCGCAGCTGATGATATCGCAGTTTTGCAGGAAATCGGAAAAAGGCTTGTGAGACAGCGGCAGAGCGTTTATCCAGTCAATGTTGGCGTCCAGTTTCAGGTAGATGATGCCGTCGGGGCGCAGGGTTCTGTAAGTGCGCGCAAGTTCCATATATTCGCCTCTTGCGCCAAAGAGAAAAAGAAGATCAATAGTTCCGGCGTGTTCGGACACGTAGCGGACCGCAGCCTCCATGTGGGACTGCTCTTCCGGCAGAGAAATCAGCTGTGCCCCTTCCAGATAGGACAGATAGGGGTAGTCTTCCGTACACTTCGTGACGAGACGCAGGCTTTCTCCAAACGTGCGGTAACAGACATAGGGGAAAATGACGCGGTCTTTTAAAAGCTGGACATTTTCCAGCGGACGAGCCGGGATCATGCACATGTTATATTTTTTCATGGACGTATGTCTCCGATCTGCATATTTGCTATGATGGAATTATTATATAGGAAACGGGACACGATTTCAAATTTTAAAAGTTATTTCAACTATTTTTTCGGTTATCCTAAATTTTTATTGGTTTTTTCCGATATAGATTACAAGAGATTGCGTCTGTCTGCACGCCTGCGGCGGACGTTATCGTGAGACGATTCCATAATTTTTTACAAATATCACACGGAGGTGATTGACGATGGCAACAATTGAACCATTAAACAGTGTCATGACTTATCAGGCACAGGCGGCATCCAAACCCCAGGTAGTGACACCGGTGAACACGGAAGTTCCGGAGGATGGGCAGACGGTCAATATTGATGAGACGACCGCGTCCGTGACGAGACCGCAGCCGGAGGACGAAAAGAGCGGCGGGGAAGCCGACAGCCAGCAGCAGCAGGCGGGCGCAAAACAGGCGCAGCAGGCGAACACCAGGCAGGCTCAGCAGCAGCAACAGTCCGAACAGCTTAAAAAGGCGATAGCGGAGATGAACAGGAAAATCAATAACAGCAACGAAGAAGCTGTTTTTGGCGTTCACGAGGACACAAACCGGATTATGATTAAAATCATGGATAAGGAGACCAAAGAGGTAATCAAGGAATTTCCGCCGGAGAAGACTCTGGATATGATTGCCAGAATTTGGGAGATGGCGGGTATTCTTGTGGATGAAAAGAGATAGGCAGTTAGGAGGAGACAACAATGGCTATCAGAATCACAGGTATGTACTCGGGACTTGACACCGAGAGTATTATTAACGAGCTTGCTTCGGCGCAGAGCTATAAGAAAAATAAGCTCGTAAAGGAACAGACAAAGCTTTCCTGGAAGCAGGATGCGTGGAAAGCTTTGAATACGAAGATTTACAGCTTTTACCAGAAGCTGGACGATCTGCGGCTGCAGTCTTCTTATCTGAAAAAGAAGACGGTAGTGTCGAATCCCAATGCCCTTACGGTAAGCGGCGGCACCGTGGACGGTTCTCATAAGGTGTCGGTGCAGCAGCTTTCCAGACAGGCAGCCCTGACCAGCGGCAGTCTGGCGAAGGGGAATACGCATTACACGGGATATGCCACTTTGAAACAGCTTGGCATGAGTGGTTCCGGCAGCATCCGGCTCAGCGATGTCGGGGGCAATTTCGTGGACATTGACGTCGATGAAAATATGACGATCAATGACTTTGTGAAAAAGGTAAATGATAACACGGCGCTGAAAGCCAGCTTTGATCAGGATAACCAGCGCATTTACCTTAATTCCTGGGCATCCGGCAAGGAAGGAGAATTTTTCCTTACAGGAAATGATGCGGGCGGCACGGCAGCTTTGCAGACGTTGAAGCTTATGTCTGCTACGGATCTGAAAGCGCTGACGGCGGAAGGCGGTCAGTATGACGTCTGGTCTAAGTATGTGAATGTGGATATAACGGGGGCTTCACCGTCGTATTCGTCAGCAAATTATACAGATGCGTATAAGAAGCTGATTCAGCAGGAAACGCTGAAACGTCTGCAGGCGATGAAGGCTGAGAATGAAAAGCTGGCGAAGGCGAATGAAGCATGTGATAAAGCCAACAAGAAGAATCTGGATACATTTAAAGAAATTAAGGAAAATAAAGACGGAAAATACGACGCCTATCAGGACTATATCAATGGTTATAAGAGCAGCTGGGATATAAACAATGATTCCGATCTGGCTGAGATTAAGGCGGCGGGAGAAGCGCTGTATAACAAGATTTACGGCGAGCAGGATAAGGAAGCGGACGGAACCCCCAAGGTTGATGCGGACGGAAAGCCTGTGATTAAGACTCCCGGTATGGCACAGGAGCTGGAGGGACTGCAGGATGACCTTAAGGCAGCGCAGGCTGACCTGAAACAGAAGGAGCAGGATCTGGCGGACAATGTCGGAGGCGTGACACAGGCGGAAGTGGACGCGGCAAAGGCGGCTGTCACAATGGCTTCTGAGGCTGTCAGCAAGAAGCAGTCGGAGATTGATAAGGCAAAAGAAGTTTACAGCGTTTACAGCGCGTTTGACAAGAACCTGAAAGAGAAGGCTGACAATCAGGCAAAGATCGATGCGAACAACGCGCGCTTTACTTACGATGCGGAGACAAAGACCTACAAGGAAAAAGTAGTGAAGGCCGGTTCGGATCCGGATAACCCGACTTATGAAGAAGTAGCTGTCGGGGAAGGCACTACGGCGGCGGAGGTTGCCAAGGAATTCGACCAGAGGGTTATCGAAGCACAGAAGATGATGAACAAGGTGCAGCATAACGCTGACGGAACGTTTGAAATTACCGACGCCGATTTGAAGAAGCAGCTTGGAGATGAGAAGAACAGCGGAACCAAGGTTTCGGGCGAAGATGCCATGATTAAAGTGGACGGCGTTACCTACACATCTTCCACTGACACGCTGACGGTGAACGGCATGACCATCACCGCCCTTGAGCAGACAGATAAGGACGTGACAGTATCGACTAAGACCGATACGGAAGGCGTCTACAATATGATTAAAGATTTCATTAAGTCGTACAGCGACTTGATGAATGAGATGGATGCTCTCTACAATGCGGAGTCCTCGAAAGGCTATGATCCTCTTCTTTCCGAGGAGAAGGATGCGCTGACCGACACGGAAATCGAGGAGTGGGAGAAAAAAATCAAGGATTCCCTGCTGCGAAGGGATTCTACTTTGAGCGACGTATCCTCTTCTATAAGAATGGATATGATGATGACCATGACCATTGGCGGTAAGTCGTATTCTCTTGCGGATTTCGGTATCGAGACGCAGAGCTATTGGAAGGCGAAGGATAATGAGAGAAACGCTTACCATATTCTGGGAGATAAGGACGATCCGCTTAGCTGGGAACCGGAGCCGGGAAAGCCCGATCTGAGCACCATGATCGCGAAGGAGCCGGAGGCGGTGATGGAGTTCTTTACGTCGCTGTCAACCAAGCTGCATGATACGATTGCGGATAAGATGTCCACCACGAAGATGAGCAGCGCCCTCACCGTCTACAATGACAAAAAGATGAAAGAGGACTACGACGATTATACCAAGAAGATCAAGGATCAGGAAGAGAAGCTGAACGCTTATATTGACAAGTGGTATGCCAAGTTCTCCGCAATGGAGGTCGCGCTTTCGAAGCTGGAATCGAAGAACAGTTCCCTTTCCAGTCTGTTTGGGGGTTGATTTCTAAGGAGTATGTGTTTTAAAATAGATGGCAGATAGGATCAAGGAGGAGAATAGATATGCCGGCACGTAATCCCTTCGCGGAATACACAACTAACAAAATTTTGACAGCTTCCCCGGCGGAAGTGACGCTGATGCTCTATGAAGGTGCGATTAAGTTTTGTAATATTGCGATTGTCTCAATTGAGCATGGCGAGATTGAGAAGGCGCACCTGAACATTAAGAAGACGCAGCGCATTATCGAGGAGTTCCGCAATACGCTGGATCATAAGTATCCGGTGGCAGAGGATTTTGATCGGATTTACGTGTATTTGCTCCAGCGGCTGCTACAGGCAAACATCAAGAAGGATACGGCGATTCTCGAGGAGGTTAATATGCACCTTCGGAGTGTTCGGGATACTTGGAAGGAAGTCATGCGGAAGAACAATCAACATGTGTAGAGAGGTGGAAGCATGAGTTTGAGCAGTGCACAGGTTCTGGTGGAAAGCCTGGAGAAGAAAAGCCGGATTCTCGACGAGATCATGAAAGAGAACGAAGCGCAGGAGACTCTGTTTAGGCAGGGTGAGCTGGATATGGATGCGCTTGACGCTTCGGCGGACAGGATGGGTAAGCTGGCTGAGAAGCTGGAGCTCCTTGACGATGGATTCGAAGCGGTGTACGACAGGATCAGGGAGGAACTGATTGAGAACAAGGCGGCTTACCGCGGGGAAATCAAGCGGATGCAGGAGCTGATTGCCGGAATCACGGAGAAGGTGGTGAGTATCAATGCTGCCAGAATGCGCAATAAACTGCAGGCTGAGAAGCAGTTCAAAAAGAGCAGGCAGCAGATAGGCAACGCATCTTCCAAGATGAAGGCGAGCCAGAACTACTATAATAATATGAACCGCTTAAACTATGTAGATCCGCAGTTCTACGATAATAAGAAGTAAAATAGTCCCTGAGAAAAAATTTTAAAAAATTTTTCTCAGGGACTAAAGTATATCGGATTCCCACCGATATATATAACAAGTAAAGTAAAACATTTACTTGAAGGCAGTGGCGAAACCAATGTCAGCGGACGGGACGGAGGCAGAGCCACACAAACAAAAAGGCGGCAAGGATGCCGCAAAAAATTCAAGGAGGAATATAGTATGATAGTAAAACACAACATTACAGCGATGAACTCTAACAGAATGTTAGGACTGACCACAGCTTCTCAGGCTAAGTCTACAGAGAAGTTATCTTCCGGTTACAAGATTAACCGTGCAGCAGATGATGCAGCAGGGCTCTCCATTTCCGAGAAGATGAGAAGACAGGTAAGAGGTCTTACACAGGCTTCCGCTAACGCTCAGGATGGTATCAGCGTAGTACAGACCGCAGAAGGCGCTCTGAACGAAGTTGAGGATATGCTCCAGAGAATGAACGAGCTGGCAGTTAAGGGTGAGAACGGTACCCTTACCACTTCCGATCGTGCATCCATCCAGGCTGAGATTGCTCAGTTGATGAGCGAGGTTGACCGTGTACAGAGTACCACAACCTTCAACGAGATGAACCTGTTAGATGGTAAGTTCATCAAGGGCATCCAGGTAGGCGCAGAGGCAGGTCAGCACATTGACATCTCCATCAAGAACATGAGCATGACAGCTCTGGCTACTTATATTGGTGATTGGAAGGGTGGTGTCAGCAGCAACAGTAAGCTGTACGGCGCTATCACCTACAATGCACTGAATGTAAGCTCCACGAACGTACAGACAACCAGCTACTCTGTTCAGGGTGCAGCGAGCACGATTCAGGGTACGACATCTTCCAGCTCTGTTCAGTCCAGCTCTACCATCGAAAAGGGTGGCTACAAGATGACGGCTATGCAGTCCAGCGTTGCTACTGCTCTGGTTAAGACCTTCCAGAACCTGGTAGGTGGCGATCCGAAGACTGTTGCTACGACTCAGGATTTCAACTCCCTGAATGCGTTCATCAAGGGCGCTCTGCAGATCGTATCTTCTCAGAGATCCGACCTTGGTGCTATCCAGAACCGTCTGGAGCACACCATCAACAACTTGGACAACATCGTGGAGAACACGCAGTCCGCAGAGGCAGAAATCCGCGATACAGATATTGCTACGGAGATGGTTCAGTACTCCAACAACAATATCTTACAGCAGGCTGGTACGTCCATGCTGTCTCAGGCAAATCAGGGCAACCAGTTGGCACTGTCCTTACTTGGCTAATCGCTGTAAGCGAATTACAAGTGAAACTATCAAAAATCCCCGTCCGGAAGGATGGGGATTTTTTTGCGCGATAAGCAGAGTTGAGTCTGCTTATCACGCATGCGTGTCAGGAATCTAGCCGCCTCAGCGCTTCCACAGCGGGCGGATAGTCCCCGCAGTTTTCGTAGTGACTGCGGGCGATATCCCGCTTGCCGAACATTTCGTAGATAAAACCGATGTAGTAGCTGGGTGTGCGAGAATCTGCGGCATTGCATTTTGGAGCGCTCAGCGCTTGTACAAACTCGGGGAGCGCTTTTAGAGGCTGCCCCATCTGCAGATAAATCCGCCCGCACAGGCAGAGAAAATCTTTGTTATCGGCAAAGGAGTCGTGATAGGGGAAGATAGCAGCCGCTTCCTCGGTCAGATTGTCGTCCAGAAGGATGTCGGCGTAATTGCATAATAGCACCAGTGTGTAGTCGGCGCCGGGCATGGGACTGCGCTTCATGGCTTCGCGGAATTGCCCGAGCGCGCCCGCATGGTCGCGCATCAGCATGTAACATTGTCCCAGTTGAAAGTACAGGTACGGGTTTTCCGGATCCGCTTCAATTTCCGCACGAATCAGTTTCATGTCGCGTTCCGCTTTCTCCTTTAATTTTTTTCTGGTGCCCTGATAGCCTACATGGTCTACAGAGACAGGAGCGTCATAGGAGGAGGGCGTCATTTTTCCGATAGGGACTAAAACTTCGTGAATCGGATTCATAAAGTGATAGCAGCGTCTGTTGAAAAGCCGCTCTAATCGGGCAATCTGATGCTTCGTCTCTCCATCCACGTCAAAATAATTGAACAGCTCTATGGCGCCGAGGCTTTTGGGATGCTCTTCCAGAGCCTTTTGCAGAGCGTCCCAGTCCAAAGGACGGAGAAACTCGTCGGTGTCTAAAGAGAGGATGGTATTGTGCGAAGCGTGACTGATACAAAAGTTTCTGGCGGCAGAGAAATCGTTAATCCATGCAAACTCGTAGACGCGATTCGTATATTGTCTTGCAATTTCTAGGGAATTGTCCTCGGAGCCGGTGTCTGTGACCACAATCTCAAAAGGATAAGGTTTCAATGCCTCCAGACATTTCGTTAAATTTTCTGCTTCATTTTTGGTGATGATACAAACGGAAATCGGAATCATACGTTCTTTCCCCTGCGCTTCCTTGTTTTTGTTTTCTGGTGATTCAGTTTCCCTGGCGTTTGAGTTCTTCCAGTGCTTTTATTTTTTCCAGAGCCAGAGGATAGCCTTTTTCGGCTGATTTTTCTAAAAAGGAGGCGGCTGCGGGAAGATTCCCCAATAGTTCGTTCGCATAGCCCATGCTGAAAAGCGCCATGCCGCTGTAATCGTCCGCTTCTGATTCGGGAGTGCACTGCAACGCTTTCACAAATTCCATCATCGCCTTTAGCGGCTGGGGTGGATTTTGATTCAGATAGAGGGCGCCAAAGCTGCACAGGAACTGCTGGCTGTGTGCGTAGTCTTCATAAACCGGGGTGTAGAGCGCCAAAGCTTCCTCGGCTCTTCCGGTCTGCACCATCACGTTGATAAAGTTATTTGCCATCACATGCACCCACTCATTTTCCAGAAGCAGAGGCAGATCAAACGCCTTTTTATAATAGATGTAGGCGTTTTCATAGTCGTCGATCAAGTTGTAGGACTGCGCCACCTGAAAGGGAAAGTAGGGCTCGTCGGGGTCGCGTTCCATTTCTTTGAAGAGGAGAGCGTTGTTGCGATCTACTTTGATGCGTTTCTCGTCGTCGGTGCCCACATAGCCCACATGATCCACTTCTACGGGTATGTCGTAGCGCTCGTAATCGGTACGACCGGTCTTGATGTCTGCCACCTGCTCGTGAATCAGATAGATATAGTGGAAATTGCGTTTGTGGAAAAGACGATCCACCCGTTCCAGCGAATAGTCTTTTCTATAGTGGGAGTCGGAGAAGCTCTTTCGCAAAATCATGCCTACGCTTCCGCGGGGATGTGTTTCAATCGCTTCACTCAGCCCGTCCAGATCCAAATCGGTCAGGTATTCGTCGCAGTCTATGACCAGCACATAGTTATGGCTTGCCTTGCTCAGAGAGAAGTTTCTGGCTGCGGAAAAATCGCCGATCCACTCAAAATCATAAATTTTGTCGGTGTACTTTGCCGCCAGTTCTTTGGTGCGGTCCGTGGAACCCGTATCCACGTAGATGATTTCAAAGGGATAGTGGGTGAGCGGCTCCAGACATTTCTCGATATTCTTTTCCTCGTTTTTTCCTATGATACATACTGAAATCGGAATCATGTGGTTCCTCCTCGTTTCTGCGCGGTTTCAGCGCTAAATTTAAATATTATGTCAACCATGCGACGGCTATCTGATACGGGTTCAAGGGATTTTCAGGTCAGACAGCCGTTCTCTGGCAGGTGCAAAACCCAGCTCGGCAGCCCTCTGATAGAACGTGAGGGCGGATTCCGGTTTCCCAAGCATCTCGTTTACCAGCCCGATATTGTAGTAGGGGATAAATGTGTTCGCGCCTTCTTCTCTGGCATTTGGGCACTGCAGCGCTTTCAGGTACTCAGCCATAGCGTTTAAAGGCTTAGGCGGATTGAGATTTAAGTAGGCGTTGCCCATACTGCAGTAGAAGTTGGCATCATTTTCAAAATAGGTGTAGATTGGCTCGAAAAAACGGACTGCTTCCCGGGAACGGTTCGTGTGGTTCATCGCGTTTAAAAAAGCGGTCGCCATAATCTGCACCCATGCTTCTTCAGGATGGAAGGGCAGGGAAAAAGATTTTTTATAATACAGGTAGGCATTTTCATAATCCCGGATGCCGTTGTAGGACTGTCCGATTTGAAAGTACAGGTAAGCGTCCTGCGGATTTTTTTCCAGTTCACGGAAAAGCAGCTTGTTGTTGCGCTCAGCTTTTTCACGCATAGCTTCCTGTCCGCCGTTATAGCCCATATGTTCCACGGTAAGCGGAATCTCATACCGTTCGTAGAGCGGACTGTTTCCGTCACGCGTTACCACCTGTTCATGGATGCTGCCTGTGTAATGAAAGCGTTTTCTGGAAAAGAGACGGTCCACCCGGTCGGGATAGTTTGTCGGCGTGCCGTTTGCCTCGAAGTAATTGTTTCGAAGAAGCAGTCCGACGCCTATAGGACAGGCGTTAACGGCATGGTAGAGGGCGTCCGTATCCAGTGCGGAAAGGTATTCGTCACAATCCAGAAAAAGCACATATTCGTGAGACGCTTTTTCCAGCGCAAAATTTCTGGCGGCGGAGAAGTCGTCAATCCATGCAAAATCATAGATGTTAGCGCCATGCTTCGCGGCAAGCTCTTTCGTGCGGTCTGTGGAACCGGTATCCACATAGACAAGCTCAAACGGAAAAGGCGCGAGGGGCGACAGGCACTTTTCAATATGCTGTTCTTCATCTTTGCCGATAATACAGACTGAAATCGGAATCATAATCATTGTCCTCGTTTTTCTGTACGAATCATGTAACAAATGCAGAAAACTTATGTAAACTAAAAGCCGGCAATAAAAGACGGTTTCACGATATTTCCAGCGCCGCCAGCCGCTGCACAGCCGGGGCAAAGTCCCCGCACTGTCCGTAGAGCGCGCGGGCGGTGTCCCTATCCCCGGACAACTCAAAAATCAGCCCGCACTGGTACAGGGGCAGGAAGGAGTTCGCGCCGCTTTGTCTGCCTTCCGGCATCTGCAGTGCTTTTTGGTACTGTTCGAGAGCCTGTTCGGGCATATCGTTTTCGTTGTAAATATTTCCCATCAGATAGACAAAGTCCGTAACGGAAGAAAAATCATCGTAAATGCCCTCAAACCCGAGCGCCGTTTCCGCCTGCCCCGAACGCAGCAGCGCATTGCCGTAGGAGACGACCATAGCCTGTACATAGGCGAGCTCCGGGTCTAAGTCGAAAGTAAGCCCTTTGTCATAGTAAGTGCAGGCGCGGGCAAAATCTTCCAAAATCTCGCAGGTCTTTCCGAGCTGATAGTAGAGGTAAGGATTTTCGGGGTCTGTTTCGACCTGTTTTTCGAGCAGGGTGAAATTGCGCCTGTATTTGGCTTCCCGCTCTTCGGGGGTCATGTCGTAGCCGGTATGACGCAGGGTCGTGTGAAGCAGCATCGCGGGAATCTCGCTTCCCCTGATGGGTGTGAGCTGCTCATGAATCAGGCCCGTATAGTGATAAAGCTTCTTATTAAAAAAACGTTCTGTGTAATCTATATTATTCAGTGTCAGTACGCCGTTTTCCGTCACCAGATTCTCCCGGGAGACGCTTCCGACTTTATCTGACAGATGCTTGCGGAAATAATTCAGCTCCTCCACATCAATTTCCTTTACGGTCTCGTCGCAGTCTATCATAAAAATCCAGTTGTTTGACGCCTCCCGCAGGGAGAAGTTTCTGGCGGCGGAGAAATCGTCGCACCACGCAAAATCGAGCACTTTATCTGCGTATCCGGCGGCAATTTCTTTTGTCCTGTCCGTAGAGCCTGTGTCCACAACCACAATCTCAAAACCGCAGGGTTTGATGGACTTCAGGCACTGTTCAATCCGCGCCTCTTCATTTTTGGCAATAATGCATACAGATATGGGATGCATGGGAAACTCCTTTATAATCGTACCATAATAAATTTATCTTAGCATATTTACGGACAACAGGCAAATTTTTGGAGCAATCGGCACGGTTTTGTGGTACACTAGGTAGAGACAGGCGACGACCGGCGAAAAGCGTGTACAGGAAATGTCACCGGCGTCTTGGACGAAATAGAGGAGAAAACGAATGAAATATGCATTGATCGGCTGCGGCCGCATTTCGCCGAATCATATTGCGGCGGCACAAAATAATAAACTGGAACTGGTGGCGGTCTGTGACATCGATCCGTCCTGCATGGAGGATAAAGTACGGAAATTTAAGCTGGGTGAAAGTGTCAGGCGGTATAGCGACTATCGGGAAATGGTGGAAACGGAGAAGCCTGAGCTGGTGGCAATCTGCACGGAGAGCGGTAAGCATGCGAAGATTGCGCTGTTTTGTATCGAGCATGGCTGCAACTGTATCATTGAAAAACCGATTGCGCTTTCCCTTGCGGACGCCGACGCGATCATTGGGGCGGCAATCACGCATCATGTGAAGGTGTGTGCGTGCCATCAGAACCGCTTTAATAAATCGGTGCAGATCATACGGGAAGCCATCGATATGAATCGTTTCGGGAGATTGTTTTACGGAACAGCCCATATCAGGTGGTGCCGGAACCATGAATACTACGACAGGGCGTCCTGGCGCGGGACGTGGGAGCAGGACGGCGGCGCGCTGATGAACCAATGTATTCACAACATCGATCTGCTGCGCTGGATGATGGGCGGCGAGATTGATGAAGTGGTGGGCATGACGGACCGGCTCAACCATGATTACATCGAGGCGGAAGATATGGGCATTGCCCTGATTAAGTTTAAGAACGGCAGCTACGGCATCGTAGAGGGGACGACCGATGTCTATCCCAGCAATCTGGAAGAAACGTTGTATCTCTTCGGCGAAAAGGGAACGGTAAAGGCGGGCGGACAGTCTGTCAATGTGATAGAAGAGTGGCGGTTTTCTGACCTTCTGGACAATCCCGAGGAGGTGAAGGCGAAATTCCATGAGAATCCGCCGAATGTGTACGGCTACGGGCATACACCGCTGTACGCGGACATGATTAACGCCATTACGCAGGACAGGCAGCCTTATGTCACTGCTATGGACGGAAAGCGGGCGTTAGAGCTTGTGCTGGCGATCTACAAATCCGCAGCGGAGGGTTGCCGTGTGAAGTTCCCGCTGGAAGAATGCGCGACGATGGATTTTGCGGGAAGGTTTTCGTAGATATCTTTCAAGCTGGATGATGAGATATGGGGGAAAAGTTTGTGGAATACAATGTAAGGGAATTAGATAATCGGTACAATTTTACGGTGGGAGGAGTTTCCTACATTGGAAATCCGCGTGCACATACTGCTATGTATGTGACGAAAAAGGTTGCCCATTTGTTGGAAAATATGAAAGGTCTTGCGTGCTGTCTTGTGTTCGCTGAGGAAGGAATAGTGGTTGCCCCGGCTTTTCGGGAGAAAAACTGTTTTATGTTTTCCGATAATCCACAGCTTGCTTATGTGAGATTTGCAGAGCAGCTTGCAAGGCAGCGGGAGCGGGAAGAACGGAGCAAAAAATATATACGTACGGAGGAAGGATATTATCTGGGAGAAAATGTGCGGATTGGGGAGAATGCGCATATTGAGCCGACGGCTTTGATTGGACATGATGTAGTGATTGGGAAAAATGCTTTTATCGGCGCAGGTGCTGTCATTAAAAACGCAGTGATTGGAGATGACTTCGTGTGCAATGCGCATGCGGTGATTGGGTCGCCGGGTTTTACCATGTGTGAGGACGAAGAGGGAAATAAACTTCGGATTCCTTCTATGGGCAGGGTCGTGATTGGCAATTTTGTGGAAGTAGGCGTGGGCGATAACATATCTGTCGGCAGCAGCGGGGATACAGTGATAGGGGATTATGTGAAACTGGATGTCCTGATACATATTGGACATGATGTGCATATTCAGAAAAATGCGGAACTGACAGCGGGGGCCATTGTCGGAGGATTTGACCAAATCGGAGAGCGTGCATACTGTGGTTTAAATGCAGCGATTCGTAACCGGGTGTCGGTGGGAGCAGACGGTTTTATCGGCATGGGCGCCGTTGTGACAAAGAGTGTGGAGCCGGGGGTGACGGTAGTTGGAAATCCGGCGAAAAAGTATGAAAGAAATAAGTCTTGACGGGGGATTTATAAACCGGAAAGCATCTCTTTTACGCGGTCACGGTAGGTATGCGCAGAGGCTACCTTATCGTGACCGTTTTTTGCGATAGCCGCTCTTTCCTCCTCGTGGGACAAATAGTAATCGAGCTTCTGCAGCAAATCGCTTTCGCTCTCATAGTACTCAAAGTCTACCCCGGGGGTAAAGTTTTCGAGGAAGTCTTCCTGGTAATTACTTAACAGAAAACCGCCGGCGCCCATGATATCGAAAGCGCGCAGCGGGATGCCGCTTTTGATGCTGCGCAGGGAAATATTCAGATTAATGCGGCTTTTCTTAAAGACAAGCGGCATTTCGGCGTAGTAGTCTGTCGTGCCGTGATTGCGCAGGTTTGGCAGGGAAAAGGCAGGGTCTATGGTGAACAGATCCAGCGTGTGCCGTTTCGTAATGGCACGCAGCAGGCGCAGCCGCTCCATTCCCGTGAGCTTGCGGTTAACGACATATTGGGCGTAAAGATACTCCCTGGTCTCCACGCCGTCCGGGTTGGGTTCCATAGGGAGCGCCTGATACAACTCTTCCATAATGGGAGACAATGACTCCTGAATAAAATTATAGCCCTGCACATGCATCTGGGCATGCATCAGCCCCTCCAGATAGCCCTTTGCGTAGTCGGAAAGGGTCTCCATGCGGTCATAGAAATTATGGGCTTCATTATAAAGGGAACCCACAAAGGAAACGTCGTACAATGGCTCGGGAAAGCCGAAGGCATCCAGCCGTTCGGTATTTGCCGCCATGGGCAGATAGTGGACGGTTTTGATGCCGGCATCGTTAAATTCCCGGCACAGCGCCTTGTCGAATACATAAATGGTATTGCAGGGATTTATGGCAGTGTAGGAATAGAGCAGGACATAAGGGCTGTCATAAATCCATGAGAGATAGGGCAGATTCTCGCGCTTACATACATTGGAAACGAGAGGAAAATAATTAAAAGAGAAAACCGCGTCGGGAGTCGTCTCGCGCAGCTTTTTTGTGAGTTCGGACTCAATCTCGGCGTCCCTGCGGGCGTCCTTATTGGAAAAAGGAAAACAGATGACCTGATGCCCTTCCTTAACAAAGGCGTCCTTCATGTCGGCGTTGCCGAAGCTTGCCCATTCGATAAAAAGTATTTTCATGGCGTTCCTCTCCGAATCGTCGCTGTCTGGCGAAAATTTTATAATAAGTCTGTGTCGAGTATACCATAAATCGTTTCGGACAGCATCCTTATCTTTTTGAAAATAATGGTTGACACGGAAAATTTTATAGTGTATTATCAATTCATATTAATCATACTAAATAAGTATGAAAAACAAATACAGCATCCCAAATCTGACATATATAATATGGAAAACGGGATCTGACATGGAAAAGGGAGGATGAAGGAAATGGCTAATATTAAGAAGAGTGCATCGGAGCTGATCGGGCATACACCACTTTTGGAGGTGACGCATTACGAGGAGAAGAACGGTATCACGGATGCGACGGTTTTGGTAAAACTGGAGTATTTCAATCCGGCAGGCTCGGTGAAGGACCGTATTGCCCTGCATATGATCGAGGTGGCGGAGAAGGAAGGGAAGCTGAAGCCCGGCGGCACGATCATTGAGCCGACCAGCGGCAATACGGGCATCGGGCTGGCTTCCGTTGCGGCGGCTAAGGGATATCGGGCGGTGCTGACGCTGCCGGAGACGATGAGCGTGGAGCGGCGCAAGCTCCTGCAGGCATACGGCGCCGAGCTGGTGCTGACGGACGGTGCGCAGGGAATGAAGGGCGCTATCGCGAAGGCGCAGGAGCTGCAGGCGCAGACGCCGGGTTCCATTATTCTGGGGCAGTTTGAAAATCCCGCGAATCCGGCGATTCACAAGGCGACCACAGGACCGGAGATTTGGGACGATACGGACGGAAAGGTGGACATTTTTGTGGCAGGTGTCGGCACCGGCGGTACCATCACGGGCGTGGGTTCTTATTTAAAGGAAAAGAATCCTGCAATTCAGGTGGTGGCGGTGGAGCCGGAGAGCAGTCCGGTTCTCTCGGGCGGACAGCCGGGGGCGCACAAGATTCAGGGAATCGGTGCGGGATTCGTGCCACAGACACTGGACACGGGTATTTATAACGAGATCATCAAGGTTTCCAATGAGGATGCTTTTGCGGCTGGCAGGGCGATTGCCACGCAGGAGGGTGTGCTGGTAGGGATTTCCTCGGGGGCGGCGCTCTATGCGGCCACGCAGCTTGCGAAGCGTCCGGAAAATAAGGGGAAGGTGATTGTGGCGCTTTTGCCTGATTCGGGGGATAGGTATTTGTCTACGGCGCTGTTCAGTTAAAGTTCAGCACGCACCCATTCGCAAAATCTTGACATTTAACTTGATTCATACTATAGTGAGCAAGGATAAAACTGGGAGGAGAATGAGGAGAGTACGGAAATGATTGAGGTGCGGGATTTATGCAAAACCTTTGAGACCGATGACGGGAAGGTGGAGGCTCTGCAGAATATTACATTGTCCATTCAGGCAGGTGATATTTACGGCATTATCGGTATGTCGGGCGCGGGCAAAAGTACGCTTGTGCGGTGCCTGAATTACCTGGAACGTCCTACGTCCGGTACGGTGGAGATTGAGGGGAAAGACTTGGGTGCGATGACGGAGCGGCAGCTTCGGGAAATCCGCAGGGATATTTCCATGATTTTCCAGCATTTTAATCTGCTGATGCAGAAGAATGTGATTGACAATATCTGCTTTCCGCTGGTAATTGGCGGCATGAAGAAAAAGGAGGCGAAGGAGCGGGCGCTGGAGCTTTTGGAGATTGTGGAGCTTTCGGATAAGGCGGCGGCGTATCCGTCCCAGCTTTCCGGCGGGCAGAAGCAGCGGGTGGCGATTGCCAGGGCATTGGCAGCGAATCCGAAAATTCTGCTCTGCGACGAAGCGACGAGCGCGCTGGATCCGCGCACGACGCAGTCCATCCTGCAGCTTTTGAAGGAAATCAATAAAAAGTATGGCATTACCATTGTCATCATTACCCATGAAATGTCGGTGGTTCGGGAAATCTGCTCTCATGTGGCGATTATCGGTGAGGGGCATCTGGTGGAGCAGGGGCGCGTTGCGGATATTTTTGCGCACCCGAAGACAGCGGAGGCGAAGGAGCTGATTCTGAAGGGCAGCGGCACGGACCGCCGCACACTGGAAGACCGCCAGAAGGAGCTAATGAAAGGGAAATGCTGCGTGCGTATCGTATTTTCCGTGAACTCCTCCTTTGAGCCGGTGATTGCGAATATGGTATTAAAGTTCGGACAGCCCATTAACATTCTGCGGGCAGATACGAAGAACGTGGAAGGAATCGCCAGAGGCGAGATGATTTTAAGTCTCCCCGACGAGCGGAAAGTACAGGAGGAAATGAAGGCTTATCTTGCGGAGAGAGGACTTGCAGTGGAGGAGGTGAACGGCTATGTGGACTAGCGATCTGACACTGATGATGCTGGAAGGCGTGCGCGACACTTTGTTTATGACATTGCTGTCAACTTTCTTCGGTTATGTGCTGGGACTGCCTTGGGGCATTGTCCTTGCCGTGACGGATAAGTCGGGCATCCGACCGAATGCCGTGATTTACAGGGTGCTGGATGTAGCGGCTAATATTTTGCGGAGTATTCCGTTTTTGATTCTGCTGATTCTTGTGTTGCCCCTGACGAGGGCAATCGTGGGTAAGAGCACGGGAGCGGCGGCAACGATCGTGCCGCTTACCATTGCGGCGGCGCCTTTTATCGGGCGTATGATCGAATCTTCCATCAAGGAAGTGGACCACGGTGTGGTGGAGGCGGCGCAGAGTATGGGAGCGGGCACGTTTACGATCATATGGAAGGTGCTTCTGGTGGAGGCGAGGACGTCGATTTTGGTGGGCGTGACCATTGCCATCGGCACGATTCTCGGCTACTCCGCGATGGCGGGCGTGGTCGGCGGCGGCGGACTTGGAGATATCGCCATGCGTTACGGCTATTACCGCTATGAGACGCTGATCATGATTGTCTCGGTGGTGCTTCTGGTGGTGCTGGTGCAGATTTTCCAGACGCTGGGGATGCGGCTGTCAGTGAAGCTGGATAAGAGGAAGTAAAATGGGTGATTGCGAAACTCAGCGATGTTTGTTGAAATTGTACAAATGGCATAATTATGGAAGCGTTGTGATGAGTTTCGCAGTTACTATTTATAAGAAGTAGAGGAGGAGAAAAGTTATGAAAAAGAAAATTGTGGTATTGATTGTAACAGCGGCTTTGGCGCTTGGCGCGCTTACGGGCTGCGGCGGCAAGAAGGATGACGGCACGATCACGGTGGCGGCTTCGGCGACGCCCCATGCGGAGATTTTGGAGCAGGTGAAGCCGATTCTGGCCAAGCAGGGCTACACCCTTGAGGTGACGGTATTTAACGACTATGTACAGCCCAATCAGGTCGTGGAGAGCGGCGAGTTTGACGCCAACTATTTCCAGCACATTCCTTATCTGGATTCCTTCAACGAGGAGCAGGGGACGCATCTGGTAAATGCGGGCGGCATCCATTATGAGCCCTTTGGCATTTATCCGGGCACGAAAAGCGACCTTTCCGAGATTTCGGAGGGAGACACCATTGCGGTTCCCAACGACACCACAAACGAGGCGAGAGCGCTTCTGCTTTTGCAGGACAACGGCATCCTGACCTTGAAGGCGGGCGTGGGGCTGGAAGCGACCGTGCGCGATATCGAGGATAACCCCTATAACGTGGAGATTCAGGAGCTGGAAGCGGCGCAGGTGCCCCGCGTGAAGGAAGAGGTGGCGTTTATGGTCTTAAACGGCAATTACGCGATGGAGGCGGGCTTTTCCGTGGCGAAGGACGCGGTGGCATACGAGCAGTCCGATTCCGAGGCGGCGCAGACCTATGTGAACGTGATCGCGGTGAAGGAAGGCAATGAGAATAACGAGGGAATCAAGGCGCTTGTGGCGGCGCTTAAGTCCGACACGATTAAGGAGTATATCAACAATACCTATGACGGCGGCGTGATACCGTTTGAGTAAAAACGGCATTCTCCGTATGTTGCGAGAGGCAAATGCCGCATGGCATTTGCCTCTCGCGCCGGGGAAGTTTATAGCCCGAGCTATCAGTCAAACGGATCAATCTCCCAATGCCCATTGTTTCCGCTGCCGACATAATGCACATTTCCCATATCCTTAATTCTGCGGCCAATGGTCTTTATGCTTAAGCCGAGGCGTTCTCCTAATTCTTTGCGTGTAATATTGGGGTTTTCCTTTATCATTGCATAGATTTTATCGACGAAATCCTCGTGAGGGACATCGTGAAGGACATCGTGAGGGACATCGTGAAGGACAGTTTCCATGGGACCGACTGTAGCGGTAGCAACTTCCATGAGCGGAATGGTGATGCGGAATATGTCTCCTTCGATAAACTGCGGGGCAGAGCCAGAGTACATTTTTGTATATTTGTAGGTGTTTCGCATGCCGGAGCCAAGTTCATCAGCCATACCGATCTCACGGAAGACCTTGGAAATGGGCGGGTTCTTGGGAAATGGTTCAAAGGTAGCGAGATTCAATGCGCCATAACCGTGGGAGAGATTAGCGTTCTCCGTAAATATCCGCTCCTTTTCGATGACCAGCTTTGCAACATAGGCATTTGAGAAGTCTCTGTGCGCCAGCAGATTTGAGATAATCTCGCGTAGGATATTGTCTCTCGCACTGACGCTCTGGATGCCGTCAAGATGGAAGGTGTCGTTCAGATGTTTCTGACCGAATGCCATAAGCCTGTCATAGCTTTCAATAAGGTTGGTGATTACCACATCACGGTCGTCGTAGCGGTCGGTATTCAGCACGCGGAAGATGGCATCCGTCTTATGCTGTGGTAGGACGGACATAATGGTACTGTCTTTACCAAAGAGCAGAATCCCGGCGTAGGTTATACCTTCAACCTGAGAATACTCGTCTGTCAGGATAAGTCCGGCACTGCGGAGCATTGCTTCATCGGACATCGCTTTCCACGGGTGGTTCTTCTCCCTCACACGGGTCATCTCCCTTGCCCGTTCCAAAAGGTCGCTGCGGAGTGAATCAATCCCGAAATGTGTGACCTTGTTCACGAAGAAACTGCCACGCTTCCTTGCATATAGGCGGTAAACCTCATCCGAGTGGTGCGTGATGTCTATGTCAGCATCATCATTCCTGTCCCAGATCTTGCTGGAACAGCGGACGACATCCTGCGATACGGGAACACGGATGTAGAGTATCTGTTTTCCTTCTGTTTCATAAGGAACCGGGGTCAGATAGAGCGGAGGATACATCTTGCTGTCGTTATTGATGGTGGTGACAAACTGTTTCTTAATCTTGTCTACCTTGTCCGCTTCAATGCCGATAATCTCCCCGTTATCTTTCACGCCAAGGAAGATATGCCCACCGTCCCGATTGGAGAAAGAACACACGGTGTCATAAACATCCTTTGTGATGTTGGAATGAGACTCCTTAAATTCTACGGTGATGCTCTCACCGCCGTCTATTAGTTTCTGCAAATCGTCTGGAAGCATCATTGCTGACAGTCCCTCCTGAAACAATAATGATATAACATTGCCATTCGGAAAGCTATTTATTCCGTAATTTTCCGTTCGCCATATTCATCGAAGATAGCGTCAAGCTCGTCATTAGACTTTATAGCCCTGACCTTGTTGCGTATAAGCGTCTTTGACATGTCGAGGCGGTAGAAGTGCTTTTTCCCGTCAACACCCATATGTTCACGGATCAGCTGTATTCTTCCGAAAGCCGCACCATGTTTCTCCGCAAATTTAGCAAGTCCTACGGCTTTTGGGTAGTTATCCTTGTGTGAGGGGTCGTGCGGCTCAAGTATATCAAATACATAGCGGCCTGCCTCGGCACGGACAATGACAAGGTCAGGGTACATGGGAGTCCAGACACCTTTCACTTCATAAGGGATTTCCAGAGACCAAGTTTTCCGGTCAAGGTTGCGCAGCCAGCATACTGCATCATCTATTTCTTCAAGAAGTACACCGCGCTCCCAATTATTGAGTGCAATATGAGCATTGCCTCCGTCCCCGCAGAATAGATGTTTTTCGTAGGTCTGCGCATTTTCAGACACAGTAAAATCCACCGTTTTCGGAAGCTTCCACTCCAAGGGAACTGGCTGCACAGAGGAATGAACGAGACGGTCATAACGGGTCTGTCGTTCTTCCGATAGAGTGCCTATACTGTGGCGATTCTTGTCGTAAAGGTCAAGGAAACAGCCTTCAGCATATTTTTCCAGCCTCTCCATAGCGGTGATGTTGTCCGCAAGCATGATGACCTCAATCTGGACATCAATATAGTCATCGTCCGCATGGCGTTTCCAATATTCTTTGTGCATTCCCTCGCCGAGACGCTTCCCAGCTTGTTCAAAATGCCGTGCGATGTCGAATTCGGAGACTTCCGTGGTTCCAGTGTCGGTATCTACGGACATTGTACTGTCGCCATAATCAAAGATCAAAGAGTCGACTTTCAATCCGGTCACGCCTTTAACACGGCTATCATAGTCGGGCAGGGACTTTATGTCCATGATCTCCTTTTCCATGATTTTTAGCATGTCTTCCTTTGCATCACCAAAAGACGATGCATCAATGCCATCGGAGGACAGGGCGTGGGCAAGAAGCATATAGGATTTCAACGGGCTCTGTTTTCGAGAAGAGTCAATACTGTAGGTGATGAGATTTCCCATCGAATCAAAAACATCCGCATAGGCATTCTCCCGGTTATAAGTCACAAGTTCTTTTTCGTTTCCGGTCTCTGCAAACGATACATTGTCGCTTTCTTCTAGTGCCTTGACCACTTGCTTCACGGTCTCGCTGTCAAAAAAGGGCAGGAAGAGACTCACATCGTTAAGCTCTGGAATGGATTTAATACGGTGTGCAAGCGGTGTCCTGACCATACGGCCAAGGAGCTGGGCTATAAAGGTGTATTCATGCGCAGGACGGTACGACATCATGGTCTCGGCACGAGGGCAGTCCCAGCCGGTGGAGAGATTCATCTTGAAAAATACGAGCTTTATCTCGGATTTTTCCTGAATGCGGGATGGTTCCACCTTGCGGATTTCAGTCCCTCCAATGCTTAGAGTACCGTAATCATTAAAGGTATGAACGACTTCATTTTCTTTCAAGCGGGAGCCGGTGACTTCCTCCCATATGTCCAGGCATTGACTGATGTCCGTCCCTGTTGCTTCCTTGCCGCTGCCGTCAGTAACCTGTACCACGAGGATCGGCTTTACAAGCTCGCTTGTGTCAGCGTCTTTATTTTTATCATAATATGTCTGCCATAACTGGCATTTCTTTTTCCAGTCTTCAACGGAAGATTTAAACAACGACATATCCGCATCGAATCCAAGAGTTGGATAGCGAAGAATGATCCTGTCTTTTAACAGACCGGAGGACTTCACATCTTCCGGAGATACAACAACCTGATGCATAGTCGATGTGGTTATTCCTGAAACAAGGCTGTTGAATTTCTGCGGTGTCGCAGTCATGCCTATGGTGAGAGGAAGAGGAGAAAGACCGTCATCAGGGCTTCCTTTCAGGAACTTCTGCATGATGGATTGAGCCTTGTTTGCCTCTCTCTCCGAAGTGTTGGTGCCACGATGGGCTTCATCAATAATGCAATAGAGTTTTCCGATGTATTCATTGGCGGTATTCTCGATAACAGACCAAATAGTAGTCTGGCGTTTATCTGATGTGGAAACAAGAAGCTTATCGGAACCGAGTTTTTGCGTGTTCAGGAAATAAATATGTCCGCACTCGAGGATGTCCGCAGTAAAATTGGCATCTATGGGGACAAGATTCATTGCGGGAATCTTATCTGATTTTGTCTCAATTTTCATACGGGTTTGTTCGTTTAATTCGGGCGAGTCCGATAACCAAATAAATATGGAGTCGGGATCGCCGATGTGGTCAGCATCACCATAGAGCAGCTCCTCAAAAAGCTGTGTTATCATAATCGTTTTTCCTGCACCAGTGGGAGCAGAAAAAGATATGATCTGCGTTTTCTTCGAATTCAGGAGAAGATGGGCGTTATCTACGGCAGTATGGAGATCCCCAAGAGCCTTTTCCTGAAATGGAAACAGTGTGTCCTTCATATTTTATATCCTCCTTGCTCCGATTACAAAGTTTTCGATATATTCACGGTAAAGCTGGTATGTTTTTTTGTCAGGAAATGCGGATGCCATATCCTTGTAAGCTCCCTCAAAATCCGTAACAAAATATAGAAATTCGATGGAGTCCTCTTTCTTTATGGCTTTTTCGAAGTCAGCAAAATGTGTATCATCCACAAGGACGGCAAGGCGGTTTTTGGGGAGGATCAGCATTGATGGCTCGCTATCGCCTCCTACAGAGGGGCATTTCCCATATGCGCCAGCCTTTAACCATAACAGCGGCAGGATCTGACGGAATTGTCGGCCGAGCGTCACGGAGTTTTTATCCACGAATCCGAGGCGGAAGTATGCAGCATTTGTTTCAAATCCATCGCTCAGGTTTCGAGGCTCATTTTCATCTGAAGATATATCATATTCTCCGACCAAATCCTCGTTGTTATCTCTCTTGCCAAGAATAGTATACTTTGTACGAGGCCATGTAACAGCCCGGCAGATTCCATGTTTTTCCCAGTTTTCTGTGCCAGGAAATTCGCCATCCTTTTTCAAAGCACGGATCTGCTTTTTAGAGAGCTCATTATTTGTTATCAGTATGCATCGGCGGTTCTTATTGTCCTCGGCATTTAGGATGTTGACGGCGTTAAGGGTAGTGCCACTTCCGGCAAAAAAATCGATGATAAGGCTATTCTCTTTTGTGCAGGTGCGCAATACCTCAGTAATTAGCGAAAGAGGCTTGGGATATGGAAACTCCTTCGTGCCGAATATGTCTTGAATCTGATTGGTGCCCTTTGCCGTATAAAATGCGTTGTCATTCCAAATTGTAGGAATATCTGCACCTTCACTTTCATAAGAATCCAAGAGTATCGTTCCATTGACATTATCTCTGCCAAGGCTTTCGATTTTTCCAGACTCAATCTTTTTTATTATTCCGGCAGAAAGATACTGTATGCTGTATTTATTCTTTAGATGTTTTCCTTTTTGAGGAAGCACTCTGATATAGCCCTTTTCAAGATCGCTCATAAATCGTGAGGGAATAAGCCGCCATACGCACTGAGTACCTTTTGTGCTTACCGGCCATACACACGTGCAGCCATCAGGGGCTTCATCGTAATCATAGATAAAATCATCCATGTTTCCGATGTAACTTCCTTCGTTTATTCGTTCCTGAAGAGATTTTCCGCAGCCGAGTACTTTTCCTGTTTCCTTATCGCAAAAGATAGGGTACGCCTGATTGGGTCTCTGATACTGGGTGAACGTGGCAAGAGTCATGCCGTGATATGGAGCATTCTTGTTGCCACCAGCAAAGCTTGTGGGTGTGGGACGGAAATCTTCTGGGACAACAAATACAAGATATTCCTGTAAATAGTTGAAACCGCCGGAAGGTTTACCACTGGAAGTCTGAACCGTTACAGCAACTACTTGTCTTTCTGAAAAAAGCTCCTCGCACAGCAAAACAAGCCGGTGGACTTCCTGATATCCAATGCTGATGATCAGGGCTCCTTTCGACGTTAGGAGATTTCTTGCTATGACAAGACGTTTCTTCATCATGGAGAGCCATTTGCTGTGCGACCAGTGATCTGATGAATCCACAAATGCGTCATTGTATTTCCACTCGTCCGTGCCTGTGTTATATGGCGGATCAATGTAGATGCAGTCAACCTTTCCTGCATACAAGTATTCCATTAACTGAAGTGCATGGTAATTGTCAGCTTCAATCAGCGTATGCCAGAGTGAACTGTTGGGAGCGTTTTGTACATAGTCAACAGGAGACAGGACAGGGAATATGGGCTCGCCAAGTTGTGCGACAGCGACAAGCTCATCCACATTTTTTTCAGATATATCGCCAGTGATTTTATGGCGGCAAGTCGCAATACCGTCCTTTACCTTAAGGACGGCGTAAACATTTTTTATCTCGCCATCAATCTTGTCCGTCACGAATATATTCCGTTTTATCTTCATTTCGTATAGCGGAGTACATTCCGGCAAATACTCGTCAAAAACAAGCCCGAATTTTTTGTTCTGTGATAATTGCTTTACCTCGTCAGCAATGCGTTGGCGCAGCACTGCATCCGAAATCTGTTTTACAAGGTTATCTATAGCAGCCATCAGGCTTTACCTCCAATTTTCTTTTTGCTCCAAGAGCGTCCGAACAATAAATCTTCCTTTGAAAGTCTTAACGCTGCACATTCCAATAGCTTACCATGTGCTTTTTCCGTAGTATCGGAAAGGCGGTCATATGCAATGAAGACTTGATGACCGCTGTTTTCATAGCATTCTAGTAGCTGTTCGAGCTGATGGTCGTCAATCCTTTTCAGAATATTCGAATCATGAATGAGTACTGGGATGTCGCACAGCTTCAATATTGCAAGATCATAAACAACCATGCTTCTGAAAGCGGCACCTTCGCTGCTGTTTCCCCTGATGCCGAATGTAAAATCCTTGTTGGCAGCAATATGGATGGAGGGTGCGCGTTCCGCATCCCCGATGAGGGACGCATTAATTTCGCTCATGGTGCTGTTAAGCTCATTTTCTATGCCTCTTATTGTACTGCGTTCCTGCTCCAGCAAGTCTCGAACCTGCTTCTTGGCGGCAGCCCTTTTCTGTTGGCGATTGCGTTCCTCCTCGAGCTCCTTCTTTTGTGCCTCGTACCGCTCGATAGAGTTCATAAGGCTTGCACATTCAGATACCAGCTGAGTAGACATCTTCTGCGCTGTGCCGGAATCTTTCAGGCTGTTCTGGAGCCGTGTCACTTCACGGTCACATCTTGCAAGAAGGTTTTTAAGGCGTTTTTCCTCTTTTGAAAGTTCTCCAAGCAGGATTCCCCGTATCTTGTCGTGAAATCCATTGATAGAATCCAATTTTTGCATGGTGATTTCGGGAAAAAATGTCTGCAAATCTTCAAAATCTTCCGCAGAGTCAAATGACTGGATATCCATGCTGTGCTGTATTGCTCCAAGCTGGGCTTTCAGTTTTGACTGCTGTGTTGCAAGCAGTGAAAGCTCCTTCCTGATTTTTTCTGCCCTTTTCATTTCTTGCGAGTTATATCCAAAAAGCTGAGTCTGCGCAACTTCGTTTTTTCCCATGTTATCCAGAAGCCGTTTCTTTAATGAATCGATAGTTGTTTGGATATCCGCAATCTCGTCCAGAGAAATTATTTTCTCAGGTGTTGATGCTCGCACCTTGGAGGTGTCAACATGAAGGTCTTTTGCCATTGCCTGAATCTGATTAAGGATATCTCCATGCCGAAATAGCTTAATCAGGAAATTGACAGTGGTCTCATGGTTTTCGGATGGCTTTGCGCTTAAAGGGTACTGTTCTAGCACATTCAAGCGGCGATAGATACGGAAGAAGTGTTCTGATATATCGTGCAGCGATATGTCGAATCTATTTGATGAGTAATTCTCCATGAGATTACGCTGGTACTTTAAAACGGCCATAGTTTCAATGACATGCTTTTCTTTATCGCAGCTTATGACATTGTAGGGATCGTTTGTTTTGCGGCAGTAATATAACGGAGAATTGTTACCGAATTGAAAAGAGAAATAAATTTCGTGATCACCAATTTCGCGAGCTATTTCTTCTTCCTTCAGATAACAATTTCCGCCAAAAGCGAAGTCGATGATCCGTAGGAAAGTGGACTTGCCGATGGCATTGCTCCCAGCCTCTGTACCCACAACGGAGTTTAATCCGGGCGAAAAGGTAATCACACGGTGAGTCTCCGGAAATTTATCACATTCTATACTAAGCAACATAATGGATGCTCCCTTCTACAAGGTCTATCTTTCCAAGGGCATACAGGCAGTCCAGTATACTCATAAAATCACTGATTGAAATATCATCATCCGTAACATTCTGCATGAGTTCCATGACGGTCATGTCACTGTTCTGGAGCAGCGAGAGGACTTTCGGAAATCTTGCTATTATGCTCTGCTGGTACGGAATCGTCTTGCTTGGTAATTTCATCAAACACCTCACAGCTTTGTACGAAGTAAGATACGATGCATTCACATTGAGAGCGGTATTCGTCTCCGATCATGCTCGAGAGCTTACCTACCATAGTGTCGTATATTATAGTCTGATCATCTGTAGTCTGGCTGACCTGCTCATACATTGTCGAGAAAGCCTTGGCGAATCTTTCAGGGCGCAGGATCTTGGCTTCGGCGGCATTTTCTATTTCCGTGTTGATTGCCCGAAACCAGTAATTCGCATTCCATATAATCGCATCCCTTAAACCGGAGTTCCCCACAATCTTGTTCTCAATCTTTGTAGGCTCGTATTTGAGCTCCCTGTCGAAAGGCAGATTCAGAGCCGCAAGTTTATGCACGGCTTCTTCAATGGTTGCTCTTTGGCGGGGGACACCTATGGAATTTAATGCTTCAATCTGGATCTTGTGGTACGTTTTTTTATGGAGCAGCTTCCTTATGTATTCCTGCGGCGCATTGGCGTAGTCCCTTGCACAGTCGACACAGAGGACGAGATCGACATCGTTGCCATCGTCATCTTTGGCGTGGAATATTTGGCAATGGTCGACTTCACCGATGTCGCTTTCGAGGGCGACGGGTCTGCCGCATGACGTGCATTTTCCATTCGCTTCAGTATATAGTACAAGCTCGTGTGTATGGGTCATGTCGGCAAGCTCCGGAGGCAGGGCGACATAGCTGGGAACAAGAGTGATGTCATCAGTTTTATCGGTGAATCCATTCACATATTCTTCGGTTACTTCCGCAACTCTTTTTATTAGATTCTTATTAGCGGATCTGCATACATAGATGAGAATTCCTGCCAAGAATTCATGGAACACGAAAGCAGACTGAACGGCGACAGATCCTTTCTGTGTATGGTTGACATACTCTATTTCAGTGACATTTGTAATGTCTTCATCATCAGCGATAATATCTTTCAATACAGCAATGATGAGTTTTCTTTTGTTATCATCCAGAAGAGGAAGAACATATTGCCTAAAAGATGCCGCTATTTCTACAGCTGGATGTTCGGTTATGCCAATGGCGACTTCTTTTGGAAGGGCATTGCGTCCTCTGAACATGTCGGAGCGGTTTGATTCCGATATTGTTCCTGAAAAATGGACATTCGGCGCAACAGAAGTAAACATGGCCTCGCATAAAGCCATGAGTGTATATACTTCCTTATTCATGCACAGTCCGAGAACTGTTGCAAAAGAACCAAAGCAAAGTTTCTTCAACTCCTGTCTCCCAATCTAATCATTCGTCTTCTGGTATGTAATCCACGATATCTCCTACATTCACCTTCAGGGCTTTGCATATTTTGCCGAGCACTTCCATACTGACGGAAAGATCCTTACTGAGTTTTGCTACCGTGGTGGAAGTAATGCCAGCTTCTCGAATCAAATCTTTCTTTATCATCTTCTTGTCAATCATTACCTTCCATAATTTGTTATAGCTGAATGCCATTTTGCCCTCCAGAATTCCGTTGCAAATCCATACTCTGTTCCACTATTATACACAAATTTCATTATAGACGGTCGATTAGCAAAAGTCAATGAAAACTCTATAAACACTTACATTTGTTCCAACTACCCATGCACACAAAAACCTTCGGAAATTCCGAAGTATTTCCGAAGGTTCTCCGAGGTACACTGGATTTTCAATACTATAGACGTTTGTTAGACTGAAATCGTAAAAATTATTTCTTTGTGCGCACGAAGGGATATGGCCTATAGCTGCTTCCAGAAAGAACCATTCAGGGAGCATGAGGTTTATATCTCCGTATTCGTGCGTCATTTTTATGTACTGAGATAAATTCGCGGTGGTCATATCCCTTCTGCAATCAGAAAGGAGAATGACTATGAAATTATACAAAACATCAAGCATTACAAATGAGTTTGAAAAAGCTTACGAGGAGACCGAGGTTGACACTTATGACAAGCTTTTGTCAGAGGTGTTTAATCGCTTTGAGGACGAGTTCGATATCGATTTTAATATAAGCGACAAGTTGTCAGCCATCCTTAAAAAATTTAGGACTGAGGATTGGGAGGCTATGGATATCAAAGACAAGATGCCAGTTATAAAAGAATTGATTAATGTTTTGGGCAAGGAACTGGGGCTTGATAAAGTAGTGGAACTCTTAATATCGGATGATAAAAATGATGTGTATGGATTCTTTGATGCGAGGAACAATACCATTATGCTAAACAGTAATTATTTCGACAATGCCTCAGAACTTGTCGATACTATTGCACATGAGCTAAGGCATGCATACCAGCATATGAGAGCAGAGGTTCTTGACACATGGGAAGATGCATTGTTTAAAGTAAATTTTGAGAACTACATCTCTCCACTTCCGTTGCCAGAAGGGGGAAACCTGTTCTTTTGGGATTATTACCATCAGTATGTTGAAACCGATGCAAGGACGTTTGCAAATATATTTACGGAGGCGATGATATGAGTTTTTTGATTTCTATAGCACATGGACATGCATAGGATAGGAAGAGGTGGTATACTAAAGTAAAAAGAGAGATCGTGGGATGCGTGAGTATATACACAAGCAAATAATGAGCTAGAGGAGAAAGCCATGTCCCTGCAATTTTATTTCGGCGCGTCGGGCGCCGGCAAAAGCCGAAAACTGCACAACTATCTGATAGAGGAATCCCAACGCCATCCGGAGAAAAATTATCTGCTGATCGTGCCGGACCAGTTCACCATGCAGACCCAGATGGATTTGGTGGTGGAGCATCCGCGCCATGCGATCATGAATATCGACGTGCTGAGCTTCGGAAGATTGACCCATCGGGTTATTGAAGAGGTGGGCGGAGAGGAGCTGCCCGTTCTGGACGATACGGGAAAAAGTCTGGTGCTTCGCAAGGTGGCGGGGCAGGAACGGGAGGAGCTGACGGTGCTCGGCAGCCATCTGCACAAGATTGGCTACATTCACGAGGTAAAGTCGGCGCTCTCCGAGTTTATGCAATACGGCGTCGGGGAGAAGGAGCTGGAAACGCTGATCGACTATGCGAAGGAGCGGGGGGCGCTCTATTATAAACTCAAGGATTTGCAGCATTTGTACCGTGCCTTCGGGGCATACATACAGGACCGCTTTATTACCACGGAGGGGACGTTAGACCGGTTAAGGGCTGCTTTGCCGGAGTCGGAAATCGTGAAAGGCAGCGTGATTGCTTTTGACGGGTTTACCGGGTTTACGCCGATTCAGAACCGGGTGATTCAGGATTTACTGAGATTGACTGAAAGAGTCATTGTTACGCTCACCATGGATGAACGGGAAAATCCCTACCGCGTGGAGGGAGAGCAGAAGCTTTTTTATCTGAGTCAGAAAACAGTATCGGTTTTAAAAATGCTTGCCGGAGAGATTGGTGTCGAGGAGGAAACGGCGGTTTGGTGCACGGAGAAGGTGGAAGGGCGGCTGCCGCGTTTTGTAGGGAACCCGGAGCTTGCGCATCTGGAGCGGAATCTGTTCCGCTATCCGCCCTGTGTCTACGAGAAGCCGGTGGAACGGATTCATCTAATCGAGGCATCTACGCCCGCGCAGGAGCTTCGGCAGACGTGTATTGCCATACGCAGGCTGCTTCTGGAATCAGAGGAGCTGTGCTATCGCGATATCGCCGTGGTGACAGGCAATATGGGCGTGTACGGGAAAGAGGTGCAGGAGATTTTCGATCGCTTTGCTATTCCGGTTTATATTGACCAGACCAGAGGTATCTTGGGCAATCCCTTCACATCTTATGTGCGCAGCGCCCTGCAGATCATGCTGCAGGATTTCAGCTCCCCCGCGGTCTTTCACTATCTGCGCACGGGGCTTGCAGGCTTTAGCGGGGAGGAAGTGGACAGGCTGGAAAATTACGTGCGCCGTTTCGGGATCAGAGGGCGGAAACGCTGGAGCGAGGTATTCACTTACCGGGAGGAGGAGCCGGAGGGCGAAGAGGCATCGTTGTCGTCGCTGGCCGCCTGCAATGCTATGCGCGAACGGCTGATGGAGCAGCTGGCGCCTTTCCTTACGCCTTTAAAGACGGCGGGGGAAATGGTGCGCGCGCTTTATGCGTTCCTCGTGGCAAACGAGGTACAGCAGAAATTATCGGATTTCGAGAAGGCTTTTCAAGAAAAGGGAGAGCTGGCGAGAGCCAAAGAGTACGGGCAGATTTATCCGTTGGTGATTGATTTGCTGGATCAGATTGAGGGGCTGCTTGCGAAGGAGGAGCTGACGCTTAAGGAGTTTGCGGACATTCTGGATTCAGGGCTTGCGGAGATTACGGTGGGAACGATTCCCCAGAATGTGGATCGCATTCTTGTAGGGGATATTGAGAGAACCCGTTTAAAGCAGGTAAAGGTGCTCTTTTTCCTTGGGGTGAACGACGGAAATATCCCGAAAAGCTCCGGCGGCGGGATTATTTCCGATCTGGACCGGGAATTTCTTCGGGAGTCAGATATTGAGCTGGCGCCTTCGCCCAGAGAACAGATGTATATCCAGCGGCTATACTTGTATCTGAATATGACGAAGCCTTCGGAGGCGCTTACCTTATCCTACGCCAGAGTAGGGGAGGACGGCAGGTCATTGCGCCCCGCCTATCTGGTGGAGCTTCTGCAGGGGCTGTTCCCGGGGCTGACTGCCGGGACGCCGGAGCGGGAGGCGGTGGAGGAGCAGCTTCTTTGCGATGCGGACGGCGTGGGCTTTTTCACGGATATGCTGCGGGAGTATGCGGCGGGACGGCTTAATGAGGAGGAGCAGAGGAAGCTTGTTACGTTTTACCGCTGCTATGAACAGAATCCGAAATACCGGGGGCAGGTCGGGCATTTGGTGGAGACGGCGTTTGCAAGGCATGAGGATACGCCGCTTTCCCGTGCCGCGGCGACGGCTCTTTACGGTGCGTCCCTCTTAAACAGCGTCAGCCGTTTGGAAAAATATGCCGCCTGCGCCTACGCCCATTTTCTGCAGTACGGGCTTCGCCTGCATGAGCGGGGAGAATACAGTTTTGAGACGGCGGATATGGGCAATCTGTTCCACAGTGTATTGGAGGGATTTTCCGGGCGTCTGAAAGAATGCGGTTATACTTGGTTTGATTTCCCGAAGGAGGAGGGGCGCAGACTTGTGGCGGAAACGCTTGCCGCCTGCGCTGCGTCCTATGGCGAGACGATTCTTTACAGCAATGCGAGAAACCGGCAGCTGCTCGTAAGGATGGAGCGGATTTTAAACCGCACGGTGGATACGCTGCAGACCCAGCTTAAAAAGGGTCAGTTTTTGCCGGAAGCTTTCGAGGTTTCCTTTGATGTGCTGGAGAATCTGGATTCTCTGAATATTGTGCTCAGTGAAAAAGAAAAGATGCGCCTGCGGGGCAGGATTGACCGGGTGGATATCGGAGAGACCGAAGAGCGGGTCTATGTAAAGGTCATTGATTATAAGTCCGGAGAAAGGCGGTTTGATTTGGCGGCACTTTATTACGGGCTGCAATTACAGCTCGTGGTCTATATGAACGCGGCGGTAGAGCTTGTGCAGAAGAAATATCCCGATAAGGAGACGGTGCCGGCGGCGATGCTTTACTACCGGGTGGCGGATCCGGTGGTGGAGGGCGAGGAGCTTTCGCCGGAGGAGTTGAACGAATGTATTTTACGGGAATTAAAGATGACCGGAATGGTCAATATGGATGACGAAGCTGTCAGAATGCTGGACGGAGAGTTTACGGATAAGTCCGATATTCTGCCGCTGGAGCGGAAAAAGGACGGCAGCTTTTCCGCTGTCTCCAGTGTCATGTCGGAGGAGGACATGCGGATGGTATCAAATTATGTGAACCAGAAAATCCGCAGCCTCGGCAGAGAGATTCTGGATGGGACCATATCGGTCAATCCCTGTGAGCTTGGCGCGGAGAAAGCCTGTACCTACTGCGCCTATAAGCATGTCTGCGGATTTGAGGCGGGGGCGGCGGGCTACCAGCCGCGGAAACTAGAGAAACTAAAAGCGGCGGAGGCGCTGGAACGAATGAGGGAAGAGACAGGGAGATAACATGGGGATTACATTTACAGACACACAGAGACAGGTCATAGAGAATAGGGGCTGCAATCTTCTCGTCTCCGCGGCGGCGGGCTCCGGTAAGACGGCGGTTCTGGTGGAGCGGATTGTGGAGATGGTATGCGGCGGGGAGAACCCGGTGGACATCGACAGGCTGCTGGTGGTGACCTTCACCAACGCGGCGGCGGCACAGATGCGGGAGCGGGTCAGCCGTGCCATCAACGACAGGCTGGCGCGCGAGCCGGAGAACGAGCACTTACAAAGACAGAGCGCGCTGCTTTATAACGCCCAGATTACGACCATAGACAGCTTCTGTCTCTTTGTCCTGCGGAATCAGTTTCACACCATCGGGTTAGACCCCGGCTTTCGGATTGCGGAGGAGGGGGAATTAAAACTTCTGCGCGCGGATGTGCTGGCAGCCGTGCTTGAGGACGCTTACAAAAAGGCGGAGCCGGCATTTTTACATTGTATGGAATATTTCAGCGTCGGCAGCAGGGATGAAGCGGTGGAAAAGGAGGTGCAAAAGCTCTATGATTTTGCCATGAGTATGCCCTTCCCGGAAGCGTGGCTTGCAGAGAGGAAAGGGGATTATCAGGTTCCCGATGACCTGTTATCTCTTCCGTGGGCATCCCTGTTTATGGAGCATACGCGCTTTGTCCTGCAGGGCTGTGCGGATAAGCTGGAGGCGGCGCTTTGCTTATGCGAGGAGCCGGACGGACCGTATTTTTACGGGGACCTGTTGGAGAAGGAGCGGGAGATGGCAAAACGGCTGCTTGGGCTGTGCGGCGGCTCTGATTACGACGCCCTCTGCGCCGCTTTTGGTGCGGTGATTTTTGACCGGCTCCCGTCTAAACGTGACACCTCGGTTTCGCCTGCGAAACGGGAAGCGGCGAAGGCTCTGCGGGACAGCGTAAAGGAAGCGCTTTCTGATTTGCGGACACAGTTTTTCGGAGGCTCGGCGGCGCAAGTGCATCGGCAGATGGAGGGCTGTCAGGCGGCGGTTTCGTCGCTTGTGGATCTGACGCTTGCTTTTAAGGCGGCTTTTGACGAAGCCAAGCGGGAGAAAAACATCCTGGATTTTGACGATATCGAGCATTTTGCCCTGCAGATTTTACTGCGCAGGGAGGGGGATGGCTATGTGCCCACGGAGACGGCGCTCGCTTATCGGAGCCGTTTTCATGAAATTCTGATTGACGAGTATCAGGACAGCAATATGGTGCAGGAATATCTGCTTTCCTGTATCAGCGGGGAGTCCGAGGGACGTTACAACCGTTTTATGGTGGGAGATGTGAAGCAGAGCATCTATAAATTCCGTCTGGCAAGACCGGAGCTGTTTCTGGAAAAGCAGGAAGCGTACGGCGGCGCGGCGGAAAACGCGAAACGGATTGACCTGCATCAGAATTTCAGGAGCCGCACGGAGGTCATTGACAGTGTGAACGCTGTTTTTACGCGGCTGATGGGAAAAGAAATGGGCGGTATTGTCTATGATGAGAGGGCGGCGCTGCATGTCGGCGCATCCTATCCGCAGCAGGAGAACGGGCTTTCGGAGGATGTCTCGAACGTGACGCAGCTTTTGCTGTTCCGGGAAGAGAAGGATGCGGCGCTCTCCGTGAAAGAGCAGGAAGCATACGGCGTGGCGGCGCAGATTAAGACGCTGCTGCGGGAGTTTCAGGTGACGGACAAGGAGACGGGGACGTTTCGGCGGGCGTCCTACCGTGACATTGTGATTCTGCTGCGCACCCTTTCCGGTTGGGACGAGGTATTTAAGCGGGTGCTGGAGGAGGAGGGGATTCCCGTCCATGTGACTTCCCGTACCGGATATTTTGCGGCGGCAGAAGTACAGGAGCTGCTGCATTTCCTGCGGATTCTGGATAATCCGCTGCAGGACATTCCTCTTTACGGAGTGCTGCATTCTTATCTGGGCGGCTTTTCGGAGGAGGAGATTGCGCTTGTGCGTGCGGCGTATCCGAAGAAGAAATATCTGTATGACGCACTTGTTTCCAGCGTCGGACGGAATGTGGCCGGAACAGCCGGCGCGCCTTCGCAGAGCGCAGAGCAGACAGGCGAGGCAGCAGGCGCAGGGCAGATTGACGAGCTTCTGCAAGCAAAAATCACGTCCTTTCTCGACAAAATTTTCGCCTATCGGGAAATGTCCGTCTATCTCTCGGTTCACGAGCTCTTACAGGTCATCCTGCGGGAAACGGGATATCTGCATGATGTGACGGCGAGAGCCGAGGGCAGCAGGCGGCGCGCCAACGTGGAGATGCTTCTGGTGAAGGCGGCGGATTATGAAAAGACAAGCTACTTCGGGCTTTACCATTTTCTACGCTATATGGAGCAGTTGGAAAAATATGAGGTGGATTACGGTGAAGCTGGTATGCAGGACGAGAACGCGGATGTGGTACGGATTATGAGTATTCATAAAAGTAAGGGGCTGGAGTTTCCGATTTGTTTTGTGTCGGGACTGGCGGCGGGCTTCCGTAAAAAGGAAGGCAGCGGGATTCTGGCAGTGGACGTGGATGCGGGGATTGGCGTGGACTATGTGGATCCGGAGAGACGGGTGAAGGGAAAGAACCTGCGGAAAAATGCCATTGCGCTGAAGCTGCGGCGGGACAGTCTGGCGGAGGAGCTCCGTATCCTGTATGTGGCAATGACAAGAGCGGAGGAAAAGCTGATACTGACCGGAGTGGTCAAAAATCCGGAAAAGACGGCGGCGGGGCTTCTTCCGCTGCGGAGACGGAAACACAGCCTGCTTTCCTATGACGTTCTGCTCGGACAGGACAGTTTTTTGTCGCTGCTGCTCAGTGCCCTTTCCGGAAGCCGGTGTCTCGACGGATTCTATGAAGCGTGCGGGATACAGACAGAACCGGATGCGCCAGATTATGCCGTGGATATGGCGTTTGCGGTAAAATTGACTGGTTGGGATTATCTGGTCGGTGAAAAGGTGAAAGAGACGGTTCTGGGGATGGAGACGAAGCGGAAACTGCTTTTTTTCGATTCTGTGGAGACGGTGGATGAAAGCCTTATGACAGAACTGTCACGACGGTTTTCTTACGAATATCCGCATGGAAATCTGCGGGAGCTTTATACCAAGACGACCGTATCGGAATTGAAGATGGCGGGTATGCAGGAGAACGACGAGACGGCGGCAAAGCTCTTTGAGGAAAAGCCGGCGGTTCCCTATCTGCCGAAATTCTTAAGAACTGACGAGAGCGTCAGCGGTTCCATGCGCGGAAGCGCCTTTCATAAGGTCATGGAGCTGTTTGACTTCAAGGATTTGACTATGGAAGTCAACCAAAACAGGCAGGCGGCGGAGTCGCTTTTGAAGGAGCAGATGGAGAACATGCTTTTGAAGGGCAGACTGCCACAGGCGTATTATGAAGCAGTGTCCGTGTCGAAGCTCGTGGATTTTCTGACGGGAAAGGCGGCGCTTCGCATGGCACAGGCGGCGCGCGCCGGGAAACTTTATAAGGAACAGCCATTTGTGATGGGGCTTCCGGCAAGCCGTCTGGGCAGTGGATTCCCGGCGGCGGAGACGGTGTTGATACAGGGTATTATCGACGTGTTTTTCGAGGAGGAGGACGGCTTTGTGGTGCTGGATTATAAGACGGACGCCGTGTCCGCGGCGGCGGAGCTTGTGAAACGTTATCAGGTGCAGCTTGCCTATTACAGCGAAGCGCTGGAACAGATTTACGGTTATGCGCCGGGCGCGGACGGGAAACCCGTGAAGGAGCGGCTTATCTATTCCTTTAAGCTGGGGGAGGAGATTCTGGTCTGAGAAGCCGCTGCCTGACCGGGGACTGCTGCCTGCGTCCATATGGCGGACTGTTTCATCCTTTACATCTTGGGCGAAATTCGTTATAATATAGAATAGTAACAGTCAATACAGCACAGTGGAAAGCGGGTGATAGTATGCCGTCTGGTATCGAAGTGACAAAGGTAGCTCTTGATGACTTTGCAAAAGTACAGAGACGTATGCTCCTGGCAAAAAAAGAAAATGCAGTTGAGACATACGCAGACTTAAAAGAAGAGTATTTGACATTAAAGGCATTGCTTAACGTTTCCGGTGTAAACCTTACAGGTATTGACAAGATCAAAGAATAGTGTGAGAAGTGCTTCTAAAATGTGGCATTCTCCGCACTGATTTGAGTCACAGCTAAGCTGTGACACGGCGGGTAAAAGGAGAAGAGCGATGAGATTAGTGACACGATCTGATTTTGACGGATTGGCATGTGGCGCACTTTTAAAGGAAGTTGGTCTGATTGACAGCTGGAAGTTTGCGCATCCGAAGGATTTGCAGGACGGTCTTGTGGAGATTACGGAGAATGATGTGCTGGCGAACGTACCTTTCGTGGAAGGCTGCGGGCTTTGGTTTGACCATCATTCCAGCGAGCATGAGCGCAATGAATTAAAGGGCAAGTATAAAGGGGAGAGCCGCATCACACCTTCCTGCGCGCGTATTATTTATGAATATTACGGCGGCGAGGAGCGTTTTTCCCATTTTGACGATATGATGGTGGCGGTGGACAAGGTGGATTCCGGCAATCTGACCATCGACGAAATTCAGAATCCGCAGGGCTGGATTCTTGTGGGCTTTCTGATGGATCCCCGCACGGGGCTCGGCAGATGGCGCAATTTTACGATCTCTAACTATCAGCTGATGGAGAAGCTGATGGAGTGCTGCCGTACCATGAATACGGAGGAAATTCTGGCGTTGCCTGACGTGCAGGAGCGTATTGCCGTTTACAGAGAGCAGGATGAGAAGTTCCGGGAGATGGTGAAGGCGCACACGAGGGTGGAGAAGGACGTTATCATTTCCGATCTGCGGGGCGTTGACCCGATTTATTCCGGCAACCGTTTTCTGATCTACAGCATGTACCCGGAGCAGAATATTTCCGCATGGATCGTGAACGGGCGCGGCGGCAAGGGATGTTCCGCGGCGGTGGGCTACAGCGTCTTAAACCGCACTTCCCATGTGAATGTAGGCAGCCTGATGTTAAAGTACGGCGGCGGCGGACATAAGGCGGTGGGAACATGCCAGTTCCCGGACGAGACCATGGACGAGCAGCTTCCGAAGCTGTTGGACGAGCTTGTGAATTATGATACATATTATAAATAAAAAGGAAGGCATAGAAGATAATTAAGCAGGAGAAACAACAGCACAAGGAAAACCAGGCCCCGGAAAGAAAATTTTCGGGGTTTACGTTTCTTCCTCTGTTTCTGACGGCGGCATGTATTCTGTTTACGGTGCTGATGGCGGGTTATATCCTCTGGTTTTACAAAGGGAGCTTTCAGGAGGAGACGGCGGGAGAGACTTACGACAGATATTACATGATGATTATGCAGGAGGATCAGTCCGGCTTCTGGCAGTCTGTTTATCAGGGCGCGTATGAGCGGGCGCTGCAGGAAAATGTCTATGTGGACTGGCTGGGAAAAGACAGTTTCCGGGATTACGGCGTGGAGGAGCAGATGGAGATTGCCATCGCCTCCGGGGTGGACGGTATTATCGTGACGGCAGGCGAGACGGAGGAGATGACCGCATGGATTAACCGGGCGGACGCGGCGGACATTCCCGTGGTGACGCTTTATGGGGATAATACCCAGAGTGCGCGCTGCAGCTTTGTGGGCGTGGGCAGCTACAATCTTGGCAGGGAATATGGACGACAGGCGCTGAAAATTATGCGGGAGAGGCGTATCGGTACGCAGGAGCGTCCGGCGAAAGTGACTCTTTTGGTCAATCCTTTTGCCAACAGTCTGGACCAGAATATCCTCTATTCCGGCATACAGGAGACGATCGAGCAGGAGCGGGGAGATACGGCGGTGGAGCTTTCCCAGCAGTCGGTGGATGATACCAATGCCTTTTCGGTGGAGGAGTCAGTCCGCGATCTTTTTATGGGCGAGGACATTCCGGACATCCTGATTTGCCTGAATGAGCTGAATACTACCTGTGCATATCAGGCGGTGGTGGACTATAATAAGGTGGGAACGGTCAGCATTCTGGGGCATTATGTTTCCGACACGATTCTCAATGCGATTGACAGAAATGTCATTTATGCCACCGTAAATATTGACACCGCGCAGATGGGGGCTTTCTGTATTGACGCTTTGCAGGAGTACCATGATCTTGGTTATACCAGCCAGTATTTTACGGCGGATATCAACCTGATTACCAGAGATAATGTGGAAGAGTACCTGCGGGGAGAGGAGTCGGAAAATGATGAGTAAATTTCGACATTTCTCTTTGCAGTTTAAAATCAGCAGTATCTATATCGTAACGAACATTCTCGTTGTGATGGTGAATATTTTTCTGATTATCGGCATCAACAGCATGTCCGGAAGACTCGATACGGTTTATCAGGACAACCGCCATCTGAACCAGTTTTCCGACGCGGTAAACGCCTTGCAGAGCAGCATGACGGATTATCTGAACGTGAAAACCAGCGATTCGCTGGAAAACTATTACCGAAGTGAGGCGCTTTGCAGGAATATGGCGGCGGAACTGAACGAGGAGGTTACAAGGCAGTCTTTTGACCGCATGGAGCGGAACATCCGGCATATGACAGAGCGCTATCTGGAAGAGGTGGCGCAGACCATTGAAGCAAAGCGCGGGCGGAATGTGGAAAAGTACCGTGCGCATTATGAGAATGCCACGAGAATGTACGGCTATATCGGTACCTATATTTCCAATCTGAATATGGAGCAGTTTCGCAGCAATTCCGAGCGGTACAGCGAATTGCAGCAGCGTTTCCGGTTTTTTGAGGCGGTGTCCGTTATCGCCATTGTGCTGGTGATGTTCAGCAACGTCTGTATTATCATCAGCTTTGTGGGCGCGCTCATCAGACCGCTGCGGAGGCTGGCAGGACAGGCGGACGAGGTGGCGAAGGGTAATTTTGAGATCGAGCTTCTACCGGTGGAGTCGCAGGATGAGGTGGGCGTGGTGACAGGCGCATTCAATTCCATGGTGGTTAGCATCGGCAGATATATCGAGCGCATCAGGGAGAGCATGGAGGCGGAGCGCGCGCTGAAAGAGCGGGAACTGCTGATGGAAGGCCATCTGAAGGACGCGAGACTCAAGTACCTGCAGGCGCAGATCAATCCGCACTTTCTGTTCAATACGTTAAATGCGGGCGCGCAGCTTGCCATGATGGAAGGGGCGGACAGGACTTACGATTACATCCAGAAGGTAGCGCAGTTTTACCGATATAATATGAAGAAAAGCGAGGAGACGGTGACCGTGGCGGAAGAGGTGGAGATGGTGGATTCCTACATCTACATCCTGAACGTGCGGTTCGCCGGGGATATTCATTACGAAAAGCATATCGATGAATCCCTCCTGCAGATGGAGATGCCAGGTATGATTCTGCAGCCCATTGTGGAAAACTGTGTCAACCACGGCATACGCGAGATGGGAGATAAAGGCGTCATCCTTCTGTCCCTCTATGAAAAAGACGGGCGGGTCTGCATCAGCGTGAAGGATAACGGCGTCGGCATGAGCAGGGAAACCATTGATAAGGTCATGAGCGGCACTTACAGGGAAGAGGATATGGCGGCGGGCGGAAACGGCGTCGGCATGGACAATGTGATTTCCCGAATGCGGCTCTTTACGGGCAATGAAAATGTAATGAACGTGAAGAGCGAGGGTGAGGGCATGGGAACGGAGGTGTGCATTTATCTATGAGCCATTACAAGATTATGCTGGCGGACGATGAGGGGATTGTGATTGATTCCCTGAAATTTATCATAGAAAAGGAATTTGGCGAGCTGTGCACGATCGAGTTTGCAAAGACCGGCAGAAGCGTGATTGAGCTGGCAGAAAATTTCCGTCCGGATATCGCCATTATGGATATCCAGATGCCCGGCATCAACGGTATCGAAGCGATGCGGGAAATTCGGGAGACGAACGCAAACGTGATCTTTATCGTCATGAGTGCTTACGACAAGTTTGATTACGCGAAAGAGGCGATTAAATTAGGCGTCCTGGAGTACATTACGAAGCCCATGGAAAAGACCCGTATTATCGCGGCGCTTAGAAAAGCGATGGAGCAGATTGACAGGGAGCGGAACAAGCGGAGCAACGATTTGATGATTCGCGAAAAGCTGGAAACCGTGATGCCCATTATAGAGAGCGGTCTGCTCTACAACCTGCTTTTTCAGGAGCATTTTACGGAGGATATCGAAAATTATAAACAGCTTTTGGGCATCCATCAGAACTATGCCTATATGCTGGCGGTGGTCTGCGGGGAGACGCAGGAGGGAAACCATATGACCAACGCGGTTGGCAGCAGCGTGAAAATGCAGCAGTACGGCGATTTGCTGCGGGAATATCTGAAGGAAGCGTATCCGGGGATGATTCTCGGCATGTCCATGGCGAATAAGCTGCCGGGGCTGGTGCCCTGCGACGAAACACAGATGTCTTATGAGGAGCGGATATCCCTGATTGAGAAATCAAGGGAGCTTGTCCGCGAGCTGAAAAAGCGGACGCAGATCAGCTTCCGCATTGGAATCAGTGGCATTGTGCCCTTCGAGGAAGCGAGGGAGGCTTATAAAGAAGCGACGAACGCCCTGATTATGACAAATGGCAGTGTGGCGCATGTGGACGATTTGCCGATTGGCTGCGCCCATGAGGAAACGTATCCGGTGGATTTGGAAAAGAAGCTCTTTGCGGAAGTAAAGAACGGGGATGCGGACCATGCCGCTGCCACGGCGGAATCGTATTTTGACCTGATTGCCAAGCTGCATGGCGATTATCTGATGAACATCCGCCTGAAGGTTTTGGAGTTTGTGCTCTACGCGGAGTATATTGCCTATAATTCCGGCGGCATGACCTATGAGTTCCGCGACCGGGCGGACTATCTGCCGTCAGTTATGGAAATGAATGATTTGACGATTATAAAAAAATGGTTTGTGGATAAAATCAGAGAGGCGTGCCGCAATGTGAGTACAAAAGCGTCCGAGAAGTCCATGGGAGCCGTGGAGACGGCGAAGGAATATATGCAGAATAATTACAGCAGGGATATTTCGCTGGACGAGGTGTCACAGACGGTCAATATCAGTCCTTATTATTTCAGTAAAATTTTTAAGGAAGATGTGGGCGAGGGATTTGTGGAGTACCTGACCAAGATCCGCATGGACAAGGCGAAGGAGCTGCTTACGACCACGGAGTATTCCATGAAGGAAATCTGTGCCATGGTGGGGTATGCGGACCCCAATTATTTCAGCCGGTCCTTTAAGAAAAATGTAGGCGTGACGCCGACTGAATATAAGCAGCTTTGACAGCGTGAAGAGAACTTCTGCAAAAAAGGTTGGGAGATTCGTATATGAGAAAAAAACAAGTGGCGTGTCTTGCCGCAGCGTTTCTGTTGCTGCTTGTTGTCTGCGGCTGCGGGAAAACCGAAAACGGCAGGGAGAGCGACGACGGGGAGGAAAATAAAATCCAGATCGGCTTAAGCTTTGATTCCTTTGTTATCGAGAGGTGGCAGAGGGACAGGGATGTATTTGTCTCCGTTGCCAAGGAGCTGGGGGCGGAGGTCAACGTGCAGAACGCAAACGGCGTGGTGGAGGAGCAGAAAAGGCAGATTGACTATTTTATAAAGAAGGGAATGGACGTGATTGTCATTGTTGCCATTGACCCGGTTTCTTTGCGGGAATCGGTGGGAAAGGCGAAGGAGGCGGGGATTAAAGTGGTCTCTTACGACAGGCTGATTGATGACGCGGACGTGGATCTTTATATTTCCTTCGACAATGAGATGGTAGGCGACATGATGGCGCGGGCGCTTATTGCGGAAGGGCTTACCGGGGGAAATGTAATTATGATCGGCGGTTCTCCCACGGACAACAACGTGCCCCTTGTGGAGAGCGGATTTAAGAGAGTGATGGCAAAACACGGGGTCTCCATTCTGGACTCCATCCACGCGGACAACTGGCGGGCGGAGGAAGCGGCGACCTATATATACAACAATCCGTTGAAGGTGTCGCAGGCGGACGCTATTATGTGCGGCAATGACGATCTGGCGACGCAGGCGGTGCGCGCGCTGGCGGAGACAAGGCAGGCGGGCAATATGCTGGTGGTAGGGCAGGATGCGGATCTGGCGGCATGTCAGCGGATTGTCGAGGGTACGCAGGTGATGACGGTCTACAAGCCGGTGGAGCGTCTGGCGACCCGGGCGGCGGAAGAAGCGGTGAGGCTTGCCAAAGGCGGGAAGATTACAGGGGAGGATGTGAGCCTGAGCGAAAGCGGCTCCTATAAGGTGCCCTATATCGGACTGGAGCCAATCAGCGTGAACCGCGACAACATCGACGAGGTCATTATCGGCAGCGGCTTTCATCTGAAGGAGGACGTATACCTGAATGCACCCGAACAAATGCCGGACTGACGTGCGGTTTTTACGGAGCCATAATATTGACTGAATGGGACAATACGATAGCACTTTTTTGCGGCGAAGATAGAAAAGAAGCAAGAAAGTGCTAGTGCAATTCCTGCATAAAATTTTTATATGGTGAAAATGTACAGAAAGTCATAAATTATTCCTGTTTTCTTTGTGGTATATTGGAAGTGCGAAAAGATTTCGCAAAAAATTATCATTTAGAAAAGGGAGGAAAACGAAAACATGAAAAGAAAAGTATTAAGTATGGTACTTGCAGCTTCCATGCTTGCGGCAGCGCTGGTTGGCTGTGGCGGCAGCGATGCAGCTCCGGCGGCTACAGAGCCCGCGGCTGAGGCTCCGGCAGCAGAGGAAGAGGCTCCTGCGGCAGATGCAGAAGCTCCGGCAGCGGACGCAGAGGCTCCCGCAGCAGATGCGGCAGCTCCGACAGGCAATAAGGTAGGCGTGTCCATGCCCACCAAGGATCTGCAGAGATGGAATCAGGACGGCGCTAACATGCAGGCAGAGCTTGAGGCAGCAGGCTACGAGGTAGACCTTCAGTACGCTTCCAACCAGGAAGAGACGCAGGTTTCCCAGATTGAGAACATGATCAACGGCGGCTGCTCCGTACTGGTAATCGCTGCTATCGAGGCAAATTCTCTTTCTACCGTTCTTGAGAAAGCAAAGAGCGCAGGCATCCCGGTTATCGCTTATGACCGTCTCATCATGAATACCGACGCGATCAATTACTATGCTACCTTCGATAACTATAAGGTAGGCGTAACGCAGGCACAGTATATCATTGATACGCTTGATCTGGACAACGTTGACGGTCCTTTCAACATGGAAGTTACCGCAGGCGACCCCGGCGACAACAATGCGCCTTTCTTCTACAACGGCGCTATGGACACATTACAGCCTTACATCGATGCAGGCAAGATTGTGATTCCCTCCGGTCAGGTAGATTTCGCAACTGTAGGTACGCCTAAGTGGGCTACCGAGACTGCACAGTCCAGAATGGAGAACATCCTTTCTTCCAACTATGCAGACGGCACAAAGCTTGACATCTGCCTTTGCTCCAACGACTCCACCTCTCTTGGTGTGCAGAACGCTCTGGCAGCAAACTACACCGGCGATTACCCGATTGTTACAGGTCAGGACTGTGATATCGCAAACGTAAAGAACATGCTGGATGGCAAGCAGTCCATGTCCGTGTTCAAGGATACCCGTACTCTGGCATCTCAGGTTGTTAAGATGGTTGGTCAGATTTTAAGTGGCGAAGAAGTAGAAGTAAATGATACCACGACTTACGACAACGGCACAGGCGTGATTCCTTCTTTCCTTTGCGAGCCCGTATTCGCAGATGCGAACAACTACAAGGAGCTGTTGATTGACTCCGGTTACTACACAGAAGCAGATTTACAGTAACAATGTGAAGGAAATCACTAAGTTCGAAAAAACCTCACTAAGTGATTTCAAGCTTCACATGGGAGAATGCAAAAAGCGCATTCTCCGAATATCAAAAGTGTGATATAATTAAATGAAACCGGCAGGCAGGATTTCCCGCCTGCCGATTTTAAAAGAGGTAGAGAAGTGGGTAGATTACAAGAAACTATGTTGGGAGGAATACACTTTGGCTAAAGTTTTACTGGAAATGAAAAATATTACCAAAACGTTCCCCGGTGTCAAGGCGCTCGACAACGTAAATTTAAAGGTGGAGGAAGGCGAAATCCACGCGCTGGTCGGTGAGAACGGCGCGGGCAAATCCACGCTGATGAATGTGTTGAGCGGCATTTATCCCTACGGTACATATGAGGGCGACATCGTCTACAACGGTGAAGTGTGTAAGTTCGGTAAGATTAAGGACTCCGAGGAGAAGGGAATCGTCATCATCCATCAGGAGCTGGCGCTGATTCCTTATATGACGATCGGAGAGAACATGTTCCTTGGAAACGAGCGCGGAAAGAGCGCGGCGATCGACTGGAACGAGACTTACGGGGAAGCTGATAAGTATTTGAAGATGGTGGGGCTTTCGGAGTCCTCCAGAGTGCTGGTTAAGGATATCGGTACCGGTAAGCAGCAGCTTGTGGAAATCGCGAAGGCATTGGCGAAACATGCAAAGCTCTTGATTCTGGATGAGCCGACCTCTTCCTTGAATGAGAAAGATTCTCAGGCATTGCTCGACCTGATGTTAAAGTTTAAGAAAGAGGGCATGACATCGATTATTATATCTCATAAGTTGAACGAGGTTGCTTATGTGGCGGATAAGATCACGGTCATCCGCGACGGTTCCACGATTGAGACGATGGATAAGCATACCACGGAGATTTCAGAGGATAGAATTATTCAGGGTATGGTCGGCAGAGAGCTGACAGACCGGTTCCCGAAGCGCCACGGCGTAAAGATCGGGGACATAAATATGGAAGTGAAGAACTGGACGGTACATCATCCGCTCTATCCGGAGAGGAAGGTGTGCGACAATGTTTCCATTAAAGTAAGAAAAGGCGAGGTGGTAGGCATCTCCGGGCTGATGGGTGCGGGGCGTACCGAGCTTGCCATGAGTATTTTCGGGCAGTCTTACGGCACGAACATCAGCGGACAGCTTTATCTGAACGGCAAAGAGGTGCAGCTAAAGACCGTCAAGCAGGCGATTAAAAACAAGCTTGCCTACGTGACCGAGGACCGGAAGGGCAATGGTCTTGTGCTTACCAACCCGATTAAGATCAACACGACGCTGGCAAATTTGGACAGTATCAGTCCCCATAAGATTATTGACAAGGATAAAGAGTATCAGGTGGCGGAGGAGTACCGCGGGAAGCTGAAAACCAAATGCCCGACCGTGGAGCAGAACGTCGGCAATCTTTCCGGCGGCAACCAGCAGAAGGTACTGCTTGCGAAGTGGATGTTTGCGGATCCCGATGTACTGATTCTGGATGAGCCGACGAGAGGTATCGACGTGGGCGCCAAGTACGAGATTTATTGTATCATCAATGACTTAGTAGCAGCAGGCAAGTCCGTGGTGATGATTTCATCCGAGCTGCCTGAGGTGCTCGGCATGAGCGACAGGATTTATATTATGAATGAGGGCAGGATTGCCGGGGAGCTTTCCGCGGAAGAAGCGTCTCAGGAGAAGATCATGTCCATCATCGTTAATTCGGGAAAGGGGGCGTAAGGATATGGAAAAAGTAAATGTATCGGCATTTTTAAGAAAATATACCATGATTATCGCCCTTGTTCTGGTGGTGCTTTTCTTCAGCATTACGACAGAGGGGAAGATTCTGTTCCCGCAGAATATCAATAACCTGATTTCCCAGAACGCCTATGTGTTCGTGCTGGCGACCGGTATGCTGCTCTGTATTCTGACAGGCGGCAACATCGACCTTTCCGTCGGTTCCGTGGTCTGCTTCACGGGCGCGGTGGGCGCGATGATAATGGATAAAAACGTGAATGTGCTGGCAGCGATTCTTGCCATGCTGATCATCGGCATTCTGATCGGTATGTGGCAGGGCTTCTGGATCGCTTATGTGAAGGTGCCGCCCTTTATCGCAACACTGGCGGGCATGTACGCGTTTCGCGGACTTTCCAATGTGGTGCTGCAGGGTCTGACGGTCTCCATCAAGAGCGAGACCTTTATCAAAGTATTTGGCGGCGGCGCGGATTGTTATGTGCCTGATCTCTTCGGCGGCGAAGGTTTCAATATGACTTGTATGCTCGCCGGATGTATCGCGGTGGTCATTCTGATCGCGATGCAGTTAAAGAGCCGTATCAATAATAAGAGCAAGGGTTACGAGACGGCGCCGCTTGGCAGTACGGTCGCAAAGATTGTGATCATCAGTGCCGTGATTTTGTGGATTTCTTATAAGCTGGCTTCCCACAAGGGCATTCCGACGGCGCTTATCTGGATTCTTCTGGTGCTTCTCATTTACGGGTATCTGACCACGAAGACGAGAATCGGCCGCTATCTGTACGCGGTGGGCGGCAATGAAAAGGCGACCAGACTTTCCGGTATCAATACAAAGAAGGTATACTTTATCGCCTATGTCAATATGGGATTTTTGGCGGCGTTAGCCGGTATTTTGACCATTGCAAGACTGACCTCCGCGCAGCCCACCTACGGGCAGGGGTATGAGATGGACGCCATCGGCGCCTGCTTTATCGGCGGCGCGTCCGCATACGGCGGTATCGGTACGGTGCCCGGCGTGGTAATCGGCGCGACACTGATGGGCGTTATCAACCAGGGTATGAGTATCATGGGTATGGACGTCAATTACCAGAAGGTAGTTAAGGGTCTGGTGCTCTTAGCAGCGGTGGCGTTTGACGTGTTGTCCAAGAGAGAGAAGAAATAAGGGAGGGGGATGAAAATGAACAATACAATGGAAATTTTAAGAAAACATACCATGAAAATAGTCCTTGTCCTGATCGTGATTTTCTTCTCGGTGATGACGAAAGGACAGATGTTTGCGGCGTCCAGCTTTCAGGCGTTAATCGCGCAGAACGCGTATGTGTTCGTGCTGGCGACCGGTATGCTGATGTGTATGCTGACGGGTGGCAACATCGACCTGTCCGTCGGTTCCTTTGTCTGCTTCGTCGGCACTATCGGCGGTATCATGATGGTGCGCGGCGGTATGTCGGTGCCTGCGGCGATGCTGCTCATGATAGGCGCGGGCGTGATTTACGGTGTCGTGGAAGGTTTCTTAATCGCGTATATCAACATTCCGCCCTGGATTGCCACATTGGCAGGTTATCTTGCGTTCCGCGGCTGGGGTACGGCGTTGATCGGCGGCTCGTCCATCGCGCCCATGCCGGAAGGCTTTATTAAGATGTTTACCGGCAGCGTGCCGGATTTGTTCGGCGGCGAGGGGCTGAATATTACCTGTATTCTGGTGGGCGTGATCGCCTGTGTGCTGTTTGTGATTTTCCAGTTAAAGGGCAGAAACGATAAGGTGAAAAAGGGTTATGAAGCGGAGGGCCTGACAGGCGTAATCGTGCGCTGTGTGCTGGTTTGCGCGGTAATCCTGCTGTTTGCTTATAAGCTGGCGCAGGCGGGCGGCATTCCGAACAACCTGATTTGGGTGGCGGTAATCCTGCTGATTTATAACTTTATCACCTCCAAAACAACCATTGGCCGTTACTTCTACACCATCGGAGGTAACGTGGAAGCGACCAGACTTTCCGGTATCGACACGAAAAAGATTTTCTTCCTCGCTTATCTGAATATGGCGGTTCTCACCGTAATCAGTGCATGGATGACGATGGGAAGACTGTCGGCGGCGACGGCGACGGCGGGCAACAACTACGAGATGGACGCTATCTCCGCCTGTGTGGTGGGCGGCGTGTCCGCATACGGCGGCTCCGGCACCGTGTTTGGTATGGTAATCGGTGCGGCGCTAATCGGTGTCATCAACCTCGGCATGAGCCTGATGGGTATAGACGCGAACTGGCAGATGGTGGTTAAGGGCGTCGTGCTTCTGGCGGCGGTTGTGTTCGAGATTATGAATAATAAGGATAAGACGAAAGAGTAATCACCTTATGAAAATTTTGTGAAAAATTTGGAAAACCGTTGACATTAAATTTTTAATGTAGAAAAATAGAACCATGCGGCGTTTGTCGCATGGTTCTTTATATATATAAATAGGAGGAATAACAATGATTAAAACCCTTGCGGCACAAATCAAGGAGTATAAGAAGGTTTCGATCATGACGCCTGTTTTCATGATACTGGAAGTCGTCTTTGAGATGCTGATTCCGTTTCTGATGGCGTCCATTATCGATGACGGCGTGGAAGCGGGCAATATGCAGCACATCTACGCGGTGGGCGCGGTGATGATTGCGGCGGCGCTTGGCGGGCTTTTCTGCGGCGTGATGGGCGGCAAGTACGGCGCACGTGCCTCCACAGGCTTTGCGAAGAATCTGCGGCAGGCGATGTTTGAGAATATTCAGACCTTTTCCTTCGCCAGTCTTGACAAGTTCAGCACGGCGGGGCTGGTAACCAGACTGACCACAGACGTGACCAACATGCAGATGGCGTACCAGATGATCCTGCGCATTTGCTTCCGCGCGCCGGTCAGCATGGTCTGCGCGATGACTATGGCGTTTTTTATCAATGCAAAGCTGGCGTCTGTTTATCTGGTGGCGGTGTTTGCGCTTGCCGTGGTGCTGTTTTTCATTATCCGGGGAGCGATGAAGTATTTCAAGCAGGCATTCCCGAAATATGATGAGCTGAACGCTTCCGTGCAGGAGAACGTGAGTGCCATCCGCGTAGTCAAGGCTTACGTCAGGGAAGAGCACGAGACGAAGAAGTTTAAGAAGGCGAGTCAGGGCATCTACGACATTTTCCAGAAGGCGGAGCAGCACGTGGTGCTGAACATGCCGGTTATGCAGTTTACCGTTTACGGCTGTATTCTGCTGATCAGCTGGCTGGGCGCAAAGCAGATTGTGCAGAACACGCTGACTACGGGTGAGCTGATGAGCCTGCTCACCTACTGCATGAATATTCTCATGAGCCTGATGATGGTGGCAATGATTTTCGTGATGATGAGTATGAGTATCGCCAGCGCGGAGCGTATCTGCGAGGTGCTGAATGAGAAGAGCGACCTGACCAATCCGGTCAACCCTGTTTACGAAGTGCCGAGCGGGGACATCGAGTTTAGGCATGTGCGCTTTGCATATAATAAAGAGAGCAGCGAGGCGGTGCTGCACGATATCAATCTGAAAATAAACGCCGGGGAGACGATCGGCATCATCGGCGGCACCGGCAGTGCGAAGACCAGTCTGGTCAATTTGATCAGCCGCCTTTATGACGTGAGTGACGGTGCCGTGCTGGTAGGTGACAGAGATGTCAGGGAATATGACATTGAGACGCTGCGCAATCAGGTGGCGGTCGTTTTACAGAAGAATGTACTTTTCTCGGGCACGATTCTCGATAACCTGCGCTGGGGAGACCCGAACGCTACGGAGGAGGAGTGCAAAAGGGTGTGCAGGCTCGCCTGTGCGGATGAGTTTATCGAGAAGATGCCGGACGGATATCATACTTACATAGAGCAGGGCGGTACAAACGTCTCGGGCGGGCAGAGACAGCGTCTTACTATCGCGCGTGCGCTTCTGAAAAAGCCGAAGGTATTGATTCTGGATGATTCCACCAGCGCGGTGGACACGGCGACGGACGCGAAGATCAGAAAGGCGTTTGCGGAGGAGATTCCCGACACGACGAAGCTGATCATTGCGCAGCGTGTGGCGAGCGTGATGAATGCGGACCGCATTATCGTGATGGATGACGGGCGGGTGCACGGCTTCGGCACGCACGAGGAACTGCTGCGTGACAATGAGATTTACCGGGAAGTTTACGAGTCGCAGACGAACGGTGGAGGCGACTTTGATGAAAACGCGGAAGGAGGCGACGAATAATGCCGGGACCACATGGAAGAATGAAGGGTGGAAAACGAATAGAGAATCCGGGGAAGGTGTTTAAGCGCCTGATGAGGTATGTGATGAAAAACTACGGACCGCATCTGGTGATCGTGGCGGTGCTGATTTTTGTGAGTGTGCTTGCCAATGTGCAGGGCACCATGTTTATTCAGAGCCTGATCGACGATTATATCGCGCCTATGCTGACGCAGGATGCGCCGGACTTTTCGCCGCTTGCGAAAGCGATTGCGCGGGTGGCGTGTCTGTATCTGATTGGCGTGGTTTCAGCCTATGCGTGGAACCGCATTATGATCAATGTGACGCAGGGGACGCTGCGCAATGTGCGGGACGATCTGTTTTCCCACATGGAAACGCTGCCGATTAAATATTTTGATACGCATGTGCATGGCGATATTATGTCAACCTACACAAACGATACGGAAACATTACGGCAGATGATCAGCCAGAGTATGCCGCAGGTATTTAACAGTGCGATTACTATTGTAAGCGTGCTTATTAGTATGATAATATTAAGTATACCGCTGACGGTAGCAACGCTTGTGATGGTAGCGGTCATGCTGGTTGTGACCAAAAAGGTGGCAGGCTTGAGCGGTCGGTATTTTCTGGAACAGCAGACGAATCTTGGTAAAGTCAACGGCTTCATTGAAGAAATGATGAACGGGCAGAAGGTGGTCAAGGTATTTAATCATGAGGAGAAGAATATCGAGGACTTCCGGAGCCTGAACGATGCGCTGTTTGAGAGCGCGGACAAGGCGAACTATCTGGTCAACGTGGTCGGTCCCGTAAACCAGCAGCTCGGCAATGTGAGTTATGTGGTGTGTGCCATTGTGGGCGGCGCGCTGGCGCTTTCCGGTGCAACGGGTCTGACGCTTGGGAAATTGGCAAGCTTCCTGACTTTTAACAGAAGCTTTAATATGCCGATAAACCAGGTGAGCCAGCAGTTCAACTCGATCGTCATGGCTATGGCGGGCGCGGAGCGTATTTTCAAGATGCTGGACGAGACGCCGGAGGTGGACAACGGTTATGTGACTTTGGTTAATGTAAAGGAGGAGAACGGCACGCTTACGGAAACGCCTGAGCGCACAGGACGCTGGGCATGGCGGCACGAGCATCAGGCAGATCACTCCGTGGATTATGTGGAGCTTAAGGGAGATGTGGTTTTCGACGGCGTGGATTTTGGTTACAATGATGATAAGATGGTTCTCCACGATGTGAAGCTTTACGCTGAGCCGGGGCAGAAGATTGCCTTTGTAGGTTCTACGGGCGCGGGCAAAACGACCATTACCAACCTGATTAACCGTTTTTATGACATTCAGGACGGAAAAATCCGTTACGACGGCATCAATGTCAATAAGATTAAGAAGGACGACCTGCGGCGTTCGCTGGGAATCGTGCTTCAGGACACCCACCTCTTTACCGGGACGGTGATGGAGAATATCCGTTACGGGAAGCTGGACGCCACGGACGAGGAAGTGCGCGCGGCGGCGAAGCTTGCCAATGCGGACGGTTTTATCAGAAGACTGCCGGAAGGCTATGATACCGTGCTCTCCGGAGACGGCGCAAATCTAAGCCAGGGGCAGCGGCAGCTTCTTGCGATCGCAAGGGCGGCTGTGGCGGATCCGCCGGTATTGATTCTGGACGAAGCGACCAGCTCCATCGATACCCGTACCGAGCGCATTGTGCAGGACGGTATGGATAAGTTGATGAAGGGAAGGACCACCTTTGTGATAGCCCACAGACTCTCCACGGTCAAGAACTCCGACTGCATTATGGTGTTGGAGCAGGGACGCATCATTGAGAGGGGTACCCACAACCAGTTGATTGAAGAGCGCGGAAAATACTACCAGTTGTATACCGGAAACGCAATTACTGCATAAATTGAACTTAATTTGTAGTATGAAGTTGACAGGCGGAAGAAAAAATTATATATTAAAATTGACTACAAGACCTAGTCTTGCGGTCGGAAAGAAATGAGACGAAAAGCACATGAAAAAAATTTATAACGTGTCCGATGCGGAAATGGAGGTTTTGGAAAAGCTTTGGGATCAGGAGGGCGGTATCAGACAATCCCAGCTGCTTGCCCTGTTTGAAGCAGACGGAAAGGAGTGGAAGAGGCAGACTCTCAATACTTTTTTGAGTCGGTTAGAGGATAAGGGATTGGTAAAACGTGAAAACAGAATAGTGGAAGTCGTGTACAGCCGGGAAGATTATAACAGTATGCAGATGAAAACAGTAATCGATCAAGTGTATGGGGGGAAGCTGAGTAATTTGGTGGCGGCGTTCGTAAAGGGAAATCCGATCAGCAAGAGCGAGACGGATACGCTGCTTGAATTACTGACGAAAAAGAAGTAAAGGAAAGAGCCATGGAATACCTGTTGGTCATGTCTCTTTCCGGTAGCGCGATGACTGGCATTTATCTGCTGTTAAGGGTTCTACTGAAGAAAAGGGTTTGCGCAAGACTTTATGATCTGCTCGCCCGGGTGGCGATTCTGTATTATCTGGTTCCATTACCTTATTTGAAGAAATATTATGTGGTGGCGCTCCGGGTTCTCTGCCCGGAGAGAGCGCTGGAGATTTCGCGGGTGCCGCTGACATGGAGAAATCATATTGTTCATGCCGAAGGATTGATGCATGTGAATATCTTCGCTATTTTGCAGACAACGGCAGCCGTTGTGTGGATATCGGGCATCTGTATTCTGATGGCAAAGCAAGTGGCGGAGTATCTCCTGCTCGTCCGCTTTGCAGCCAAATACGCTGACCGCGCAATGACGCCGGAGCAGAGAGCGTTTCTTAGCGGACTGAAAGAACAATATGGAATCCGTCGCCGCGTGTTTCTTTACGAAGCGCCGGATAAGGAATATACCATGACCTTCGGATTCTTCTGTCCCGTGATTATCTGCGGGAGAGAAATAGCAAGCCGGGAAGCGGAGCTGCTTGTACGGCATGAGCTGGTACATATCAGACGGATGGATGCGTTCTGGAAAATGCTCATGCAGTTGGCGGCAATGCTGCACTGGTGGAATCCGTTGGTGTGGAAGCTGCGCAGCGGTTTCGAGCGGGATTGTGAGTGTTCCTGTGATGAAACCGTGATGCAGGACAAAACGGAGGAGGTGGTGGACGAATATCTGCGCCTGATGATAGAGGAAGCGCAGGAGAAGAAAGACGAAAATGTCTCCTTACGGTGGAAAGCCGGTTTCGGAGACGAAGCACAAAAGATAAAGGAAAGGATGGAAAATTTAATGAACAAGAAAAAGTGGAACCGTGCCGCGGCAGTGACATTGGTGGCGGCATTGGCTTTTGCAAATTCGATGACGGTGTTTGCGTATCGGGATTCGTTTGAGAGGGAGTTACTTGAGGACACGTCACAGGAAGAGATAAAAGAAGCAGAGAAAAGTGATACTTTCTTGTTTGTTCCTGAAGAAATTGATGAGGAAGTAATACAGGAGTTTAAGGAATCAGAAACTAAGGTAGATGCACCGGAGATATTGTATGAAAGACAGTTTGTGGATGAAGAAGGTAATGTTTATCCGATTCTGGAGGATGATGGGATAGAGCCACATTGTGACCATGATTTTGTTAATGGAACAGGGTATGACCATATTAAGACTTCGGGCGGTGGTTGCATTATCAAGGAGTTTCATGCGCAAAGATGCAGCAAGTGTGGCTATGTGCTACAGGGAGAGGAAATTAGCAGGACTATATTTGCAAAATGCCCGCATTGATAGATAGTGTTTCAGGACGGCTGTCACATGATAGGTATCGCCAGTTATGTGTCATGCCCACATAAACGGCGATGATAGAGATACTTTCATCATAATTCGAGAACCGGCGTTTTCGGGTTTTTCCGGAAGCATCGGACAGTTACAAGGTAATGGCGCAGTTAAGAAAGCGGACTTTAAGGTCATGGGTTTTCTTCTGCGAACATTATAGCACTGAGGTTCAGTGTAAAAGGGGATAGGATACGGGCGGCTATGCAGATAGTCGCCCGACCTGTGTTTTTGGGGAATGTGGAACTGCTGATTCGTGCGGTTGCGAAATGTTTGGTTGGGCATTATAATGGAGTAAAGGTGGTTGGCAGATATGGAGCAAAAAATAAGAATTCCTATCAGTATTTTAGGAGCAGGTTCGGTGGTATATATTGATTATCCGTATGAGGATAAAGAAGGATATAAAAGGCGACCGGCAGTTATTTTGTCATATGAGAATGGCAAAACGAAGGTTGTTTTGTTAAAAATAAGCAGTGTGGAAAAGTACGAGGATTCACGCAAATATCCATATGCGTATAAAATTAAGGATTTAAAGCAAAGCGGACTGCCCAAAACATCGTATGTTTTAGCGGACAAAGAGCTGTTAGTGCCAGATAATACACAGTGTGAAGGCACAGGAAGATTATCGCTGAATGATTTAAAGGCTGTGAACGTATTGCATAATTTAGCGGTATTGGCAAATAGGCAGACGATACAGGATTATGAGGAGGAAAAATCATGATTGCTATTCCAAAAACTATTTCTATGGAATTTGTCAGAGGTCTGACACCGTCAGATGTAAGGGAAATACTTGAAAATGCATCCGATGCAATTATTGAGCAGGTGATTGCGTTGTTACCAGTACCAACGCAGGAAGATTATGTGTATGCGCATCAGTTTTTAAATGATGGGATTTATGACGCTGGTGGGAATATTATTGGAGAAAAGAATCCGGATGATTGATTGTGATGAGATAAAATTTTCATGCAGGGTTTGAAATAGGCTTGCAGTTTTTTGCAAGCCTGTTATAATATCCAATAGAATAGTTAACCGATAGGAATTATATAAAAATGGAGAATACAAAGCGATGCAGGAGAGAATTTATTTAGATAACGCCGCCACCACCCGGGTATCCGAGGCGGTATTACAGGAAATGCTGCCTTATTTCAGGGAGAATTACGCGAACCCTTCCGCGATTTACAGCTTCGCCGGGGAGGCGAAGAAGGCGGTGGGAATCGCCAGAGAGCGGGCGGCGTCGCTGATCGGCGCGAAGCCGAACGAAATTTATTTTACGGCAGGCGGCAGCGAATCCGACAACTGGGCGATCCGCGCCGTGGCGGAAGGGCTTTCCGACAAGGGCAGGCATATCATTACGAGTAAAATCGAGCATCACGCGGTGCTGCACACCTGTCAGTATCTGGAAAAGCAGGGATATGAGGTGACGTATCTGGACGTGGACGGGGAGGGAAAGATTTCGCCGGAAGCCTTGGAAAAGGCAATCCGCCCGGACACCATCCTGATTTCTGTGATGGCGGCAAACAATGAGATCGGCACCACCCAGCCGGTTGCGCGAATCGGAGAGATAGCCAAAGAACATGGGATTCTCTTTCACACGGACGCGGTGCAGGCATACGGGCATGTGCCGCTTCATATGGAAGAGATGCACATTGATCTGCTTTCCGCCAGCGCACATAAGCTGAACGGACCGAAGGGCGTTGGGCTTCTCTACTGTCGGGAAAATGTGCGGCTTCGTCCGTTTATTCACGGCGGCGCGCAGGAGAGGGGGCGGCGCGCGGGAACCCTAAACGTGCCGGGTATTGTGGGCTTCGGCAAAGCGGCGGCGATTGCCGGGGAGACCATGCAGGAACGGTGCGCGAAAGAGACGGATCTGCGGGACTATTTGATCGACAGGGTGCTTGCGGAGATTCCGTACACAAGGCTGAATGGTGCGAGACAGGACAGGCTGTCTAATAACGCCCATTTCTGCTTCCGTTTCATAGAAGGGGAATCGCTGCTGATTTTGCTGGACCAGCGGGGCATCTGCGGCTCCAGCGGGTCGGCGTGTACCTCGGGGGCGCTGGACCCGTCCCATGTGCTTCTCGCTATCGGTCTGCCCCATGAGATTGCCCACGGTTCGCTTCGGCTGACGCTCTCGGCGGAGACGACAAAGGAGGAAATCGACGTGACCGTGGAGGCGCTCAAAGAGATTGTGGGGCGGCTGCGGGACATGTCGCCGTTGTATGAGGACTTTGTGCGGAAGGCGTGAGCAGTGCGCAGACAGAGGAAAGGCAGAGAGGGGAGCTTGCTCACCGAAATGCATTTCCGAATGGATGCATAGGGCGAAGCCCGCGAGCGAGATGAAGCGAAGCGGAATCGAGCTGCACTGAGGCGCAGACAGAGGAAAGGCAGAGAGGGGAGCTTGCTCACCGAAATGCATTTCCGAATGGATGCATAGGGCGAAGCCCGCGAGCGAGATGAAGCGAAGCGGAATCGAGCTGCACTGAGGCGCAGATAGAGGGAAGGCAGAAAGGAGACGGCATGTACAGCGAAAAAGTGATGGATCATTTTAACAATCCCCGCAACATGGGGGAAATCGAGAACCCGAGCGGTGTCGGCACCGTGGGCAACGCCAAGTGCGGCGATATTATGCGCATGTATCTGGATGTAGACGAGGCGGGCGTCATACGGGACGTGAAGTTTAAGACCTTCGGCTGCGGCGCCGCGGTGGCGACCAGCAGTATGGCGACCGAGCTGGTGAAAGGAAAGACGGTGCAGGAAGCGCTGCAGGTGACCAACAAAGCCGTGATGGAAGCGCTGGACGGGCTTCCGCCCGTGAAGGTGCATTGCTCCCTTCTGGCGGAAGAAGCCATCCACGCGGCGCTCTGGGATTACGCGAAGAAGCGGGGGATTGTGATTGAGGGATTGAAGGAGCCGGTGGCGGATGTTGGAGAGATAGAGGAATCGTAGTCTCGACAATGAGTAAACTGCGGCAGGAAAGAGCGACCCGTGAGATTGGCTTCCCACGGGTCGCAGAATTGTTTATAAATGATGTGCGCTGTATTTTGCACGACGTTTACCGGGCTTCCGCTTCCCGCACCGTCGTGACCTTGCGCACACCGGGCAGGCCGGCGATACGCTCCCGCACAGCCTGCGTGTCAGCGGTCATGCGGACGCTCACCTGGTAGTTGAAGGAATCCGCCAGCGGATTTCCCTCGATGCCGGCGGTCAGCTCCGTCATTTCTTCGCCGTTCTCGTCGGTAAAGTAAGCGGCTTTAAATTCTTCCCACGCTTCGTCACCACTGACATATCGCACGGAGAGGGACTGACAGTCAGAAAGCTCGCTGATTTTGGCAAGCTCCTGACCTATATGGTCAATTTCTGCCTGAGACAGATCCGCATCCATAAAGACAGCAAGCTGCTTCTCCTGATAGACATTGTAGGCAAGAGACGTGGAGCCGACCGCAAGGATACAAAACAGCGCCGCAGCGGCAGCACAAAGTCTGCGGTACCGGGCGGAATGCGGCAGACGGTAAAAATGGCGTCCCGCAAAGCGGTCGTGCACGGCGAGACAGCTGCTGCGGCGGGATTGTTTCCCGCAAGCCGTACAGCCTTCCGCGAGCGCATCCGCCATCTCGGACGGCATCGTAAGAGCTTCTTTTATCTGCATCATATCTTTTTTATTCATAGAGTATCCTCCTTGTATTTAATGATTTTTGTTGCTGTTTGCGAAACTCCTCTCAGCGTAAATCAATTGTGCAATTTCATTAACCATCAAAGAGTTTCGCAATCCCAATGCGTTTGCATCAATCTTCCATCTCCCCCCGCAGCGCCTCCCGCGCCCTCTGCAGCCTTTTCTTAACGGCATTTTCCGACAGCCCGAGAATCCCCCCAATCTCTTTTACCGAATATCCCTCAAAGTAGTGCAGCATGAGCACGGTCTTCCATTTGGCGGGCAGCGCGTACAGATCCTGCAGATGTGGATGTTCCTGCGCGGGGAGACATTCCCGGAGCAGTTCCAAATCCAGATAAGTATGCCGTCTGCAAAAACGCAGATAGTCCTTACAACAATTCGCAGTGACTCGCAGGAGCCATGCCTTCTCGTGCTCCGGGGATGCAAAGACCGGCGCCTTTTCCAGATAGCGCAGCAGCGCTTCCTGCAAAGCGTCCTGCACGTCATGGGGATTGCCCAGAAGCACATAGGCGGTGCGGTAGAGCATGTCGCCGTAGGTTTGCAGGATGCGCTTGGCTTCCTGCTCACTTTTTTCGCGCAAAGCGGATTCCCCCTTTCGTTATGATAATGATATAGAAACACAAAACAGCCGGAATCCGTTCGCTGCCGTGTTTCAAAGAGCGCTCTCAACCTATATACGGCTGCCGATCCGAAAAGGTGACACGTTCGGTTTCAAAAGTAAAATGTTCGATTTTCGAGCAGCTCTATAGAATATTATGATATAATGTCCATGAATGCAATGAAAACCATGGTTTTTCGGGCATGCACAGCAGCAAAAAAAAAGTACAGGCAGAAAGGAAGAACGATGCAAAAAAAGGACGGTTCTGACGTGGAAAACGCGAAAATGCAGAAATTTAGGGCGGGTGACATTATCATGCGCGAGGGCGAGACTTATGATGAGATGTATAAGGTCGTGTCCGGCTCTGTGGAGGTTTACATAAGATATGGAGAGAGGGACGAGCATCTGATTGGCATTTATTCTAAATCCAAGTGTTTCGGCGAGATGAGCGTGCTCTCCGAGCAGGCGTCCATCTACACGGTGGTTGCCTTTGATGAGGTTCTGCTGATGCGCATTACCAAGGATTATCTGGAAGAGTTTATCCGGAATAATCCGAGAAACGCGATTGACATTATGAAAAATATGGTTCACACGACTAATGTGATGCATAAAAACATCGGATTGCTCTTAGATGACTTATATGATAAGAGCGATACCAATAAGAGAAGGACCGAGGAAATCCGTCAGAAGATTATGCAGTATAGCGTGGGAGGTCTGCATTTTACACCGTAAAGTGTGTCCGGGGTGATAAGAAACAGATGATGCGGCTTTTGTCGGAAAGAGCAGAAGAGTAGGATATGATATTGTATAGGGCTGTCAGGCATGACGGCGCAAAAGAACGGGCGGGAGAGGATGGAAAATAAAATGGAGATTCAGGAGATTATCGCACTGGTAAAGGAGACGAAGGTCTTTGTGGAAAACAGAGAGAGAGCCGGACATGTGAAGACCAAAGGGCGCGCGGACTATGTGACACAGGTGGACACCGATATCCAGAGCTTTCTGGCGCGCGAGCTGGGAAGGCGTTTTCCGGATATTCAGTTTTTGGGGGAGGAAGAGGGACTGCACGAGATGACGGGGGATACCTACTGGATTCTCGATCCCATTGACGGCACCACAAACCTGATTCATGATTATCAGCACAGCGTTGTGTCGCTGGCGCTGTATGAGAAGGGGGAGATTACGCTTGGTATCATTTACGACCCGTTTCGGGAGGACATCTACCATGCGCAGAAGGGGCAGGGCAGCTTTTTAAACGGCAGTCCTATCCATGTGTCGGATGCCGGAACCTTAAGTGAGACAATAATAACCGTGGGCACTTCGCCTTATGACAGGGAGCTGGCGGATGATAATTTCAAGCGAATCCGGAAAGTGTTTGACAAGGCGCAGGATATCCGCAGGACGGGCACGGCGGCTTTGGACCTTGCCTACGTGGCGTGTGGGCGCACAGGAGGATTTTTCGAGCCGAAACTTAGTCCATGGGATTTTGCGGCGGGACAGCTTTTAGTGAAAGAAGCGGGCGGACGGGTGACTGATTTTGCGGGGAAGGAACTGGATTTTCTGCAAAGGGGCAGCGTCGCAGCTTCCAACGGGAAGATACATGAGGAGCTGAGAGGGCTGTTGTAAGAGTGCCGGTTTGCCGGTGCGTATAGTTTGTGGTTTGAATGGAGAAAAAAATGAATCAAAAAGGACATAGAATAGAATATCGTCTCGGAAAGGCGGGGAGCTTCGCGCCGCTTCTTGCGGGAGCGGCGATGATTGTGTGGGCGGCGTGCAGCCAGTCCAACGTAAACGGCTATGTGCTGGCGTTCTTTGCTGCGCTGATAACAGGTGTTATATTTGCAAAGAATGAAAAAGCATATGGAGAAGCGCTTGTATACGGACTGAGCAAGCCGATGTTCGGCGTGATCGTACTGGCGGTTATCCTGGCGGCGGTTTCGGGCAAGCTGATTTCAGCAAGCGGCGTGGTGCAGACTATTGCGGTTTATGTGGTGGAAGCGGGCTTTACGGGTCGGCTTTTCGTGGCGGTGAGCTTCCTAATTACCTGTCTGCTGGCGTTTGCCACGGGGACCTCGGTGGGCACCTACTTTGTGGTGATTCCGATTCTCTTTCCGGTGGGCGTGATGGCGGGCGCGTCGCCGGAGTTTATGATAGGCGCCATCGTGTCCGGCGCGGCTTTTGGCGATAATCTCGGTCCCATTTCGGACACCACGATTGCTTCTTCCGCCACGCAGCACGCGGAGCTGGGGACTGTGGTAAAGACGCGGATGCGTTACAGCCTGCCTGCGGCAGCGGGTGCACTGCTCCTGTTCCTGCTGTTTGCGAAAACCACAGCGGGCGGCGCAGGGACAGGTGTTTCGGATGTTTCCGCAAAGCCGTTAAGTCTCGTTATGCTTGTGGTGCCGGTGGTGATTATTGTGCTCTGTATGATGAGAAAGCATCTGATTACCGCACTGGCATGGGGGATTCTTGCGGGAATCGCGGCAGGACTTTTGTCAGGTATTTATGCGGTGGGTGACCTCGTGGCTTTTCCCGGCGGCTTTTCCGTATCGGGTGTTATCATAGAAGCCGTTACCGGGACAGCGGGAACCGTCGCCATGCTGATTGGCGTATTTGCGCTTCTGGGTGTGCTGGAATGCAGCGGCTTGTTTGAGGATGTGGGGGCGATGCTGTCCCGGCTGGCAAAGACGGAGCGCAGCACGGAGGTAACGATTGTACTGTCAGTGGGTATTTTAAGCATGGTAACGGGTGTTATTTCAGTGGCGATTGTAGCACTTGGCGATTTGATTCATGAGATTGGCGAAAAGGCGGGCGTGAATCCGTACCGCCGGGCGAATCTGATGGACTGTACGGGCTGTGTGTTCTGCTTCCTCGCGCCGTGGACCGTGCACTGCGTCATTCCCGCGCAGTTGTCTGCCCAGTTTGGAGAAGGGGCGGCGGTTGCCCCCGGCTCGGTGCCTTTCGTGAATTATTATTCTCTGTGTATGCTGGCAATACTGGCGGCAGCAGTGGCGACGGGGTACGGGAGGAAGGCGCCGAAGTCATAAAAAGGAAAAATTGGTAATTCGGAAAAGAAGGAAAGTACATGGATAGAAACGAAGAATATAGAGAAAATGGCTTCGATCTGCTGCGCTATGCGGCAACGCTTAGTGTTATGATGCTTCATTATTCCAGCTTCAGCATGATTTTATCGGATAACCTGCCGGTAGTGGGCGCGGCGTTTATGGACAAGATCAGACACGTTACCCAGCTGTTTCCCGGTGTGGTTATTCTGTTTGTCATGAGCGGATTTCTGGTGTCGGCTTCTTTTGAACGGGCAAAGTCAAGGAAAGAGTTTTTCCTGAAACGTGCCCTGCGTATTTATCCGGAGCTGTGGCTTTGTACGATTGTGAATCTGGCGGTCATCAGCGTTCTGGTTCCGGAGCTGCTTGACGGGAGCATTATCCCATGGCTGGTGACGCAGATTTTCGGAATCGCCAATACGCCAGCCTGCCTGCAGTCATTGCCCACCGGAAGCGTCAACGGCGCGCTTTGGACGGTTTTTACGGAAGTGCAGCTATATCTTGTGCTGGGATTGCTTTATCCGTTCCTGAAAAAGAAGAGAATAAGGCATTGGGCGGCGATTCTTTTTGTGCTGGCGGCTTTGAACCTTGTCTGCGGGGCAGTGGCGCAGAGCGCAGGTGGTGTGGCGGCGAAATTGATTGAGCGGTTGTTTATTCCGTATGCGTTGTGGTTTTTTATCGGTGTGTTCTGTTTTCAGAAACGGCAGGCGCTGCTGCCTGTTTTAAAGAAGGTGTTTTTGCCGCTGCTCGTGATTTATCTTATGATTGGTTCCGTAAACGCGCAGCTCCCCGGATACTACACAAATATAGTAACAAGTGTTATGGTTCCGGTGCTGGCAATCGGGTGCGGTTACTGGCTGCCCAAAATTCGCCTGAAACACGATTTTTCTTACGGCATGTTTCTGTATCATTGGATTGTTTTGAACGTAATGACTCATTTTGATCTCCAAAACAGGCTGCCATGGTATGTCGGACTGTTTTTATTTCTTTCGGGCACAATCGCTGCCGCGGTGATGTCGTGGGCGGTTTGCGGCTGGTGCCGCAGGGGGGTGGGGAAGGTGTTTGGGAGATAAATTAAAAATAATTAGCACTCACCTCTTGACAGTGCTAACAATAAGTTGTATTGTGATAGTGTAAATAGAACAGATTGACATAATGCATCTGCACAGGCAGGGAGGTGTATGTTATGAACTTAACGAAATTTACGCAGAAATCCATACAGGCGGTAGAGGGGTGTGAAAAGCTCGCTTACGAGTACGGCAATCAGGAGATCGAACAAGAACACCTGTTATACAGCCTGCTTACGATTGATGACAGCCTGATTCTCAAGCTGATTGAGAAGATGGAGATACAGAAGGAATACTTTACGAACCGTGTGGAGCAGGGGCTTTCCAAGCGCACGAAGGTGCAGGGAGGACAGATTTTCATCGGGCAGGACTTGAATAAGGTTCTGATCGGCGCGGAGGACGAGGCGAAGGCGCTGGGTGACGAGTATGTGTCCGTGGAGCATCTTTTCCTCGCCATGCTGAAACACCCGAATAAGGAGATCAAGGAGATTTTCCGGGAGTTCGGCATCACGAGGGAGCGTTTTTTGCAGGCGCTCTCCACGGTGCGGGGCAACCAGCGGGTGACCTCGGACAATCCCGAGGCGACCTACGATACGCTGGAGAAGTACGGGCAGGACTTGGTGGAGCGAGCGAGAGACCAGAAGCTCGACCCGGTGATTGGCAGAGACACGGAGATCCGCAATGTAATCCGGATTCTCTCCAGAAAGACGAAGAATAATCCGGTACTGATCGGCGAGCCGGGCGTGGGCAAAACGGCGGTGGCGGAAGGGCTTGCGCAGCGGATTGTGAGAGGCGACGTTCCGGAAGGACTGAAAGATAAGAAGATTTTTTCGCTGGATATGGGCGCGCTTGTGGCGGGCGCGAAATACCGGGGCGAGTTTGAGGAGCGTCTGAAGGCGGTTCTGGACGACGTGAAGAACAGCGACGGGCAGATCATTCTCTTTATCGACGAGCTGCACACCATTGTGGGCGCGGGCAAGACTGACGGCGCCATGGATGCGGGCAACATGTTAAAGCCCATGCTGGCAAGGGGCGAGCTGCACTGTATCGGCGCGACGACGCTGGACGAGTACCGCCAGTATATCGAGAAGGACGCGGCGTTAGAGCGGCGTTTCCAGCCGGTTATGGTGGAGGAGCCCACGGTGGAGGACACCATTTCGATTTTGCGGGGACTGAAAGAGCGTTATGAGGTTTACCACGGTGTGAAGATCATGGACAACGCGCTGGTGAGTGCGGCGGTATTGTCAAACCGCTATATTTCGGATCGTTTTCTGCCAGATAAGGCGATTGACTTGGTGGACGAGGCGTGCGCGCTGATCAAGACGGAGCTGGATTCCATGCCGACGGAGCTGGACGAGCTGCGCCGCAGGGTGATGCAGTTAGAAATAGAAGAAACGGCTTTGAAAAAGGAGGACGACAATTTAAGCCGCGAGCGGCTTTCCCATCTGCAGAAAGAGCTGGCGGAGATGAAGGAAGAGCTGCAGAACCGCATGGCGCAGTGGGAGAATGAGAAGGCGTCCGTGGAGAAGCTGTCGAAGATTCGCGAGGAGATTGACGAGGTAAACAGCCAGATACAGATTGCCCAGCGGGACGGCGATTATGAGAAGGCAGCGGAGTTGAGCTACGGCAGGCTGCCCGCGTTAAAGCAGCAGTTGGAGATCGAGGAGGAAAAAGTAAGCAAGGAGGAACTTTCGCTTGTACACCAGAGCGTGTCCGACGAGGAGATCGCGAAGATTATTTCCCGCTGGACGGGGATTCCGGTGTCCAAGCTGACGGAGAGCGAGCGGAACAAGACCCTACATCTGGACGAGGAACTGCACAAGCGGGTGATCGGGCAGGACGAGGGCGTGACAAAGGTAACAGATGCTATTATTCGTTCCAAGGCGGGGATCAAAGACCCCACCAAGCCTATCGGCTCCTTCCTGTTCCTCGGACCTACGGGTGTGGGTAAGACGGAACTGGCAAAGGCTTTGGCGGCGTCGCTCTTTGACGATGAGGCGAACATGGTGCGTATCGACATGAGCGAATATATGGAGAAATACTCTGTCTCCAGACTGATCGGGGCGCCTCCCGGATATGTGGGCTATGAGGAGGGCGGTCAGCTGACGGAGGCGGTCAGAAGGAAACCTTACTCGGTGGTGCTCTTTGACGAGATCGAGAAGGCGCATCCAGACGTGTTCAATGTGCTTTTGCAGGTGTTGGACGACGGGCGGATCACGGATTCTCAGGGGCGGACGGTGGACTTCAAGAACACGATTTTGATTATGACTTCTAATATCGGCGCGGAGTATCTGCTGGACGGTATCGACGCGCAGGGAGCCATCACAGAGGAGGCGGAAAAGCTTGTAATGGGCGATCTGAGGAATCATTTTCGACCGGAGTTTCTGAACCGGCTGGATGAAACGATTCTGTTCAAGCCGTTGACGAAGGAAAATATCGGCGACATCATCCGGCTGATTGTGGACGATCTTAACAGAAGGCTGGCGGACAGGGAACTCTCTATCGAGCTCACGCCCGAGGCGGAGACATTTGTGGTGGAGAATGCCTATGACCCGGTGTACGGCGCGAGACCCTTAAAGCGGTATATCCAGAAGTATGTGGAGACATTGTCTGCAAAACTGATTCTCTCAGATCAGGTGAATGCGAAGGACGTGATTCTGATTACGGTAGAGGATGGCGCGCTGGCGGCACGGCGAAAAGTGTGAAGGAAACAGTTTGTGCCAGCAAACTGGCAGGATGAGAAGATTGAAAAATAACAGGTGAAATAAAACTTGTTATAATAAACAATATATGTAAGGAAGACAGGTAGAGAACAGGCTCGGCGTTGGAGCTGGAATACAAAAACGCCGGGTCTGTTTTTGTATTGGAAAAGCGCCGGGAGTCGGCGGCAGGCGCAGAACAGGCTGGCAAGTTGCCCGCAAGTGTGGTATGGTAGGAGAAAAGGCAGATAAATGTATTTGACTGAAGGCGTCAATTCCGCAGCTGGTAAAAAGGTATTGCAGACCGCCTAAAGGCATAAAATGTCTGCGGTTAAAACAGGATTTAGCAAGATGAAAGGGCGAAAAGGAGAAAACAACGAAAAAGCTGTGGATAAGTCGTTGTTTCTGCGAAATGCTAAATCATAATTTAGTGAAAGGAAACAGAAAGAAAACGGGAGGTAAGTATGAGATATCCGGCATTTTTACAGGAAAAGGGGACAATCGGGTTTGTGGCGCCATCTTTTGGCTGCGCCACAGAGCCTTACAAAAGCGGATTTCTGAACGCGCAGAAGAGATGGAAGGAGCAGGGATTTCAATTACAGCCCGGGCCGAACTGTTACGTGGAGGAGGGCGTGGGGATCAGCAATACGCCGAAGAAGTGCGGGGAAGAACTGACAGCATATTACTGCGATAAAAATAACGACTGTCTTATTTCCTGCGGGGGCGGTGAACTGATGTGTGAGATTCTGGATTATGTGGATTTTGAACAGATCAGACAGGCGGCGCCTAAATGGTATCTGGGATATTCGGACAACACGAACTTTACATTCCTGCTGGCGACTCTGTGTGATGCAGCGTCTGTGTACGGACCGTGTGCGGCGGCTTTCGGGATGGAACCATTACACCCGTCATTAAATGATGCGATGCTGCTTCTTCAGGGAAAGAAACTGACCATGCAGGGGTATGATAAATGGGAGCGTGAATCACTGAAAGACGAGGAGCATCCTTATGAGCCGTACAATTTGACAGAAACGTCTGTTATTAAATATTATCTGCCGGATGGCAGGACGAACGTGGAGAGTATGTGTGGAATGGCGGCGAAGTATGCCGGACAGGATGAGGCGGGGCAGTCATCAACGCGCGCGGAATTTCTGTCAGATGGAGATGCGGAGTTCAGTTTCTCGGGGCGTCTTCTGGGCGGCTGCATGGATTGCTTGGTTAATTTCCTCGGAACGAAATATGATAAGGTGATAGAATTTACAGAAAAATATCGGGAAGATGGCATTATTTGGTTTCTGGAGGCGTGCGACTTGAACCTGATGGGCATACGCCGCGCCATGTGGCAGATGGAACATGCGGGGTGGTTTAAATACTGCAAAGGGTTTCTGATCGGCAGGCCGAGGCTTGGCATGGGTGTGGAGGAGTTTGGCATTGACAGTTATCAGGCGGTCTGCGAGATGCTCTATCCCCATCATGTGCCGGTGCTTATGGATCTGGATATCGGGCACATGCCGCCGTCCATGCCGTTAATCTGCGGCAGTATGGCAAATGTGGTCAGCGACGGGAAGACGTATCGTGTGGAGATGGAGCTGAAGTGACAGAACGATATAAGCAAGAAACGAAGAAGTGAAAGTTCTGGAAAGGACGGATGAATATGTTACCGAAAGACCCAGTGATGTTGTTGAGTTATGTAAACTTAAAACTTCGGGATTTTTATTCTGATTTGGATGCGCTCTGCGAGGATATGGATGCAGACCGTAATGAGATAGTCGAAAAATTGGCAGGAATTGATTATCATTACAACGAGGAGAAAAATCAATTTGTCTGAGCAAATAAAAATTACAATTGTTATGCATGACGAAAAACCGAATGCGCAAAATGCCGGAAAATTTGTTCGTGAAATGACACTGACACAGGAGTCAGCGCTGACACTGATGCCGGTTTTGCTAAAAAACGGGTTGATGGACGGCAGTTTTTGCGGCGGGAGAGGGGACTGCGGACGGTGCATTGTTCAATTTTTAAAGGGTGCGCCGCTGCCCACAGGACTGGAGAGAAGCCGCTTAGAGCCGGAGGAGCTGCGGCAGGGTTATCGGTTGGCGTGTGTGACCAGACCGAAGGCGGACTGCGTAGTTAAAATCGTCGGCGCGGAGGAAGCAGAGATACCCATTGTCACGGAAATGAATCTCCCGTCAGAAAATATTGACTTAATTGGTCAAGAAAATAACTTATCTGAAAATCACAAAGCATTTGCTATGAAATCTGATGGAAGTTGTTATATCATCGCGGTTGATTTGGGCACCACCACCATCGCCATGCAGCTGCGGGATGCGGTGACGGGGGCTGTGGCTGATACTTATTGTGAAAGGAATCCCCAGCGCAGATATGGCACGGATGTTTTGACGCGCATACAGGCGTCTGTCGAAGGACACGGGGAGGAGCTGCGAGGACTTGTCTGTGAGGCGATTTTGCGGGGGCTCTCGCAGTTCGCGGAGAATTTACAGAATCTTCTCTGCATGTGCATCGCCGGTAACACCGCCATGGAGCATCTGCTGCTCGGCATGGACGTATCGTCTCTTGGAAAAGCGCCCTTTGTTCCGGTGGAGAAGGGCTTACAAAAGGTAACGTTTGCCCGTCTTTTTGAGGGATTGGACAATCTGCCGGAAAACTTGCGGATTACAGACGAAGGGATATCTCTTGATTTTCCTATTTATATTGCGCCGTGCATCAGCGCCTTCGTGGGTGGAGATATTGTGGCGGGGCTTTATGCGCTGGGATTGCTTGCCGCGGAAGCGTTGGGAGACAGAGAAAGGGCGGGGAAACGACGCGTTGTATTGATGATTGATTTGGGCACAAACGGAGAGATGGCGATTACCGACGGGCGGCGGATGCTTGTGACGGCTACGGCGGCGGGACCTGCCTTTGAGGGAGACGGCACGATGGTCGGCACGGACAGGATTGCTCTTAGCGCGCAGCTTTTGAAAAGGGGCATATTGGACGAGTCGGGGCTATTAGCGGAACCGTATTTTACGGAGGGCGTAAAAATGGAAAGCGCAAAGGGCACTGCCGCGGCGGGCAGATATGAGAAGAACGGATGTTATTTTATACAGCAGGACATCCGTGCGTTACAGATGGCAAAAGCTGCCGTCCGCGCGGGCGTGGAGATTCTGTGGGAGGAGATGGGATGTCCTGAAATTGAAGAAGTCTTTCTTGCCGGCGGTTTCGGATATTATCTGGACGTGGAAGCGGCAGTGGAAATCGGTCTTTTGCCTGCTGGTATGCGTGGCAGGGTGCGTGCCGTGGGGAATACGGCGCTTGCCGGGGCGTATGAATTGGGGCGGGATTTGTGCGGGAAGCGGCTGGACGCTGCCTTATTGGAAAAGTGGAGCGGTCAGGCGGAAAGCATCAATTTGGCGAAAACGGAGCGGTTTGAGGAATTTTATCTGAAATATATGGGGCTGGGGGAGAATGAGACGGGAAGGGTTTAAGGTTCGGTTAAGGTATTCCCTCTTTTGCATTAAGAAACACATGGTATTCTGATAGCGTAAACAGGATGACACTCCGGACAGGGGATGCCGATAGAAGGAGGAAACAGATGATGTGGACGAGAAGTAGGTTAAAGGAAGTGGCAAAAACCGCCCTGCACAGAAATTATTGGAAGATTGTGCTGGTGTCTGTGATTCTTGTGCTGCTTGGCTGCGAGACGGGCGGATTCAGTTTTAACAAAACCACGTATCAGTACAATGAGAATGATAGTGGACGAGAGATGAGAAGCGGCTCTTTGCCGAGCGGAAAGAGGAGCGTTGTTACAGTGAGGAAACGTGCCGATTCGGATAAAGTGACGGTAGAGCGGAAGGAAGACGGGGCGCTTCAGTCGGAAGATGTAGAGGTCAGCTTTTTTGAAGGGATGTTTATCGGTTTCGTGGCGGTTACCATTTTCCTTGTGATTTTCTCAGTGGTACTCGCGGTGATTCTGGTCATTGACATCTTTCTCATTAATCCGTTCAGCGTGGGCGGTAAACGGTTTATGGTAAAGAGCGTGGAAGATGTGGCGCAGGTGCGGGAAATCGCCTATGGTTTTGACCACTCCTACAAAAATGTTGTCAAGGTGATGTTTCACAGGGAGCTGCGTGTCTTTTTGTGGTCGCTGCTGCTTATCGTGCCGGGCATTATTAAGATGTATGAGTATTATATGGTGCCTTACATTCTGACGGAAAATCCGGACATAGAGTACAAGGCAGCGCTGCAGCTGAGCCGTGATATGATGGACGGCAATAAGTGGAAGACTTTTGTTTTGGGACTGTCATTTATTTTGTGGGATATTCTGGGGGCGCTTACTTTAGGGATTGCAGAAGTTTTTTATGTGCAGCCTTACCGGAGTCTGACTTATGCTGCGCTGTACTGCCAGCTTAGAAATACGCGTGTTATGAATCATGTGGGAATCCCTGTATACGGGCAGAATGGTGTGAACGGTCAGTACAATGCAAACGGGCAGAACGGTGCAGGCGGATATGGAAATATGAACGGGCAGTACGGCGCAGGCGGATATGGAAATATGAATGGGCAGTACGGCGCAGGCGGGTATGAAAATGGGAACGGGCAGTATGGCGGAAACGGACAGTATGGCACAAGTGAAAGTGATAACGGACAGCAGTGGTAAATTTCGAAATGGCAGAGGGCATGAATGCTCCGGAGTGAGAAGAAAATGGCATACAGAATTTTAGTGGCAGATGACGAGGCGGAGATACGGGAGGTACTGCGCCTGTATCTGGAAAAAGAAGGATATGAGATTGTGGAAGCGGCGGACGGCACGGAAGCGCTCAGGCTGCTCAAGGAAGAAACGATTGATTTGGCGATTCTGGATATCATGATGCCGGGTCTGGATGGATATCGGGTGTTACGAAATGTGCGTGAGGAAAACAATCTGCCGGTGATCATGCTTTCGGCGAAAGGCAGCGACTCCGACAAAATTCTGGGGCTCGATTTGGGTGCGGACGATTATATCACGAAGCCTTTTGTGCCGCTGGAAGCGGTGGCGCGGGTGAAATCCAATCTGAGACGGTTTTACGCGCTGGGCGCCGGGGAGAGCCGGGGCGGACAGGGCGTGGCTCTTCAGGTGGGAAATCTGCGGCTGGAGCCGGATTCCTGTCTTTTGTACCGGAATGAAGAGCGGATTGAGCTGACTTCGGTGGAATTTCGCATTATGAAGCTGTTTATGGAGAATCCGGGCAGGGTGTTTACCAAACAGCAGATTTTCGAGGCGGGCTGGGAAGAGACGTACATGGTTTCCGACAACAATGTGATGGTGTGCATTTCCAAGCTGCGCGCCAAACTGGAGAAGGACGGCAGGGAGTATATCCGGACAATCAGGGGGCTGGGATACCGCATGGAAAAGGAGTGAGGACGGCCGGAGATGAAAAAGAGCGTAAAATGGTTTCTGGTACAGCGGTTCCTGATCCTTTTATTCTGTATCTACTGGGGCGTGGAGGCGATTAATTTGCTCTACAGGGTGATTATCACGCCGGTAGTGCTTACGTTTCTGGAAAGCCAGCAGATTCAAATTACGGGCAGCAGTAATGCATTGACATGGCTATTACAGATGTTATTTTATTTTCTCGCCGGGTTTTTGCCCTCGGGTGTCAGGGAGTGGGCGCAGGGGGAGATTGAGCAGGCAATGGGCGCCAGTATGAACATTCAGGTCACTTCGCCGCTTTATGGCGGGGCATGGGGTGTGATGCTGCGCATTATGATGATTGGCGGTATTATGGGACTGTTGTTCATCAGAATACTGCCTTATCTGGTGGGCGCATTCTGCTATTCCCGTATTGTGACAAAGCAGTTTAACGAGCTGCTGGCGCAGGAGAAGGCGCAGAAGCTTGCCAGAGACGAAAGGCGGAATCTAATGCTTTCGGATATCGCCCACGATATCAAAACGCCGATTACCACAATCTGCGGCTACAGTAAGGCGCTCTCCGAGGGCGTTGTGGAAGAGAAGGACAGGCAGTCTTATCTGGATGCGATTTATGCGAAGGCTATGCGCATGGACGAGCTGGTCACCCTTCTCTTCGAATATGTAAAGCTGGGGAGCGAGGGCTTTGCGATGCGTAAGGAGCCGGGGGATCTGGCGGAGCTTATAAGGGAGATGACAGCGCTTCTTTACGCAGATTTTGAGGACAGAGGAATGGAGCTTGTGCTGGAGCTGCCGGAGGAAAGCGTGCCTTTTGAGATGGACAGGCTGCAGCTCGGGCGGGCGGTTAGCAACCTGCTCACCAATGCGCTGCGCTACGGAAAAGATGGCGGCAGGGTTCTTGTGCGCCTGCAGGCGTATGAATTGACGGTGGCGGACGAGGGGGAGCCTGTGGAGCCGGATTTCGCGGCGTATATTTTCGAGCCGTTTGCAAGGGGCGACAAGGCGCGTTCTTCAAAAGGCGGCAGTGGTCTGGGGCTTGGCATTGCGAAAAAAATCGTGGAGATGCACGGCGGGGAGCTGCTCCTGAACCAGAGCTTCGGGGAGGGGTATACGAAAGCTTTTCAAATCAGGTTTGCAGGGTATTCTTTGCAATGACGGAAATTGAATGCGGGGAAAGCATCCGGCATATATATGTTTAGAGAAAAGAGGTTTGCGGGTGTTGTCTCTTGATAAGGGTAAGTAAAAAGATTGCGGCTGTTATTGTAATTTCGTTTCTCGTGATTGCAGGCAGTCTGGGTATGGCGGCAGGAGGTATCGAACCGGTGGACGCGATTACATGTGTAACGGGTGTTATAAATGAAAAGGAGGATTTGGACACGCCAAAGATAGCGATTACGTTTGATGACGGACCGCATCCGTATTATACCGAGCAGCTTTTGGATGGATTGAAGGAGCGGGGAGCCAAAGCGAGTTTTTTCGTGATGGGAAAGCAGGCGGAGGCTTATCCCGAGCTGGTTTTACGGATGCATGAGGAGGGGCATCTGGTCGGCAACCACACCTACAGCCATATACAGCTTTCCAAAAATAACAGGGAGACTTTTAAGGCGGAGCTGGTTCAGACGAACGAGCTGCTTTCGGGCATTACGGGGGAAGAACCGCAGTATGTGCGTCCGCCTTACGGGAGCTGGGACAAAAGTTTTGAGACGGAGCTTACCATGATTCCGGTGCTCTGGACGATTGACCCGATGGACTGGTGCAGCAGCGACGTGAACGGAATCGTCAAAAAAGTTACGCAAAAAGCGGAGGAAAATGCTGTCATTTTAATGCATGACGAATATAAGTCCAGCGTGACGGCAGCCCTTGAAATTGTGGACATTCTGCAAAAACAGGGGTATGAGTTTGTGACGGTGGATGAGATTTTGTTTGACTGAAAAGCAGGCGTCCGCAAGGAAAGGTATTGGACTTTTTTTGCATAATCGTGTAGTATAGAACAATGAGGTCATGCTTTGGCACGGAATTTAGGCTGCCGGGCAGCGACGCAGAGAAAGAAGAGTGACGATACAGACGCGTTAGAACAAAAAGGGAAAAAGGGAATCCATGGAGACGACCGACAGAGCGGACGAAGAGAAGAATCCCGCAAAGGATTTGGCAAAAGAACCTGAAAAAAGCGGGAAAAAGAAAAGAAAGCGCACCATCGATAAAGCGAAGGTAGCGGAAAATAAGCGGAAAATAAAGGAAAAGAAAGCAAGACAGAAAGCGGAGCGGGCACAGGGGAAAGGCACCGGAAACAGAAAAAAACGGTGGCTCATGGCGGCTGCCTTTGTTGTCGTGCTTGCTGTCGGCGGCGGGTTCAGCGGTTTTTTCATGCAGCAGCATATGGATATGCTTGCTGCCGAAAGTGCGGCGGTAGAAGCTATGGTACATATGGAGGCTATGAAGTTAGCCGAGTACAGCAAGACCCAGCACAGAAAGGACAGTGTGAGACAGAATGCCGGCAAAGATACCACGCGCGCGCTGGTGGATGCCGCCCGTTATATGATAGAGGGAATTAAAAACCGTCCGAGAGAAGTGGAGGTTAACGCAGAGAATGCGGCTGACTTTGCTGACATTGAAAGCTGTCTGATCAACACGGAGACCGGAAAGATTGATATCACCATGAAGGCGAAGGACTTAGCGATCAGCGACGACGGGTATTATTATCTTTTCGAGGAAAAGGCTTACCAGTCAGCGTTACAGGGTACGGAGTACCTGATTGAAGATCAGAAAGACGTTAATTTGACTTTTTCGGTCAACTTAAACTATAATACCGCAAGCTCCAGACTCTTCTCCAAATTTGTGGTGGCGGTGAAAAAGAACGGGAGCTTTCTTGCAATCACGAAACCCCGTTACATCACCAATCCGGAAGCGATAGCCCAATATAATCCCTCTTTTGTCGCCACGTCGTCCAAGAAGGGGCTGTTAGTGGACCCGGAGAAGCTGCAGAGCGCAGAGCTTGACGATTTGGGGGTAAGGCACGCCGCCTACAACATTCCTCTAAGCCGTATTCTCGGGCAGACAAGCAATGACTATTATCCGACGGTCTACTATACTTATAATGGAAAGAGCTATGCTTTTAACGGGCAGATTATTGCGGAGTATGACTATATTTTCACCAATCTTACCAACAGGGGCATCACCACGACGGCGATTGTCTTAAACGATATTTCCTCGCATCCGGAGCTGATTCATCCGAAGGCGCGCTCCGGCGGACATGCGCCTTATTATGCGTTCAATGCCGCGGATGAGAGCGGAACGGAGACGATTGCTGCCATTGCGTCCTTTTTGGCGAGCCGCTATTCCGGTACCGGACATGGCAGGGTGATGAACTGGGTGATTGGCAACGAGATCAACGCCAGAAGCGAGTGGAACCATATCGAGCATATGAGCACGCCGGACTATGTGGACGAGTATGCGAGGGCTTTCCGCATTTTCTACAATGCGCTATTAAGCATTAACGGCAATGCCCGTGTATACATATCTTTAGATCAGCAGTGGGGGAAGAGCCTTTACTCCAAGAACGGCTACGGCTCCAAGGAGATTCTCGATGAGTTTAACAGAAATCTGAAGGCGGAAGGAAATATCGACTGGGGGCTGGCGCAGCATCCTTATAATTACCCGCTGACTAGCGCGAAAGCGTGGCAGAGCAATGGCACTTATGTACAGGAAAATGAGAATACACCGGTTATCACGATCAAAAATCTGCATGTGCTGACAGACTACCTGCAAAAGCCAGAGATGCTGACGGACGACGGAGAGGTGAGGCATCTGATTTTGAGCGAGATGGGGTACACCTCATCGAAGGGGCAGGAGCTGCAGGCGGCGTCCTTTGTCTATGCCTACAAGATGATTGAAGCGAATCAGTATGTGGACAGTATGCTCTTTTCGCGAGAGACGGACGCGGCATCGGAGGTGGCGCAGGGGCTGGACCTTGGCATCTGTACGCTGGGCGGCGGCAGGAAATCCATCTATGAGGCATATAAGTATGTGGATACCGCAGAGTCGGCAAAGTATACGGACTTTGCCCTGCGGGTGATTGGCATTTCTAGCTGGAATGAAGTGATTAGGAAGCGGTAGAGGTACGGGCGGATTAAAATAATTGGGAAACCAGATATTGATAAATACGCTGGTTTTTCGTCTGCCAGTTGGCGCAGATGGCGGCTGCCGTATCTTCATCAGGGACGGACAGGGTGATATCCACCACTGTCACGTCCTTTTCTTTTACAAGAAGATGCGCTTCAAACTCGCCAGAGGTGGACTTGTAATAGTCTGCCCGGACGGCTGATTCGCTGCGCATGTCCATTTCGTGATCAGCAAAAAAGGCGGCGATGTCCGCCTTGATGGAGTCGCCTATGCGGTTGCCGAAATAGGAGAGCGTGCTCTGCCCTTCCTCCGTAATCTCCAGATAAGTCCGGTTTCGCAGGGATTTTGCGCGAATCAGCTCCGCGTCAATCAGCTCCGCGATTACCTGCTGCAGAGTCAGGAAGTTCGTGTAGTCATGTCCTAAGATAAAATCGCCGATCTGCGCTCTCGTGAGCGGAAAGGAGACCCGGTCAAGCATGTAGAGCGTGATTAGTTTATAGAGTGTTAAAGGGTCCTGTGCCATAATGTCTCCTCTTAGATAACATGCGTAATATTATTTATCTCTTAATATGCGACTTTACCGCTTCGGCGACCACCTCCGCCACCTGCGGGTCGAAGGCTTCGGGCATGATGTTGTCCTCGTTTAACCGGTCGTCGGGGACGAGGGCTGCGATCGCTTGCGCTGCCGCTAACTTCATTTCTTCCGTAATCTGTACGGCACGGCCTTCCAGCGCGCCTTTGAAGATGCCGGGGAAGGCGACCACGTTGTTGACCTGATTGGGGAAGTCGGAGCGTCCGGTTCCCACGACTCGCGCGCCTGCGGCTTTTGCCGCGTCCGGCATAATTTCCGGCACGGGATTTGCCATGGCAAAGAGGATGGAATCCCGGTTCATGGAGGATACCATATCAGGTGTTACGATATTTGGAGCGGAGACGCCGACGAAGATATCCGCGCCTTTGAGGGCATCCGCCAGCGTGCCGCTTAAGTTGTCGGGATTGGTCACCTCCGTCATTTTCTGCTGCATCCAGTTCAGTCCTTCGGTGTCTTTGCCGATGATGCCGACCTTGTCGCACATGATGACATGGGGGAAGCCGTAGGTCAGAAGCAGCTTGGTGATTGCCACGCCCGCGCTGCCCGCGCCGTTTACGACGACCTTACAGTCCTCCTTCTTTTTGCCCACAACCTTTAAACCGTTGATAATGCCGGCAAGTACTACAATAGCGGTGCCGTGCTGGTCGTCGTGGAAAACGGGGATATCCAGTATTTCTTTCAGCCGTTCCTCGATTTCAAAGCAGCGGGGGGCGCTGATGTCTTCCAGATTGATGCCGCCGAAGCCCGGCGCAAGATAAGTTACGGCTTTGATGATTTCTTCCGTGTCCTGCGTATCCAGACAGATGGGCACGGCGTTGACGCCGCCAAATTCCTTGAACAGCACCGCCTTGCCCTCCATCACGGGCATAGCGGCGTGAGGACCGATGTTGCCGAGTCCGAGGACTGCGCTGCCGTCGGATACCACGGCAACGGTGTTGGATTTCCATGTGTAGGTGTAAGCGGCTTCTCTGTCCTGTGCGATTACTTTGCACGGCTCCGCCACGCCGGGCGTATAGGCGAGGGAGAGATCCTCGCGGGTCTTAACGGGTGTCTTGGAGACTGTTTCCAGCTTGCCACGCCATTTTTCGTGCAGGGCAAGCGCCTTTTCGTTGGTTGTCATAGCAGTACCTCATTTTCTTTGATTGTTATATGCCGTTTTTCCTTTGCGACTATTATCTTATAATATTTAAAATTTCTCTGCAATATCCATCCGCCTTTTTATTTCAGAAAAAAGACTTTCTATTTTGGAAAAGATGGTGTATAATAAACCAATACAGGCATAAATCTTTTCTGAGTCGTATCAGGCACGCAATCCCCGGACGAAAGAGCTGTATAGATATAGATGTGACAGACATGCTGTGATTTTGAAAAGTAATGAGCTTACGCAATGAGAATAGAACATAACATGGGAGGAATTTATGAGAGAAAAGTATGAATCACTGGCGCTTGCGGACTTAAAGGAAATCGCGAAATCGAGAGGAATCAAGGGCACTTCCACCATGAAGAAGGCGCAGATCGTCGAAGCGATGCTCAAGGAGGACGAGAAGGACAAGGCGGCAGGGAAGGAAGTGGCTGTAAAATCTGTGGTGACACCCGCTGCGCCTGCGAAGAAGGCGGAGTCCGGGGAGGAGGAGAAGTATCCCGCGGAGCTTGACAGCGGCATTACCGCCAGCGGTATTCTGGAGGTTATGAGCGACGGCTTTGGCTTTATCCGCTGCGAGAATTATCTGCCCGGCGAGCATGACGTTTATGTGGCGCCCAGCCAAATCCGCCGTTTTGGTCTGAAGACGGGGGATATTCTGGAGGGCAACACGAGGATTAAGACGCAGAACGAGAAGTTCAGCGCACTTTTGTATGTAAAGACCATCAACGGTTATCCGCCGGAAATAGCGATGCGCCGGGTAAATTTCGAGAATATGACTCCGATTTTCCCGAATGAACGTCTGAAATTAGAAACGCCGGGCTGTACGGTGGCTATGCGGATTATGGATTTGATGAGTCCTGTCGGCAAGGGGCAGAGAGGTATGATCGTGTCCCCGCCGAAAGCAGGTAAGACAACCTTATTAAAAGAGGTGGCGAAGTCCATTACGAGAACCGCGCCGGACTCGCATCTGATTATTTTGCTGATTGATGAGCGCCCCGAGGAAGTGACGGATATCAAGGAAGCCATTGAAGGACCGAATGTGGAAGTGATTTATTCCACCTTTGACGAGCTACCCGAGCACCACAAGAGAGTGTCCGAGATGGTGATTGAGCGCGCGAAGCGTCTGGTAGAGCATAAGAAGGACGTGGTGATTCTCTTAGACAGCATTACCCGTCTGACGAGAGCTTACAATCTGGTCGTTCCGCCCAGCGGGCGTACGCTGTCTGGCGGTCTTGACCCGGCGGCGCTGCACATGCCGAAGCGTTTCTTCGGCGCGGCGCGTAACATGCGTGAGGGCGGCAGCCTGACGATTCTGGCGACGGCGCTCGTGGAGACGGGCAGTAAGATGGATGATGTGATTTATGAGGAATTTAAGGGCACGGGCAATATGGAAATGGTGCTTGACAGAAAACTTTCCGAGAAGAGAGTGTTCCCTGCCATCGATATTCCGAAATCCAGCACCAGAAGAGAGGATCTGCTCTTAAATCCCGATGAGCTGGAAGCCATCAACGTCATCCGCAAGGCATTCAACGGCATGAAGGCGGACGAAGCTGTGGAGCGGGTCGTGGATATGTTTGCCAAGACCAGAAACAACCAGGAATTTGTGAATATGGTCAAAAAAATGAAGTTCATATAAATAATGTGAAAAAGGGCTTGCATCCCCGAAAATCCTATGCTAGAATATAAAAGCTGTGTGATTTGAAGCGTATGCTTTCAACGGCAGGTTTACGCGCAGGGCGTAAATACGCAGGCTGAGAAAGGAGTAAGATATAGCGATGAGAGAAGGAATTCATCCTGAGTATTATCAGGCAACGGTAACATGTAACTGCGGCAATACCTTTGTGACAGGTTCCACGAAGCCCGAGATTCATGTGGAGGTTTGCTCCAAGTGCCATTCGTTCTATACAGGACAGCAGAAGACGGCACAGGCTCGCGGTCGTATTGATAAGTTTAATCGGAAATACGGTGTGGAAAACAAATAAATGCAGGGTACGAAAAAGGTTGAGTCTTATCTCAACCTTTTCTCTTCTTATGCACACGGGCACCCAAAGGAAATTTGTCAGCTAAAGCTGACGGGTGCCCGGCGCGCGAGTAAGGCAGGAGCTGCCTTGCTCGATGAAAGGTGATTGCAATGGCAAAGAGAAAATTAAAATATTCCGGAATCGGCGGGCAGGCGGTTCTGGAAGGCATTATGATGAAGAATAAGGAACAGTACGCGGTGGCGGTGAGGAAGCCCGACGGCGAGATTGAGGTGGAAGTGGAGCACTATCACAGTGTGATTCACGGCAGCAAGCTCCTGGATATTCCCTTTGTCAGAGGCGTGTTCCAGTTTATTGATTCTCTCGTTTTAGGGATGCGCTGCCTGAACTTCTCCGCGTCCTTTTATGAGGATGAAGAGGCAAAGGAGACGGCGGCGGATAAGGCTTTTAACAGAATTTTCAAGGATAAGGCGGAAAAGGTGTTTAACGGGATTGTGATGCTGTTTTCCCTGGCGCTGGCGATCGGCATTTTTATGATACTGCCGTACTTTGTCACCTCACTGTTTGAGGAATATATCAGAAGCGCATCGTTTATGGCGATTTTGGAGGGCGCGCTTAGGATTGTGATTTTTGTGGGCTATGTGCTGGCGATTTCCCTGATGAAAGATATCAGGCGAGTCTATATGTATCACGGTGCGGAACATAAATGCATCAACTGTATCGAGAAGGGAGCGCCCCTTACCGTGAAGGAAGTGATGCGCTGCTCCAAGCAGCACAGGCGCTGCGGTACGAGCTTTCTTTTGTTTGTCATGTTTGTCAGCGTGATTTTGTTTTTCTTTATCCGCGTGGAGAATCCCGTTTACCGTATTTTAATCAGGGTGGCGCTGATTCCCGTGATTGCGGGGATTTCCTACGAAATCATACGGCTTGCGGGAAAGAGCAATAATATCCTTGTGCGGATGATCTCTGCGCCGGGTATGTGGCTGCAGCGGCTGACCACGAGAGAGCCGGATGAAAGTATGGTGGAAGTGGCGATTGCCGCGGTGGAAGCGGTCTTTGACTGGAAGGGATATATCAAAGAGACGTTCGGGTACGAGGTGGACGAGAGCTGGATGGAGGGGTAGCAGCGAAGCTATTTGGCGATTCGGACGCGCGGGCGGTGTAGGGCGGACGCGGACGCTTCGCTGTGCTGGTTGTGCGTGGTGGGAAAGCGGAAGGTAGTGGGGAGAGGACGCGGACGCTTCGCTGCGCTGATTGTGTATATATCGAGAAGTTGACTCTGCGGGGATGTAGGAATGGATGGAAACCTGACGTATAATGGGGTGTATAAGGAGGGTGCGGCGCGGCTTGGGGAAGCTGGGATTGAGGAGGCGGAACTGGACGCGAGGCTTCTGCTGGAGTTTGTGTGCGGGACGGATCGGAATACGCTGCTTGCGCATGGGGAAAGAGAGATTTCGACAGAGGAATACGGGAGATACAGGGAACTGGTCGGAGAGCGTGCGGCGCATGTGCCGCTGCAGCACTTGACGGGTGAACAGGATTTTATGGGATTGACTTTTCAAGTCAACGAAGATGTGCTGGTGCCGCGGCAGGATACGGAAGTGCTGGTAGAGGAAGTGATGAGGCACTTACATGACGGGATGCGGATTCTGGATTTGTGTACCGGTTCGGGCTGTATTCTTTTGAGTCTCCTGCATTATTCCAATGACTGCGAGGGCGTCGGTGTGGACTTGTCGGAGCGGGCGCTGGCGGTGGCAAGAGATAATCAGGAGAGGCTGCGGGTGGAACGCCCGGAGATGAAAGCGCGGTTTCTGGAAGGGGACTTGTTTGCGGGGCTTGAGGAGCGGTTTGACATCATCGTGTCGAATCCCCCCTATATAAAAACAGATGTTATTGATACGCTGATGCCGGAGGTGCGGGAGCATGAGCCGGTGATGGCGCTTGACGGCGGGGCGGACGGTCTTGCTTTTTATCGTAGAATAGCGGGGGACGCCGGGGCATATTTAGACGGCGGCGGTATGCTGTTTTTTGAGATTGGCTGTGAGCAGGCGGAGGATGTGCGCAGCATTATGGAGGCGGCGGGCTTCTGGGAGGTTGAGGTAGTGAAAGATTTTGCCGGGCTTGACCGGGTTGTGTACGGGAGCTGGTTCGGGTAGCGGGCGATTGACGCGGTTAAGGAACGGCGGTTAGATAATATAAATTGTAGGGATAGCTGTGAGACAGCCGGAGGTAGTTATGTTTGATAAATTGGAAGATCTGCTCAGGAAGTTTGAGGAGATCATGAATGAGCTGAGTGAACCGACCGTGGCGGATAACCAGGAGCGGTTTCGGGCGTTGATGAAGGAGCAGAGCGATTTGACTCCTGTAGTTAATGCTTATAAAGAATATAAAAAGTGCAATCAGGATATCGAGGACAGCCTTGGTATGCTTGACGAGGAATCCGACGACGATATGCGGGAAATGCTGAAGGAGGAGCTTGCCGAGGCGAAGAAGCGTGTGGAGGAGCTGGAGCGCGAGCTGAAAATCCTTCTTCTGCCCAAGGACCCCAACGACGATAAAAACGTGATCGTGGAGATCCGCGCGGGGGCGGGCGGCGACGAGGCGGCTCTCTTTGCGGCGGAAATTTACCGCATGTACGTGCACTATGCGGAGGGACGCCGCTGGAAGGTGGAGACCATGGAAGTGGAGGAAATCGGCATCGGCGGTATGAAGAGCGTGACCTTTATGGTGACGGGACAGGGTGCGTACTCAGTACTTAAGTATGAGAGCGGTGTGCACCGGGTACAGCGTGTGCCGGAGACGGAGTCCGGCGGGCGCATCCACACTTCCACCATCAGCGTGGCGGTGATGCCCGAGGTGGACGACGACATTGATATTGTAATTGAAGATAAGGATATACGAATTGACGTCATGAGGGCGTCGGGAAACGGGGGGCAGTGCGTGAACACCACGGATTCGGCGGTGCGCCTGACCCACTATCCCACGGGGATCGTGGTTTACAGCCAGACCGAAAAATCCCAGATTCAGAATAAGGCGAAGGCGTTCGCGCTGTTAAAGGCAAAGCTCTACGATATCGAGCAGCAGCAGCGGCATGACGCGGAGGCGGAGCTTCGCAGAAGCCAGATTGGCACGGGCGACCGCTCCGAGAAGATTCGGACCTATAACTTCCCGCAGGGACGCGTCACCGACCACCGCATCAATCTGACCATCTACAAGCTGGATAAGGTGATGAACGGGGATATTCAGGAGATACTGGACGCGTGTATCGCGGCGGATCAAGCGGCGAAGCTGGTGAAGATGGGGGAGAATTGAAATGCCAGATGATATTTGTATTATGGAAGTCGGTAATAACGAAAAAAGTCATTTTATACAAAAGAAATTTTAGAAATGTTGCCAGCGTGGTTTGGAAATAAGGAAGCGGTTGACGAGTATGCGGAAAAAGTGAAGGAACTTCCTTATTATGCTGCGTTCAATCAGCAAGAACAGTGTATTGGCTTTTTCTCTGTAAAGACGCATTATCAGCATACGGGTGAGATATTTGTGTGTGGTGTACTTTCGGAATATCAGCATATTGGCGTAGGAAAAGCGTTGTATCGGGCTGTGGAAAGTTACTTGATGCAGAGAGACTGTAAGTATGTGGTTGTTAAAACATTAAGTGATACAGTTGACTTTGAACCCTATGAAAAAACACGGAGACTGTCCGAAAAATAAGAAAAAATAGCGTAGAAAATACCACCAGAAACTTG
>CAJUMV010000007.1 GCA_910587715.1 uncultured Lachnospiraceae bacterium | reverse complement strand
TGATTTTATTATATCAAAAAAAGCCAGCTTTTGCTGACCTTTTTTGACAGTCTGGGACGGACACAAGCGTTTCACTTTGTGTCCGTCTTTTCCACTGTAACTGTGGCTGTTGTATGCTTCTTCAAATATATACGAATGATGATGTCCGCCGCGAGCGCGACGACAAAGAGGACGACCGCCAGCACTTGCGAGACGGCTATGGTGGTGTGGGGGAGGAAAAGGGTGTCGGTGCGGATGCCTTCTATCCATGCCCTGCCGAGACCATAGCCTCCAAGATATAATAACCACTGTTCTCCTTCAAATTTCTTATGCTTTCGATACAGCAGCATCACAATCAGCAGCGCCAGATTCCACAGGCTTTCGTAGAGGAAGGTGGGGTGCACCTGAATGTAGTTTGTGCCCTCCGTCATGTGGGCGGCGATCTTTTCGGAGATATCTCCCGCCCTGACCATTTGCGTCGGCAGACGCATGGCGAGCAGACTGTCGGTGTATTCCCCAAACACCTCCCTGTTCGTGAAATTTCCCCATCTGCCGATTACCTGCCCCAGCACCAGACCCGGCACACAGATATCCGCAAGCTGTAAGAAGCTCTGTTTTTTCCTCCTGCAGTAGATCCACAGCGTCAGAAAAGCGGCAATCACCGCGCCGTAAATCGCCAGTCCGCCGTTTCGCAGGTTAAAAATGCCCATCAGGTCATTTCTGTATCTGTCCCAGGAAAAGACCACATAATAGACCCGCGCCCCGATGATGGAAAAGATAATCGCATAGATTGCAAAATCCCAAATCAAATCCGGATCCAGCTTTTCCAGCTTCGCCACCTTCGCCGCGAGAAGCACCCCGGCGAACACGCCGATGGCGATAATCACACCGTAGAGGGCAATCGGAAAGCCGAAGACCGTAAATGTCTTCGGCACATTCTTTAAGTAGATTCCCAAATTGGGAAAGGCAATATCCATATTTCCCATCATTTCCTGCATATTATTTCTCCTTTAGACATTAAATCGAAATAGAATCACATCCCCGTCCTGCACCACATAGTCTTTTCCTTCCATACCGACAAGCCCTTTCTCTCTCGCCGCCGCGAGGGATCCCTGCTCCAGAAGATCCTTGTAATTAACCACTTCCGCCTTGATGAAGCCCCGCTCGAAATCGGTATGTATTTTTCCGGCTGCCTGCGGCGCCTTCGTGCCGACCTTAATCGTCCACGCCCGCGTCTCATCCTCGCCAGCCGTCAGGAAGCTCATCAGCCCGAGCAGGCGGTAGCTTGCACGAATCAGCTTCTGCAGACCGGACTCTGACAGTCCTAAATCCTCCAGAAACATGGCGGTTTCCTCCTCGTCCAGCTCCGCGATCTCCTGCTCAATCTGAGCACAGATCACAAAGACCTCGCTGCCGTTCTCGGCGGCAAATGCTTTCACCTTCTGCACACCCTCATTGCCAGCGCCGTCGTCCGCAAGATCATCCTCCGCCACATTGGCCGCAAAAATCACAGGCTTGTAGGTGAGAAGATTGTAGGAAGTTAACAGTGCAAGTTCATCCTCGTCCTCCGTCTCAAATACCTTCGCAAGCTTTCCTTCCTCCAAATGCGCCTTGAGCCGTTCTAACAAGGCGTACTCTTTCGCCGCCGTCTTATCCATCTTTGCAACTTTGGCCGTCTTTGCCATCCTGCGCTCCAGAATCTCGATATCGGAAAAAATCAGTTCCAGATTGATCGTCTCGATATCCCGGAGCGGCTCAATGGAACCGTCCACATGGACGATATTGCTATCCTCAAAACACCGCACCACATGGACGATGGCGTCCACCTCGCGGATGTTGCTTAAGAACTGGTTGCCCAGACCTTCCCCCTTGGAAGCGCCCTTCACAAGCCCGGCGATATCCACGAACTCAATGGTTGCGGGCGTCACCTTCTTGGAATGGTACATATCCCCCAGAAGTTTTAACCGCTCATCCGGCACTGTCACGATACCGATATTCGGGTCGATGGTGCAGAACGGGTAGTTGGCGGATTCCGCCCCCGCCTTTGTCAGTGAATTAAAAAGGGTGCTCTTGCCCACGTTGGGGAGCCCGACGATGCCTAGTTTCATTTTATTATCTCCTTTATCTCAAAGTCCCTAATTTCTTAGGTTTCGGCGTTGCTGCCAGTGTTCAACTACGCCAATTACTACGCCAATCATTTCTTTTCCCATATGTACGCCTCCTTCTATTGCTAGAAAAAAGCCCAATACAGCAGTATATTGTACCATACTCAGGCTCTAATGTCCATATTTTGTTTCGTGTAGCTTTACACGCGCAAATCACGTTAATTTTGCATATTTCCCTTTTTTCGCCATAAATTCATCCTATAGCGCTGTAATTGTGAAACTTGGACATCATGGAAAGATAGCTTTTATACTTCTCATTTGCAAAAAGCTCCTTTAAGCCTTCCTCCAACTGGTCGGTAATCGCCTTTACTTCCTGTTTATCTCTGGTACGGTTTGAATATGTCTTTGCCATATATTTATTCCTTTCTCTACATGAAAAAAGACAATCCGCTCTGACTGTCTTTTCCTCTGAAAACAGAAAAAGCAGCGAATTGTTTTCTAAAAGATAAAAAACAAATTCACTGCTTTACTGCTTGTGTTATTAAGTTACTGTGATTATGCCAGTACAGGCTCTCTTTTCTCGATGATAGCCTCTACCTCGTCAATACTCTTTTCCACACATTCCGCTATCTGATCTAATGTATAGCCTTTCCTGTGCATATTCAAGATGATTTTTTCTTCTCTTTCTGCCCCGCCTTTTTCCCGGATTCCCTGTGAAAGATTACACATGGCGCTCACATCCTTTCTCAATTCATCATTTACTGAAATATCATATTCGCTTTTGATAATCCCAATTTTTTCGTCAACAGTCAATTCCATAGAGAGCAGCGCACTCAGCAGACGGTGCAGCTCATATTTCTCATCATGCGCCGGAAGTTCGTTTGATATACCTATCAAAACAATATTTAACAGGTCAAGTCCGCCCTTCCATGGATAAGAACCAAGCAGGTCATCTTTCGCCAAATGCACATAAGCCATGCTGTTTTCGTCCATATTCATACATATCCATATCGAAAAAACACGCCTTATGTCATCATAATTTGTCTTAACAAAATCCCGTTCTTTCTGCGAAGAAACAAGGCGGCTCACATAAAATACTGCCCTGTTTAAGATATGGTAGCTTGTCGGTTCATCTTTTTGTGCTTCTAAATTCACAATAACCTGTGAAATACCGTCTTTCATACGCACATAAAACACAATGTCAAACCTTACAAGCCCCTCGTTTATCTCCGCATTTTCCGTATTGAAACCGACTATCCTCTGCCCTGCTTCTTCCTTTTCGGCATTGGTCAGCCCCGGCTCTACCGGAACCACGCTGATGAATGGCTCCCCCTCTATATAGGTTACTGCCTCTTTCGGATCCATTCCCTTAAACTCGTCAACCGTCTTTACCAAGATATGCGCCAGAATGGTTTTATTTCCTAACAGGCGCTTTGCCCTGTCATCATACTGTGCGTCCTGATCCGCTGCGCTGACTGCATTTTTTATTTCCGTATCCATTATAGCCATAGACCTCCTTTGGTATGATAGGAAACGCAAAAGCCATTCCCAAAAGGTATATGACCTCACTGCTATTATACCCCGAAGTCCGTGCTAAATCAATCGGATTTTTTTGACTTCCGGTCTGAACACGATTGAAATTTCATTGATTTTTAATGATTACAGCGTTTCCTCCTTCCATCAGCCACCGAAAATAAAAAAAGCAACCACCTAGTCACCTAAATGATTGCATACATATCCAGTGACTACATTTTTTGTAATTACACTGGATTTTCAATATTCAATTTTGTGCTGTAATGAACTTTTTTCTCTACGCCATTACTACGCCAATTTGCCATGAACTAGCGTGAAATTGCGTGAAAATTCATTAAGTTTCTTTTGTTGGAAAAATGCTGGATTGGCAGGAAAAACAAGGCTTTGTGAGATTTTGTGAAGAAACGTGAGCATCGCAACTGATTACGATGCCTAGTTTCATGGTATCTTAATCCTCCGTATTTTTCAAAATAAAAAAACCTTAACAGCTATGATAGTATAGCACAGTAAAGCTCTATTCATCAAGCATTATCGTATCTGCCTGAATCCGCTGTTTTTCTTTTTTTCGGTGATTTTACCGTGCAATTTTACACACACCACTCTCCCCCACGAAAGCGATATAGCCGTCCACCGGAAGGTCGATGGTGTTCATGGCATCCTTGACGTGGGTGCTGTAGAGCAGCTCGCGGAACTTGTTGTAGACAAATACCGCAGAGTTGTCGGGCCGTTCGACAGCGATACTCTCTCCGCCCATATCTTTCCCGATCCGATACCATGCGGCTTCACCGCTGTGAAGGGGAATTTTGGTGATATCGGCGGTAAACTCCGGGAGGCTGTCCACGCTGCGGCAGCGCGTTCCGTCGCTCAGATCAAAGGAGACTGCCGATGTGTTGTCCGCAGAGGTTTGCCGGGTGATCTCTATGTCAAACAAATCTCTGTTTGCAGTACTCGGTATGGACGTAAAGAAAAGGGCATGATCTTCATCGGTCATTTTTTCCACTTTTGTGACGCCTCTGCTGTTTTTTGCCAGAATATAACCGGGGAATGCCTTATCTGTCACAAACCAGTAAAACGGCGTTTCATAGTTCTGGGAGGTCCATTTTTCGTTATCTGTGACAAATACGGTCTGCGAAAGCTCGTCCCAGCTTTGTTGTACACCAGGGGAGACGGAATTTTCTTCCATTTTTTCACCTGTGTACATACTGTCTGACGTATTTCCAAGTCCCGGGTATACGGCGAACAGCTCCGTTCTGATGAATATTTTGCCGTCCTTTTCCTCGAAATAAACGATCTCCCTGTCTGCCGTCATCCTGCCGCTGTCATTTACCCTGACAAATCCGCCGTCCCCGGTAATCTTAAATCTTTCGGGTAATGCGTTGTCAGTGCCCAGCTCCTCCTTGTACATCGTGGTATCATCAAATGTGATCCTGCATATTCCGGCGATTCCGAATGTGCTGCTGCAGTACAGACCCTCATATTTTTTATCATGTTCGGGGATGGTGTCCATTATTTTCGGCTCCGGAGGAGTCAGATCGCTCACCGCCTTTCCCCGTTCTGCAAGCGCCACGTCCATAAGCGCAGACGCCATCATTCCTGCATATTGGCTGCTGCCATTTCCAGCGGTCAGCACCGCTGTGCTAATCTGTTCATCGGGAGCGACAAGGAGGCTCGAGTTCATATACGGCAAATCTCCGCCCTTGCCCATAACCTTTATGTTTTCCTTTTCGTACTTGACGTGTTCCACAAAGTCCCATCCCAGACCGTAGCTCTCGTATTTTTCGTCATCATTCCAGCGGGTGGACATCTGTGTTTTTGCCTCATCGGAAAGAAGAACATCATTTCCCGTAAAGAAAGCGCTGCCGAAATTTGCCACGTCAGAAGCGGTGGCATAGATGCCGCCCGTACCTGCCGCCATTTCATAGGGGTATTCGACTGGCAGAAAGCCGCGATAGAGAGATACCTGTGCATCGCCCAAATCGCCCGCATACAGGCTCCATGCCGTTCCCGTATGGTCCGCGCCTATCGCTGAGGCGATGTGATCCCTCACATAATCCGTAAAACTCATACCGCTGACATTTTCTACGATATGCTCCATAAGACTAAAGCCCATGTTATTATAGGAGGCATATTCCCCGGGAGCGGCTTTCAGACGCAGCCCCGACACTACCTCAAATACATTGTCATGGGTGAAGCTGTCCACATCTTCATAGAGATAATGGTTGATAGAAAGCCCCAGAGGTATGCCCGACGTATGGTTCGTAAGCATACGCACGGTGATGTCCTTGTACCGCTCGTCATCCATCCTGAAATCGGGGAGATACGTTGTGACAGGGGCGTCAAGTTCGACCTTTCCCTCTTCCACAAGCTGCATGACCGCCAATGTGGAATACATTTTGCTCACAGACGCAATGCCATATATCCTGTCCTGCGAAGCGGCTGCTTCGGCTGTCAGTTCCGACTGTGCAGGTTCGGTATACACCGCATTTCCGCCAGATGCGCATACCGTTCCCGCCAAACACAAAGCGGACATTGCCGCAATCCTCTTTTTCTTCATCGTTTCCTCCATTTTCAATCTGTTATAAGCTCGGTCACGGATATTTTTCTGATACTGCCCGCGCTGATGTAGGTGACGGTCAGGCAGAACAACACAAGTGCTGCCGCCGTGCCGATGATAAGCGGCAGGCTCTCGGGAATCTCTACGCCAAACCCCGCCATCCAAAAGGCACGCTGTACCTGTACCGACAACACCGCGGCTATGCAGGAGGAAAGGATCGTCACCGGGAGAATGCGCAGGGTAAGCTGCAGCATAAGCTCCCTTGACGTATAGCCCATACTTTTCATGATGCCAAATTCCCTGCGCTGTCTCTTTACGGCGGATACGGCTATGATGCCCAAAATCACCGCCACCACAACGGCAATGAATATCACGGCGCAGAAGGAAAATGTCTTTGTAACCGCGGCTATGGATTCCATCTGGGATTTTGTAAAATCCTTCATGGAGGATATCTCCTTTATCACGAAGCGGCTGCTGTTTCCGCTGATGACGATATCCCCTATTCTGATGGCATAATCAACATCAGTAACGCCGTATTGAGAGATCAGTATCGCCATTTTCTCCTCCGCTTTCGCTCTGATGCGCTCCTCAAGACTTCCCTGTGCGGACTGTGCATATGCCGTGTCCTTTGCGCTTGCACCGTACAGAGCGGTGAGCTGATCCGTGAAGGCAGGGCGGTCCTCCTCGTTTTTGAGGGTGATCTCCACTGTGTCCGGGCGGTCATTCGGACAAATACGCCGGTAGCCGTCCTCAGTCATGTAGACGCTCATGGCGTTGTTGTTCATGGCGGAGACAATGCCTGTTATGAGATAGCTTTTTTCACAGACATCGCCCTTGATGATGATACTGTCGCCTATGTGCCGGTTTTCTGTCTCCTCTCTCTTTGCGGATATCATGATCTCGTTGTCGTATATGGGGAAACGTCCCTTTTTCGTGTGAATATTATCCGTGAGGGAAAAATCGGCGTAGGAAATGGCAACCGCACTCTGATTGCTGCCCTTTACCGCCACATAATTTCCTGTCGCGTTCGTGTTGGTCAGAAGCACCTTTTCCACTTCGGGAAATCTGCGTATCTCCTCACAGAATTTTTCTCCGTTCACCCCGCTCATCATAACGATGCTTATGTCGGGCGTCTCCATTCCGAGAACTCCTATCAGCCCGTCATAACCGCTCTTGAAAAAGTCAAAGGTGTACACGCTGAACATGATGGCAGCTCCCGCGGCGATGATACAGACACCCGTACCGATATTTGAGCGGAGATCGCTGCATATGCCCTTGAAGGCGAGACGGACATTGACGCTGTGTCTCATTTTTTCAAGAGGAAGTATGTTTTTCCCGAAATGATGGGTCTTTATGCCCTTGCGAAACGCCACGACGGGAGGGAGCATTTTCACCCTTGCCGCCCTTGACAGCGCAAAGAGCGTGACAAGCGTCATGATCGATACTACCACGATAAGAATGCGGAAAACATTCACATCCGTATGCACGTCACGTTTCATCATCCCCCTTGTGAACATATCCATGACCGGGGAAAAGGCTGCCGCCGCTATGCCGCCGGTGACCGCGCCAACGCCCCCTGTGAAGATATATTCGCAGATGTAGGAAAGGGAAAGCTCACGGCTTGTATACCCCAATGCTTCCAGCACGCCGATCTGAACCATCTGTTCCTCCATGTCCTTCGAGATCTTGTGAAGGATAAGGAAGAGTGCGCTTATCTGTGTGACAACGGAAAGAAATACGCTCATATACAGAAAAACAGTGAGGTAGACGGTTTCTACCAATCTCTCCTGCTCTTTGTCAATCGGCAATACGATACTTGAAACATTCTCGTTTGACTTTGCGGCGCATTTTTCATAGTATTCCTCCTTGGAAAATTCCCTTTCCGTGTCAAACGCTATCATGCGGTATTCCTCATAGACAGCGGACAACAGCACCATATCATCATCCGAAACGACACATTTTACCATAGCGTCGGAATTAAACAAGCCCGTGCTGTAAAACCCGGCTATGGTGAAAGGGTAATCCCTGCCCCCTGAGACAAAGGTAAATGTTTCCCCCGGGGCATAGCCGGCTGCGATCTCAAAATACTGGGGCAGCCACAAAGGGTGGGACAGCTTTTCGATCTCGTCATCGGGGAGGGCGTCCAGTTTCTTGAAATGTTCCATCTTCCTCTCTGTGCTTTCGTCCGCAAAGATCATATTATAAGCGACACGCTCGCCCTTCTTTGACAGTGCCGACGCGGCGGCACCGTAAAGCACGCTGCTTTCCCTGACATCGCTCACTTTGTATTCCTCTTCCAGAATATCACGATAGATATCCCGGTACTTGTCAGCCTGAAACAACAAGATAAAATCAGCGGAGCCTGTCTCCTCAAAGGCGCGGTCAAAGGCGCGTTCTAACTGCGTCATGCTGACGGCAAAGACCGCCATAAGAAATGCCGTGACAAGGGTGAGAAAGACAATTGCCGCCGCCTCACACTTGTTTCTCTTCAAATTGAACAAGGATAATCTGCATATTTTCATAAGTCACCAGCCCATCTCGTCAAGGAATACCGTCAGCTTTTCACGGCGCTCTCTCAGGTCGTCCTCACCGTAGTTCGCCATTCTGTGTTCACCCACCACTTTGCCGTCACGCAGATAGATCACCCGTGTTCCGCGCAGCGCGGTCCTGATATCGTGCGTCACCATAACGATGCTCTGACCGTTCCCGTGTATCCCCGTGAAGATGTCGAGAACGTCCCTGCCCGATGCAGAGTCGAGCGAACCGGTAGGCTCGTCCGCGAAAAGAATTTTCGGCTCGTTTATCACGGCGCGCACGATTCCGACACGCTGTGCCTCACCGCCGGAAAGCTGGTTTGGATATTTCTTCTGCATTGCCTCATCAAGCCCCACTTTTGCGAGCAGTTCCTTTACCCTTTTGATAAGCGCCGGAGAGTTTTTCTGCACGGCAAATGCGCCCGTCAGCACATTGTCAAGGACATTCTGATTTTCCAGCAGATAGATACCCTGAAAAACGAATCCGCAGTTTTTTCTTCTGAACACCGCAAGCTGATCGTTGGTATAGTCCTGAATCTCGGTGTCACCGAAAAATACCTTTCCCAGAGTGGGCTTATCCATTCCCGAAAGCGCATAGAGCAGGGTGGACTTGCCCGAACCCGAAGCGCCCATGATAACCGTAAAATCGCCTTCCATGATCTCCAAATCGAGATTCTTGATCACGTGCTGCTGCGTGGCGCCGTTTGAAAATGACTTGCACAGCTTTTCTGTATGCAAAACAGGGATCATATATCACACTACCTTTCTAATACATGATTGTTGTATTCTATGATAGTATGATACATGATCCCGTGCATGATTTCCTTGTAAAAATCTTGTTAAATTCTTGTCTTTTTCTTAACTGAGCAGCTAACTGAGCGGAATGAGCAGCGTTACGCACAGCCCGTTTTCATTCCTGACGGACAGCTCTCCGCCCATTTTATCCATAAGTATCTTTGCGATATAGAGCCCCAAACCGCTGCCCTCTTTGTCTCCCTGTTCCTTTCCGCGGTAGAATTTGCCTGTGATAAGCGCTATCTCGTCTGCGGGAACGCCCGGACCACTGTCACCAATCGACATCTCGAGAAAACTCTCGTCAAGACAGAAAGAAATGTCTATGGGTGTGCCCGCGTATTTGTAAGAATTAAACAGGATATTGCCAATCACCTGCGACAAACGCAGCTTGTCCATATGCACAATGACCTGCGGTATCTCGGACATACGCACAAGCCCCCTGTCATCGTACCCGGAGACGATCTGCGCTATCACAGCGGCATTTTCGTCCGCGCATTTTACCTTGAACTCACCTAAGTCCTCCAAGGTGGAAGAAAGCAGGTCATTAACAAGCATAGCGATTTCATCGGCTCTTTTGCAGACGTTATTCATTTTCGCGACCATATCTTCCGTGACGGTTATTTCCTGTCCCTCATTCTGAGAAAATACCGCCGCCATCAGCTCAGATGTGAGCTTAATGCCCGTCACAGGCGTTTTCAGGTCGTGGGAAAGCGACGCGATAAGCTCACGCTCTTTTTTCTGTAAGTAAAGCTCTCTTTCTCTGGACGCTTTCAGCTCCTCCCGCATGATATCAAAGCTCTCCGAAAAAGCGCCGAACAGATTGCCCTTATCCATCTCAAGGGGTCTGTCGAGATCGCCTGCCGCCACACAGGACGCGAAATCTTTCATCTTGGCAAAGGGGCGTATGATCGTTTTGCGGATATACGCCCCGAAAGCAGCCGCCGCACCGATCAGGAGAAAACCGCATACACAGTAGACAGCGATGATGTTTGTGCGCAGACGGTCGAAACGCTTGTTGCTGTCTGTGAGCACGACGCTGCCCGTTATCTGATTGTTTTCTGTGATATAGGTATAGGGATAACGATGTTTTATTGCTGTCTCAACGGTTATCGCTTCCGAATGGTCGGAACAGTTATCATAAATAACATTTCCGTTTCTGTCCAGTATGACATACTCCCGTTGCGAAGCTGTGTTTTCAGACGGCATATCATATAGAACCATCTCATGCGCAATCTCATTGAGCAGAAGCGCATCCTCATTATTTTGTGAAACATCACCTGTGCCGGTGATCTTCCAGACGACAGACAGCCCCACAGCGAGCAGCAGGACAAGAAGCGCCATAAATCTGTAATATCCTTTCATAGCGCTGTCTCTTCCATCAGGTAGCCCACACCCCATACAGTTTTTATGAGATGCGGTTCTCTGGGATCGGCTTCTATCTTTTCGCGCAGATGCCTAATATGTACGGCGATCGTGCCCTCGTTGATGTAGGCGTTCTCCCACACATCCCTGAGCAGATCGTCCTTGGAAACGACCCTGCCCCTGTTTGTGTAAAGGTAATACAGCAGCTTGTATTCCAACGCCTTGAGCGTGATCTCCCTGCCGTCCGCAACGATCCTATGCATATTTGTATTGAGGTACACTTCGCCTGTCAGCTTCACAAGACCGTCCTCATTCTGCTGAAAATTTCCGACATCGTGCACAGGATTCCGCGTCCTGTCGTATCTTGAAACGGCAGCTTTCACCTTGGCGAGCAGGACGCTTAACGTATAGGGCTTTTTGATATAATCATCACCGCCTATGTTCAGCGCGATAAGCACATCGTCGTCGCTTGTTCTGGCACTTATGAAGAAAATCGGCAGGTCATAGTTTTCCCGTATCTTCCTGCAGAGATCGAAGCCTGACTCTTCGCCGAGATTGATGTCAAGCAAAAGCAGGGAGACATCGTGTGTTTCAAGAAACGCTGCCGCATCGGCATAGCTTGTCACATAGGAAGTCTTTACACCGAACATATTGAAATATTCGGAAGTAGCCGTGGCTATCATCTCATCATCATCTATCATCAGGACTTTACAGCTTTCCAAATCCATAGCTCATCTCGCTCACTTATCATTCTTCTGCGCCAAACAATTGCACCTTTCATAATTGTGGGGTTTCTATCTGTTTCCCGTTTCCAACGGAACAACCGCTAACGTCTTTCCCAAAGGAGCCAGTACTTTCAAAATCGTATCCAACTGCGGGCTGGTACTGCCTTTTTCCATTCTTGCAATAACAGGCTGTTTAACCCCGCTTAACTCTTCCAGCTTTTTTTGACTTATCCCCTTTTCCTGCCTTGCCTTTATCAATTCCCCAATAATAGACACCCTCAGTTCGCTCTCCGCTATTTCATCCGGCGTAAGAATACTTTCCATAAATTCCAGAGCATTCCCGCCGACAGCATCCGCTCCCCGCTCGTTTAAATCAACCAGATTCTCTTTCGCCTGTGTTATCGCTTGTGAATATTCTTTATTTGTCCTCATGATGCTTCCTCCCTTGATAATCAGCCAAATTCCGTTTTGCCCGCTCCATTTCCCTCAACGGAGTTTTTTGTGTTCGCTTCATAAAAACATGTAGCAGGACAAAACCGCTGCCGTCCCATGCAGCAAATAATATTCTGTCTCGCAGTGGTCGCAATTCCCATATATCCCCATCAACATGCTTTATATACGGCTCCCCTGCTCTCGTCCCATATTCACTAAGGGTTTTTACATAATCCATAATTTTATTCAACTTTATCCGGCTATCTTTATCATTCTTTGCCGCCAGTCCTGCTATATAATCTTTTACCGGCTCTTTTCCGTTTTTATCTTTATAAAAATAAATCTCGTACAAATTTATTTTCCTCCTACTGTTATAAATGAAGTATACCTCAAAGTTATCAAAAGGTCAATAACTCAAAAGTTATTGACGTGAAATATGTGGGTCACTGTGCCCTTCTTTTTCAATAAAAAAACTCCTCATCATTTTCTGATAAGGAATTTCCTTATCAATACCGCCTGCTCTCCTTCAACTCCCTATACAGCACCGTATAATTCTCATACCGCACCCGGCTGATCTTCCCCGCCTCCACAGCCTCTTTCACCTTGCAGTCCGGCTCGCTTAAGTGGGAGCAGCCACGGAACTTACAGTACGGCTCGTAGGCACGAAACTCCAGATAATACCCGCCAAGCTCCTCCTTCGTGATATCCGGCATATCGAGGGAGGTAAAGCCCGGCGTATCCATGATATAAGTGCCGTCCCCCAGCGCAATGATTTCTGAATGTCTGGTGGTATGCCTGCCCCGTTTGATTTTCTCGCTGATTTCCCCTGTCTCCATCTGTGTGGCAGGCGAAAGCTGATTGATCAGGGAGGACTTGCCGACTCCGCTCGGACCTGCCAGCGCGGTCGTCTTTCCTGCCAGCAGCTCTCTCACCTGATCCAGTCCCCTGTTTTCCAAAACGCTTATAAATAACACCTGATATCCGCATGTCTCATACGACTTGCAAAGCGCCGCCTTCTCTTCCGGAGACGCGATATCTTCTTTGTTAAAGCAGATGATTGTCGGGAGCTTCTGCTGCTCCATGCGAATCAGGAAACGGTCCAGCAGATTAAAGTTCGGATTTGGTTTCACGATCGCAAAGAGAATCAAAGCCTGATCCACATTTGCCACCGCCGGTCTTAGAAGCGCACTTTTCCGCGGCAGAATCTCCCGGATATTTCCGAGCATTTCCGCATCGTCCAGCACGTCCATCTCGACGTTGTCCCCGACCAGAGGCTTGATTCCCTCTTTTCTGAATATTCCCTTTGCCTTGCACTCATAGACGCCGCGCCCCTCCACATGCACATAGTAGAACCCGGCAATCCCTTTCATAATTTTCCCAACCATGCGTTATTCTTCCGTGAAGTTCACCTTTCTCTCCACCGTCTTAGTCTCCGTCCCGCCGCCCTCGGTCGTCGTCTCACCGGTCTCTGGATTCGTGATTGTGGTTGGCTCCGTCTGCACCATGAAGCTATAGCGGATCGTGCCCGTAGGAGACTTAAGATTCGTGTAACTACCCCCAATCGGAAACGTAGTCGTCTCTGTATTTAAAAGCTGTGTGCCATCATCCGCAGTGAGCGTCACCGTCACCAACATCCCGCTCTGGTAGGAAGGCTCCTCCGTTGGCGCGGTAATCCCTTCCGCATATTTATAAGTCGTCTGGGAAGGTCCTGTGCTGATCCGCAAGTCTACCGGCGTGCCTTTATCCACATAGGAACCGACCGAGTAGCTCTGATAGCACACCTTGCCCGTAAGGGACGCATCCTCATGGGGCGTCTCGGTCACATTGCCAACGGTAAGACCAATCTCCGTCAGACTGACCGTCGCATCCATTTCCTCCATGCCCATCAAATCTGGCACCCTGACCTTATTGTCATCCGCTCCCCGACTGACGCGGATGGTAATACTGGAGCCTGCGGACGCCGTGGTTCCCGCTTCCGGTGACTGGGAAATGACAATCCCTTTCTCCACCTGCGGGTCAGGGCTCTCCACCACATTTACCACAAAGCCTTCCTTCTCCAAAATTGAGGTCGCTTCCGTCTGGGATTTCCCGGCTGCGTCGGGAACTTCCACACCCTCCGCGGCTTCCGCCACCGTGAGCACAATCGTGGTTCCTTTATCTATCATCAGCCCATCCTGCACGCTGGCACGGAGCACCGTCCCCGCGTCGTAAGAGCTGTTCTCCTCATATTTAATCTCCGGCGACAATTCCAGCTCGAGCAGCTTACGCTTCGCTTCATCCACATGCATACCGACCACGCGGATCATCTCCACCTGCTCCGTCTCCTGTTCCTGATTCTCCTGCGACCTTTGTCCGTCAAAACTAAAGACGCCCATCGCCCTGCCGACAATAAAAATCAAAATACAGCCAATCAGCAGCGCCGCCACCACCGCCAGTATGGTGGTAATCTTCTCCATCTTGGGATCGTAGTCCTCCTCGTCGTCCTCCCAATCCTCGTCCTCATCCTCTTCATAGGAGCGCACGCGCTCCCTGTCCCTGACATCCTTCTTTAGGCGCATTGCCTCATCCATGGAATCCCGGTTCTCCGACTGACGCTTAATCTGCACCATATCCTTGTCGGTAATCATACGAGTAGACGCTTCCTCGTCCGGGTCAGCCACCTTGACAAAATCCTCATCCGGGCTGATTAACGACTGCTTTAAATCCACAATCAGCTCAGACATGGACTGATATCTCCTGTCTGGGCTTTTCTGGCAGCACTTAAAGACAATCTGCTCCACACAGACCGGTATTTCCGGCACGTAATCCCTTGGTGAGGGAAACTCTTCCTGAATATGCTTGATCGCTATGGCTACCGTGGTTTCCCCGTTAAAGGGCACTCTGCCCGTCAGCATCTCAAACATGGTAACGCCCAGCGAATAGATATCGCTCTTCTCGTCGCTGTAGCCGCCCCTTGCCTGCTCCGGCGAGGTGTAATGCACGCTTCCCATAACGTTGGAGGTAATGGTATTGCTGGTGGCAGCCTTGGCGATGCCGAAATCCGTCACCTTTACCTTGCCTTCTTTCGAGATAATGATATTCTGCGGCTTGATATCCCTGTGAATAATGTGGTTGTTGTGCGCCGCCTCAATTCCCATGGAAACCTGAATAGCGATACTCACCGCCTCCTTGACGGAAAGCCGCGCCTTCTTCTCGATATATTTCTTGAGGGTGATTCCCTCCACCAGCTCCATGACGATGTAATGGTTCTCCCCCTCCTCGCCCACGTCATAAACGTTGACGATATTGGGGTGCATCAGTCCCGCCGCCGCCTGCGCCTCAATACGGAACTTGGACACAAAATTCGCATTTTCACTAAATTCCTGCTTTAAAACCTTCACCGCCACGAAACGGTTCAGCTTATGGTCTTTTGCTTTATATACATCCGACATGCCGCCGGTACCGATCTTTTCCAGAATCTCATACCGGTCGGCAATCATCATTCCAATCTTAATCATGTTCTACCTCGTCTGCTAACGGTTCGATAACGATTACCGATATATTGTCTCTGCCGCCGTTTGCGTTGGCGGTCTCTACCAGTTCTTCTACCCTGTCCCTGAGGCTTTTGCCGTTTTTCAGAATCCGGCATATCGTCTCGTCGTCCACCATGTTAGTCAAACCATCCGAACAAAGTAAAACCATATCTCCTGTCTGCAATTCCCGATTGAAAAAATCAACCTCCACATCATCCCTCGCTCCTACCGCGCGGGTAATGATGTTTTTATCCGGGTGGTTTCTTGCTTCCTCCCGACCGATTCCGCCCATCCGGACCATCTCTTCCACAAGCGAATGGTCCTCTGTAATCTGCTCAATCTCATCGCTGATCACATAGAGCCTGCTGTCTCCCACGTTCGCCACTTCCAGAAAGCGTCCGATACAGGTCGCCGCGACAAACGTCGTTCCCATGCCGCTTAAGGCAAAGTCTTCACTAGCGCGCTTGCGCAAAATCTCGTTTGCCTTAGAAATCGCATGGTTCAATATCTTTTCCGGACTCTTCTCAAAGGATGCCTTCACTTCCGCAACCACTGTCTCCACCGCTAAGTCGGAAGCGTAATCGCCTGCCTTATGACCGCCCATACCGTCCGCCACAATAAAGAGATTGGGCAGATTCCCGAGCGGCGTCTCGCTGCAATAAATATAATCCTGATTTAATTGTCTTCTTCGCCCGATATCTGTCAGCGCATAAGACCTTAGCACGGCTTTTTCCTCCGTTTAGCAATTATTTGCATATTTTACCAATTACCCATGTTAGCATATTCCCTGCAAAAAAGCAAATAGATTAAAGGAACCGCCGTCTGAGCTGACCGCAGGCGCCGTCGATATCCCTGCCCATCTCCCGGCGGACGGTGGCGTTAATCCCCTTTTTCGCAAGAAGCGCGGCAAAACTCTCCACCGCCTTTTTCTCTGACTGCACATAAGCCCTTTCTTTGACGGGATTTACGGGAATCAGATTCACATGGCAGTTTAACCCCCGAATCAGCGCCGCCAGCGTCTCCGCATCCTTCCTCGTGTCGTTGACATCCTTTACCAGACTGTACTCGAAGGTAATCCGCCGTCCGGTCTGTTCAAAATAGGAAGCGCAGCATTCCATCAGCTCCGCAAGCGTATACTGATTGGCGATGGGCATCAGCTCCCGCCGCTTTTCATCCGTCGCCGCATGGAGCGACAAGGCAAGCGTAATCTGCAGTTTCTCTTTCGCCAGTTCCCGCATCATGGGCACGATGCCGCAGGTGGAAACGGTCACGCTGCGCTGGCTGATATGCAGCCCGTTCTCATCTGTCAGCAGCGCAAGGAACCGCAGGAGATTGTCGTAATTGTCAAGCGGCTCCCCGCTCCCCATTACCACCACGTTGGAAACCCGCTCTCCCGTCTCCAAAGTAATGGCGTATATCTGGTCAAGCATTTCCGACGGCGTCAGATTCCGCACCAGCCCGTCCAGCGTGGAAGCGCAGAAGCGGCACCCCATGCGGCATCCCACCTGCGAGGAAATGCAGACCGAATTGCCGTGCTTATAGCGCATCCATACGCTCTCCACCATATTGCCGTCGGAGAGCGCAAACAGGTATTTTTTCGTACCGTCTATGGCGGACTCCTGCACCGCCGCCGTCTTTAACGCCGTATACTGATAGCTTTCCCCACATTTCGCTTTCATAGCCGCAGGAATGTTCGTCATTTCCTCAAAACTGCGGGAAAGTTTTCTGTGCATCCATTCGTAAAGCTGTACCGCCCGGAAGGGCTTTTCCCCGAGCGCTGCCATTTCCTCTTTCAATTCCGCCAGCGTGAGGGACTTGATATCCTTCTTTTCCATCCTCTATGCTTTCTCTCTGTTCCTTCTCTTATGCCGGATTCTGCGTCTCTTAAACCCGGCTCTTTTTCCTTCACCGAAACCCGGGGCTACTTCTTCCGAAACTTCGCCAGAAAAAAACCGTCCGTCTCATGGACCCCCGGCAAAAGCTGCAGCATTCCCTGCTTCTCCTCTCCTGCAAGCACGTCAGGAAGCAGCTCCTTCATGCTCACCGGCTCCAGCGCAAAGGTTTCCCGAATCCATGCCGCCATCTCTTCGTTCTCCCCGGGATTTATGGTACAGGTGCTGTACATCAGAATGCCTCCGGGTCTGATATAATCAATAACATTAGTTATTATTTCTTTCTGTAACACCTGGATTTCTTCCAGAGACGCCTTGGTCACCCGGTACTTGATATCCTGCTTATGACCGTTCACGCCAAGCCCCGAGCACGGCACATCCGCCAGCAGAACATCTGCCTTTCCCACAAGAGAATCGTCCCGCTCTCTGGCATCCTGCACCCGCACGGACACATTCTCCATGCCGAGGCGGGCGCGGTTTTCTTCAATCTTATCTGTCTTACAGCCGCTCACGTCACAGGCAATGACCTTGCCCGTACCGTTCAGCTTCGCCGCCGCATGAAGCGCCTTGCCTCCGGGCGCCGCGCAGACATCAATCACCGTGTCCCTGGGACGAATCCCCGCCGCCTCCACCACCAGCATGGAGCTGACATCCTGCACCGCAAACTTTCCTTCCCGGTATCCGGCAAGCATACGAACGCCGGACACGCCCTCCAGCCCGAGCGCATAGGGCAGATACGGATGCTTCCTTACCTTCACCCCTTCTTTTTCCCATGCGGCGATCAGTTCTTCCCGCTCCTTTTTAGAAAGCCGCTCGTCCAGCCGGACGCTCACAGCCCCTCTCTCCAGATAGGCGCTCAGAATCTTTTCACAAGTCTCCTCGCCGTAATTTTCCGTAAAATGTGTAACGAGCCAGAGCGGCATGGAATAGCGCACGGACAAAAAGGCGGCGGGATTTGTCTGCCTGTCAGGCAAGGCAATGTGTTCCCGCCCTCTGGCAATGTTTCTGAGCACCCCGTTTACATATCCCTGCAGGTTCTGGAACCTGCGCTTTTTCGCGAGCTTCACCGCCTCGTTGCAGACTGCCGCCGCCGGAATATGCTCCATGAAGAAAAGCTGGTACACACTCATGCGCAAAAGCTCCCTGATGAGCGGCTTCATTTTCATAACAGGTGTTTTCGAATATTGGTCCAGCACATAATCCAGAAAAAGCCTTCTCTCAATGGTTCCCTCGCTGACCCGCTTGATAAAAGCCTTTTCCCTGCTGTCCAGATAGTCGTATTTGTCAAGCGCCGCCCCAATCAGGACATTGCTGTATTCTGTCTGCCCCGCCAGCTCCAGCAGAATATCCAGAACGATTTCCCGTGTATTCATCTGTGCCACGTTCCTGTACTCCTGTCTATCGTCTCACTGCAGGCGATATCGCATCCGCCCTCTGCCTGCCCCACATTCGTTTCCGACTCTGCCGTATAATCAATCGTCCCGCCGCCGGTTGCCGAACAGCAGCACAAGCCGCAGCAGCTGCAAAATCGCCGACGCTGCCGCCGCCACATAAGTGAGCGCCGCCGCCTTTAACACCTTCCGGCATCCCGCCGTCTCGTCCCGCTCCAGCATTCCGTAATCTCCGAGCATGGCAAGCGCCCTGCCGGACGCATTGAACTCCACTGGCAAAGTCACCACCTGAAAGAGTACCGCAAGCGCGAACACCCAGATGCCAATCTGTATCAACACCTGATTCATTCCCAGAATCGCACCGAGAATAATGAGTGGAATGCCCGCCTTGGAGCCGATATTTGCCGCCGGCACAAGCGCCGAACGGATTTTCAGGGGCGCATAGCCCTTGTCGTGCTGCACCGCGTGGCCGCACTCATGCGCCGCCACCCCGATTGCCGCCACGGAAGTGGAGCCGTACACGGAATCCGAGAGCCGCAGTACCTTATGCGCCGGGTCATAGTGGTCGGTCAGGCTTCCGCCCACATGCTCAATCCGCACGTCATAAATCCCCGACATCTGCAGGATTCTCTGCGCCGCCTGCGCGCCAGTCATGCCTGTCCGGCTCTGCACTCTGGAAAACTTATTGTAAGTGGAACTGACCCTCGCCTGCGCCCACAGACAAAGCACCGCCCCAATCAGAACCAGAAAGTAAGTCGGGTCAAAATAATATCCCATTCCATACCCATAATATCCCATATCCATCATCCTTTCTCAGAAAATGCCCTTCATTCCCCGGTTTGAGACGCTTCTTGACAAAACGTCCTCTGGTGTAGACTGTCAGCAGTTCTCCCCGAGCACATCGCCAGCCTTCACCGGGTAACCCAGCAGGAAATCCTTCACCGCCATGCGTTTTTTCCCTTCCGGCTGCACTTCGCGTATCTTGAGCACACCGCTGCCTGTCTGTACATAGAAAGCGTCCTTATCCACCCGGACCACCGTGCCCGGCGCGTCGCAACCCTGCCCCGTCATAGCGTTTCCGGCTGTTCGTTCCGGATTCATCGGCACGCTCCCGGCAGACATCTTTTCCGAAACCACTTCCTCCTGCCAGATTTTCAGAGTTTTTCCCCGATAAACCGTGGAAGCCCCCGGCCAGGAAATCAGTCCGCGTATCAGGCAGTCCAGCTTATCCGCCTCCATCTGCCAGTCGATTTTCCCCATAGACTTATTTAACATCTTCGCGTAGCAGGACTCCTCGTCATTCTGTTTGACCGGCTTCAGTTCGCCCGCTTCAATCTTTACAAGCGCCTCCACGATCAGCCCCGCGCCCGCCGCCGCCAGCTTGTCGTGCAGGGTGTCCGCCGTCTCGCCGGGAGCAATCTCCACCTCCGTCTTACATAACATATCCCCGGTATCCAGTCCTTTATCCATCTGCATGATGGTAACGCCTGTTATCTTTTCACCGTTGATGATTGCCCACTGAATCGGACCCGCGCCCCGATACTTTGGCAAAAGCGACGCGTGGATATTGACACAGCCGTACTTTGGCATGGAAAGAATCTCTTCCGAAAGAATCTGTCCGAACGCCGCCACCACAAAAATATCCGCCTGATAGCCCAGAAGCGTCTCCACCGCCTCCGGCTCCTTGATTTTCACGGGCTGGAACACCGGAATGCCATGCTCCCTCGCGCACATCTTCACGGGCGTCATCTGCACTTCCTTGCCCCTGCCTTTCGGTTTATCGGGCTGGGTCACTACCGCCGCCACCTCATGCCCGGCTTCTATCACAGCTTCCAGCGCACCCACCGCGAAGTCGGGCGTGCCCATAAAGACCACTCTCATCTGTTCCACCGCTCCTTTCCAATCATCAAGGAATTTTCTCCGTTTCCCTATCTATCTTAAGCCGGAATCATTCATCTTCTTCCTTCAAATCCTCCGTATTCACAAGAGGTCCGTGCACCTTTTCCACATACAGATGTCCTTCCAGATGGTCTACCTCGTGACAGATGGCTCTGGCAAGCAGCTCCGTCCCCTCGATTTCAAAGGGCTCCATATCCTCGTTGTAGGCAATCGCCTTCACATAATTAGGTCTGGTCACCTTACCGCTCTTGCCCGGAACGCTCAGGCATCCTTCATAGCCATCCTGCTCCCCGCTTGTCTCCAGTATCTTCGGGTTAATCAGTAAAAGGGGATCTTCTCCGGTCGTATCAATCACCACGATACGTTTTAAAATACCTACCTGAGGCGCCGCCAGCCCCACCCCGTTCTCCTCATACAGCGTCTCAAACATGTCGTCGATCAGCTCCTGTAAACGGGGGGTCATCTCCGTCACCTCTTTACACTTTTTTGACAAAACCGGGTCTCCCATCTCCCTGACTTTTCTGGTTGCCATACTGCTTTTCCTCCTGTCCTTCCTGTTTTCTATCTCTCTAAAATGTATTCATCGGGTCAAAGTCGAACTGCACCGTCTGTCCCTTCAGCTCCCGCTCCCTGCAGAAGCGCTCCAGCCGATCCTTTGCCGCCACCAATATGTCATATTCTCCGTGCCTGATATAAAAGGTGTGACGGTAAAGGTCGGATATCTTCCCGATTGACGCTTCCGCCGGTCCGATGACCCGGAGGTCCGCCACATCAGCCGTCTCCCTTTTGACCAAATCGGTCATTTGTTTTCCCAGCTGCTCTCCGTCTTCCTGCACGCGGGAGACAATGAGAACCGCCAGCATATGTTCCACGGGCGGATAGCCCACAAGTCCCCTGTAAGCGATCTCCTCCCCGTAAAAGCCCTGATAATCCTGCTTCGCCGCGTAAACCACACTGTAATGCTCCGGCTGATAAGTCTGGATGACCACCTCGCCCTCTCTCTCTCCCCTGCCCGCGCGTCCCGCCGCCTGAGTCAGAAGCTGAAAAGTCCGCTCTCCCGCCCGGTAATCGTTCCGGTTTAAGGAAAGATCTGCCGCCAGCACGCCCACCAGCGTCACGCCGGGAAAATCATGTCCCTTCACAATCATCTGCGTGCCCACGAGAATATCCGCTTCCTCGTCCGCAAAGGCGGAGAGAATCCGCTCGTAGCTGTCCTTCCTGCGGGTAGTGTCCGCATCCATGCGCAACACCCTCGCTTCCGGAAATTCCCTGTGAATGGCTTCCTCCACCTGTTCCGTCCCCGCCTTGAAGCCCATCAGGTAGGGCGAGCCGCAGGAAGGGCACTTCGCCGGTTTCCGCTCTTCGTAACCGCAGTAATGACAGGTGAGCATCCCGTTTCTGTGCTCCGACAAAGACACGTCACAGTGAGGACATTTCATCACATGTCCGCAGGAGCGGCAGGAGATAAATCCCGCATAACCTCTCCTGTTTAAAAAAAGAATCGTCTGCTCCCCTTTGGAAAGCCGCTCCTGCATCAGTTCTTTGAGCTTCCTGCTGAATATGGAACGGTTGCCCTCTTTCAGCTCTTTTCTCAAATCTATCGTATACACCGCCGGAAGCACGCTGTTTCCGGGGCGTTCCTTCATCTCATATAACTTATATTCTCCCTGAAGAGCCCGGTAATATGCCTCCATGGACGGCGTTGCCGAGCCAAGCACTACACTGGCGCCGCACAGGGACGCAATCTCCACCGCCGTCTCTCTGGCATGATAGCGGGGCGCACTCTCGCTTTTGTAGCTGTTCTCATGCTCCTCGTCCACCACGATAACGCCCAGATTGGCAAAGGGCGTAAACAATGCCGACCGGGGACCAATCATCACATCAATCTCTCCCGCCTTCGCCCGCTCAATCTGGTCATACCTTTCTCCCGCGGACAGCGTGGAATTGATGACCGATACCCGGTCTCCGAACCGCTTGTAAAACCGAAGCAGCGTCTGGTATGTCAGGGCAATTTCCGGAATCAGCATAATCGCCTGTTTCCCCATGGCAATCATCTCCTCAATGATGCCGAGGTACACCTCCGTCTTGCCGCTGCCCGTAACGCCGTGCACCAGATACACTCCCGGATGCCCGGCACGGTAATCCGCCAGCACTTCCTCTATAATATGCCGCTGCGCCTGATTCAGCACGGGACGCGTCTCGTTTCTGTCCGCCGCCTTGACGGGGTTTCGGTAAAAAGCTTCTTTTTCGATGCGCAGATACCCCTGTCTTTCCAATGCCTGTAAAGTGGATGCCGCCACATGCAGTTTCTGTCTGATTAACTCGTAGGGCAGCTCCTCCTCCGTCTGCAGGGCAAAAAGCACCCTTGCCTTCGCCCGCTGATGCTTTCTTTCACACTCATCTGCCGCCTGCGCGGTCTCCTCCCCGGAAAGGCACCGCAGCACCTTCTTTTTCTCAAGCTGCTTCTGCTTTTGTTTCACGGGGAGCACGGTCTTTAACGCCGCAATGGTCGTTCCTCCGTAATTGCGCTTTAACCAGTAAGCAATACGAATCTGCCTGCCCTCCACGGACATGCCCTTCTCATCCACGGAGAGAACCGCCTTGATTTTCTCCGGGGGATAATCTGGCTCCTCCGAGAGCTCCACCACATATCCCGTCCGCTCTTTGTTCCCGTTCCCGAAAGGCACGCGCACCTGTACCCCCGGTCTCACCGCATCCGACAGTTCCTCGGGAATCCGGTACTGGAACACCCGATCCACCTTCTCATGTGCAATATCTATGATGACATCCGCATACCGCTTTGTCATGCCCGCTCCTCTAAAATTTCCTGAATCAGCACTCTCTCATCCATCGGGTATTTCACGCCGTTTATCTCCTGGTAATCCTCATGCCCCTTGCCGGCAAGCACAATGATATCCCCCGGCTCACCATGGTCAATGGCATAGGCAATGGCTTCCTTTCTGTCGCAGATTTCCACATAGCTGCCGTCCGTCTCTGCCATCCCAATCTTGATATCGTCAATGATTGCCTGCGGCTCTTCACTTCGTGGATTATCGGAGGTAATGATCGTCAAATCCGCCATCCTGCCGCTGACCTCGCCCATCTCGTAGCGTCTGGCTTTCGCCCGGTTGCCACCGCAGCCGAACAGGCAGACCAGTCTGTGCGGGTTGTAGGCACGCAGCGTCTCGAGAAGGCTCTTTAAAGCCATAGCGTTGTGGGCATAATCAATCATCAGCGTAAAGTCGTCGGACACCTTTACCATCTCCGTGCGCCCTTTCACCTTCGCCGCCGCCAGCGCTTTCTGTATCTTTTTCCCGTCCACGCCGAAATGCCTGCAGATAGCGATGGCTGTCAACGCGTTGTAGACACTGAATTTTCCGGGAGACGCCGTCTTCACCGAAAGCTCCGTCAGCCCTTTTGTGGCAAACGCCATCCCCAGGCTGCCCCCCTCGTTTAAGAAGGTAATGTCCACTGCCCGCAAATCTGCCTCTGTATCAATCCCGTAAGTTTCCAGCTGGCAGGTACAACCCGCCGTCACCTCCTGCCAGTGGGCGTCGTCCGCGTTCACAATCCCCACTTTGCACTGCCGAAACAGCAGACTCTTACAATGCAGATAATCGGCAAAATCCTTATGCTCGTTCTCACCGATATGATCCGGCTCCAGATTCGTGAAAATACCGAAGTCAAAGACAAACCCCTGCGTCCGGTACAGCATCAGCCCCTGTGAGGAAACCTCCATCACTACCGTATCGCAGCCTGCGTCCGCCATCATCCGGAAGTATTTCTGCACCAGATAAGACTGGGGCGTGGTGTTCTCCGCGTGAATGTGCGTCTCCCCAATAATGATTTCTATGGTGCCGATCAGCCCCACCTTCCTGCCCGCCTGCTCCAGAATGGACTTCACCAGATAGGTGGTGGTGGTTTTGCCCTTGGTACCCGTAATGCCTATAATCTTCATCTGCTTCGCCGGATGCCCGAAATATGCCGCCGAAAGAAAGGCAAACGCATAGCGTACGTCAGCCACCCGGATGACCGCCACATCCGCGCCCTCCGGCAGCTCCACCTCATGCTCCACAAGCAGCGCCGCCGCCCCGGCGCGCACCGCATCCGCCGCAAACCGGTGACCGTCCGCTTTCGCCCCGGGTATGCAGACAAACAGACTTCCCTCTGTCACCTTTCTGGAATCATAAATAACATCCGTTATTTCCCGTTCTGTCGTACCGCACACACACTCGTAAGATATTTCCTTTAACAGTTCGCTTAAAACCGCCATACTTTCCTCCCTGTCAGAGTCGCAGTCGTTCCTGCGTTTCAAACGCTTCCTTATTATCTTTTATATGGATTCATATAGTAAGATAGCACGAAAAGCGCGTTTTTGCAATTTTTCTCTCTTTTTAAGTTTTCTTAATCTTTTTTTATTTTTCCTTCATACTCTAAACACATTTTGGACACATTTTCCCTTTATGATAAGTATCAAGATAGTTGATGAATTCACTATCTCCCCCTCATAAGAAAACTGCGAAAGAGCCCGGCGTGTCCGGGCTTTTTCGTGTCCTGCCGCTTGTTTTTCTTTTGCTCAAGCGCTATAATCCTGCATCACCATCTGCAGTGACTCGACACCCCGGTACACATTGATGTCGGGATAGTAAATCACGCTGATGACGATTCGTCCACTCCCCCCGGCATAGAGCCGTTCCGTCTCCTCCTGCCCGAAATGCGCGGTGAGGAAGGCGTGCCACCGCTCCAGATCGCCGAAGTACATCATATCGTACTCCCGCCCGCTCTCGTCAGCTACCCGGTATTTCCCTACATTTTGATTTTTCCCCAGAATCCGTCCCCGGCATACCCGTACATTCTTCTGCGCAAAGACCGGCTTGGGATTGCCGTTGCCGAAGGGTTCCAGAAGGGAAAGCTGTTTGACAAAGTCAATCGTTACATAGGACATGGGCATGGGCACGTCGATATGTATGACTTCTACCAGATCTTCATCCTTCAAACCACTGTGGGCATTGAGATATTCCCGAAACGCTTCCACATTTTCCTCCGTCATGGACACGCCTGCCGCCATCTTGTGACCGCCGTACTTCGTATACAGCTCCTTGCACTCGCTCATCTTATCATACATGTGATACGCCTCTATGGAACGCCCCGAGCCCTTCACACCCTCTTCGCCGCGTGTCAGCACAAAAACAGGTCTGTGATACCGCTCCCTGATCCGCCCGGCGATAATCCCCGCCAGACTCTCGTGGCAGTCCGGCAGAAACACTACCAGCACCTTATCCTCTTTCAGAGCGGTATTCTCAATCTGCTCCATCGCCTGCGCCGTTCCCTGCAGCGTCATTTCCTTTCGGCTGTCGTTTAACGCCTTCAGCTCCCCGGCTATAGTAACGGCTTCCGCCTGCTCCTTCGTGCGGAACATGGCAAGCGCCCGTTTCGCCGTGTCAAGCCGCCCCGTGGCGTTCAGGCAGGGCCCCAGAATAAAGCCGATATGGTATCCGCTCAGTTTCTTTTCCGCCAGCTCATTCACCGCAAGCAGTGCGCGCAGTCCCGGATTGGCGGACCGCTCAATCTGCCGCAGACCGTACCTGACGAGAATGCGGTTCTCGTCAGTCAGCTCCATCACATCCCCCACCGTGGCAAAGCCCGCAAACGAAAGCATTTCCTGCAGAAGCATCTCCTTCTCATCCGCGGACAGAACACCCTGCTTTGCCATTTCCCCGAGATAAAGCGTCATCAGTTTATATGCCACCACCGCGCCGCATATGCCCTTATAAGGATACGGGCAGTCATTTTGCTTCGGGTCCACCACCGCATCCGCCGGGGGCGGTGTCTCCACACGGCTTCCGTCCGCCTGTACCTCATAAGGCACTTCATGGTGGTCCGTCACGATTACCGTCATGCCAAGCTCTTTCGCAAAAGCAATCTGCGAAAACGCCGCAATGCCGTTATCACAGGTGAGAATCGTATCCACGCCGTCCGCTCCCGCCTCCTCAATCAGCCTCTCATTCAGCCCGTAACCGTCCTGTATCCTGTGGGGAATCACCGCAGACACCTTGGCGCCGCAGCGTTCCAGACATGCCGTCAGAATGTAGGTGGCGCACACGCCGTCAATATCATAATCTCCAATCACTCGGATTTTTTTCTTCTCCCCCGTCTTTTCTCTCAGAATCGCCGCCGCTTTTTCGGCATCCTTCAAAAGAGCCGGATCATATAAGTCCGCCATGGTGCCGTGCAGAAATTTAGTAACTTCCTCGTCTCCCACCACATCCCTGTTGCGGATAATCCGCGCAATCACCGGATCGATCTGAAATTTTTCCGCAATACCGTTAAAATCCGCCTTTTTGGCGGACACCATCCATTTTGCCATAAGAAATCCTGTCACGCCTTTCTATCATCAGTCAAAGACCCTCGCGGGAATAAACAAACACCCTCCGAAAAGTCACAACCCATTGTAACATTTTCAGAGGGTAATTTATAGTACTTTATTTTCGTGCGAACTCGGCGCAGGCTGAACGTCCTTACTTACTTCGCCGCCTTCTTCACAAACTTCGTGCGCAGCACATACCAGAGTGCGCCCGTCAGACAGATGGAGGAATACGTACCGCAGATAATACCCGCCATCAGAGGCAGCGCGAACTCCCGGATGGAAGAAACGCCGAACACTTCCAGAGCCGCCACCATGAAGAACGTGGTCAGGGAAGTAAAAATACTTCTCGTGAGCGTCTGGGTGATACTCCTGTTGACCATCTCCTCCAGACCTTCCCTGCTTCGCATCTCACGCAGGTTCTCACGCACACGGTCGAAGATAACGATGGTGGCGTTGATGGAGTAACCGACGATAGTCAGCATACACGCGATAAAGGTATTGCCCACAGACACCCGCACAATCGCGTAGAACGCCAGCACCACAAGCACATCGTGCAGCAGTGCGATCACCGAGCTTGCGCCGAAACGGATGTCCTTAAAGCGGAACCAGATATACAGAAGCATCAGCACCGTGGAAACGAGAATCGCCTTGATCGCACCGGACTGCATCTCGGAACTGATCGTCGCGCTGATGGTTTCCGCCGTGATACTGTTCTCATCCACGCCGAAGTTATTTACCATCACCTCGTTAAAGGCTTCTCTCTCCTGCACATTCAAAGTTCTTGTCTTAATGATAATATCGTTGGAACCTGCCACCTTGGTGCTCATCACATTGCCGTCCCCGGTAATCTCTTCAATATAGGGAACGATCTGCGAGTCGATATCCTCAATGCTCATATCCTCGTTCAGCGTCATGGTTGTGGAAGTGCCGCCCACGAAATCCAGACTGTAATTCATCGTCATGCCGATGCTCGACTTATTGATGCCCATTGCCACAAAGCCCGCAAGGATTGCAACAATGGAGATACCGAAGAACACATATCTCTTGGAGAGAAAATCGATGGTCTTTCTCTCCTTCGCCACACCGTATGCTTTCTCACTCTGGATGCCAAGCGCATAGAAGATATTCACTAAAGACTTTGTCACCACAAGCGCCGTAAACATGGAAAGGATGATACCTAACATCAAGGTGATGGAAAAGCCTTTAATCGTGCCGCTTCCCATAAAATAAAGCACCAGACCCGCAATGAGGGTGGTGATATTGCCGTCTAAAATCGCGGACAACGCTTTCTGGAAACCAATCTTAATGGCATTCTGCACGCTCTTGCCTGCCGCAATCTCCTCACGGATACGGGCGAAGATGATTACGTTCGCATCCACCGCCATACCGACGGTCAGGATAATACCCGCGATACCGGGCAGGGTTAAGGTCACCTCAAACGCGTACATCAAAATGACCAGAAGCTCCGTGTACAGGCACAGCGCCAGAGACGCCGCCAGACCCATGAAATAATATACCCCGATCATGAAAACAACTACCAGCGCGAAACCGACTGCCGCCGCAATCAGGCTGGTGTGGATCGCCGCCGAACCGAGCTGTGCGCCCACCACGTTGGAACGCAGCTCTTCTAACTCCAGCTTCAATCCGCCGATACGGATGGTGGAAGCCAGCTGCTCCGCCTCCGCCGCCGTGCTCTGTCCCGTAATGACCGCATTGCCGTCCGTAATCGCCGCCTGCACATTCGGCACGCTCACGAACTCATCATCATAATAAATCGCAATGGACTCGCCGTTATTGTAAGCCTTGGTGGTCGCGTCCGCAAACGCCTGCTTGCCCGCTTCGTTAAAAGTCAGGGAAACCACGTTTTCCAGATTGCCCATGGAATCCTGCTGGGCTCTCGCCTGCGCGCTCTCCACTTCCGTACCGGAAAGCACGATGGAACCGTCCGCCTGCAGCTCCTCAATGGTCTTTGTCAGCTGATACTGGGGCGTCAGATTGCCCTCCGCATCCACGCCGTAACCCATCTCGTAGTTGTTATTTCCCTCGCTGTCCGTCTGGGCGATAAAGTAAAGGCTTCCGGGCTTCCCCAGCTCCTCCAAGATCGCGTTGGCGTCGGTAACGCCGGGAATCTCGATATTGATTCGGTCGGTTCCCTCCTGATACACCTGCGCTTCTGTGCTGTAGCCGTCCACACGCTGCTGCAGCTTGTAGATGGTATCGCTCATGTCCTCCGCGCTTGGTTCTTCATCGCCCACTACCTGATAAGTGATACTGACGCCGCCCGCCAGATCCAGTCCCAGCTTAATGCTCTCCGCCGCGCCCGACTTGTCCGAACCGACGCCGAAAACTGCCGTGTATCCCAGCAATCCCAAAATCAGCACATAGACGATCAGACTGACAACCGCTCTGCTCTTTTTCATGACTAACTCTCCTTTTCCTAATCAGCTAACGCCGCTTTTATCATAACCGCACACTCGACACGTTTCCGCTGCAGTTCGCACCCCAGTTTATAAGAACCGTTCACGTCGCCGCACTCATGGTAGGCATTCGCCGCGCAGCCGCCGCTGCAATAAAATTTTGCGAAGCAATCCCTGCATTCCTTTTTTGCATAGACATTGCACGCTTTGAACTTATCCCGGATATCTTCCCGCACTATCCCCTCGTCCACATTTCCCATGAGAAACTCCTCCTGTCCCACAAACTGATGACAGGGGTAAAAATCTCCCCAAGGGGTCACCGCTAGGTATTCCGTACCCGACCCACAGCCTGACAATCTCTTTGCCACACAAGGGCCACCTTCTAAATCTATCATAAAATGAAAGAATTGAAAACCCTTTCCTTCTTTTTTTCTGCGAATATATTCCTCCGCAAGCCTGTCATACTCGGAAAGGAGCTTTGGCACATCCTCCATGCGCAGCGCATACGCTTCCGATTTATCCGCCACAACAGGCTCCACGGAAATCTGCTCAAACCCCTCATCCGCCAAATGAATCACGTCCTCAGAAAAATCCGTATTGTTATGGGTGTAAGTGCCACGCACGTAATAGTTCATCTGGTTTCTGCTTTCGGCCGCCTTCTTGTATTTCGGAAGAATCTCGTCATAGCTGCCCTGCCCGCCACGGTGCGGCCGCATCAAATCGTGGATTTCCTTCCTCCCGTCTATGCTTAAAACAAGATTTGACATTTCCTTATTTGCAAATGCCAGAATCTCGTCGTCGAGGAGCACCCCGTTGGTCGTCAGCGTAAAGCGGAATTTCTTGTTGTGCGGCTCCTCCAGAGAACGGCCGTAAGCCACCAGCTCCTTCACCACCTGCCAGTTCAAAAGCGGCTCCCCGCCAAAGAAATCCACCTCCAGATTCACCCGGTTCCCGGAGTTCGCCACGAGGAAGTCAAGCGCCTTCTTTCCCACTTCCAGACTCATCAGCGCACGTCTGCCGTGGTATTCGCCCTCGCCGGCAAAGCAGTACTTGCAAGCAAGGTTGCAGTCATGGGCAATATGCAGGCAGAGCGCTTTCACCACGGTTTCCCGGTTTTTGAACGCGTCTATGTACTTCTCGTAAATATCTTCCGTAAAAAGCTGTCCCTGGTCTTTTAAGTACAGGATTTCCTCCACCGTCTCCTCCGCTTCGGAACGCTCCATGGAAAGCTCTTTCGCCACCGTAGCGGCGATTTCTTCCGGTTTTTCCGCGCCCTGCCCTAACAGCCGCTCCACAATGGGAACCGTATCATAGGCGGACTTGTCCATCACATGGACGCTGCCGCTGTTGACGTCCATCACAATATGATAACCGTTACTTATGTATTGATGTATCACAATCTTTCTCCTGACTAAATATATTTGTTCAATATTTGTTCAGCCCGCGCCCATGCTCTGGCTGAACTGTGGGCGCACACGCAGACGGGCAGCCCCGTCATACCCCGTATGCCGAGCCTGCCCTCTTTTCTTATCTTCTCTTTGCTCCACGTTCTGCCGTCATGCGCGGTTTGCGCTCCGTTATCTCGCCTTCTCGCAGCTCTGGTTTCCTACGGTGCAGGAAGTCTTACATGCGGACTGGCAGGAAGTCTGGCACTCGCCGCAGCCGCCCTTTTTCATGGATTCCTTCAAATCTCTGGTAGATAACGTCTTAATATGCTTCATCGGTGTGTCCTCCTTATGTATAAACTTGCTCATAACTTTAGACAGTATAGCATAAAACTTTCCGTCCGTCCAGTCTCATTTCGCGAGCATCCCGCCGAGCATCCCGCTGCCGGCGCAGAGGAAAAATACCGTCATCATGTTTCCCGCAATATCTTCCGCACCTTTGTTCACCACTAAAGATACGACCACCAGAATGCCAAAATACAGCGCTCCCACGACAAGCCCCCACAGAAACTTCCTGTGCTTCTCCTTCTTCCCTGCGAGCAGTCCCGCCAGAAAGGTGACGATAATGTAAACCGCAATGATACAGACAGACACCACCTTCTCGGACAGTCCGAAGCGGTACAGCAGAAACGCCAGCAGCAAAAGAAGCCCCGCCGTCAGGATATATGCCGCCAGCATACATTTAATGATAAACACCGCTTTTTCCATATATAAATCCTTTTTTCCCATAACTACCCCCTGTTCTTATTCCTGTCCCATGCAGTCCTCTTCTAAATATGTATTCCGCCACGCATTAAAACTTGACACCATCTTGTTCTTATAATAATATTTTTGATTAGTAAGAAACGAATGAGCTATTAAAATTATGGAAACAAGGAGTGAACATTATTGGATACTACAGGTGTCATACAACTCGTCTCGCTGGGTGTGCTCGTGCTGTTATCAGCTTTTTTCTCCTCAGCCGAGACTGCCTTTTCGACCGTCAACCGGGTGCGGCTGCGCACCTTAGCAGAGGAAAACAACAAGGGAGCCGTCCGCGTACTCGCCATTTTAGACCAATACGGCAAAATGCTGAGCGCTATTCTGATTGGCAATAACATCGTCAATCTGTCCGCTTCCTCCCTGATGACCACGTTTGCTATCAGTCTCTGGGGCAATAAAGCGGTGGGAATCGCCACTGGCGTTCTGACTTTCGTCATTTTGATGTTTGGTGAGATCATCCCCAAGACATGGGCGATGCAGCGCGCCGAGCCTATCTCGCTTATGTTTGCTCCCATCATCCGCCTGCTGATGATAATACTTACACCTGTTATTTTTTTAGTGGACATGCTCTCTAACTGGATTCTCCGGCTGTTACATATCAGCTCTGAAGGGAACAATTTCAGCATCACCGAAAAAGAGCTGAAAACCTATGTAGACGTAAGTCATGAGGGCGGCGTGATTGAATCGGAGGAACGGACGCTCATTTACAACGTATTTGATTTCGGGGACACCGTCGCAAAGGACATTATGATTCCCCGTATCCAGATGACCACGGTCCCTTTAAGCGCCACCTATCAGGAGCTGCTCTCCACCTTTCAGTCCTGCATGTTTACGCGGCTTCCGGTGTATGACGAAGACCCCGACCACATCATCGGCATTGTTAATATCAAAGATTTTATTCTGGTAAAGGATAAGGAAAAATTCAGCCTTAAGAAGATTCTGCGTGAGGCTTACTATACCTACGAATATAAGAACGTATCGGATTTGTTGATGGAAATTCGTGAAAAGTCCAGCAGCATTGCCTTCGTTTTAAGCGAATACGGCGCGACCGTCGGCATGATCACCATGGAGGATATCATCGAAGAGCTGGTCGGTGAAATCCGCGACGAATACGACGCCGATGAGGAAGAGCTGATACAGGAATTGGAAGAAGGACAATATCTGGTGGAGGGCGGCATGAAGCTGAACGATATCAACGACGCCTTGGGTATCTCTCTGGATTCCGAAGATTATGATTCCATCGGCGGTCTCATGCTCGAAAAACTCGACCGGCTGCCGCAGGACGAGGAGACCATCACTTTAGAGAACGGCATTACCCTGCGTGCCCGCGGCATTCAGGACAACCATATCGTGAAAGTGCTGATTACCCTTCCGCCCGAAGACGAGCCAGAAGGGGAACAAGCTCCTGAGGAGTCTTAATCAGCATTGCTTCCTGTGCGCCCTCGCTCCTTAGCTTTTCCTCGGTGCGAAAGCCCCAGGTAACGCTGATACAGGGCAGCGACGCATTTTTCGCCGTCTGAATATCCACCTCGGAATCTCCCACATAAACTGCCTGTGAGGCATCACATCCAAGCTCATGAAGCGCCCGGTACACCGTATCGGGCGCAGGTTTTCTCTTCACCTCCGCACTCTCCCCGATGGAAACCGAGATAAATTCCCCAAAATATTTTTGACAGAGTTTTTTGACCGCGCCATCAAATTTATTTGAGACAATGGCAAGATGAAAGCCCTGCTCTTTTAACGCTGCGAGCATTTCCGGCACCCCCTCATAAGGGCGCGTCTTATCCTCGCAATGTTCGGCGTAATGCGCCTTGAAGGCCGCCAAGGCCGCCTCGTAGTCAGGATTTTCCAAACCCTGCGGTATGCTGCGCTCCAAGAGTTTCGGCGCGCCATTTCCCACAAAGGTGCGCACCTCGTCAATCGTATGTACGGGAAAGCCGAAGGTTTTCATGGCGTAATTGACGCTGTCCGTCAAATCCTCCAGCGTGTCGAGAAGCGTCCCGTCCAAATCGAAGATAACCGTGTCTGTCATACTGCTTTCCTTCCTATCCAGGGTTCGCGCTGTCTGCTTTTGCCCCGCCAGACTCACACAGACCCCTGCTTCGTATTCCCGACCTCAGCCGGGCTGTACAAGACCCATAATCGCCTCTATCTCCGCCCCGTTGTCCGGCGCCGGCTCCAGGATTTCATGCCTGCCGTCCTGCGTGACCCCGGCAATCATATTGCCGTCCTTTGTGTTTTCCAGCGTATAGTACAGCACCTCTTGCGTATCCCGCTTAAAGACCGCATAGACCCGGTAGCACAGTCCCTTTTTATTGGTCTCGTCGGGCATATCCAGACGGGTAAGCTGTATCGTATCCGTGAGGTTCAGCGTCATCAGTGAGAAATCTTCGGCTCTGCAGCCGCACTTCTGCCCCTTCGGATAAACCTTGTCGTAAAGCTGCAGAAGAAACGCGCCCTCCTCGTGCTGTAATTTCTTAAGCCCTTCCTCCCCGTTCTCAAACAGGTATTTCGGCAGCAGGAAAAGCGACACCCGGTTGTGGGCAAAATCCTTAAACTGTTCCGGCGTCAGCTGCACCGTCTTCATCTGTCCCGCAGCCTTTCTGCGCTTTTCCGCTATTTCCAAAATCGACTTATTTAAAATCATCATGCCGGTAAAGGGATTGACCACAACCTCCTCCACCTTATCCTGATTCGCCGCCGCCATGGAGACCACACCCATAAAAGGCATCGCCATCACCATAGGACTTTTTTTATCCTCGGGAATCTGCTGCGGCGAAGTAAAGATGGGAAGCGCCTGCTCTCCCGTTTCCTTGCGCAACAGGCAGGGCACAATCTTTGTGTCCTTGGGAAACTGCACCGGTTTTCCCGCTTTCAGCTGCTCCATAAGCTCCGGGGCAATGTCCTGCGGCGGCATGGCAGGCACCAGCACAATGGATTTCTCCAAAAGCTCCATCACCTTCACATAACTGTCCCTCTCCTTATCGGAGCGGAAAGCCGCAATCGCCTCTTCCAGCGCTTTGTTATCTATTTTCTGTTCCGCCATATTACCCTCCATGCCGAAGCGTTTTACGCCTTCTCTTCCTTGTCTGGTGCGGATGTAACCGCAATCTGCAGCTCCGCCAGCTGCTTTTCGTCAACCGTACCCGGCGCTTCCGTCATCAGGCAGGACGCGTCCTTAATCTTAGGGAACGCGATCACCTCGCGGATGCTGTCCGCATGGGTTAAGAGCATCACAATACGGTCAAGACCGTAAGCCAACCCCGCATGAGGCGGCACACCGTACTTGAAAGCATTTAAGAGGAAGCCGAACTGCTCCCACGCCTGCTCCTTCGTAAAGCCCAGCACCTCAAACATTTTCTCCTGGATATCGTCCTGATGGATTCTGACGGAACCGCCGCCAAGCTCCACCCCGTTTAATACGATATCATACGCTTTCGCGCGCACCCTGCCCGGGTCGGAATCGATATACTGCCAGTCCTCCTCCATAGGCATGGTGAACGGATGGTGCATCGCCATAAAGCGGTTCTCCTCCTCGCTCCACTCAAGAAGCGGGAACTCCACCACCCAGAGGAAGTTATATTTTGACTCGTCGATCAGCCCCAGCTGTTTGCCAAGTTCCACTCTGAGCGCGCCGAGCACGCTGTAGACAATATCCTTCTTATCCGCCGCAAAGAGCAGCAAATCGCCCTTTTCGCCCTGCATCGCCTGCACCAGTTTGTCCAGTTCTTCTTCTGTCATAAACTTTGCGAAGGAAGACTTATAGGTGCCATCCTCCTGCACACTTAAATAAGCCAGTCCCTTCGCGCCGTAGCCCTTCGCAAAGTCCACCAGCGCGTCGATTTTTTTCCGGGGCATAGCCGCCTGTCCCTTCACGTTTAAGCCCCGCACGGAGCCGCCGTTTTCCAGCGCGGAAGTGAACACGCCGAAGCCGCAGCCCGCCACCACATCTGACACATCTGTCAGTTCCATCGCGAAACGGGTATCCGGCTTGTCGGAGCCAAACCGCTCCATCGCCTCCTGCCAAGTCATACGCGGCAGGGGAAGCTGCACGTCAAGCCCGATCGCCTCCTTGCAGATATGCTGAATCAGCCGCTCATTTACCTCTAGCACATCATCCACATCCACAAAGGACAGCTCCATATCCGCCTGCGTAAACTCCGGCTGCCTGTCCGCCCGCAGATCCTCGTCGCGGAAGCATTTCGCAATCTGGAAATAACGGTCATAGCCGGAGCACATCAAAAGCTGCTTGTAAAGCTGCGGCGACTGTGGCAGCGCATAAAAGCTGCCCGGATGCACACGGCTCGGCACCAGATAATCCCTTGCCCCCTCCGGCGTGGACTTACACAAAATCGGCGTCTCAATTTCCAGAAAGCCTTCTTTCGCCATAAAGTCGCGCATTTCAGAAACGATTTTGCTCCGAAGCATCAATTTTTCCTGGATATCTGGTCTTCTCAAATCCAGATAACGGTATTTCAAGCGAATCTCTTCTTTTGTCTTGGAGTCTGCCTCCACCGGGAAAGGCGGCGTCTCGGATTCCGACAGCACGCGCACCTGTGCCGCACGGATTTCGATTTCCCCCGTCTTTAAATTTTCATTGACGGCACCGGAGCGCTTCTCCACCTTGCCGACAACGGCAATCACGAATTCGCTGCGCATCTTCTCCGCCTTGGCGAAAGCTTCCGCCCCGCAGTCCGCCTCTTCAAATATAATCTGCAGAATGCCGGAACGGTCGCGCAAATCCACAAAAATGATGCCGCCCTTGTTCCTCTGTTTCTGCACCCATCCCATCACGGTCACTTCTTCCCCCACATTCTGTAAGGAAAGTTCCGCACAACGGTGCGATCTCTTCAAGCCCTTCATTGATTCTGCCATAACTGATATCTCCCTCTTTTCTGATGCCTTTGCTTAAACCTGTGCAGGCAGCTCCTTTATCGTTTCAATTCCTCTTTGTAAAACTCTTCAAACTCCTCATACCCCTGCGCGGTCAGCTGCTCCTTCTGGAACTTCTTGTTCTTGTTCATCCGTGCTACCAGAATCTGATTGCCGCTCTCCCGCTCCTTCTGGGCTTTCGCCATCACCTCGCACAGCTTTTCGGAAGGCAGCCCTTTTTCCATCAGATAGGCGATTTTCTTTCCCGCCTTTGGCACCTTAAAACCGCTCTCCAAAAGCAGCAGGATGATGCGCTCGAACCCAATCGAAAAACCACAGGCGGGCACGTCGTTTCCCGTGAATTTCCCCACCATCTTATCGTATCTTCCGCCGCCGCCGCAGCTGCCGCCAAACTGCGGCATTTCAATCTCAAAGATCGTGCCCGTATAGTAGGACATGCCGCGCACCAGCGTCGGGTCAAACACCAGCTTAAAGAAATCGCCCTTGGTGGCTTCCACACTGTCTATGATTTCCTGAAAGCTCTCCATAACGCCGCCTGCGAGCACGCCGTCCAGTTTTTCCGAAATGTAGGCGATTGGCCGCTCCGCCGTCTCCATGCCCGCGAACAGCGCCAAATACTTGTCCACGCTCTCCTGCGAAAATCCCGCTTCCAAAAGTTCCGCCGCCACGCCGTCCCTGCCAATCTTGTCCATCTTATCTAATATAATGAACACCTGGTCGTAATCTTCCTCGGCAAAACCGCTGTAAGCCGCCATCGCTTTTAAAATCTGCCGGTCGTTGATGCGGATGTTAAAATCCTTGAAACCAATCCTGCCAAGAGTCGTGGTAGTAGCCAGAATCAGCTCGATTTCCGCCAGATTCGTCGCCTCTCCCAGAATATCGATATCGCACTGCATAAACTGACGGTAGCGTCCCCGCTGGGGTCTGTCCGCCCGCCACACATTGCCCATCTGCAATGCCTTAAAAGGCGCAGGCAGTTCATTCGCGTGGTTAGAATAATACCGCACCAGGGGCACCGTCAGGTCGTAGCGCAGACCGCCGTCCGTCAGGTCCTCCTCGCTCTTCGCCTCGTCGATGCGCAGCTTCTCGCCCCGCTTCAATATTTTAAAAATCAGCTTCTCGTTCTCACCGCCCGCCTTGCAGTTTAGGTTCGCAAGGTTTTCCACACAGGGCGTCTCGATCGAGGTAAAGCCGAAATTTCCGTAGGTTTCTTTGATGATGCCGATCACATAGTCACGGATCTCCATCTCTTCGGGAAGGATATCCTTCATGCCAGTCATCGGTTTTTTGCTCAGTGCCATGGTTACCTCCGTGTATACATAATTTCCTCATCTCTATTTCCGCGCGCAACGAGCCAAAGTCGTGCCTGCATGACCTTAGCGGCTGCTGCGGGGGATTTCACTCTGTCTGGAGTGATACTACATGCTTGTTAGATTTTACACTCTTTTGGAAAGATTTACAAGCCTATGTGTCTTTTGACTTTTTTATTTCAAAAAATAAATAGTTTTTGAAATATAAATTTCTTTTCCTCCATTTTAGGCAAAAAGAAAACTACTCATAAGTAGTATACTCTAAAGTAGTTTTCTTTTAATATTATTTCATTACTATATTATATTTCCTACCTCGACGACGGCACCATCCTGATAATCCGTCCAGCAAACTCGTTAAAGTTCTGGGTCTGGAGAATCACCTTCCCCGGTCCGGTCAGCTTCGTCAGGAACAGTCCCTCACCGCCTAAAAAGATGTTTTTCAGTCCCTTCACGGTCTCAATTTCATAATTGACCGTTCTCTCGAAGGCAACCACATTTCCCGTGTCAACCTTGAGGACTTCTCCGGGCGCGAGATTTTTCTCCACTTTATTGCCATCGATTTCCAAAAATACCATACCGCTGCCGCTGATATCCTGCAGGATAAAGCCTTCTCCGCCAAAAAGACCTGCGGAAAACTTTTTGGTAAAGGTTATGTTCAGGTTCACCGTCTCCTGCGCACAGAGAAACGCCCCCTTCTGACAGATCAGACCGCCGTTTGCGCCCACGTCAACGGGAAGCACTTCTCCCGCCACGGTTGACGCAAAAGCCACCATACTGCCCGCACGTTCCGCCCTGTAGGTCGCCATAAAAAGAGATTCCCCCGAAAACATCCTGCCGATGCTCTTGCCGAGGCCGCCCTTCATGTTGGAATCCATGGTGATTCCCTCCGACATCCACGCCATACCGCCCGACTGGGTGTACATGGCTTCCCCCGGCGCGTCGAACAAAACTTCCACCGCCGGCATCGTGTCTCCGATAATTCTGTACTGCATATTGAACTCCTCCTTCGCACAACATTATTTTCAGATACCATTTTATCATATTTTCCTCCGCCTCTCTACCAACTTTTCTGTTATTATATCCCATCATACTTTTTTATTTCTCAGCAGGTCATATACAAGCTGCACAATACCATATCTTGTGTTTTCTTTATGAATCAGCTGTTTTCTTTTCCACATATAGAGGCGCAGAAGAAATGTGCGATATTCCGTCTATATTTTTTCTACAACCTATTTCCGCGAAAGTCTTTGCAATTTCCCCCTTGTCATGGTATATCTGTTTTATCGAAAGTTTTTATATCTTTCATTTCACTTGGAATCGGATTTTTATCTTCTAATTCCTCAACTCTTTGGGGCGGCGCTCCGTCATTTTTTCTAAGAAAGGAAAACACATCTATGAACCAAATTTCATCTCCGGCTTTTCTCGATGCAAAAGGACCAATCCCCTACAACATGACCAACGACTACATGTTCCGCGCGGTGTTACAGTCCAATAATAAAGTCCTGCGCGGGCTAATCTGCTCTCTGCTCCATCTCTCCGAGCAAAAAGTCGTATCTGTGGAAATCACCAACCCCGTCATTCTGGGAGAGACTGTGACGGACAAGGAGTTTCGTCTGGATATCAACGTGGTTTTAAATAATCGCACTCTTATCAATCTGGAAATGCAGATAGCCAATAAGCTGAACTGGCGGGAGCGCTCGGTCATGTACCTGTGCCGCTCCTTTGACCAACTGAATCACGGGCAGGATTATCTGGACGCAAAACCTGCCGTACATATCGGATTTCTCGACTATACACTGTTTGAGGAGCAGCCGGAGTTTTATGCGTCCTATAAACTGATAAACGTTAAAAATCATCAAAAATATAGTGACAGTCTGGCCTTACATGTGGTAGACTTATCTCGGGTAGACTTGGCGACAGAGGAAGACAAACGATACCATATTCATGAGTGGGCAATGCTGTTTAAGGCAACGACATGGGAGGAGATCAATATGCTGGCATCCAAGGATGAATATTTGCAGGAGGCGTCTGAAACTATATTCCGCATGAGCGCGGACGATCTGGTGCGCAAGAGGTGCCGTGATAGAGAAGAGTATTATCAGGACCTGCGCAGTTATGAGCGGAAGATTGAACTGGACCGGATAGAGCACGAGCAGGATATCCGCAGTTATGAGCGGAAGATTGAGCAGGACCGGTTAGAGCACGAGCAGGACCGCTTAGAGCACGAGCAAGCGATCGCAGAGAAGGATCAGCATCTTGCCGAAAAAGACGCCTTGATCCGACAGCTCCTTGCGGAGAACGAAGCGCTTAGAAAACAGCAAAAGTAATACACCGTAAAAGACAGGGCAGGCGATAAGTTTCTTTATCCCTGCCCTGTCTTCTCTCATTCTATTAAATTCTTATCCCTGTCCTTCCTGCTCCTCCTCTCTCCTGCGGCGCGCCGCCACAAATATCACGATCGCCATGACCGCTAAGATAAATGCCAGCCAGATAAAGTAGCATATCCCCCAAAAAGTCGGGCAGATATGGCAGAGTCCGCACTTTGCGGCTGCGGATGTGCCGTCCGTCTCCACATAGGCAATGGCGTAACTTGAGAACAGTTCCGTGCGAATGGTGATGGTTTCGAGCGTATCATCCAGATCGTTCATAAAGGTGTACTCCCCGTTATGGGCGCGGATGATATAAAATTCCCTGCCGTCACTTAACAGTTTCTCCGGGATGTTGACTACAACCTCTATGGATTCGTCCGTCTCGGTGACGGCGTTCCAGTCTCCGGCTCCTATCTTGATAAACATGGAGATGTCAACGTACATGTCGAGAACGAGTCCGGGTACTTCTTCGCTGTACGCCTTGATGCCGCTCTCGATCACTTCCTTGTCCTGTGCGGGTACTTTTTCGGAGATATCGGTCACATCGATCCGAATCTCTATGGTCTCGCCGCCGTTTACAAGTGCCTGCTGCTCGGGCGTCAGTACCGCCTTTATGACCGCTTCGGTGTCCGCCACTGCCGCGGTGCATTTTTCTTCCTCGCATACCACGGTAACGATGACCGTGCCGTTTCCGAGTTTCATTTCTTCCTGCTGTGTTGGTGTGCCTGCGGGCTGCCCGGAGCTTGTGCTGTCCGCCGTTCCGGGCTGTGAATCCGGGCTGTCCATCGTGGATGTTCCTGTCTCTGCGCCTCCTGTCTCCTGCCTTCCCGCTTCCGTATCAGAATCCCTCCATGGCTTCCCGCTTTCTTCCGGCTCCGTGCTTTCTTCCTGTCTGGGTTTTGTTCCTGGTCTGCCTTCCGGCTGTTTCTCTGTCGGAGTCGTGTCGCCGGGTGCCGGGTCTGGTTTCGGGTCGTCCTCTTTGTCCCCGCCGTCTGCGGGCTTGCCGGGTTTCTTTGCCACGCCCTCCACGGTGACGGTGTATGCCATAGTGTAGACCGCATAGACGGTCATGTCCGCGGTAATGCCGGTAAACACCGCAGGGGTGCCCTGTTCGTCCATACACCATGCGCCCACCGCATTTTCTTTAGCAGGCACGGACGGAATGTCCGTCAGTGTGCCGCCGCTTTTCGTATAGCGAACTGCATATTCCTTTCCGTCCGCCATAAAGGTTATCTTCACACCGGGCAGCTCCCCGATGGTGACCGTTGCGGTCTCGCTCTGGAAACTGGTGTTGCCTGTCTCCACAGCCTTGACGCGTATTTCGTACTCCCCTGCGGGAAGGTTCTCTATCTTTGTGCCGCTTGGTGTGGCGTCTTTCCATGTACCAAAACTGCCGTCCGTGTTCTTTACCCGGTATTCGTAGGTGGTACCGAAGGTCAATCCTGTGATGGCGCCGTCCGTGGCTGCGGGGTAGGACGCATCCTGTCTCTAACGCTTTCCGACTCTGCTTATGCGCGCAGAAAGCCGCTATCTTCACGGGAACACGCGGTTCCGTAAAGATAGCGGCTTTGTAATTGACAATAAAATTATAGAGCGGGCAGCAAAAAAAGGCGCAAAAGGGCGCAGATTAGCTAATGCTTGCTAATGGTATCCTTTCGCGTCATTTCATGTCAACCTTTTTTCTTAAATCTGTGTTGCAGTAAGTGTATTGTATGTGAAAAAGCACTTTTTTTCTATGGGGTTGGTATAGATTGTCGTTTTTGTGGTATACTTTGCCAATTTTAGTTTACATAACTATAAAATACAGTTTAAAAGCCTCCCTTTCCGCTCAATCATCTCCTCCACTCTTTCGATATACTGGGTCACATCCTTCACATTCTCGCACCGCTCGATCCGGTCGTCCGTGAAAACACCCTTGGTGATAGAGCCGGCGCCCAGCGCCGCGATCGTCTGTTTCTCCTCGTTGATCAGAATGTTGTAAATGCCGTACTTACCCTGTCTGGAATAGCCCACATTCTCAAAATTGCCCGACATATTTTTCTGGCGGTAAAGATAGTAGGGCACCATCTCCATAGCCGCCGCGCCGCGCGCCGCAATCTCCATGATTTCCTCCGTGTTATTGTAGGCGGTCGCACCGTGTTCCTCGATCCATTTCCCCAGTTTGGAGGCACGTTTCACCGCAAGGGAATGTACCGTCAGGGCATCTGGCGAGAGCGCTTTAATTGCCTCAATGGTATGCGCCACATCCGCCGCTGTCTCCCCCGGCAGTCCCAGAATGATGTCCATATTGATATTGTCAAAACCAATCTGTCTGGCAAGCCGGAAAGCCTCTTCCACCTGTTCCACGGTATGCCGCCTGCCAATCAGGTCAAGGGTCACCTGCTTCATGGTCTGGGGATTCACGGAAATCCGCGTTACCCCGTTTTCCAAAAGCACCCGCAGCTTTTCCTCCGTAATGCTGTCGGCTCTCCCCGCCTCCACCGTGAACTCCTGCACGGTGCTGAAATCAAACGCGCTCTTCAATCTCGTAAGAAGCCGCGCAAGCTCCTGCGCCGACAGGGACGTGGGCGTGCCGCCACCGATATAGACGGTGTCCAGTATCTTATCCCGCATCATTTCCGCCGTCGCGTCAATCTCGCGCTCCAAAGCCGCCAGATAACTGCCCACCTTCTTTTTCCACGCGCCGATCGGATAGGAGGTAAAGGAGCAGTACAGGCAGGTGGTGGGGCAGAAGGGAATCCCCACATAAAGGCTGTACCCATTTTCGTAGTGCAGGGTGCTCAAAATCTCCTGCTCCCTCTTCGCAATGTCCAACGCCAGCGCAGTTTTCTCTCCGCTCACCAGATGCATGGTTTTCAGATAATCTGCGGTTTCCGCCTCGCTTTTCCCCTGCTCCATCATGGTCATGGCAATCTTCGTGGGACGAATGCCCGTCAGATTCCCCCACGGCAGGGTCGTGCCCGTCTCCTCGCAGAGAGATTGATAGAAAAACCGCTTGAACGCATTTTTATATTCCGGGGTGCCCGCCTGTTCCCGGGGGTGCCAAGTGTAAATATGCTTCTTCTCTTTCTCGTCCGCTCCTGCTGCGGAATCCACGTTATGTAAACCATCTGTATTTCTTGAATGCGCCGCCCCGCAAAGCATATTAAGCGTCACCTCATCCCCGCCGAAAAACAGCTCCATCACCGGCTCGCCTTCCAATATCCTTCTGTCCCTGACCTCTGAGTCCGGCGCCAGCATACGCGGCTCCCACTCTGGGTAAAAGGACTTCAAAAGTGCCTGTATGTCATATTCAAACTGTGTCTTGTTGCTCTTTATGATCTGTATCACAATAATCCTCCGTATCAGGGTCTCAAATGAAAGTTTTTCTCCATCAGCCCGGTATTGACTTCCAAATAAATGTCATGCGATGACTCTATATGAAATCATCAATCAGTTTTTTATATTTCTTATCCTCGCCTTCAAAGATTTCAGCGCCCTCGCACATATATGCCTGAATCAGATACTCTCTTGCTTTCTCCATATTATGGCTCTCATAAAAGCTTTCTCCCAATCTTAACAAAATAAAGGGATTCCCGATTCCGTCAGGACATTTCAATGCCTCATTCAGATACTCTATGGCGCTGTCATACTTGCCATCAAGGTATGACACGTCTCCCAACGCCGTATATAGCCATGTACTCGCCTCCCAGTTATACTTTGGCAGCGACACATAAGCAAGCGCTTCAAGGAATAATTGTTTTGCCTTGTCAAACTCCCCCTTTTCCGCGCACTTGTCTGCCCTGTTACTTAAACTGGTAATTTTCTTATATGTCTTTTCATCTAGTTCTTCGTTGCCCTTTCCAACTGTATTAGAATCATTCACGTTTAAACCAACATTCCTGTCTGATTTTCCTGTGTTTTTCTTATCTGCCAAAAAATCTGCATACTTCTTATCATACTCTGTCAGTCGCCAGCCGTTTTTCACCGCACTGTGCAGATTTTTATGGGCTTCTTCATAATTACCGAGTTCATATTCCACTTTACCACGGTAATATTCTTTTTCTCCTTTGTCTCCTGTCTCCCTCTCCCTTTTTTCCGCTATATAATCCATTTTATCGATCCATTGCCGCATAACTTCTTTGTCACCGCAATCAATCGCATTTTCAATAATTCCCGCTACGACAGAAAAACTCTCCTCATGATCTATTTTGTTTCCCGGAAGCAGCTCCCACATTTCATATAGAATTTCAAACGCCTTTTTATAATCGCCTTTTTCTTGATAAAGGCACATTTCATCATAGCTGTCCGTTATTCTGTCCCTTAGCTCTTCTTCTGTTAAAATTCCCATCCTGATGCCCTCCAAATGTGTTTACCCCAAATACTCAGCTTATATTTTATCAAATAATACCTCACATATACTCAGAAATGACTACCGCCCGCCGCCCTACCGGTCCCGCGGCATCCCCATTTTTTCCCGCACCCCCGCCGCGTCAATGCCGGGATGGGTCAGATAGAGACGGCAGATCTGCTCCGTCATATCCTTAGATATTCCATATTTCACAGCGATATCGGAAACGCTTTTCCCTTTATCTACATCCCGCAGAATCAGGCGCAGTCTGTCCACAGAAAATGTCGTTTCCTCCAATTCCTCTGCGCCGCCTCCCTTTCCTTTTTCCATCGCAGTCCGTCCGCCCTTTTTATCCATGGTCGCCTGCATATCCTGCGCAATGTCTTTTCTGTTGACCCGAAGCTCTCCTGTCTCTTCCTCTATTTCCACCACCGCCATGGTCACAGGTTGGGAAAACCTTCTCGGTCCGCAGCTTCCGGGATTCAGATAAAGGCATGTCCCCTCCCTGCGCTCCTCATATTTATGAGAATGCCCGAATACCGCCAGATCATAATTTCCCATCTCTTCCGGCATATGCTTTTTGTTATGTACCATGAAAACCCGCAGCCCGCAGATTTCCTCCGACAAGCTTTCCGGCAGTCCCTCCGCCCACTCTTTATCCGCATTCCCACGTACAATATAAAGCGGCGCGATTTCCTTAAGACTCTCCATCACCTTCGGCGTATTGATATCCCCCGCATGTAAAATCACATCGCACCCCCGCAGAATCTCCACCACCTCATCCCGCAGCTTCCCGTGCGTATCCGACAAAACGCCCATTCGCTTCATTTTCCTCTCCTCTCAAACGAACAGGCGCCCCGCCTCCATGAAGCGCCTGTTTCTTCATAAGCATTATATTTTATTAAACGGCTCCTTATAGCACGCCACGCTTGAAAGCTCCTCCTCAATCCTAAGAAGCTGGTTATACTTCGCCACCCTGTCGCTCCTGCACGGCGCGCCCGTCTTAATCTGCCCGGCGTTCACTGCAACCGCCAAATCCGCGATAAAGGTATCCTCCGTCTCACCCGAACGGTGGGAAATCACCGCCTTATAGCCATTTTTCTGCGCCATCTCTATGGCATCCATCGCCTCGCTGACCGTGCCGATCTGATTCACTTTCACCAAGATCGCGTTTGCCACCTGCAGCTTGATACCCGCGTCAAGACGCTTGGTATTTGTGACAAACAGATCGTCGCCCACAAGCTGAATCTTCTCCCCCAGCTTTTTCGTCATCATCTGCCAGCCGTCCCAGTCATCCTCCGCCAGCCCGTCCTCGATGGAAATAATGGGATAACGCTCCACCAGCTCCTCATAGTAAGCCACCATCTCTTCCGTACTGCGGGTAATCTCCGGGCTTTCTCCGCAGTCCGGCGTCTGACAGCCCGCCTCATAGCACGACGACACAAAAGAGCCTTCCGTCTCCTGCCTGTGCCGCTTTAACTCCGTCTCGCCCGGGAAATGATAAACCCCGTCCGCTTCATTATAAAGCTCGGAAGCCGCCACGTCCAGCGCGATCTTGATATCCTGCCCCGGCGTGTAGCCTGCCGCCTTGATGGACTCCACAATCAGATCTAACACCGCAAAAGCGTCCGGCAAAGACGGCGCGAATCCGCCCTCGTCACCGACACCTGTGGAAAGCCCCCTGTCGTTGCAAATCTTTTTTAAGTTGTGATAGATTTCCGCGCAGATGCGCAGTCCGTCCGCAAAGCTTTCCGCCTGCACGGGCATAATCATAAACTCCTGAAAATCCACCGTGTTGTCCGCATGTTTGCCACCGTTTAAAATATTCATCATCGGCACCGGCAAGAGTCTCGTATACGCACCGCCCAGATAGCGGTAAAGCGGTATCCCCAGCGCCTCCGCACCCGCTCTGGCACATGCCATGGAGACGCCAAGCGTGGCGTTCGCCCCCAGATTGCTTTTGTTGTCCGTGCCGTCCTGCTCGATCAATGTCCGATCAATCAGCCCCTGATCAAAGGCATCCATGCCGAGAAGCGCCTCGCGGATTTTTGTATTCACATTATTGACTGCCTTGGTCGTTCCAAGACCGAAGTACACCGTCTCCCCGTCGCGCAGCTCCACCGCCTCAAATCGTCCGGTGCTGGCACCGCTCGGGACAGCCGCCCGCCCCTTGTACTGACAGCCGCCCACCTCCTTCTCCACAGTCACCTCCGCCTCCACGGTGGGATTGCCGCGGGAATCCAGTATCTGCCTTGCATGTACGTCCACAATTCTTAATTTGCTGCCCATATAAAAACCTCCTCTGCGCACTTTTTGTATCTAGTATGCGCAAAGGAGGTTCAAATCATGTATTTCATTTATTTACTTTACTGCCGTAATCGTGAGTGCGTGCATATACGCATCATCCCCTCTGGAACAGGTCACGGAAACCTTCTTGTCCTCCACCAGAACCTTGCAGCCGGACGGTCCTGCCACCTTGTCCATTTTCAATTCCATCTCACCCGCGGAAGTATCCAGAACAAGAACATTCTCCGTAGACTTTGCCTTGACCGTGCCAATTACCGTAGCCCGCGACGAAGTGTCCACCGAAGCCGAGGAACTGTCTTTCACACCCACAATCGACGCCACGTGGAGATTGCTGTCCGAGCCTCTGAAATAAGTAACCATCAGCTTATTGTCCGGCGTCAGAACCATCCCTTTGGACGTGTCCGTGCTGTCGTCAATTTTAAAAGTAAAAGTCCCCTCGGAAGTTGCCAGATAAAGTGTTGACTCCTCCGTGTTATCCTTCACCGTGCCCGTCACGGATCTCGTCTCGCCTGTGGGATTCACCACCGGCGTCTGCGTGTACGTCTGGGATGCCGTTCCCGTCTGAGACATGTCCGTTGAGGGGGCGGGCGCCGCCGCCACATCCGCAATGCTGATGGCATGCATGTAGGCATCCTCGCCTCTCGCACAGCTCACCACATATTTCCCGGAAACCACCAGAACGGAACAGTTGCTAAGATCCGTGTTCTTGTCAATTTTTAACTCCATCTCGCCCTGCGCCGTATCCAAATGCAGCACATCTTCTGTCGTCTTATCATTCACTGTCCCGACCACATTGGAAACCTTTGAGGTATCCAGTTCCACGCTGGGATTTTCCCCACTCTCTGAGATTGAAACCGCATGGAGATAACCGTCGTTCCCATTTGCCACCGACACGCTGATCTTCTTATCCGGCAAAAGCATCTTACAGTTGCCTGTGCTGGTGCTGCCGTCAATCTTTATCTCCATTTTTCCGTCCGAGGTGTCCAGATATAACAACTTGGAGGTCGTTCCCTCCATCACCTTACCCTGCACCGTGGCGATGACTTCCTCCGCCTGCACCTTCATTGCCGCCGCAGGCGCAAGCAGCATCCCACAGGCGGCAAGAGCCGTCATGCATATCTTTGCCAATCTTTTGTATTTTTTCATGCCCACTCCTCCATCCTATGTTGTGCAAGATTACCATAATAAATACTTATGTAAATCTATCATACAACATTTCCGGAGAAAAAAGCAAGCATTTTTCAAATTACTTTAACCTAACACTATTGTCTGTAAAAAACCTCTCCGTTACACCAGAAATATTTCCACCGCGGAGACGTCCGCATCCATGTTTAAATTCTCAAAAACTGACGCTTCAATCAGACAGTCGCCCCTCTCTTCTGTATGCCTCTCTACAAATCCTTCCGTGTCGCGAATCCACCCCTCCGCAATATGATTGCCGAGAAACCGCCCCGACTCGACGCTCACTTTCACCTCGCATGTCCGCACCCAGTCGTCCCCGTCGCATTGCAGCGTGACAACCGTGCCGTCCTCATTGCTCACACCGTCCGTACATATAAACTGGCAGTAATTGGTATCCCCGCTCTCCGAACAGAAGCTGTCCGTCTCCGCATAATACCAGTCCTCCATCCCCCTGCTGCCATTTGTCACGAGTTCGTCGTAGGTATACCCCACTTTTTCCAGAAGCAGAGCGTCCACAGCCGCCTTATCTATGGCGCCGAAATCCGTCTCAATCTCCTCCTGATTCCATCGCTCCAAATGCGCCCGCTTCTCCTCCTCTGTTCCCGGTCTCCCAACTCCCGCACTGCTGTAAAACACCTGATAGAGATCGATCTGCGCCGGATTCTCCCAATCGGACAAAAGGAATCCATAATTGGAATGATCCTGTAGCCACTCCGTATACACCGCCAGCTCCTCCGCCGTCAGCCGCCTGCCGTTTTCGGGTATCTCCAGCCCCTTTTTCTCTTTCACAGACGGGGACGCCTCCCCGCTTTCCAGCCCCGCCTGTACCCCGTCATCTGCATCTGCAGGCTGCACATGCCCGCTGTCTGCTTCCGTCTCCGCAGCCTCTGCCACATCCGCCAGCCCGCCATTCGCATCAGGCAAAACATCCCTGCCGGACGGACCGCCTTCGCCGTCAGCCTCCGCACCGTCGTTCTCCGCCACTGAAGCATCCGCCTCGCCCGACGCCTCAGAAATCACCTGCCCCTGTGCCGCGTCATCCTCCCGCTGCCCGCACCCAACACAAAGCCCCAGCACACAAACTCCCGCTAAAATCGCCATTTTCTTCCGCATTCACAAACCCTCCATACGCAGTTCGCATTGTCACATAAATAATTGCGAAACTCATCACATCACGGTATTTATTGAGCGAATAGCATAATCATAAGCAGACCCTTGGAAAACGTTGGTACTTGACGAGGTATTTTCGAGTCTAGTACCATTACGTTTGGAACGGAGCGCAAGCGCGTCTGCGTTGATTATGCTATTTGCTCAATTCCAACACACATGAAGGAGTTTCGCAATTATCTTTTTACGTTATTATTCGTTCCGTATCGCCGCCAGCGGACTCAGCCGCATCGCCCTTCTCGCCGGGAAAAACCCCGCCACCATGCCGACCATCACCGCAAACACCAGTGACAGAAACACCAGCCAGATGGGAATATAGGAAATACCGCCCGAAGTATTCATATACTCATTGGCGTTCGCCGCCACCTTATTGATCACCACGGACAGGATAAAGCTTAAAATCAACCCGATCACGCCGCCAATAAACCCGATAAACCCAGCTTCCATCAGAAATAGGCTGCGAATATTGCGCAAATCACACCCCAGCACTTTCATCACGCCGATTTCCTTGGTGCGCTCATAAATGGACATCATCATCGTGTTGGTGATGCCGATAGCCGCTACGAACAGCGACACCGCGCCGATGCCGCCGAGCACCGCCTGAATATAACCCATGGTCTTCTGCTCAGACTCTACCCACTCCGCCTGGCTGTAGGCGTCATAGCCTAAATCCGTCAGCGATTTCTGCAAAGCCACCACATTGTCCATGCTGTCCACGTTCACCAGAAGCTGGCTGTAAAAAATTTCCTTATATGGCTTTCCCGTCTTCGTTGAAGGCTGTCCGGGAATCACCTTATTCTTGAAGATTTTTTTCAACTCCGCCATGAGCTGGTCGATATCACAAAAGGTATACCAGCCGTACTGCGACCACTGATCCTCCCCGGGAGACGCCTCCACACCGCATGTCTCAATCAGGTATTTCTTCGGTGGCTTCTTCGTCTGCCCGTTCTCATCCGTGGAACCCGCCTCATAGTAGGCGTCCATATCAAAAATCACAAAAATCGGATCCTTCATCAGATCAATATCCGGCGGCCCTCCCATGCCATTCCCTTTTGGATTATAAAAATTCTGTAAGACTTCACAGCCATAGAAAAAAGTCAGTTTCTCGTCGTTTCCCGGAAGCTGCCCCCCTCCCACCTCGATATTTATTTCTTCAAAATATTCCTTCGGCAGTCCCTGTAACTGCAGATAACCCTCGTAGCTCCCGTATTTGGCAAGCGCCTGCGTCCGCAGCATGGGGTACACCGACTCCACATGCTCCATTGCCAGAATCTCGTCAATCAGCTTCTGGTCCAGACGCTTCACCTCCTCCGAGGAAGAATCGCCCCAAGGCTCGTTCACCGTAATCTGGGTCAGGCTTCCGTAGGACTCGTACTGCGCCATCAGGGAACGGCTTAGTCCCAAACCCAGCGACACCATGACCACGATGGACGCCACGCCGATCACCACGCCAAGCACCGTCAGGATTGTTCTCACTTTTCTTTTCCAGAGATTACTGCTGCTCATCCGCAGCAAATCAAGAAACTTCATGCGGCCCCCACTCTATCACCATCCGACTGTCCGTACAGTCCCTTCTGTCATTTCGTCTTTTTCTGCTTCCTTTATTCATTCAGCTCTTTCTCTAATGCCGCAAGCTCCGCCGCCTCCGCTGCTGCCGCCTTTTTCTTTTTGCGAAGCTTAAGGAATACGCCAAGACCTGCTCCTGCCAGCGCCACCACTCCGGAGACGCTGCCCACAATGATGCCTGTATTTCCCTTGCCGCCCTCTTCACCTTCCATCATCATATCGTCGCCCATCATATCATCACCCATCATCATATCGTCCATCATGGGCTCCGTGACGAAAAGGGTAATCTCCTTCTCCGCCGTGGTCACATTGCCTGCGTCGTCCTCGTAGGAGATTTCCAGCTTCACAATGCCGTCGTCCATGGTCGCCGCAGCGCCGGTCAGCATCACATCCACATTCCCCGTATTGCCGGACTGGAGATTGCCCACAAATGCCGACGCCTCCGCGATGGAATCCGCGATAAATTTCACCTGCACGTTATAGAGGGTCGTCTTTCCCGTATTGTAAATGCTGAACATTACATTTGACTGGGAACCCACCTCGATGCTGTCGGGTACCACCTCCGGAATGCTCGTATCAAAACGGCTCTCCTGCATAATCGGAATCGACACGCTCGCCTTATCCGTTAAATCGAACACCGTGCCCGCGTCATATTTCATATTGACGTCAAGGACATAAGGCTTCTGCGCCAGATCCGCCTTTGCAGTCATTTCAATCTCGATATCCGCCGAGGTGTCCGGCGCAATCTGCTCCATATAGACAGAGCTGGATCCGGACGTGGGCAGGAATGCGGAATAGGTGTTTGTCTTATCCTCCCCCTCCTGCGCCGCCTGCATATCAAAAAGCACATTGGTCACCGTTGTATCCTTGGAAGTATTCTTTACATGAATCATCAGCGTAAAGGTTTCCCCTGCAAAGACCTTTGCCGGATTCGTCTCAAAACCAGTTACAACAATACGTGGTTTGGAGCCGGACGTTTCCTGCCCGTTGCCGCCGATGATACCGCTGCCAGGCTTGCCGATGGTCTTTACAAACACCGTAAGCTCTGCCGGCTCCTCGCTGCGGATGCCTGCCTTGGTATAGGATATCTTAAATTTCAGGGGATAATACCCCGTCATCACATCGCTTCTCGTCTTAAAATGGAAGGTAAACTCACGGCGGTTCGCCATCGCCGCCTCTTTCGTCTGGCAGCCGGGAATAAACGGCTCTGTCTGGAGATAGTTTGTGGTATCCGGCTCAAACGGCCACTCTGTCACCAGCGTGGAAATCACCGGCTCCACGATCAGGTCGTTTAACTCCTCCGTTCCGAAATTGACGATAGGCAGCACGATGGATACGCCTTGCCCGTAACTCACAACCGGCGTCTGCCAGTTGTCCGCCACCTGTATAAATTCGCTGGTCGTCTGAGTCACCTTCGCGATCGCCGCGGATTCCATATTGCCCTTTACGGAGGACACATAAGACCACAGCTCCGTCAGCGACATATCCGTGTTGGCGATATAGTAGACCGCACTGTCAAAGAGCTTGTGCAGCCCCTCCATCACCTTCTCATCCAGATGATAACGCACCTCCAGACTCTGCATGTAGTACAGCAAATCCTCGTCGGCATCGAAGCGGTCGTCGTCCGTGATCACCCGGTCAGAGGAGCGTTCCACATATTTAATCTCGTTCTCGCTGACGCTCTCCTTGTTCTCTTCCGCGTATACCACGGAGGCACCGTCACTGGCTCCTGCCTGCCCAAACACCGTTAACGCCAAAAACAGGCAAGCCAATCCGCCTGCCAGATGCCTGACTGCTCTCCTACGCCTCTCCATTTTCCCTCTCATTTTTCCTGCCCTTCCAATTTCCAAACCTTTTCGTTTTGTTTCTATCCTGCCTGTTGATACTTTTCTATCGTTTGATCAATCCTCTATAATAGCTTTTCCCCGCCTGCACCGCAATCAGCTTTCGCACGCACCTGTCATGTCACCGACTCCTTTACCATGATCTCCTCCGGCATATCCTCTCCGCTTCTCTCGTCAATCTCCAGAATCTTCCCGTCCCGGATTCGGATGACGATATCCGCAAAGCCTGCCAGATAATTGTCGTGGGTCACCATCACCAGCGTCTGGTTTTTCTCCCGCACCACCCGCTTCATCAGGTTCATCACCTCCACGGAAGTGTTGGAATCAAGGTTTCCCGTGGGCTCGTCCGCAAAGATGATCTCCGGCTCCACCACCAACGCCCTAGCCACGCCCACGCGCTGCTGCTGTCCGCCGGACATCTGGTTCGGGCGGTGTCTTTTATGTTTGGTCAGCCCCACCAGATCCAGCATCTCCTCCGCCTTTTTGTTGCGGCTCTTCTTGTCCATACCCTGAAAGGTCAGGGGCAGCGCCACGTTCTCGATGGCGTTCATGGTGCCCATCAGATTGAAGGACTGGAAGATAAACCCGATATGCTCTCTGCGAAAGGCAACAAGCTGGTTCTCCGTCTTTTTCTCCATGTGCTCGCCAGCGATTACGATTTCGCCCTTGGTAGGCTTTTCCAGTCCCGCCAGCATATTGAGCAGCGTGGACTTGCCGGAGCCGGAGGCGCCCACAATCGAGCAGAAGCACCCCCGCCTGATGGAGAAGCTGACCCCGTTTAGGGCGCGCACCCTCTCCTCTCCGACCCGGTATATCTTATATAAATCCTTCACCTGAATCACAGGTTCATCCCACCTGTTACTGTCCACGTCTGTTTCCCTTCAATCCTCTTAAATTATTTACCACACGGAGAATGCCCACTCTGGGCATTCTCTTACGTGAGACTTAGTGTTTCTCCGCGAAGCAGCCTATGCTGCGAGCGGTTAGAAACTCTTCTCACGTTTGACCTGTATACGCAGTCGCTTCCGCCACAAACTCCGGCACCTGCCCCGCGTAGAAAGAATAGCCGAAATAGTAGCTGTCCCGCTGATACGGATATGCCGTATCCCGCTTAAACACCACTTCAATCGAATAATTTTCATCCAAATCCTTGTAACGGCTCCACGGCGCGTCTATCCATGTACAGTAGATGTTGGGCAGAATCTGCGCAATCTGCTCCTCCTCGTAGAAAGTCTCGGAAACAGTATAATCCGTATAATCGCCATCCCATGTCTCTGCTACAGCCCGCGCTTCGATTTCGGCATCCTCTGCGTTCTCCTGCTCCGTCAGCTCATTGTGGAAGCAGGTCACGGTCACCGACTCGATGTCCGCCGCGTCAAGCTCCATCGGATAGTACGCCTGCAGCTTTTTGAGCGCGGCAATCGTATTTTCAAAGCTGTCATACACAAACCACTGTCTCTGGTTATAGTTTTTATACTCAAAAGAGAGACTGCCGCACGGACGGTTATGCCGCACGAGCGTAAAGTCAAACTGCTCCATATCCTTAATCCATGCTTCGCGAAGCCCTGCCGCTTCCTCCGCCGGTATCACTGTTCGCGCCGGACCGTTGGTGTAGGTAATCCGGGTCACATCCTCGCAGGCAGTCTCATCCGTAATCCCCTGGAATGTGCCTTTCTTAAAGGCGTCCGTGCAAAAAATCTGATTGAGAAGCTCCTCCGTGCCGGGATCGTCATAATCTACCCGTATGCTTCTGGCTTTCTGCCTGCCCGACGTTAAGCGGTAAAGAATCTGCACATAACGGCAATCCTCCATCTCCTCCGGGTCAGCTCCCTGCGCCGCCTCCGCCAGCTTCAAAACAGGTGCGGCATCCGTCAGAAACATATTGTCCTTTTCAAACTCGTTTTTGTCTATATACTCCCTGTTTTTATCCCAATAGTTATCATAGTACCCGTCTGCAGAAATTGCAATACTCTCGATTTTATTTTGCACCGGTATATAACTGTCATACCCGAACACATCCCATTTAAAGACGCTAAATATTGCCAAAATACCGACAAGCGCGATGCCGCTCGAGGGCAGATGCTTGAAAAGGCTTCTGATATCGAAATCGAAAAGCACCTCCGCCGCCGCGCAGAAAAGCAGTCCGCCAGCAAGCATCCCCGCTACCTGCAGCATTTCATTCTGATAGGAAGTATCGTACACTATTCCGCCCACCATAAACGCCACCGGGATTGCCACCGCCACCTTAAACACAGGCTCCGTAATCGGAAACGCCATAGCACGGCCCGCCGCTTCGGAAGGTCTTTTTTTGTAGGCAAAATAAGCAAGCAGCAAAAACACCACTGCAATCAAAATCCACTTTGCCACAATAGGCATGGCAATCACCGCCGCGGCTGCGGCATCCTTCGCGTTCTTAATGTCCCAGATATTTGTCATGCAGTCATAAAGCACCGACAGCTTCGGGTCCGTACTCAGATAGTATTCGGAATAGGTCTCAAAAAAGATTCGTTTCAGCGTGCCAATCTGTCCCCACAGACAAAGATCATACAGCATAAACGCCAAAAACACACAGACCGTCACAAAACGGTTTCCCGTCAGCATCACCGCCAGCATCATCATATGATAGGCCGCCAGAAACAAAAACAGATGCCACACAAAAGCAAGTCCCGCATTTGCAACCACATCCATATTTACCGCTCCCTGCGCCGCCGCAATGAGCGCGCCCAGAATCATACCGGACAGATTCGCCGCAAGATAAATCACAATGCCGTTTAGATAAACTACCGCAAACCTCTTATCCTTCGATACCGGCACGCTGTGGTACATGTCCACCTTTCTTCTGTCATACAAATAAGAAAAGCCCTGCATACCGATAACAGCCGCCAGTACGAGAACAACGCCGTACAAATTGTCGGAAAACGCCAGCGCGTCCTTTGCCGCCTGATACATCGCCGCCTGAAACTGCGCTGCGGTTCTGTAGCTGCCATCCGCCTGAAAGCTCCTGATTCTGCTTAAATAGATCATCATCATGCCGCCGTAGGCAAGGAGCTGGGACAACACCGCCACGATCCAGACCCACACTCTCCGTTTATGATTTTCCCTGCAATTAGCCAAGAATGAGTTTTTTGATGTCATAGCCTACCACCTCCGTTTCACTGATAAATATCTCCTCTAAGGAAAGCGGAAGTACCTCGTAAAAGATCGTGTCCACCGTGGCAAACCGCGCCTCCACTTCCTCCCTCGTACAGCGCACCGTAATCGTGCATAAAGACCCCCTCTGCTCCTTTTTCAATACCTCAAGCCCGTTTAATGCTTTCGACTCGTCCTCCACAGCGCTGAACACGCACTGTATTTTCTGGATATTACACTTCATATCCTCCAAATCTTTAGACAGCAGAACGCCGCCTTTATGTAACAGTCCCACATGGTCGCAGATATCTTCCAGCTCCCGCAGGTTATGGGAGGCAATCACAGGCGTCAGCCCCCGCTCCTCCATCTCCTTCGCAAAAATCGACTTGATACCCTGCCGCATCACCGGATCAAGCCCGTCGAATGTCTCGTCGCAGAGAATATATTTTGTGTGGGCGCAGATTCCCAAAAGCAGGGCGAGCTGCTTTTTCATCCCCTTGGAAAAAGTGGCAATCTTCCGGTTTTTGTCCAGATTAAACTTTTCCAAATACCGGTAAAATTCCTCCCTGTCAAATGCTTCATAAATGCCGCTGTAATACCGCTCCATGGCTCTCGCGTTGGCATTGGCGAAAAAGTAAGGCTCATCCGCGATAAAAAACAATCTCTTCTTTGCCTCCACATTGTCATACACGGGCATATTATCCACCGCCACCGTGCCCTCGTCCGGCTTAATCACGCCCGCTATCATGCGCAGCACCGTGCTCTTTCCCGCGCCGTTCGTGCCAATCAGCCCGAACACCGTCTTTTCCTTAATATCGACACTGACTTCATCGACGGCTTTTATTTTTTCAAACTGCTTCGTCAGATTATGTATTTCTATCATAAATCTTTCTCCTTTCACCGCACTGCCGTGCCGGTTTTTCTGTCTGATTCACAAGCTATTTTCTCACACCTGCAGATTCTCAACTTCCAGAACAATTTCCATCTTTGTCATGCCGATTTCCAGCAGTTCTTTCACGAGCTTTATAATCTGGTCCAGATATTCCTTCCTGCGCTGCTCCACAAGACTGCTGTCCCCGAGCACAAAGCTGCCCCTTCCCTTAACCGTATAAATAAAGCCCTGCCGCTCCAGCTCCGCATACGCCTTTTGAATCGTGTTCGGGTTGATGGACTGCTCCATCGCCAGACTGCGCACCGACGGCATCTGTTCGTCGGGCTGCATGACGCCCTTTAAAATCAGAGTCTTAAACCGCTCCACAATCTGCTCATAAATGGGGCGGGTATCCTTGTAATCAATCAGTACCATGTCGTCTCCTTTCTCCGGTTTTTACCCCCCCCCCAACAATACTAACTGTACTATCAGTGGTGGTACAGTTAATATACCCCTGTCGGCAAAATTTGTCAAGTTAGCAGACAAAAAAAGTGTAAAGCCCTGAAGCATCCATAGGCTTTACACTTTTTATCTTGTCTTTTCTGTTCCGCTATTCTTTTATTTTGTCTAATTCGGTGAGATTATTTCACCAGCAAAGATTTCCCTGTCATCTCCGCAGGCTGCTCCATGCCCATCAGCTCAATGATCGTAGGCACGATATCCGCAAGGCATCCGCCCTCGCGCAGCTTGTAGGAAGGGTTCGCGTTGACCAGAATGAAGGGCACCGGGTTCGTGGTGTGCGCCGTGAAAGGCGCGCCCGTCTCCTCGTCGATGAGCTGTTCCGCGTTGCCGTGATCTGCGCAGATGAACATCACGCCGTCCACTTCTTTCAGCGCGGCAACCGCCTTGCCCACGCACTCGTCCACAGCTTCCACCGCCTTAATCGCCGCTTCCTGCACGCCGGTATGTCCCACCATGTCAGGATTTGCAAAGTTAATGATAATCACATCGTAATCGCCGGATTTGATGGACGCCACCAGCTTGTCGCACACCTCGTAAGCGCTCATCTGAGGCTTTAAGTCGTAAGTCGCCACATCCTTCGGAGAATTGACCAGAATACGTGTCTCTCCCTCGTTGGGTTCCTCCACGCCGCCGTTAAAGAAGAAAGTCACATGCGCATACTTCTCTGTCTCCGCGATTCTCGCCTGCTTCATACCGTGCGCCGCCAGCCACTCACCGAAGGTATTGGTGACAGAAATCTTGTGGAATGCCACTTCCTTATTGGGAATGGTCGGGTCATAGTCCGAAAAGCACACATAAGTCAAATCCAGCTTTTTCTCCCTCGCAAAGCCCTTGAAATCATCATCGCAGAAGCTTCTCGTAATCTCTCTGGCACGGTCAGGGCGGAAATTAAAGAAGATGACGGAATCGCCGTCCTGAATCGTCGCCACAGGTGCGCCGTTCTTCATCACTACCGTAGGTTTTACAAACTCGTCCGTCTCCTCTCTGTCATAGGAAGCCTGAATCCCCGCAGGACCACTTTCAGCCGTCAGTCCCTCGCCCTTTGTGAGCACCAGATACGCTTTTTCCACTCTGTCGTAGTTATTGTCACGATCCATCGCGTAGTAGCGTCCCGTCACGCTTGCCACCTCGCCCACGCCGATTTTCTTCATCTCCGCTTCCAAATCTTCCACATAACCCTTGCCGCTTGCCGGAGGGGTGTCACGTCCGTCCAGAAAAGCGTGCACATATACTTTGGAAAGACCGTTTCTCTTCGCCAGCTCCAACAGACCATAAAGGTGGGTGTTGTGGCTGTGTACGCCGCCGTCGGACAAAAGCCCGAACATGTGCAGCGAAGAATCGTTCTTCTTGCAGTTATTCACCGCATCCAGAAGGGCGGGATTCTCAAAAAAGGTGCCGTCCTGAATTTCTTTCGTAATTCTCGTCAGCTCCTGATACACGATGCGACCAGCGCCCATGTTCAAATGCCCCACCTCGGAGTTGCCCATCTGACCGTTGGGCAGACCTACCGCCATGCCGCTTGCATTTCCCTTCACGAAGGGGCACTCCGCCATCAGTTTGTCCATCACAGGCGTTTTCGCCAGTGCAACCGCGTTGCCCTCCGTCTTTTCATTCAGACCATAGCCGTCCAAAATCATCAATACTGCCGGTTTCTTTGTTCCCATGATTTGTTTCTCCTTTTCTATTTCTTTCAATAAAATATTATTCCTTAATTTTGTCAACCTCCGAAAGATTAACACCTAAGCTTGTAAGTAATGCCTTTAATGAAATATAATCATCTTTAAGATCGGCATATGTTTTTATTGCATTCTCTTCTTTCGCGATTAACATACGCTTTTGCACCTTTTGAAAATCGTTTAATGCTTCTTTTATAATTTCCGCACCATTCGGCATACAATCACCTGCTTTCCATTTATAATTTATCCCGATTGTTACAGACATATTATATCCGTTTTTCGGAAAAGTGTAAAGCCAATCCGCAGCCACCTCAACAAAATACGCCACGGTAAAACAAGTTGATGCTGGTATATAGCAATATAGTGTTTCCTGTGATAAACTAATCTCTAATGAGGATAAACCTATGGAACACATACACCGCATCAAATACCAGAGCAAACTTTATGAACTTCCCTACGAGGTGGTCTACAGCCGCCGCAAAACCTGCGCCGTCAGCATCTCCGCAGACGGGGAAATCACCCTGCGGCTGCCCGTAGGCACTTCCGAGGCGCAGATAAACCGTCTTTTACTGGACAAACAGCACTGGATTATCACGCACTATCTGGAAGCCCTGCAGCACTGCGAAAACCGCCCCGTTTCCGACCTGACGGACACGCAGCGCGCAGCCCTTGAAAAACGATACATCGCCGCCGCGAAAGAATACTTTCCGAAACGCGCTGCCTATTTCCTCCCGTTCACGGGCGGGAGCTACAGCCGCATCACCATCCGCGACCAGAAGACCCGCTGGGGAAGCTGCAGCGGGAAAGGCACCCTTTCCTTCAACTGGCGGCTTATGCTGGCACCGCCTGCCGTCCTCGACTATGTGGTTGTCCATGAGCTCTGTCATCTGACCCACATGGACCACTCAAAGGCATTCTGGTCGCTCGTGGAGAGCGTGTGCCCCGACTACCGCATCCACCGGAAATGGCTGAAGGAGCACGGGCAGGAGCTGGTGCTTTAATCCCACTTCGTCTTAATCCGCAAACCGCCATACCGCGGTTCATAATCGGACTCCCGTCTGCCTGCCGCGCTGCCGTCCCTTCTGACGTCCTTGGGCTTGCCGTTCGCATATCTGCTCTTATCCTTTGTCTTTTCTCCCTTTGTGATATAGCTGTCCCAGTCTCTCTTCTTTTTCCCGCCGTTATGGCTGTCCTTTCCGCCGGAGCCGTTCTTTCTGCCATTTCGGTCATCCTTTCCGCCGAAACCGCTCTTGCCGCCTTTTCTCTCACCGTCTTTTCCGCCAAAGCCATTCCTGTCGCCGCTTCGACCGCCTTTCCCGCCGGATCTGCCATCGTTTCGACCGCCCTTGCCGCCGCGACTGCCCTGAAAAGGCTTTTTCTCAAAGAAAAATTTCTCCGCGCGGATATCCTCGATCTCATCGCCAAGCTTCATCTTCATAAACGCCGCCGCGATCTGCGTCGCGCTGTACTGCCCAAGCGCCACGGCATCGAGAATATACTCGGTCGCTCTGCTGATATCCTCGTTCTCAATCACGTCAAAAGCTTCCTTCAATATCTTTTCCGCTTTTCTCGCCGTGATATCCGCCGCGCTCGGCACCTTGCGCTCCTTAATTTTCGTGTGGCAGATGCGCTCGATATCGCGTATCTTATAAGCCTCCCTGCCGACCACCAGCGTAAAGGAGCGTCCCGTCTTGCCTGCGCGCCCGGTTCTACCGATACGATGTACATAGTATTCAATATCCTCAGGCACGTCAAAATTATAGACCGCCTCCACATCGCTTACGTCGATGCCTCTCGCCGCCACGTCGGTGGCAATCAGGATATTCGTCCTGCCGCTACGAAATAGATTCATCACCGTATCCCTCTGCCCCTGCGTCAGATCCCCGTGAAGCCCTTCCACCTCATAACCTCTGCCCTTCAGATGCTCCGTCAGTTCATCCACCATCCGCTTGGTGTTGCAGAAAATGAGCGCGCGTCCCGGCGTGTAATAATCAATCAGGCGGCAGAGCACCTCTTCCTTATCCTGTTTCCGCACCTGATAATATGCCTGCTTGATCAGAGGGATCGTAACCTCCTTCGGCGTCATCTTGACGTAAGCCGCGTCTTTTTGGTAGGTCTTTGTAATGTCCAGAATCGGTTTCGGCATGGTGGCGGAAAAAAGACCGGTCTGCCGCTCTTCGGGCATCTCCTTAAGAATCGTCTCGATATCCTCGCGAAAGCCCATGTTTAGCATCTCATCCGCTTCGTCAAGCACCACCGTGTGCACCTGATCCATCTTGAGCGTATGTCTGCGCATGTGGTCCATCACGCGCCCCGGCGTTCCCACCACGATCTGCACGCCTGTCTTTAAGTTTTTAATCTGCTTGTAGATTTCCTGCCCGCCGTAGACCGGGAGCACCTTGATGCCGTTCATATACTTGGCGAACTTGCGAAGCTCATCCGCCGCCTGCATAGCAAGCTCTCTGGTAGGGCAGAGAATGACCGCCTGCAGGGAACGGTTTTCCGGATTGATCTTCTGCAGGATCGGAATGCCGAAAGCCGCCGTCTTTCCGGTGCCCGTCTGCGCCTGCCCGATGATATCGCGCCCCGTCATAAAGAGCGGAATCGCCTGCTCCTGAATCGGCGTCATATGCTCGAAGCCCAGCTCCTTCACCGCCCGCAGAATCCTTTGGTCAATCCCCGCGTCCTCGTAGCAAAGCCCCTCCTTCTGCTCTCCCTCTTTCTCCCCGTCACCGCCGTCATAGCGGTTCGCCGTCAAAATCTCCTTTTCCAGAAAGGCGTCAAATAGTTCGTTCTTCTTTTTTTCTTTACTCATGTTAATCTCCATTCCGGTTTACATAACAATGCTGCCAGCTTTTAGGGCATGGCAGCATTATCAACCATTCTCTGTTTCAATTTTCACACTATTTTAGGCGCGGTAAATCCTGCGCAGCCTGCTCACTGCCCGGTCTCTGATCAGGCACTCCCCATGCTCTTCGAGGTACTGCATCCGCTCCTCGGAAACCGCAATCAGATTCCCGAACTCCACCGCCTGCGCGCTGATTCTGTTAAACGCCTTATAGGAAAGCCGGTTTTTCTCGAGCACCAGATAATAGTCCTCGCCCTCTTTATAAAGATGGCTCTTCACGGAATATGTATTCGGAATCGTCGCCGCATACTGCATGGTCTGATGCATGGTGGCAAAGACAAACATCCGCCTGTCTTCTTCATACTCACCCGCCGTCTGCGCCACCGTCCTGGCGCGTTCCTCCTGCCCGGCAAGCTCCGCGCTGAATTCCTGCAGCACCTCTTTTAAATTCTGCAGCATCTCTTTAAACGCCGCGGGTCCCTCATCCGTAAAGGTCACCACAAGTCCGTCATCCTTAAGCGGCGTAATCTGCATGGCGATATTGCCGTTGTTAATCTGGTAGCCCACCTCGTCATGCGCCCGCTCGATGATATCCCGCAAGAATTCCTCGCCTCTTTCATTGCGCTCAAAGATATCCGATAACGCAAGCCCATACTCAGCCATATCGTCCGCCGAAACGATACATTGCACCGTTGCATCATTAATCTTCTTATATTTCATGTATTCTCTGACCCCATTCCAAATGTAAACTCGCGCACAAAAATTTTTACAAAGAGAGTATAACATAAAAGAAAGCAATAAGAAAGAATCTTATCGCGTTTCTTTAAAAAACTTTTATTCCAGCTCCAAAAAATAGGGGTCTTCCCAGTTGGTTCCGCTGCTGATTGCAAAATGGAGGAAGGGTCCGGTCGCCATTCCTGTCTGCCCCACAGTGGCGATTTTCTCTCCCTGCGCCACCTGCTGCCCTTTCTTCACCTCCACCGTCTTACAGTGGGCATAGTAGGTCATCTGTCCGCTCTGTCCGTGCCAGAGCACCACATAATTTCCGTTCACCGCGTCAAAGCCTCTCATAAAAACCGTGCCGTCCGCGGCGGCAAGGATATCCTTCCCCTCCTTTGCCGCCATATCCACGCCTGTGTGCACCCTGACCTCCTGCGTGGCGGGATTGACCCGCTCGCCGTACTGATCCGAAATGCGCTCGCAATCCGGACAGGGGTTGATAAAGGCAATTTCCAAATCATAATGTTCCTGCGTCTCATTCACGAGTGGTTCTTCCAGTTCGTCCTGCCCTGTGTCGCCATCCGTCGCATTTCCCGCCCTGCTGCCAGGATTCGAAAGCGCCTTCTCCTGCCAGGGCGCACATGCCACATAGGTTTCATCTATCCTCGGGCTCTCCAGACGGAATCCGGTCGCACTGTCCTCGTCCGCCACCACCTGTATCGTCAAAAGCGACAGACCGTCGAACCACAACCCATCGACACCCTTCAATTTCAGTCCCGCCGTCAGATACACCGCCGTTCCCTCATACAACGTATCGGAGTAAGTTTGATAATCGCCCTCGTCGCCGTCGTAATGCAGCCTCTTCTTCTCAGAATCATCCAGTGTAAAGCTGACCGCGTCGGGTACGATCTGCACATCCTGCGTCTCAAAGTCCTGATAGGCAGAAATATCGATGGCGCCCAGATACATGTCCCCGTCATAAGTCACAAGTGCTTCCGCCGCCTCTTTATCAACGTCAAAGGTCAGATACTTCTTCGCCCATGCAAGGCAGTCCTCCTCCGTCAGCGTCCTCAGATCGATCGTGCCTGTATCATAGCGGAAGCCGCTGTAAAGCCGCCATATTTCCGACGTGCCGCTCTCCTCCACGGGAAGCTTCCAGACAAATCTTCTGGGCGCTCTGTTTTCCGCATATTCAAGAATGCGGATATTTTCACTTTTTTTGTTGGAGAGGGAAGCGCACCACGGGATATCAAGGGTAGTCTCGTCCTGCCCGATCCGCAGCTTCAAGCCCCGGAATCCAAATTCTTCCGTATAGAGCCCGTAAAGGTAAATCAGACCACCATCCTCGCGGCAGAGCAGATACCAGCCGTCTTCCGGTTTTTCACTGTTTTTTCCAGACTTCCAGTCATAATAAGATTGTACGTCAAATTCCTGCTTCTGCAAAAGCTCTTGGTCATCCATATCACCATGGTAATGCAGCGTCTCTTCAAAGGCTGCCTTGTCTGCTTCCTCCAGGGCTTTCTTTTCCACTTCTTTCACCTGTTCTTCCGCCAGCTTCTCCTGTGCCACCACATCCTCGTATTCTTTCTGAATACGGTCAAACTCTGCGCCGCCTTCCTCAATGACCGTCGGCATCTCCTGCCCCTCAATCGCGATCGGGACATCATTTTCATTCTGTCCGTCCCCGACTGCTCCTGCAGTCTCCCTCTGCCCTGTCTCTTCTACGAAATCCACGCCTTCCTGCTCTGCCCCCGTAAAGGCGCAGCCGCAAACGAGCGTGGCCGCCGCCAGAACTGCGATAAGAACCGTTCGTTTCGTCCGACTTTTCTTTGCCAGCGCGGTAATCCTCTCTCTCACGCTCCGTTCGCCTCCCTCCGTCATAAAGGACATGCCCGGGCATTTTCCGCTGCCGCCGCTCTCCAAAAGCGCCAGAAGGGTCCTGCCGTAAGCAAAGCGGCTCGACTCCCCGAGCAGCCCGACTGCCGTCTCGTCGCAGGCAAGCTCACTGTCCTGTTTTGCCGCATAAGCTGCCGCCCACACAAAAGGGTCAAACCAGTAGACCGCCGCCAGCGCGCATCGCAAAAACGCCCAGAACCTGTCTCCGTGCAAGGCGTGGCAGTATTCATGCGCAAGGACATGGATAAGGTTCTGCTCTTTTGCGGCTGCTCCCTCCCCGATATAAATATGCCGTCCTACCAGACAGGGACCGGGCAGCCCCGTTACCTGATACACCCGCATGTTCCGCTTCGCCAGCCGCTGCGCAAATTCATCCGGCAGCCTTTCCGCCGGAAGCTCCCCGCGGTTCCTGTGAAGATATCTGACAAACCGCTGACTTTCAAAAAGCATATAGCTGCCCACGGCAAAAAATCCCAAAAACCAGAGCGCTGCCAACAGCTTGGACAGGGGAGTCCCGCCGGCTTCCGAAACCGCACCGTTCTTTCCCGTCGGCTTACCTTCCAACTTCGTCTCCGCCTGCTCTGCTTCGCCCGCAGGCAGCGTAAACCCGACGCCCTCCTTTGCCTGTCCGCCCGCCGTTTCCATGCCTGCTCCTGTATACTGCCTATCAGAAAATACGTCGTCCTTCCCATCGGCAGGCGTCAAATCCCGTCCATCATCCACAGATATCTCATGCGTACCCGCTCCTCCCGTGGAAAACGCCTGCGCCTTTTCCCGAAACGTTTCCGGCATCAGATTCATCACACTGAGCGCGCTCGTCCCTACGGATACCGGAAGAAGCAGTCTGGCGGCAACGAGAAGCCACAGTCCGTAACGCAGTCTCATATTGATTTTTCCCATCGTCAGTCTCCGCAGGCAGAAAACCCCGATAATCAGCACCGTGGAAGTAACCACTACCTCATATAACATCACAGCCCTTCCCCTCCTTTCCTTCCGCTTCCCGCCCGCCGCACTGTTCCTCCGCTCTTCGCAGGATTTCATAAAGCTCCGCAATCTCCGTACCCGAAAGCGCCTTCTGCTCCACCATCGTGTTTAACATCAGTCCCATCCTGCCGTCAAAGACCCGCTCCAAAAACTCCTCCGTCTCCTGTAATGCCGCTTCCTGTCTCTCAATCTTCGGATAGTACAGCTTCGCCCGCTCCCCCGCCTTATAATAGACGGCGCCCTTGTCCTCCATCCGCTTTAAAAAAGTCATAATCGTATGCTTCGTCCAGCCCGTCGTTTCCTGAAAACGGTGCGTCATCTGCATAATTGTCTGCGGAGCCTCCTCCCACAGCAGATTCATCACTTTCCATTCCGCCTCTGATAATCTGACCATATGTATCTCCCTTTCCGCGCCTGCCGCGCTCATATCATGCCCTGTCATAGCCGGACATCCCACTCATCTTCCATCGCGCACAGGTTGACGTTTGCCTACCTTGTGTACCTATCATAGCTTATTGGTAGTCATCTGTCAACCTTTGTTTTCATTCTCCGTCCATTTATTTCTTTCTCCCACTGCCTGTACACCGTTTTGATATTATTGTCTGCTTTTAACGTTGTATCGTTTGTTTTGTCGCACTTTTTGTATTTTTTATGTATTTTTTTAGACTATTTCCTTTCCATTTTCTCTAAAAACTGTTAAAATAGGGTTAAGTAAAAGGGATTCATGCCGATATCCTTAACAGAACAAGGAGTTCGCTGTGCAGTAAAGGATATGGCCATATCACAGTAACGCACAAATATGAATCCAAGGAGGGATTACCGCAATCTATGCAAATGAGTGGACATATAAAGTGGAAGCGGTTATGGCGGTTACACCGGTAAAGAAGGCAGCTTCTGACAAAAATCGCCAGTCCAAGCAGAACCCGTCCCAATCCTTCGCCAAGAAATTCTTTTCCGAAGTGCTGGATGAGGCATTTGAGAAGGAACAGAGTCGAAATATCGAAGTTCGCACAAACGGATACACGAAAAACGCCCTTCCTTTTCAGAATTTTGTAAATTTACGAGAATATTCTTAGAATTGCAAAAAATACAAAAGAAATCAGAAACCTCAGCGCGTCCGTACTGAGGTTTCTGATTTTTTATGCGCCGCCGCTTCCTTTTCCTCTGCGGCCTTTAAATAACGTAGTTTCCGCTCTTCTCTTCATGCCACTCCACCAAATCCGCCAGCGTCACACGATCCACCACATCGCTGACCGCCTGATTCAACATCTGCCACAGCCGCAGCGTCACACAGCCATCCTGCCGCTCGCAGGCATTGACCTCGTCCTCCAGACACGCCACTGGAGCAAGCGAACCCTCCGTCAGCCTAAGAATCATACCGACCGTATACTGCGCTGGCTCCTTCATCAGATGATACCCGCCCTGGGGACCCCTGACGCTCTTCACGTAGCCCGCCTTATTCAGTATGGAAATAATCTGCTCCAGATACTTTTCCGAAATCTCCTGTCTTGCCGCAATATCCCGGATTCTGACCGGGTCTCCGGTGTCATAAATCGCCAAATCCAGCATCAATCTAAGCGCGTACCTGCCCTTTGTGGAAATTTTCATCCCCTGCTCTCCCTTCCCTTCTCTAAAAACATTTTCGCAATATCTTCTATATTCCTATCATGTTAATATACTTTATGTGACCGTTATACTATAAAAGATACGCGCTGTCAAGGAAGGTTTATTTCTCGCCGGGCTCCTCCTCCATGCCCGGAAGATTTTCGAACCTGTCAATGGCTCGGTCAATCTTTTTCAAATCAATCCGCAGCCGCCCTTCGTAAAGCTGCACGCCTGCCTCTCCCTCCAGCGGATAAATATGGGGAATCGCATCCTCCTCCGCCAGATAGACGATCAGAATCCTCTTATCCGTGTCGATCGCCCAGTATTCCTTCACCCCTGCCCCCATATATTTCGCCAGCTTCAGGGTGACGTCCTTCTTCTTCGTGGACTTGGAGAGCACCTCCAGCACGAAATCCGGCGCGCCGTATATGCCGAAATGCTTCACCTTTTTCGGGTCGCAGACGATAATCACATCCGGCTGTACCATCGTTTTCACATCCCGGTTAAGCTGCACGTCAACGGGCGATATGAAAGGGATGCAGTCCCCGTCGTTTTCCTCGATAAAATCTGAAATCCATCTATGAAACATACCGGCAATGTACTGATGCAGCGTCGAGGGCGCCGCCATGTCATAAAAAATACCGTCAATCAGCTCCACCCGCCTGTCATCGGGCAGGGCATAATAATCCTGCAGCGTAAACTCCCCCTGCTCCAGCTCAATGCGCGCCGCCCCGTAACTGTGCGGCTGGTTCAGCATACCGGGCTGTGAATCCATCTGGTAAGTGTACGCCTTACCCGGGTAAAGCTTTTCATCCCCGAGCAGCACCTTCTCCAAGGCGTCCAGTGTGACTTTTCTGGGGTTCACGCTGTCCCCCCGCAAAAGCTTCTGCAATGTCCCGATAGGCACGCCGCTGTACTCGGACAGCTTCGCTACACTGTATCCCCGCTCTTCCTTAATCCGCAAAATATCCGCCAGCAAAAGACTCATAACGCCCCCTCCTTTTGTAAAATTCATTACTTTTTATTATTATATATCCTTTTTTGTTGCTTTTCAATATTTTATCAAATAAAAAGGCAAAAAACAGGACTATTTTCCCATTTCCCCTATTAAGAAATTTCCCCCGGCGGGCGATATATAGAATAAGAGGTGAAGTCCGAAAACCTCCCGACGGGTAAACGGATTTACAGGGTAACCAGTGAAAGCTAAGGAGGGCAAAAACATGAACAATATGAACGGTATTGGCAGCTATAACGCAATGCAGAAGAATATCTACAATACTGCGGCGCAGAGCAGAAAGACCGCTAAGGCTGACAATAAGAAAACCGACGAAACCAAAAAGACAAGCAACAATTCCGTACAACTGAGCGATAATGCAAAAGCGCTGCTGCAGGAATTGAAGAAAACTTACAACAATGCAGATATCTACGTTGCTGAATATGAAACAGAGGAGGAGGCAGCAGAATACCTCTCCCGCGGTTCCAAGGATTTCAGCGTACTGATCGATCCCGAAGAGCTGGAGCGGATGGCAAACGACGAAGAGGTAAAGAAGCAGAACCTGAACCTTTTGGATGAGTCTCTCGGCAAGCTCAGTGAGATGAAGGATGAGTTAAAAGAGACCGGCCGCGAGGACGAAGTCGTAACGCTCGGCGTAAACATCGGCAAGGACGGACAGGTATCCTACTTTGCAGAGCTTGAAAAGTCCGGCGAACGCACAAAAGAGTTCGTTAACAAAATGCTCGAGGACAAAAAGGAAGCCGCTAAGGAAGCTGAGGCAGATAAGACCGGCAAGGCGCAGGATATATACAACTATGAGCACAGCAAGCGCGCTACCGTCTCCGCAAACAGCGTAGAAGACCTGCTCGAACAGATTAAAAACTTTAACTGGGACAATGTAAAGGAAGAGACATCCATTCCTATGCCCGGAAAGAATTTCGATTTCACCGTCTAACACAGATTGAACAAGTTCAATCTGTTGAGATGCTTTACACAAAGAAAAACCGCTCTCTGGCGTGAACGCAGAGGGCGGTTTTTTACGACTTTCTTAAAATCTCTTAATCTTCTTGGTGGTATTCTTCTCAAACTCCGTATCGCGCAGCTTAACGCTTACCACACGTTTATACAACGGCGCTTTTTCATTGTAAGCATCCACAATCCCCCGGATTTCCCCTTCCACATCCTTTATCTTCTTTTTGGAGGCATACTCCAAATCGGGGAAAATCTCCGCCTCGATCACGCCGTCCTTCTCTCTCACCAGAACTTCCTGAACAAGACGCGCCGCGCCGATTTTATTCTCCAGCTCCTCCGGTGAGACGTTCTCGCCGTTTGGCGTGATGATCAGGTTCTTCTTTCTTCCCGTGAGGAATAGGAAACCGTCCTCGTCAACGTAGCCCAAATCACCTGTGCGAAGCCAGCCGTCCACAAGCGTTTCCGCCGTCTCCTCCGGCATCTTATAATACCCCTGCATGACGCTTGTGCCCTTCACCCAGAGCTCCTCGTCCACCACTTTTACCTCACAGTTCGGCATACATTTGCCGATGGAGCCTTCTTTTTTGTCGTTCGGGCAGTTGGAGCTGATGACAGGCGCACACTCGGTCATGCCATACCCCTGTAAAATCGTAATCCCGTATTTTTCAAACCGTTTCAAATAATCGGAATTTAAGTACGCACCGCCGCTGCATATGGTATGAAGCTGTTTTCCGAAAACCTTCGCCTTGATAATAGGCGCAGGCAGCCAGTCCGTCTCCTCCAGCTTCTTGGCAAAGGTCTCGATCATAAGCGGCACCATAAGTATGATATTCGGCTCGAAGAGTTTGATATTTTTTAACACCCGCAGCAGGGAATCGTTGATACAAATTACCGAACCAAGCGACGTACCCTTTAAGATATCCATGCTCAGGCAGTAGGCATGGTGGATTGGCAGCACCGAAAGCAGCACCATCCCCGGCTCAAAACCCATATCCTGCGCCGTGGCATTCTCCGCCAGATTCCTGTGGGTCAGCATCACGCCCTTGCTCTTGCCCGTGGTGCCCGAGGTAAACATGATAGTTGCCAGCTCCTCCGGCTTGGGATCATAGGCATAGCCCGGCTCCTGCCCGCCCAGCACTTCCGCAAAGAAAAGTGTCCCTTCCGGCACATCCGCTGCGGATGCCCCCGGCTCTGTAGCAATCCTGTGTTTCAGCTTCGGACATTTCTCCTTTGCAAGCGCCGCCACTGCCTCGCGCGCCTTATCGTACACAAGCACCGTCGCGTCCGATCGGTCGATCAGCTCGCACAGTTCTTCCGCCGGCAGGTTGGCATCTAAGGGCACCGCCACGCTGCCGCCATTCACCGTGCCGTAATACGATACAATCCACGGATACGAATTGTCCCCCACAATCGCGATGTGGGAGCCCTTCTCGCCGAGTCCGTCAAGAGCCGCCGAAAACCGCTCGCTGTCCTCCCTAAGCTGCTGATACGTCTTTGCTTCCACAACCGTTTCTTTTTTGCCGTTTCCCTTGTCATGTTTTGCTTTATAACGAATCGCGTCCTGCGGTCCATAAGCCTCGGAAGCCTTGACCAAAATTTCTCTGATCGTGCTGCTTAATTCGTACATATCTTATCCTCACCCTTCTGCCACACCGGCTGCCTGCCTGATTTGTGACAGACAGCGCGTTGACACAAACTCTTAATTAAAAACTCTGATTTCCCATCTACTGCAAACTTTCAAGATAATCCACCGCTTCCTGCACGGTACGGATACCCGCCGCCTTCTCCTCCTCGATCTCCACGTCGAACGTATCCTCCACCTCGCCGAGCATACTCATAAAGTCGAAGGACGAGAAACCCAGATCTTCCATGAAACGGGACTCCGGTCTGATATCCTCCTTTTTCACTTCCACATAGTTTGTAATGATTTCCGCCAACTGTTCAAACATATTATGTCAACCTCCCTTTTTAATCTATATTCAGTTCAGCAACGCCATTCGCAAAATCACTAGATCAGCTTTATAATATCCCCGATCTTCAGATTCGGGTTCTCCGTCCCCTTAAACATGATCTTGCACAAATAATAGTAGAAACGCTCCAGCGTCTCCCGGCTTACCGCCGCTATCTGATGCTCAAAGTTAAAGTCCAGCCCGTTATCGTCGGGACGGTGCATCACCGTCAAATACATCGCCTGCGTGGTCGCGCCGTTGGGATACCATTTCGTCTTATATCGGATATCTCCGAGCCGGTCTAAACCCTTCTCCTTCAAAGTCATGGGCTGATACGTCAGGGACATGGGCTCGTAAGTGGCGCCCTTCGGCGTATTGTAGAGCTTGCTCCGGTAGGCGAAATATTCCACCGGGTTGTAGTTCGTATGGCGGAACACCTCGTTCTGCCCGTTTCTGATTGCCAGAATGCCTTCCATAAAAGTCTGTTCCTTGGAGAGAATCGTGCGGAACGGGAAAGAATGGATTCTGGTGCCGCCCGACTTTTTCTCAAGCAAGGTAGCACGTCTCGCATATGCCACATTGATCGACACGTCGTCATTGTCGTTCATTTTCTGCAAGTATGTGCGGATTCCCATAATCAACAGACACTGTAAGGAAACGTGCTGCTCCTCGCAAAACCGCATCAACCTCTGGGTCGGCTCCTCCTCCAGATGGAAAATGTCGAGAGCCGAATCAACCTTTGCCGTGGCAGAAAACGCCGCCCTTGTGCCGGGGAATTTCTTCCGCGCTTCTTCCAGCTGCCCCGGTCCCAGAATACCGTTAAAAATCGGCTCCGACTGCCCGATCAACTTCTGGAAATACTCTCTGTCTTTCGCCTGCGCTTTGCTGCCCGCTTCATAGGCTAAATCCTTCTCGAGCTGCTCGGTAAAGGAGCGCATATCCAGGGGATAGGGATACTCAAATTTGACGTTACAGTAAAGCTCGATCACGTCCCGCAGGAAACAGATCAGCGACTGGGCATCCATCAGCATGTGGTCTCCCAGCACATAAAGCCCCTGACAGCCGTCCGGCGTCTTGATCATCACCACCCGGTTCATCGGGCTGTCCTCCCTCTCAAAGGGCACCTGCGTCCAGCCTGTCATAATCTCAGCCGCTTCCTCCATGGTTTTGCCCGTGAAATCCACATACTCGATATCCCGCTCTTCCTTCTCCACCACATACTGATACCACTGCTCTTCCTTCTTGTCATAAGCAAAGCGCACCCGCATGGACTCGCAACGCTCATACGCCTTGTACACCGCCCGCTTTAACTCCTCAATATCCAGCTCGTACTCAATGGTCAGGCTGGTGCCGATATTTACGACCTCCTTCTTTGGGCAGAAATCCATATAGTAAATATGAAATTTCTGCGCCACTGTCAGAGGATATGCCTTGTGTCCGTTTCTTGTTTTCATTTCTCAATCTCCCCTCCTTCAAATCACTTCACTAATAAATTCTGTCAACGCCTTCTCATAGCTATCCATGTCCTTATAATAACTCTCTGCGTGCGCCGCTCCCTCAATAATCAGCTTTCTCTTCGGAGAAGCGCAGTGTTCATAAATCTCATCGCACATGCTGCACGGCACAAAAGTGTCATTTCCACCGTGGATAAACAAAATCGGTACCTTTGCCTTCTCCACTTCCCGCTTGGCGTTGCACTCATCCATGCCGTAGCCCGCCAGCTTCCGGTTCACCAGATCCGCACCCGGTATGATCGGGAACGCCGGCAGATGATACATGGTATGCAGCACATGGGTGAACACCTCCTTCGGGGAAGTAAAACCGCAGTCAGAGACGATTCCCTTCACCTGCTCCGGAAGCTCCAGACCGCTCAGCATCAACAGCGTAGCGGCTCCCATGGACGTACCGTGCAGCAAAATCTCCGTCTCCTTACCCAGCTTCTCAATCACCCATCTGATCCAGCCGAGAGCATCCTGCCTGTCAAGACAGCCGAAACCGATGTATTCCCCCTCGCTTTCTCCGTGCGCCCTCGCGTCCGGCAGAAGCATGGCAAAGCCCCTCTTTTGGTAATAGTCAGACAAACCGATATAATCCGACATCCCCTGACTGGTATAACCGTGGAAGCAAATCACGATTTTCGTTTTTTCCTGCTTCTCCGGAGCCGGAAAATAAGTGGCGTGTAGTTTCAGATCATCAAAACTCGTCTGCCACACGTCTTCGTGAGCTCTTTCCAACATAGCCGCCTTACGCTCCTGAATCAATGGCATGTACTGGTTCCAGTCCGTGCCCGCCATCTTGATGGTGCGCTCGGTTTTCGCCCTGCCACGCTTCATGGTGCGTCCGTAAAAATAGGCGATCTCCCCACCGCATGCCGCTGCCAGAAGCCCTGCTCCCAGCACCGTCTTTTTTAAGATTCCTGCTTTTTTACTCATTTCTTCGCCTTCTTCTCTTTCTTTCCTTCCTTCTTTGCCGCTTCCTTTATTTCACGCTGCTTCGCATCGATAATCTCCTTTAAACGCAACGCTTTGTCAATATTGCCCTCAACCTTCAGTTTCTGCGTCGTGAACGCCCATACCGGATCCATCTCACCTGTGGCAATCTTTACAAGCACGTCGGGCGTGCAGATAAATTTCGCGTCCCTGTCATAGTACTCATAAGGCTCCACATAGAGCGTTCCGTCCTTCACTTCCACATAGAAAGCGCCGCCCGCTTCCTCATCCTCAATGTTAAACTCAAATGCCAGATGCTCATGAATGTCGCTCACATCCGCACCCATGAATCTTCCCTTCATGTCATAGAAAAAATCTGCGTACGTCATTTTACTCTTTCCTCCTTGCGGGGACTCCCGCTTCCCTCTCCCTCATTTTACTATTTTTCGACTAGCGGTCGATTTTATATTTCTAACAATACCATAACTTTCGACTAGCGGTCAACCTATTTATGAAATGTATTTTTTTTCGTACTTTTTCTCCTTTGCCGCCCGGCTGACACCATAATGATACAAATTAAAATAATATTTCCCAATCCTCTTCCGGCGATTGTCCAAGCCGCTAAACTGTGTTAAAATAAATCACATCTTATGCAACCAGAAAGGCGCTCACCATGGCAGACACACAGAAATATGACAGAATTTTAGACGCGCTCCAGCAGCTTATGATCGATGAGAGCATACAAAATATCGCCGTCAGCGATATCGCCGCCAAAGCGGGAATCGGCAAGGGCAGCATTTATTATTATTTTCCGTCAAAGGAAGCAATTTTAGACGCACTGATTCGCAGAAATTACGAAGCGCCTTTACAAACCGCAAAAAAACTTGCTGACCAGACGGATATCCCGCCTTTTACACGGATGGCAATGCTGTTTCAGGCATGCCGCAGCTCCGCCGCCGCTTTCTTAAAGCAGGGCAGCGAAAAAAACAGAACCATCACGATACAGGAATCCGCCTACCTGCACCAGAAATATTTAAATTACCTGATTTCGGAATTAAAGCCCAATCTGGCAAAAATTATCAGACAGGGCATTGCCGCCGGGGAAATCCATTTTGACTACCCGGAAGCACTGGCGGAAATCGTGCTCATTGTCCTCGGCGTAAAGCTGAACAATACTTTTCTTTCCACGACCCCGGAGGACTGCGAGTATACCATCCGCGGACTAATTTCTCTGTTGGAGCAGGGCACGGGCTTGTCCGAGGGCACCTTAAGCTATTTAAATTTAACTGAATAACAAATCGAACTTCGTTCGATTGTGAGATCCGCTTCGCGGACTCGAATGAAAGCAAATAAGGAGGATAACATGCAGGAAAGCAATCTCACCGGGCGGCTGACACTGCCCACGGATGTGGATATGGTGGAGGAAACCATACGGCTGAAAAACCTCTTAGGAGCGGACGCCCTGCGCGACTGTGACGGGACGGATATGCCGGAAGAACTTCTCTCCCAAGACGCGAAAATCTACGCCACTTACTACACTACCAGAAAGGATAATGCCTGGGCAGAGACACATCCCGAGGAAATCCAGCAGGAATACCTGATCAGCGACCGGGTAACCGCTAGGGAGAAAACCCTGCGCATCCGGCTGATGAAGGGCTTCCATACCCAGCAGCTTAAAGTCAACAACATCGACGACCCGAAGCGCTGGTGGGAAGTCATCGACAGGACCACCGGGGAAATTGTTCCCACAGACCACTGGCATTACGACGAGAGCACGGGCGAGGTGGAGATTGACACGGTTCCCTACCATCAGTACACGGTAAGTTTTCTTGCCTTCCTTATCTGGGATCCCGTGCATATGTACAACTTTATCACCAACGACTGGAAGGACGCGCCGCATCAGCTCACCTATGACGTGCGCCAGCCCAAAACGCAGGCTTACGTGAAAGAAAAATTAAAACGCTGGTGCGAGGAAAACCCCAGCGTGGACGTGGTGCGCTTCACCACCTTTTTCCACCAGTTTACCCTGACCTTCGACGACCAAAAACGGGAAAAATTCGTGGAGTGGTTCGGCTACAGCGCCAGTGTCAGCCCTTATATTCTGGAGCAGTTTGAAAAGTGGGCGGGCTACCCGTTCCGTCCGGAATATATTGTGGACGAGGGTTATCACAACTCCATCTTCCGCAGACCCTCGAAGGAATTTCTCGACTTTGTAGAGTTCCAGCAGATCGAAGTGAGCAAGCTCGCCAAAGAGCTGGTGGATATCGTCCACAGCTACGGGAAAGAAGCTATGATGTTCCTCGGCGACCACTGGATCGGCACCGAGCCTTTCGGCAAATATTTTAAGAATATCGGGCTGGACGCGGTGGTCGGTTCCGTGGGCGACGGCGTAACCCTGCGCATGATTTCCGATATCGAGGGCGTAACATACACGGAGGGAAGGCTCCTGCCCTACTTCTTCCCCGACGTGTTTACCGAGGGCGGCGACCCCATCGGGGAAGCGAAGGACAACTGGCTGAAAGCGCGCCGTGCCATCCTGCGCTCCCCCGTAGACCGGATTGGCTACGGCGGTTATCTGAAATTGGCAAACGAGTGGCCGGGATTTATTGACCGTATCAGTCAGGTTGTGACAGAGTTCCGCGAGATTCACGCCAACATGCAGGGCTCCAAGGCATACACCGCACCCTTTAAAGTGGCGGTCTTAAACAGCTGGGGAAATCTGCGCCGCTGGATGGCGAATCAGGTGCACCATGCCCTCTGGTACCGTGAAATCTATTCCTATGTGGGCGTGCTCGAAGCATTGAGCGGTATGCCCATAGACGTGGAATTTATTACTTTTGACGAAATGAAACAGGGAATCGACCCTGCCATCCGGGTTATCATCAACGCCGGCGACGCCTACACCGCTTTCAGCGGCGGCGAAGAGTGGAAAGATCCCGCGCTTGTCTGCGCCCTGCGCCGTTTTGTGGATGAGGGCGGCGGCTTTATCGGCGTAGGAGAACCCACCGCCTGCCAGTATCAGGGACGCTTTTTCCAGTTAAGTGACGTCCTCGGCGTGGACAGGGAGCTTGGTTTCTCCATGAGCACCGACAAGTACAACGAGCTGAACCGCGAGCACTTTATTCTGGAGGACGTAGATGGCGGCATTGATTTCGGTGAGGGAAAGAGCCGCATCTACGCACAGGGCGAGCACTACCAGATTCTTGACATGGACGGCAAGTACAGCCGCCTCGTAGTCAACGAGTACGGCAAAGGGCGCAGCGTCTACTTTACGGGACTGCCCTACTCTCCGCAGAACTGCCGCATCCTGCTGCGCTCCATCTACTATGCGGCGCATCAGGAAGACGAGATGAAGAAATACTACGTCTCCGACGTGGAGACCGAGATTGCCGTCTTTGAAAAGGCAGGGATGCTCGCCGTCATCAACAATACACAGCAGCCGAAAGAAACTGACCTTTATATAGAAGGTACGCTCAAAATGCATCTTGCTCTGACTCCCATGGAACTAAAGTGGATCCGCTATACAGAACTATAGAATAGAGCGCGGAAGAGAAACAGATTTTGGAAAGGCAAAAGAAAGAACGGAAGAAGGAGGAAAACATATGTCACAGACCCCCACCCCCGAAACCATCGACAATGCCATCGCCGCTTTCTGTCTGAAGGGCAGCCCGCTTGAGGCGCGCACCTACGGAAACGGTCATATCAACGACACCTTTCTCGTGACCTGCAGCGATGACGGGACGGAAAGAAAATATATTTTACAGCGGATGAACCACTCCATTTTCCGAAACCCACAGGCGCTTATGGAAAATGTGGCGGGTGTCACCTCCTATCTGCAGGAGAAAATCAGAGAGAGAAACGGCGATCCCGACCGGGAAACCTTAAGCGTTGTAAAGACAAAAACCGGGGAAAATTATTTTGAGGATAGTTTACATAACTTCTGGCGTATCTTCCCTTTTATCGATAATACTTTCTGTCTGGAAAAGGTGGAAAATGCCCGGGATTTCTACGACTGTGCGGTTGCCTTCGGCGATTTCCAAAGGCAGCTTGCCGAATATCCCGCCGAGACGCTGCACGAGACGATTCCCCGCTTCCACTACACTCCCTCCCGCTTTCAGGACTTCAAAAAGGCGGTAGCTGACGATCCGCTGGGGCGCGCCGCTTCGGTACGGCATGAGATTGACTTTGCCCTCGCAAGGGAGGCGGACACCCACGCGCTCACAGATCTTCTGGAGAAGGGGGTGCTTCCCCTGCGGGTGACCCACAACGACACGAAGCTGAATAACATTCTTTTTGACAACGACACGAGAAAAGCGCTGTGCGTCATTGACCTTGACACAGTGATGCCTGGTCTTTCACTCTACGACTTCGGAGACTCCATCCGCACCGGAGCAAATACAGGCGCGGAGGATGAGACAGATTTATCCAAAATCGGACTGGATCTTTCCCTGTTTGAGACATTCACGGAAGGATTCCTTGCCGGGTGCGCGGGCAGTCTCACGCCGCTTGAAATCAAAATGCTGCCCATGGGCGCCAAGCTTATGACCTACGAGTGCGGCATCCGTTTCCTCGCGGATTATCTGGTAGGCGATGTCTATTTCAAGATTCATCGGGAAAACCACAACCTTGACCGCGCCAGAACACAGTTTAAGCTGGTGGAAGATATGGAAAAGAAATGGAAGGAAATGACAGATATTGTAGAGCGCCACAGCTGAGCCTGCATAACTAAACTTATTAAAACAGCCGGATTGACGTCAAACACTCCGGCTGTTTTCTTTATGTCCATCTTTCTGCCACCCCGCCGCAGTCCATCGGATAAACGCCGTCAAAACACGCCTTGCACAAAGGCAGACCGTCCGCCATTTTCTCCAAATCTTCCCGGCGCATATAGCCGAGCGAATCCGCCCCGATCATTTCACGGATTGCCTCCTCGCTGTGGTTCGCCGCGATAAGCTGGGAATTGGAGGGCACGTCGGTGCCAAAATAGCACGGATAGAGAAAAGGCGGCGAGCTGATTCTCACATGCACTTCTCTGGCTCCCGCTTCCTTCAACATGCGGATCAGGTTGGCAATGGTCGTTCCCCGCACAATGGAATCGTCCACCAGCACGATCCGCTTATCCTTTACCGCCGATTCCAGCACACTAAGCTTCATGCGGACGGCGGACTCCCGCTCCGTCTGCGTGGGCTTGATGAAAGTCCTTCCTATGTAGCTGTTTTTATAAAATGCCAATCCGAAAGGGATGCCGCTCTCTTTCGCGTAACCCTGCGCCGCGGGCAGCCCCGATTCCGGCACACCCGTCACCAGATCTGCCTCCACGGGATAGGTTCTCGCCAGCATTTCTCCCGCACGGATCCGGGCGTCGTACACCCGCACACCGTCCATCGTGCTGTCCAGTCTGGCAAAATAAATATACTCAAAGATACAATGGGCGCACTTCTCTGCTTTCGGCAGCATCTGCGAGCTGATTCTTCCGCCGGAAATCGTGACCACTTCCCCCGGCAGGATATCCCGTACAAATTCCGCTCCAACGGCTGCCAGCGCACAGGACTCCGAGGCAAGTACAAACGTCTCCTCCCGCTTTCCCAGAGATAAGGGCTTTAACCCGTAAGGGTCACGCACGCCGATCAGTTTTCGGGGACTCATAATGACAAGCGCATAGCCTCCCTTTATCTTCAAAGCCGTCTTGTAAACCGCTTCCTCCACCGTCGCCGAATGCACCCGTTCTCTGGCAATATGGAAAGCGATTACCTCCGAGTCCGTGGTAGTATGGAAAATCGCCCCGTTCTGAATCAGCTCCCATTTTAACTCCGGCGTGTTAATCAGATTGCCGTTATGGGCAAGAGCCAGTGTCCCCTTGATATAGGAAAGCACAAGCGGCTGGGCATTCTCCGCCACAGACGCCCCCGTAGTGGAATAGCGCACATGTCCCAGACCGATATTTCCGTCCATCTTATTAAGAGCTTCCTTCGTGAGCACCTCACTCACCAGCCCCAGATTTTTGTGAAAGCAGACGTTGCCCCGCTCCTTGTCCGTTCTGGAAACCGCCATCCCGCACGCCTCCTGCCCTCTGTGCTGTAACGCCGTCAGTCCGTAGTAGAGGGAAGGCGCCACATTCTCCCCCTCCGGAGCGTACATGCCAAATATGCCGCATGCCTCTTTTATCTCAGCCATGTTATCTCCTCCGTTTTCAAATCCATAAAGAAAGAGACAAAGAAACCCTTTCAGACTTCTTTGTCCCAACGTGTTTATTCTACCACAGGCAGATTGGTTTTTCCAGTGTTCTTTTTTGAATCTCCAATCACTCTTTGATTTTATCAATATCTGTAAGATTGACACCTGCCACTTGTAAGATCGCTTTTAAGGAAAGATATTCATCTTTCAATTTTTCATACGTTCTTGTAGCATTTTCCTCTTTTGCAATGATCATATAATCCTGAATTTTTTTAAAATCATCAATTGCTGCTTTTGCAATTTCAAGACCATTTGGCATATATTTCACCTGCTTTCTATATTGCGGCTATGGCTTTCGTTGTTACAATATGAGTATAGCATATCTCAGATGCAAAGTCTATTCAATCATCCAGATGCTTTAAAACAGCCGGCTGATTGCGCCTGCGATATTCCTTCGGGGAGCATCCGACTCTTTTTAAAAACTGCCTGTTAAAGTTGGAAAGATTGCTGTAGCCGCAGGCAAAAGCGATATCCGCTATCTGTTCCATACCGTCGCTTAACATCTCACAGGCGACGCGAATCCGAAGCTGAGTCAGATGCTCGATGGCGCCGATTCCCACCGCCTTTCGGAAACACCTCATAAAATGACTCTTGCTTAGATGCACCCGTTCCGCCAGCTCTTCCACCGTTATTTCCTCCCGGAAATTTTGCGCCATATATTCCAGCGCGGGTCGGATACTCTCCGTCTCCCCCTCCATGCCGTCCTGTTCAAAAATAATCTCCCCGCTCTCCTCCAGAATCCAGATCAGGCGCAGCAGCTCGCTCTTTAAAAGCAAATCCGCACGGGCAGAATTTTCGTGCACGCAGGTAAAAATCCGTTCCGCCACAGCCCCCGCCTGTTCATAAACAGTCCCATCCTTGCGGATACAGACATTCATGCGGATAGTTCCCTTTACAATCGGGCGGATACACTCATTGTTACAACGATCGCCGCTGCCCATACCCAGCATGGCAGGGCTGAACACAAGAGCACCATATATGAGCTTCTGCTCCCCGCACAGGTAGGCGGCGTGCAGCATATTCGGCGGTATCAGCAAGAACTCCCCCTCTCCCGCCTCCAGCTTCTGACTGCCGCAGATAAACTCCCCCCTGCCCTGCAGAACATGAATCAGCTCAAATTCACCATGCCAGTGCATGGGCACGTTTATAAACCATTCTGGCAGCCTGCACTCGTAATAACTGTATGGCATCCATGTAGTGCTGTGCTGTCTCTTTTCCAGCGTCTCTCTGTCCGGTGTCATAATCGTTCTCCCTTTTTCTCTCTGTTTGCTATCCCAAACGTTCCCCGCTCTCACCCTCAACTCCCGGTGTTTTTCCATTTTTATATGTATGATAGAATAGTATCATTACAGAGCAGTATTTTAATAGAATTTTCCATCTCAATAATAATATTATACTATTATAGCCCGTATTTCTCAATCTTCCTGATAAGACTTGCGGAAACGGAACGGAAATGTAGTTTTTTACAGCAATACGACACAGAATAAGGAAAAGAAAAGGAGGCAGATTATGACATTTGAAAAGGAAAACGGCGCGCTCATATGCCGCCGCGCGGGGGAAACCCTGCGGATTGAACCATGGGGAAAGGATTCCTTCCGGGTGCGTGCTGCCATGTCACCGAAATTCACGGGAAACATCTTGGCATTGACCGAGACAGTCGAAAAATGTGACACACAGATTACCATTGCGGAGGAAGACCACTGGGTAGGGGACGGCACCATCGACAAGCGTCCGATCGCTTCCATTGTAAACGGCCGCCTCAAAGCCGTTGTCAACTTCGCGGGCATTATCACCTTCTACCGGGATGATAACATGATTCTTCAGGAATATTTCCGCTACTACGACGGCACGCTCTCCAGAGAAAGCCGCTGCCTGAAAGTAGTAAACCGGGAATGGAAGGGCATAATCGGCGGCAGCGAATATTCCCTGAACGTAAAATTCGAGAGCATAAAAAAGGAAAAACTCTTCGGCATGGGACAGTACCAGCAGGATTGTCTGGACTTAAAGGGCTGCGTCTTAGAGCTTGCACAGCGCAACTCCCAGATTTCCGTGCCTTTCGCCGTTTCTTCCCTCGGCTACGGTTTTCTCTGGAACAACCCTGCCGTGGGACGCGTCAGCTTCGGCAAAAACTACACGGAATGGATTGCCCGCGCCACGAAAGAGATGGATTACTGGATTACGGCGGCAGACACACCGAAGCAGATTGTCGAGAACTACACCGCCGTTACGGGGCGCGCGGAGATGTTCCCCGAAGATTTAATGGGGCTGTGGCAGTGTAAGCTGCGCTACCGCACGCAGGAGGAAGTGCTGGAGGTCGCACGCCAGTATCAGAAAGAGGGCATCAAAATCGATCAGATTGTCATCGACTTCTTCCACTGGACGGTACAGGGCGACTGGAAGTTTGACAAAAAATACTGGCCCGACCCGAAGGCTATGGTGGATGAGCTGCATAGCATGGGCATTAAAGTGATCGTATCCGTATGGCCTTCCGTGGACCGCAAGAGCGAGAACTTCGCTCCCATGATGGAGCGCGGTCTTCTCATCAGGACAGAGCGCGGCGCGGCACAAACCTACGATTTCCAGGGCGACTGCGTGGAAATCGACCCCTTCAATCCCGAAGCCCGCAAATATGTGTGGGACGTATGCAAAAAGAATTATTACGACTACGGCATCGACGCCTTCTGGCTGGACAACTCCGAGCCTGATTACGGTGTATACGACTTTGAAAACTACCGCTATTTTGAAGGTCCCGCGCTGGCGGTGAGCAACCTTTACCCCCAGCTTTACAGCCGTGTGTTCTATGACGAAATGAGCAAGCTGCAGAAGGAACCGGTGGTAAATCTCCTGCGCTGCGCGTGGGCAGGCTCCCAAAAATACGGCAATGTGGTATGGTCAGGGGATGTGCCCAGCACCTTTGAGGCGTTCAGCGACCAGATTCAGTGCGGTCTGAATATGGGATTGGCAGGCATCCCGTGGTGGACGACGGATATCGGCGGCTTTATGACCGATGATGTGAATGACCCGGATTTTAGACAGCTCCTAATCCGCTGGTATCAGTTCGCCGTATACTCTCCCGTGCTGCGTATGCACGGCGACAGAGGTCCCTACAATATCCCGCCGCTTGACGATCGCGACTGGGGCGGCGGCTATCTCCATACCGGACAGCCCAACGAACTGTGGAGCTATGGAGAAGACAATTACGCCATTATGAAAAAATATTACGATGTGCGCATCTTGCTGCATGATTATATCAAAAAGCTGTATGAAGAAGCGCACGAGAACGGCTCCCCGCTGCTGCGCACCATGTTCTACGAGTTTCCGGAGGATGAAAAGTGCTGGGAGACGGAAGATCAGTATATGTTCGGCGATCGGTTCCTCGTGGCGCCGATTCTGCACCTAAACGAGTGGAAGCGCGAGGTCTATCTCCCCGCCGGAAAGTGGAAGCTGACTTCCACGAACGAAGTCTTTGAGGGCGGATGCCGTGTCAGTGTGGACGCGCCGATTGACTATATGCCGGTGTTCGAGCGCATGGCTTGACCTGCTTATGCATGGAAAGGAGGATGGAAACAGGACACACCCTGATTCCATCCTCCACTTTTATATGTATATAACCTTCTCTCTCTTTGAAACCTTACTTCTCCGGCAATTCGAACTTCGCAATCAATTCGTCTAAGGAAACCGCCTGCGCGGACAACTCCTCGCTGGTAGCCGACGACTCTTCCGCCACCGCCGCGTTTGTCTGAATAACGTCCGAAATCTGGTCTACGCCCAGCTCCGCCTCTTTCATGGTCGCCATCTGGTTCGAAGAAATCGTGCTCAGCTCCTTGGAAGAATCCGCTACCTTCCTGATTCCTTCCACTACAATCGCCAGCGACTCAACCGCGCGCTCCGCCACCTTATTGCCGTTCTCGACCTCTCTCATGGTGCCCTCAATCAGCGCTCTGGTGTCCACAGCAGACTTACTGCTCTGCTCCGCAAGCTGCCTGATCTGGTCTGCCACCACAGAGAACCCGCGACCTGCTTCTCCTGCTCTCGCCGCCTCGATAGACGCATTCAGGGAAAGCATATTTGTCTCTGACGCAATATTTTCAATTTCCGAAATGATATTTCCAATTTTATGGGAAGCCTCGCTGATGCGGCTCATAGCCTCCACCATTTCATTCATATCGCCACTGCTGCGTTCCGCCACATTCGCATATTCCTGCGACTGCCTGTAAGCGTCCTCTGCAGAAGCCGCCGCCGTCCTTGCCGCCTCTGAAATCGTCGTAATCGTCGCGTGCAGCTCCTGCACCGCGCCCGCCTGCTCCGTCGCTCCCTCAGCCAAGCTCTGGGAGGTATCGGCAAGATTGGAGGAGCCTGCGGAAACCTGCTCCGAGGACATCCCGATATAGCGGAGCGTATCGACCATATTGTCCCGCAGCTGCTTCAGAGAATCGAATATCTGGCGGAACTCACCTTTATAACGCTCGCTGTCTTTTGAGCGGATGACAAAATTGGAATTGGACATCTCACCCAAAATATATTCCAAATCATAGATGACAAAAATAAGCGTCTCCGACATATCCTTCGCTGAAGCGATGATATCCGCCACTTCGTCATCCGACTGCGTCTCCGGGAACGGCGTGGACAGGTCACCCTCTGCAAACAGCTCCAGTCTGTCACTCAACTGACTCAACGGTGCGGAAATATTTTCTGCTATATTTCTGCCAAGCTTAATAGATGTGAAAATCGCTATCAGGATAATCACCGTAATCGCAATCCCAAGTACGATACATACAACTGTCAGTATCGTGGATGTGTTGTTTCCGCGATCCACCTTGATATCCATAATCTCAATCAGGTCGTCGTTAATATCCTCATAGAGCGGAGCCAGCTCATTAATCGCCCGCGCCTGCGCGATCGCGCACTGCTCTCTGTCCGTGACGCCGCCCTGCGTGATAATTTCACTGTCAAGCGCCCAGTAAGCAGGCAGCTTGGAGCTGATATCCGCATACACCTTCTTGTTCTCCTCGGACACCATAGCCTTTTCCAACGCCTCAAAGCTGGAAGTGAAATTCTCTATGCTCTCCGTGTGCGAAACCTTCAGACTCTCTATCACAGCTTCGTCATCATAACCGATAACGCCGCGCATCGTCGATCTCGATTCTGCGAAGTAGGTCATCGCCTTACCCACATCGCCCTGCGCAAACCCGTAAACCTTCAGCGCGTTCGAATACCTCATCGCCACAATAATCATGGCGACCAGCGCTACCGCCGCCACCGCCGCCGGAATCCCGGATGCGATCTCAAAGCCGCGCACCAGACGTTCTTTAATCCGATACTTATTCAATTTTTCACTCATTACTACTCCCTCCTACACGCCATAGAACCGTCCAAAGCCTTTTCTGCCTGTCAAAACTCTTCCGTCCGCCAAGACCTCGATCCGACTTGTGGCAAACGATCAGACATGAAATAAAACTGTCACTACCTCGCTCATCCTACGGCTGTATAGTCGAGAATAGATAAACGCTGTATATCTTCACATAGAAAACCGACAATTCCCCGTACTTCTGTCTGAATTTGCTTTTTACCCTTTCAATTATAGCACTTTTTACCAAAAAATCCACACAAAAACTACTCATATGTGTAAAAATCGCTAATCAGCATTTTGTTGTCTTATTTCCAGTAAACAATTTACCCCTCCCACTTGAAAAAAAGCGCAAAAAACAGTGAAATTCCGCGCAACAGTCTATTCTTTATCTCATGTATTTCCGCAGCAGTTCCGCCACCCTTCCCACGTCGATCGGCTTTGAGGTGTGGTCGTCCATCCCGCAGTCGATACATCTTTGTATGTCGTCTGAAAAAGCGTCGGCGCTCACGGCAATAATCGGAATCACCTTCGCGTCCTCGCGCTCCAGCGCCCGTATGACAGCGGCTGCTTCCAGTCCGTTCATAACCGGCATACGGATATCCATCAGGATCGCCTGATAAAAGCCTTCCGGCGACCGTGTCAGCATATCCACACACTCCCTGCCGTTTTCCGCGTGTTCAGGAGCCAGTCCGATACCGGAAAGCAGCGCGCTCGCAATTTCCCAGTTCAGCTCATTGTCCTCCGCCACCAGAATGCGTTCGCCGTCAAACGCGGCAGGCGCATTCTCCGACGCCTGCTCTTCTTTAAGCTTATTCAGATTATAGTATAATGTAGATTTAAACAACGGCTTAACGATAAAGGCATCCACGCCTGCCTGTTTGGCTCGCTCTTCGATATCGCTGTTATCAGCGGCTGAAATCATCAGGATATGCGGCGCATCGCCATATATTTTGCGGATTTCACGCGCCACCTCAATACCGTCCATGCCGGGCAGCCGCCAGTCCGCAAGAATCACCTCATAGTCCCTGCCTTTTTGGTGCGCTTCCTCCATCATCTGCAAGGCGGTCTGTCCGCTCAGGGCGCGTTTTGCATGAATGCCGATGGATTCCAGCGTCGCCAGCGTACAGTCGCAGAAAACCTCGTCGTCATCGATAACAAGCGTTCTCCAGGAAGGAACATCCATCGCCTCCTCAGGCAGAAGCGCCGTCTCCATGTGTAACGACACATGGAAGCTGCTGCCTTTCCCCTGCTCGCTCTCCACCAAAATAGTGCCGCCCATCGCCTCAATGATATGCCTGGTGATGCTTAAGCCCAGCCCCGCCCCATGAATCTGCTGGATACGATCGTTATCCTCACGGGAAAAAGCTTCAAAAAGCTTTTTCTGGAACTCCTCGCTCATACCGATGCCGTTGTCGCTGACAATCAAATGGGTTTGCACGTAAACCGCCCCCTTATCCGACGGCATCTGGTACACATCCATCTGGATATTGCCGCCCTCCGGGGTAAACCTGACCGCATTTTCCAAAAGATTATGTAACACCTGGTTCAGCCGCACGCTGTCGCCCCACACATTTTCCGCGATAATATCGTGCACATGAAGGTCAAACCGCTGGTTCTTTTCCTGCGTGCTGGGAAGGATAATATTGACCACGCCGTGTATCAGCTCCGGCAGCAGAATCTGCTCCGCATTTAAAATCAGCTTGCCGCTCTCCATTTTGGACATATCCAGCACGTTGTTGATGAGTCCCAGCAGGTGCTTCCCGGATGCGGAAATTTTCTGCAGGCAGGATCTCACTTTTGTGGGATTGTCTATATTCGCTATGGCAATCTCCGTCATGCCGATAATCCCGTTCATGGGCGTTCGGATGTCGTGGCTCATGTTAGAGAGAAACTCGCTCTTCGCCCGGTTCGCACGCTCGGCGGTATCCCGCACCTCCTCTATCTCCCTGACCTGCCGCTTGGTCATCTGGATATAACAGATAAATACGATTACGAACAGGGAAAGGATGAATACACCGTTCTTTAATGCGGTGGCAGCCCACTCGTTCCCAAAACTATCAATGGTTTCATCCAGATTATTGTAGGGCATGGAAAGAATCAGATACCACTCCGAATGGGGCAGGCTCTTACAGTACACCTGCCGCCTGCCGTCCTTTAAGAACAATTCCTTCGCGTAGTCCTCGCCCTTCGCCATGGCGGCGTTCACCCCCTCTATGTAAGCCGTCAGCTCATGCTCCATCTCCGCATTCGCTTCTACGCTCCTAAAATGTTTTTCGACTTTTTGGAAATAATTGCTGTCATTCTCCTCATCGCTTTGTATGACGATCAGACCATCCCTTCGAACGACAAAATAGAACATCTCTTCCGATAATTCCGTTGAAAGCGTTTCTTCTATGTATGCAACCGGAAATCCTGCCACAAGGGAGAGGCTTTTCCTGCCGTCCGGCAGCTCATATGTCATGGGCACGCTCAGCAGGATTACATTGTCACCTGTCTCGTTCGTCCCCAATATCATGCGCTCCTCGCCGCTCTGAATCGCATTCATGAACGTGGTGGAATCCACCGCCGAAATCGTCTCCCCGTACAGAAGGTCAAAGGTATCATCCTCCATATAGAAGGCGAGCCGGTCAAACCCTCTCGCCATCGCGTTTTTAGATAAAAGCCCGCGTACCTCCTCATATCCGTTTTCCTGATAGGGTTCAAAATCATGCACAAGCGCCTCCACCTGCGACAGCCTAAGCTCCATGACTGTGCCGAAGTGCAGCGTCGTCTGCTCGCTCATGCCCGCCATATAGATTTCCCCTATCTCATTCATGATTCTGGCGCTCTTTTCGTTCATGTCCTTCACTTGCAAAAAGAAAGCGCCACCGCACAGTAAAACTACAATAATGAGACTGACAATCAGAAAACGAATTGTTTTATGACGCATATGTCATATACCCCCTCCCACAAAGTTTGACGGATACGGATGAAGTTCCACGCGATGTAGCGAAGGTACAGGTGGCTCAAAACCGCTCATATATGTATTTATATTTATTTTATTGTACTGCTTAATATAGTATAAAGCAATCACATTTTATTGTACATAATCTGTCCCCTCTACAATTCTGTGCTATCGCCGTTACCTTTACATGATGGCTTTTCCTCCGCCGCCTTCTTCCCCCTGCTGCCTTAAAAACGCCGCCGCGACAACCGGGTCAAAGTGCGTGCCGCTCTCCTCCTGAATAATCGCGTATGCCTTTTCCGTTCCACCATTCATGGTGATACGCCGCCATCTCCACCGCCGTGTTCAAATACCCGTACTCCCCAAGCTCCTCCTTCGCATGTTTGAGAAGCGCCTCTCCCGCCGTGGTGTGCGTCTTCATAATCGTAAACTCCTCCTCCGTCAGCCGTCCCGGTTTGTTTAAGACCGCGTCCGGAATATGTATCTTCCCGATGTCGTGAAGAGGCGCCGCCACGATCATATCCCGCATATAGCGCTCCGACAGAAGCTCCGGATACGCGCCCTGCCTTTTTAACTCTTTTGCAATCTCTTCCACATAGGCAGCCGTGCGCCTGATATGACCGCCCGTATTGTCGTTCCGGTTCTCCACCACCTCCGCCATAAACGTAATCATACCGGACTGCATAGCGGAAAGCCGTTCATGGTAAAAGGAGCGCTTATTACCCTGCATGATCAGCACGATAATCGTAATCGTCATCACGAAGGCGGAGACACTCGTAATGCCGATAAAAGGCACCAGCCCCCGCCCGTACAGACTGTCTGCCGCCCGCACATTTCCGCTGTCCACCGTAATCTGCATGGTCGTGTGATTGGAAAAGAGCAGCATCAGAATCCCGATTACCCAGAGCAGATATCTCTCTGATTTGCGCAGACTCCTGCGCTGCATATTCTCGCCAAACCAGCCGCGCCAACATCGCGAACAGGTACGGCGGCACGAGCAGAACCGGAACGAAAAGCCCGTTGATAATCCCCGGAAACGGAATCATCTGAAACAGCCCCCGCATCCTGTGCTCCCTTCTGCCAAGACAAATTTTTCCTCCTCCATTCTGTTTTCTCCGCTCCCAAATATATGATACACAAAAGAACCGGACTTCGGAAGAAAAATATTTCTGCTCTGCACCATTGTAACTGGTTCCTCGCGCGTTGCAAGCATGACGGCAGAATCGGAAATGATTTTGCAGAATTGGAAGTCGGAGTCGTTCCGTCTTTAGGGAACCTCTATTTTCGGGATTTCCATTTCCTTCTGTTCTATCGAATTAGACAAATACCGGAACGTGCCGTCGGCAAACGACTGCACTACGATCCGATTGGTAAAAGCAATATCGGAATTGTAGTCCGCCCACACGGCATCCACGGTCAGCGTGAGCGTTCCATCGTCATTTTCCTTATAATCAACAACTTCCCCAAAAGGCGGATACTGTCTGGAAAATATCATGTCATACACATAGCTGTCGCTTTTCTCATCATATCCGCACTTTTCCCGCAGTTGTTCTACAGATACCGGGAAATATGTCGTCATAATTCTTTCATATGTTTCCGCGGGTATTCTCCCGTTTTGCGGTTTTAGATTTTCCCCGGTATCAATCCTATAAATATCTTCAAACATGCAGGGCATCAAAATGTCTTCCACATTGCCGCTGCCCCAGTTCGTCACCAGTATGTTATAGTTTACATAACTTAACCCATGTATGTATTTCCGCGTCAGCTCCCTGCACTTGTGAGAGAGCGGCTTTACCCGCCAATACTGCCGTAAACTGGAATGCGGCATCTCGTCTTCGTGCGCATAGATGAAATACCCTTTCTCTGTCAGTCTCATTTCCGCGATATTGCTGACCGAGGTATACGTAATCTCTGGTATACCACCCTTCTGCCAGCCGATTCCTACGAAGTATGTCTGTACTTTACCGTCCCGGTACAGAAACGTGATCGCGCCAATCAGACCGTCCCGCTCTACATAATATAACGTTACCATTGCATCACAGTTTTCGCTGTACGCAGTATAAAAATCTTCCACCTTCTCATAATTTTCCATATTGGCATCATCCGTAACGCTGACATATCCCGCATTTCCAAGAAACGATACTACCTCACGGCGCTGCTTTTCTGTAAATTCTTTTATACCGGAACCGAATGCCGGGTTACCTGTAAGTTCTATGTCCTGATATACCGCTTCTGCCTGTTTCGCCGCTTTCAGGGCAGCTTCTTTTAACTCCTCCTTTTCCTTCTCCGTCAGCAGACAATGTTCCGCCTGCGGAATCATCCATAAAGCAGAGTCCTCTTCTTCCATCAGACGATCCGTATGCCACCAGATATCATAGTCTTCTTTGGGGGAAATGATCTCGTTCGATACATACTGAAAACCGCCCTCTCCAAGCGGTCGGATAACGGTTTTATGGGCAAAAGATTTCGACGTGCTTTCTTTCGGATATACCGCATTGACAGTCAGCGTAATCGTTCCATCCTCGTTCTCTGTATAATCCACGACTTCCGGGTACGGAATGTCGGGATATTCAGAGTCGCAAAATCCCCTCGGTCTGTATTCATAAGCGGCATTCTCTGACAGATATGCCGTTTTCTCCCGAAGCGTTTCCCGGTCTATCTTAAAATGCGCCGTCACGACATTTTCAAAAACAACTTCCGGAATCTCATATACGGACGCTGTTTCCGCCTCACCATTTGCGGTATAGGGATGGGACTGCCCATGCAGAATCGGATAAAAGCGGTCGAATATATCATAAAAATCCAGCCTGCCAAAATCTTCCTCGCTCCAGTTTGTCAGAAACATATTGTTCCGCTTGTACCCGACAGGGAGGATATACTTTCGGTTCAGCTCCCTGCAAGTTTCAGAAAGCGGCAGAATCCGCAGCGCGGTATATTCCGAAGCGTCGCTTAACGTAAGGACATAATTTTCGTCCGAAAAATAACTGCCTCCAAAAAATAAGTACCCCTCCTCTGTGTACTGCCAAAAGTCAGCCGGATAGCTTCCCTCATTTTTCTTCTGCAGTTGTCCATTTTCATCACATTGATTATATTGTCTGTCTACGTTTATATGTCCGTCCCACGTCTGCAGGTCATACTTGTGAAATCCCATCCTGTCAAAAACGAACACCGTTATTTGCGCACTTTCTTTTTGCTCAACCGCCCTGCAAAACGCCAGCGCCTGCTCCGGATTTGTCATATCAATCTGATTTTCCATATCCACCGCACATAAGCCTTGCTCGCCAATCCTGGCAATCATACGCCGCTTTGTATCAAGGCTTCCCCATGTATTTTCGCTTGCCGCTCCGGCATAAATATCGCTTAAAATTTCCGCTATGGTCTGCGCATCGACAGATTCCTTTTCATCAAAAGAAACCGCCTCGTCATCCGCCTGTGCGCTCCCGCTGTCCGAATTTTTCGACGACCGATTGCCACAGCCATTCGGTATCAGCGTTATCATGCACACCACTGCAAATAGAAAACATTTCCCGATTCTCTTTTTACACAGCATCTTTTCTCCCCTTTTAATAATAACTTCATCAAATGATACGACGACACATCATCTCTCTACAATAACAGATGCCCCTTCCGACTTGTCCCCATTTAACCACTGCCATTTTTCCGTCAGTTCGATTTTACCGTTATCCAAAACCCGCGGCACACTATGACAGACACCAACCCGCACCTGCTCTTGTTCATTGATGTGCTGATAATAAAAGTCCAATTCCCCATTCTCACCTGCCATTCCTACTAAATGACCTCTGACAATTTCTCCACCCGAATAATCCGCCCATACCATATTATCTCTTTGGTGATATGAAAATACGGTATTTCCGTCCACTTCACCGTTTTCGGTATTTTCCCTCGGGACAAAAAATCTGCCGTCATAACAAATGTCAGTCGTGGTATGCGGCAAAGATTTCGCCATAATTTCATACACAAGCACCCTTCCGTTTTCCACATCCCATTTCTCATGCCGGATTGTCTGATAACCTCCTTTTTCATACAAATGGCTTGCCGGCAGGGACGCGTCTAAATATGCCATGTCGTGTTTCACGCTGATTTCATTTTCCAGACACTGCATGATATAGCTGCCATATCCTTTCCCCTGATATTCCGGTTTTACATACACCCTTGTAATATGGTCGTCTTTATAACACCCCGTCCCCACAATCCCTTCATCATCCCACAGCACGCCGACAAAACCGGCTGCGATATCCTTGGATATGTTTTCTCTGCAATGAAGCTCACAAAAAAAATCTACTACCTCCTGCGGGTAATACCGGGGATAAATGGTTCTTATCGTATCCTGCACAATCATCAAGATTTCTTCCGTATCGCCTTCCGTCGCTTTTATGTATTCCATGGTCTTTTCCTCCACATATTCATTCCGCCAATTTATACAAGTTATATTACCACAAATACTATTTTATGTATATGCTAATGCTCATAATAAACCGACTCAAAGGAGTACCCGCCACTCCCATCCGGCGACACTTCTATCTGATAAGCCTCCAAAATACTGCCGTCCACGGCATTGACCGTACAGTGATAGTCCGTGCCGTCTTCCGTATTACCATTATCAGCATAGTCATCGAATTGCATATAATACCCAAGTGCACCCCTGTCCTCTTCCTTGATTTCACTCCAGTCCGCTACACACAAAGCGGGTAAAAGGTTACATGCTTTTTTCACAAGTTTCAAGCGTGACGTCAGAATTGGAAACTCCCTTACAGAATCGGAAAACAGACTTCTGCTTATGCGCGCAGAAAGAGCCCCCTCGTATTTCTACAAGGAAGGCTCCTTCCATCCATAAACCTACGCATACTTCTGTCAATGATTGCTATTCTCTCAGTCCTTCTCCTTCTTTTCCTTGTCCTTCTCCGCTTTCTCCTTCTCCCGCTCCTCCATCTTGTCAATCGCCTGTTTCATCGTATCCAGATTTTTGTCCTTTTCCGTCGTCTTATCCCCCACTTTTTTATCGACTGTGCTGGAAAACATCTTCGACAGAGCGTCCGAGTAATTTCCGTTTCGCGTATAGGTCGTCTTCGTTTTCGCTTGCGCTGCCGCGACGGATGCCGCCCGGCTGATGCTTCCCGCCTTCTGCATTACTTTGTCCGCAAAGGAGCCATGACCCGAAAACGTTGATTTTAACGTGTTGATGTTCGCTTTTTTCAATACCTCCTCGTCCAATTCCAGCTTATTGCCTTTACCGATATGTAAGCCGATTTTCGAGAGGAGCTTTTGCGTTTTTTCCGTGGTATCCGTCATCCAGACTGCCTGTTGCAGCACCTTTTGGGTGTCCGAGTTTCCCGCCTGCTCCACCACGGCATTGTAATCCTCCACAAAGGATTTCACCGCCTTTGTAATGGCATCCCAGTCATAGTCCTCCGTCTCCACCTCTTCCCCGGTTTCTTCATCCCTTTTCCTGACTTTCTTCTTTTCCCAGAGCGAGGAATCACCCAGCGCCTCCGCGGACTTTTTCAAAGCATCCGCGTTCGAACGCATCAGTGTCAGCTTCTGCGCACTGTCTCCCGACACCGACGCCTTCTTTTCCGCTTCTTTTCTGGCACAGTACGCTTCCATCAGCTTTCCGTAACTTCCGTTTTTAATGGATGCGTAATCCGAAAGCAGGCTCCCGCTGGCATTGGTCGTCCCGCCAAGAAGCGGGGACACATCGTAGCCCGAATCCAGATTCGAAAAATTCAAATAATCATTTGCCATCTCCATCTGCCTCCTTTTTATCGTTCACTTTCTTTTTGCAGACTCTATTTTTGCTTTTCAATACCTGTTTCGGAAACTGCCTTTTCAAAATAAACCGATATGCTGTGGAATGCCCTTTTTCTGCTGTGAAGAAAAGGGCGTAATCCTGCAAAAAAGTCTTGCATCTTACCCGCAGTCAATAGTAAAATATAAATAAATATAGCTACAAAAAGAAAATGCATCATCCTTAGTGGGGGAAGGAGATGAACTTATGGGAATCGGCGGCATCACATCATCAAACGGCATGTCGGCTATGCAGTTTTCTGCAGCGGATTTAAAGGACCAGAAAAGCAAAAGTATTCAGAAAGAAATCACGGATGTACAGCAAAAGATGCAGAAGCTGGCTTCCGAAAATGAACTTTCTGTCAACGAAAAGGAAAATGAGCGGAAAGAGCTGAAACGCGAAAAATCCAGTCTCGACACGAAGCTGAAACAGCATCAGGATGAGCTTCTCCGTTCACATAAAAGAGAAATCAAATTAGCCGAGCTGCAGGAGGACCGGAAACCGGAAGAGGAGAAAAAGGCGGATGACAAGGTAGATACCACCGAAGCATCCTCTGACACAGCGGACGAAAAGAAACTGCCCGCCGAAAAACAGCAGGCTGTACAACCGGGAACCATCATTACACAAAACGAAGACGGCACCGTTATCTTAAAGGGCGCTATCAATCAGACGGAAGACAGTACATCAGCCGTACCAAACAAACCGGCTGAGGAAACAATCACGGCAGCCGCTGCCGCCGAGGAAACGGAGCCTGAAAAGGACGAGACAGAAACGGAGCCGACTGCAGAATTCAGACCGACTGAAAAGGAAATGCGGGCGATGGTATCCGCAGACTCTTCCATGCAGGTTGCAGACCACATAGGAACGCTTGTGTCCAAGACCAACGACGGCATTGCCGTTTTAAAGAGTGAAATCAAGCAGGACGACTATCGCGGTACCGATACAGAAGGCAAACAGGCAGAGCTGAAAAACATGCAGAAGCAAAGACAACAGGAAATGGCATTCCAGTTCACTTTCTTAGGCGATGCCGCCCATACGATGAAAACAGCGGATGAGGACTCTGAAAAAAATGCCGCGTATAGCAATGCGGAAAAGAACTTTCAGGTCAGCGGCTTAAGCATACCGCAGGAGGAACAGGCGGCGCAGCAGGGATTCCAAGTTTCGATTGCATAATGTCAAAAATCGAGTAGGAAAGATTTTTCTCTACTCGCCGCGCGACCCGCATGTTGTGAAACAGCAAATTCCCATATGCGGGTCTGCGCATAAAAAGAGCGGATAGCTTTGCACAGCCTATCCGTTTTTATCTGCTTTATGATTCCAAATGTTCTACCAACATCTCATATGTCACTCCATACTTCCGCGCGATATCCCCCGCATAGGACATGCCCTCCGGCGGCGCCGCCTCAATCTTAAACGAACGGTTACCCCCGTCCGCCTTTACAATCAAGGAGACTGCCTTCACAGAATCATAGGATCGATTCAATTCTTCCAGCTCAAATGCCAGCTTGTGCATGTGGGTGTTGTAGATGGTCCGGACTCCCTTTGCAAGAATCGCCCTGACCGCATCCTTCGCTATGAAATACCCCTCCTCAAAAGAGGTCGTGGAGAATGTCTCGTTGAGCAGCAGAAGGCTGTTCTTCGTGCTGTCCGAATAAATCTGCCGGAACCGCCTGCACTCTTCGCCCAGCCGTCCCAGATCCATGGTTTTGTCCTCGTCCGCCGGAAAATGCGTGTAAATACAGTCAGCCGGCTGGAACACGAAGGAATCTGCCGGCAGAAAATGCCGCCCTGCGCAAGCGCAAACAGAAGTCCTACCGCCTGTGTGACCGTCGTCTTCCCGCCCCGGTTCGCGCCTGTCAGCACATAGACCAGATGCGCTTTGTCAAAGTCCAAGTCATTTGTAACGATGGTCTCCTGTTTTTCCGAGACCGCCGCCGCAAGCTTCATATTGTAAAAGCCTTTCGCGCGCATCAAACACTCTCCCGTTTCTTCCGCCGCCAAAGTCCCCTTGCAAAAATGCATTCCGCTGCCACTTAATTTCTCTAAGTACTCCACAAAACGGACATAGTAGATAAATTCCGGTATCAGGTCCGTAATCTCCGTGATGGTCACGGACACATACCGATCCAGCAGGCTTTTCAGCTTTTTCACAACCGCCGAGAGCATCTGGTTGGTGACACGGTTCATATACCGCGGCACGTCCTCCATCTTATCGCCCTCGGGAATCAGCGCGATTCCCCGAATCGGAACAATGTCCGGCATTTTTGACGTCTCTGCGGCAAAGGGATGGAACTTATACTCCTCCTGCCATTCCGTATCCGGTTTTATGGCATCCTTCATGGAAATTTTTTCACAAAAATTGCTGAGGATATTGGATTTGGTAAAATACTTGCTGTTGATGGAAATCAGTCCGATCCCGTCCGCCTCAAACCGATCGTTTAAATTGATGCCCACCGTGACGCTCCGAAGTTCCGTGGTCGTCGCCCGCAGAGCCGCAATGTCCTTCTTCAACTCCGAAAACCCGTTATCATGGTATAAACCGTCAACATATTCCTTCAAATGAAGCAGTCCCTCCGAGTGCACCTGCGCATCCGAAAGACTCTTGAAGATGGCTTCCACACACTGGATATAATCCTTCAGTTCATCGAGACGGTGCATGAGATCCCACACATTCGCCGCCTCCTCAAAGGTCTTACCGATGCTCCCATAATCGCGCAGAAAATTGATCTTATCCAGAATGCGCAGCATCTCATCCCGCATCGCCCCATTCCGGTAGATATCCTCGAAAACGTCGCTCCTGTACTTTGTCACCTCGGGATTGTCCGTCATTCTGGAAAGAATGGATAAGAGCAGCGTCTGCTCCTGCTTTTTCTCCGTGACCTGTTCGCACAGATAGTCCAATCCCAGATCGTGAATGGCGGCTTCCGATAACACCTTATAGTCCGGCGCATATCCGGGCGGCGTAAGTAAGCTGAGGGCTTTTTCTCTATGATTCATACTCATTCTAAAATTCCCGCCATCTTTTCTATCATCTCGTCTTCCTTCAGCCGGAACTTAATCTCCACCCTTCTTGATGCCGGCATATCCACCTCCTCCGTCGGGCTGTCAAAAGCATCCTTCTTGTAAACCGGGGTGCTCCATGATTTCCCGTTGACGGTAAGAATTTTCTGCAGCTGCTCAATTTCCGTCTCACTAAGCCCGTTTCTTTTGTTCAGACAAAAATCCGCCACGGCTTTTGCGCGTTCATAGGACAGTTCCATATTGCTCTGGTAACCGCCGTCCGTATCTGTATGTCCCTCGATAATAATTTCCGCAATATACTCTCGGAACTGGTCCTGAAGCAGCACATCCAGATACATCGGAATAATATTTTTTAACGTTTCCCTGCTGTCCGCGGTGAGGGAAGCGCTGTTGTAGCGGAAAAGCACATCGGAGGAGAACGTGATGGAACCCGTCTGGGCGTCTACTTTCATGGTGGAATTGCTGAAAGCGGACTGCAGCGCCCCGATGATATCCGTGCGGATGCCGACGATATCCTGCAGTTCCTGCTTGGTAGTTGAAAGCTCCTGTCTGGCGTCCTCGATTTCCAGATAGGCGTTGTCCAGTTCTTCCTGTGTCAGCGCCGCCTGATCGTATGCCTGCTGTAACTGTGCCAGAGAGGAGGCAAGCTCCTCGTTTGACTTCTCCAGTTCCGCCTTGGACAACTCTAAGTCCACGATCGTCGCATCCAGCTCGCTCTGCGCCGCGTTCAATTCCAGCCTTGTCTGGTCCAGATCATCCGTCTTCTGTCTGTAAACGGCAAGGGTGAGCGCTATCATCAAGATAAAAATCAGCAGAAGCGCCGCCATCATATCCGAGTAGGACTGCCAGTAGCTGTGCGCCGCAAAAGCCTCCCTGTTCCTGCTTCTATTTCTCATATAAGTTCCTCATCTGTTCAAATGTATATATCTGGCTGCTGATTTCATCGCTCATGTCGCTGCACGCATCCGTCAGCATTTTCTTCTGCTCCTTCAGTTCCCCCGCAAATGCTTCCTGCCTTTCCATGACATTCGCCAGCGCCTCCTGCACGCTGCGGTTTACCTCCACTAAAGCGGTAACCGCCTCCACCATCTCCGCCGCGCCTGCCGCGCTTGCCGCCTGTGAATCTCCGGCGCTCTTTAAGACATTTCCCAGTTTCTGAAAGTCCGTATCCAATGCCTTCTGCATCTGCACCGTAAACTTGTCCACGATGCGCTCCACGCCCGCTGTCTGTTCCATCGCGTTCCCTTTCAGCAGTTCGAGCATCTGCTTCAAGGAATTTGCCATCCCCGCCTGATACACCAGCATGGTCGCCGCGTTCTCGTCCTCTTTCAAGGCAATTGGCTGCGCCGTCTGGTGGAACACGTCCAGAAATTCGCCCAGCGTCTCATAGGCATCCGACATAATGCTCCGATATACCACATTGAACACCAGTGAAAAAAAGATACCGTACACCGAAGTATGAAACGCCACCTTCATACCCGAAAGCAGGGAACCCACATTGTCGGAAATGGAAAAGATATCGTCGCCGCTGAAAGCGCCCAGACCCATGGAGAGTCCCAAAAACGTCCCCAGAATACCCAGACCCGTGAGCGTCCCGGAAACCCCGGAATTGAAAAAATTCATGCCTGCCCTGTCCAGCAGATCCTCGTTGATGTATTCCCCCAGATCGCAGGAAGACGCAGCGCTCCTTCTGATCTTTGCGCCTCTCACACGCAGACGGTACTTGTCAAACGCATCCTGCAAGACTTTTTCCTCAAAAACCTTGTCGTTATCCTTGTAATTTCCCCAGAGATTTTTTTCGCCGGACTCCTTATATTCCTTCTGCAGCCGGATCGCAGCGTCTTCCAGATCATAAATAATCCTGTTCAACCGCCCGAAGCTGACCGAGGAAATGATAAATACAATCCCGATCACAATCAGAAAGCCGATGTTGATCGAAAGATTTACAACCGAAATCTCTTCCCCCGTAAACACGCCGTTCAGATACAAAACAAAAGCCACTACAATCACATATAAAAAATACAGTACATAATACAGCCTGCTCTTCATCCGTATTCTCCCGTCCTTTTCCTTGAGTCGATACCATTCGTATTCCTGTTATCGCAGGATTGATTCCTGCCTGTTATGACTTAAACCTATCACATTTTGATTGGGAGTGCAATCGACTTAAGAATATCTTAAAACATCATATTTTTCTGTCTGCCCATTCATACTCAAAAGATGCCCTGTCTGTCTCAAAGGCAAGAAACGTGCGGTTATCCTTCCGAAAACGATACCGAGCCTTGCAGGCCGCGCTTTCACGGATTGTCCTCGCCATGTCCCCCTGCGCCGGCGCCTTTAAGGGTTTTCCGTTTCTCTCCAGAAGTGCCGCCTCCAGTTCCATGCGCCCCTGCACGACTTTCACTCTCCCGTTCCCGATTTCACCTATCTTGGCGCCTAGATAAGTGGCAAACCGGTACTCCCTGCCATCCAAGAACACCACGCCGATCAGTCCCCGGAAGCGGAAACCTCCCATGGGAATATCCGCCACAGACAGCATGAGCGCGCCCTCCGGGAAACTGCACTGTGTCCAGATATATTCCCTTGGAAACGACCGCCCCCTGTCTCCTTCCCAGTAGCCCTGCGCACCGTCAAAAGAAAAAGTCTTCCCATTGACAGACACGTTTCCCCACACCTTATGTTTCATGCTCCATATGCTGTGGCGGCATTCCAGAAACGGGACAAGGGAAAACGGTCCCATAATATCGTATCTCAGCGGAAACAGATCGCCGAACGCAAGCTTGCCTTTTACTTTCAGTCCCGGCGCGCATACTGACAGACGTATCCCCCGATTCCCAAACATGTTCTTTCCGATCGCAATGGTTCCGCCCCTTTTCCGAAATGCTTCTCCGGGAAAAGAAACCGTCCACGACTGCTCTTCCGTGATAATCTGCAGGGAGCATGTCCGATTCCGCCCCGTCTCGTGGACCGCCGGAATCACCGCAAGCGTCTGCGTATCGGACTGACATTTGAAATACCATCCATAAAAATACCCACTTTTTCCTATAGTCATCCCTTCACTCCTTTGCACACTGATTTTCACGTTTTCCTTCCCGTCTTTTGCAGTCTGTCTGTGCCGGGCCGTCAATCAGATGTCCTTCTTTGTCAAACCGGGAGCCGTGGCAGGAGCAGTCATAGCTTTCCTCCGCCGGATTCCACTCCAGACGGCAGCCCATGTGGGGACAGTTTGGAACGATCCGTCCCTTTTCAGACGGCAAAAGATGCTTTGCCAACCCTTTCACCGTATAGGCGCCGTGCACAGCCAGCCCTTTCGCCGCCTGCACCGTAAAATGCCGGTTGGGTGAAAAAATGTCCGCCTCTGGGCAATCCCGACCTGTGATCAGCGTCGTCAGGATACGCGCGCTCACCATGGAGGAAGTCATGCCCCACTTTCCAAAACCGGTGGCAACATACCAGTATGGTCTGCGTCTGGAAAACCTGCCGATATAGGGCACCCCGTCCAAGGTCATACAGTCCTGTGCCGACCATCGGTACGCGTCGCGGCATCCCGGGTACATTTCCTGCGCCCTGTTTTGCAGCATCCCGTATCTGCATCCCGCACCCGTTTTGTCCGTCGGATTCACCCCCGTCCGGTGGCTTCCGCCCCCAAGAAGCAGTAAATCGCCGCAGCTTCTAAAGGAAAGCCCGCCGGGATCTATCCCTAAATACATGCCCCCAATACTCCCCGCCCCTTCCAGCGCTATTACATAGCTCCGCTCCTGATGCATTCTGGCAAAATAGTATCCCGGCACATTGATAAAAGGATAGTGGGCAGCGAACACCACTTGCTCTGCCGTCACTGTCCCTCTGTCCGTCTCCACCCTCCTATCCTCCACCTTCAGCACCTTGGACTGCTCGTACACTTCCACTTCCTCCGCCATCTTTGCCAGAAATTTCAACGGGTGGAATCTCGCCTGCCGCGCAAACATGGTCACGCCCGCCACCGAAAAAGGCAGTTCACAGTCTGTCTCAAAAGACGCCCTGATGCCGAGCGACTCTGCCGCCTCAGCCTCCCGTTTCAAAAGCTCCGCGCCTGATTGCGAATACAGGTATGCGGGACACCTGACAAAATCGCAGTCGATTCCCTTTTCCCGGACCAGCCTTTCATATTCCCCGACAGCCGCCTCATTTGCAGCAGCATAATGTTCCGCCATCCGGCTGCCGAATGTCCGAATGAGCCGGCTGTAAATGAAGTTGTGCTGGGACGTGATTTTCGCCGTGGTATTCTTTGTCTGCCCGCTGCCAATCCTGTCCGCCTCCAGCACCACGGCACGAATGCCCTCTCTCTTTAAGTAATATGCCGTCAAAATTCCCGCAAGCCCCGCCCCGATCACAGCAACCGGCGCCTCCATGTCCCCTGGAAGGGGATCCCTTTTTCTGATCTCACTTCCGCTCATCCAGACAGATTCCATTTTTTGCCTCCCTGTTGATGGTTGATTTTGAATAGCATATGCCGATTTGCAGTTTCCATTCACCTAAAGACCACAATGCCATAAAGCCCGTCATATCCTCCATCCTTTTTATCTTTGCCCATAAAAAACAGCGGGGAATTTCCCCGCCGCCTCGCAATCAGATTTTGACTGTTTCAACCAACTCTCCTTACGCCTGCCTATAAAGTTTCCATCCCATCAGCACAATTCAGACATACACCATTGCCTGTGGCATACCTGTTCCTCCTTTACCCTGCTTTATTCCGCAAATGATTCCTCACACATTCCCCACATACACCTTTTCCAGATACTTCCCAGCCGTCCCGGCAAGACGGTACAACTGTTCCACGTCCGTAGCTTCCCTGTCCATCATGCGGTACCGCGGAAAAAAACGGGTGATGTGGAGTGGGATTGACGGGCGTAAATCCGCAATCCACTTCGCCTGCGCCTCCATATCCTCAGAAGAATCGTTTTCCCCCGGCACAATCAGCGTGGTCAGCTCCACATGGCAGCTTTCCTGCGCTCTCGCGATAAAAGCCTTAACCGTCTCCAGATCCCCGCCGACTTTCCGATAGTAGTCCTCTCGAAAACCTTTCAGATCAATGTTCATAGCGTCTATCCACGGCAGCAATTCCTCAAGCACCGCAAGCGAAGCCGTACCGTTCGTCACGAGCACATTAAGCATCCCATACTCTCTCACCAGCCGCGCCGTATCACGGACAAACTCCCAGCCCACCAACGGTTCGTTGTAAGTATATGCCACGCCGATATTCCCCGCCTCTTTCCGCTCCTTCCACATAAGCGCCAGATCCGCAAGCTGTCCGGGGGAAACATACTCTGCGTCAAGGTTCCTGTTGTCCGCCATGGAGATCTCGTGATTCTGGCAGAAAGGGCATCTGAGGTTACAGCCAAAACTCCCCACGGACAAAACCATGCTTCCCGGACGGAAATCATACAGCGGCTTTTTTTCTATTGGATCAAGCGCAAGAGATGTGATCCAGCCGTAATTTTCGCAGACGATCTCCCCGCCCTCGTTTTTTCTCGCCCTGCACAGCCCCGTCTGCCCGGGATCCAGCGCGCAGTGGTGCATACATACCTGACATATTGTTTTCATTAAAAACTCCTGTTTCTCAGTAATGCCGTATCACTTCAAACCGTTCCAGCTCCACGCTCTCATAGTCTCTGATCCCCGCCTTCTGCTTCGCTATGGCAATCTGCTCCTCCACCGTGTCCACGCCCTCCAGATTCGGCAAGAGCAGCCCGCGTCTTGCGCCCTTTGTCACGATGACGCCGTACCGGGTCACATCCAGTTCCTCCGACGAGGAAATCTTCTCCGTCTCCCCCAGCACGTCAACGCTGATGGAAAGCCGCTCCACCTCCCACTCTTCCACGGGCGAAAATCTGGGGTCTTCCGAACAGGCGCTGACGGCATTGTGCATAATCTCTTCCGCAAGGGACTCTCTGACCGCGTGAATCGTTCCGATACAGCCCCTGAGCCTGCCATCCTCCTTCAAGGACACAAACGCACCCGCCCTGTTTTGGTATAATTCCTCCGGCAGTTCCTTGGGCATCTCCGGAAAAGTCCCCGTCTTTACAAATGTCTCTACCGTGTACCTTGCCAGCCTGACATACGCATCTTCCTGTTCCCGTTTTGCCAAAAGTGCCCGCCGCTCCTTCTCCTCATACTGCTCCAAGAAATTTCGCGTGTCGTCATTGCTGCAGGCGCGATAGGTACATACGCCATACCCCACCCCGAAAGGTTCCTCGTAGGAAAGCCGCTCAGTCTCCACGCCCGTCCGGTCAAACGCGCCCGCCATGATGGTAAAGGAGCGGTGCCCGCACTCCGCCGCTTTCTCGCAAAAATCTTCCGAAAACTCCAGCAGTTCCCCAAACGCGCCTCTGCCCATCACATCCATAATCCGCGCGTCGTAGGCAGGCCCCTCCTCCTGATAACCATAGGGTCCGTCCTCCTTTAACTTATGAGACAGGTCGCCGCTGGCAATCACTACCGTGTTCCGTCCAAGGGTCTGCGCCGCCTCCCTGATGCACTGTCCCAGACGGTAGTGTGCCGTCAGGGGTAAACCCGACAAGCCGATTCTCACCAGACGGTATTCTGTCCAGAATTGATTAACAAAATACAAGGGCACCATCGTACCATGATCCAGCTTTTGCTCCCGTTCTCCCAGCGTCCCCGCCTGCAATCCGGCATCCTTCGCAGCCTCACACAGCACACGGACAAATTCGGTATCATAAGAGACTTCCATAGAAACCCGTGCGGCGCGAAACTGCCCGAAATCCCCCCTTGCACCCTTCCCGGGCGAGATATGAAAATAGTCCGCATACATAGTCTGGTGCGGAGAAAGGAGCACAATCGTCTCCGGCTGCAGGCGACCGACCGCCTCCGCCACTGTCTGGTATGCATCAACCGTTTTCTGAATTTTCTTTTCCTCACCGCCACCGACATCAGGTATGATAAGCGGCGGATGCGGCACCATAAATCCTGCTGCAATTCCCATGTTAATCCTCCTGCATCTGAATGCCTTCAACGTATTACTCCCATGAATCTGTCAAGAAAGCAAACACTGCTACAAACTCCTACCGACCACCAGACTGCCTGCAAAAATCCGCTGTCCTTTGCATAACATCCTTTAAATTCTCAATATTTTTCAAAGTATCGTCACATTCGAGGGAGTGGTTGCATCCCTCGTAAACCGTTATCGGAATATGATTTTCCTCGGAAAGGCGAATGATCTCCTCCGTGCTGCTCCACGGATCAGCCGTTCCGATAAAAGCAAACGCATGATCCGGCGCAAACAAAAAAGTCTGTGCCAGCGGTGTATACAGGACATGCCTTGCCCTGCTTAATTCATATTTTTTTGCATAGGATGCCGCAATGATAGTGCCAATGCTTTTGGAAACAAAAAGAATTTCCTCATAATCAGACCAGACCATATCCGCCAGTTCCGCTTCCGCCTGAGAAAACAGCGCTTCATACGCTTCCTGCATTTTCTCTTCGCTGCCGCGGATATTTTCGGCGTGATAGGTGTAATTGATAGTTTTGTAATCCTGATACCCCTGCTCACAGGCAATTTTCCTGCCATAATATAAAAGAGGTTTGTCACAGTGGTATCCTATGCCCGGAAAATAGACTGCTATCTTTGCCATAATCGCTCCTTTCCACCACCAATCATAGCAGAACGAGGCTGTTTTTTCAATTAAATGCGGTCAAAATCTGATCTGCTCTATTCACTAAAAGATAAAATTATTTTTGTGCTTCTGTTACCCTTAATTCACTATGAATCCGCCACGCCATAATAATAGTAATCACAGCCGAAAACACATCCGCAATCGGCTGCGCATAAAGGATTCCATTGATACCACAGATTTTGGGAAGCAGCAAAATGACAGGCACAAAGCAGATTCCCTGCCGGCAGGCTCCAAGTATAAAGCCTTTTGTCCCTTTTCCAAGCGCAAGGAACAACGAGGAATATACCGTGTAAAATCCAAACAGGAAGAAGGACAGCCCGTTTGCAAAAAGGGCTTTGCTGCCCACAGCGATCATCCCGCTATTTCCATTTGCAAACTGCGATACGATCTGTGTGGAAAACAGAGCCATCAAAAGTCCAACAAGGATACAGAAAACGGATGACCACAAAATGGA
>CAJUMV010000006.1 GCA_910587715.1 uncultured Lachnospiraceae bacterium | reverse complement strand
CAAGACCGCCTCGTTATGACCACTTCGATACCTCTCCGTGTTCGCATTGCGCCCGGCTTTAAGTCAAGCGCAAAAATTATTCTAGCAAAGAAAAACTGCCGTGTCAACCCGTTTTTTTATTTTTTTCCAGCTTTTCACCAGCTCTTTTTCAGCTCCATATTCCAGTCTAATTCATAGGGGCTGTCATCTGAATTTTTGAGCATTTCATAGTAGCTTCGCCGCTCGCTTGTGGGGGAATCCGCCCCGCCCAGATCAGCCTGCCAGAATTGATACCCGAACAAATAAGCTTCCACCATCTCATCCCATGAGTCGTACATCTTCTGCAGCCGCAGTGAATTTTCAAGGGACGCGTCCATCGCCTCCTCATACTCCATAAAGCCGCAAAGATATAAATTAGCGTACAGCTCATTCACCCTGCACAAATCCCACGCCGCGATATACTCAGCCTCCATCCCCTTATGATACATATAATAAGCCAGCACATACCGCCCGGGCGCATCTCCCAGGTCGATGTCCGTGCGCTCACCCTCCGTAATCTTGATCACCTCTTCTCCAAAACGCGTCCCGTCCATTTCCATAAGACCCCATTCTTCCAGTTCGTCCATGCACTTTCTGCATTCAGCACGGTGCCCGCCACTGAGAAGCTTGTTTACCACCTCTATTCCCGATTCCCGATCCATCACCTGCCAGCTTGAATAAAGAAAATACTTCGCTGTCTGCGCATTTTCTTCCGTAGGCTCCATTCCGCCTACCCACCGCCAGTCCCAGCCGTTTGCATAAGTCAGACATGCATAAGAGGCGTTGAACCATAGCACCGTGTCGGACACTTCCGGAACTTCCGTCTGTGCCGGTATATTGCCGCTGTCGCGCAATAAATCCGCCATGGTAACCGCTCCTGGCGTTTCCGTCCCCGCCGCGGCTGTGGCATCTTCGCCTGTCCTCTCCGCTCGTCCGCAGCCGACGAGCAGAAGAACCGACAGCATCCAGGTCAAAGCCCGGACCGCGCGGCGCACACTTGTTCCTCTACCTCTTCCCACTCTCATGTTTTCCAAAAAGACCTCCTTTTACTCTTCATAGTAATACGCCGATAAATCAATGCCATATGCCGTTTCCAGTTCTTTGAGCAATGTGTTGGTGCATGTATCAAACGCATTATCCCGCAGAGTGATATCGCAGGTAAGGACATAATTCTCTTCTATGACAATCCGGCAGTTGACGCTCACTTCTTTATAATACTCTTCCGTTATCCAGTCGGGCGTTTCATAGTCAACCACATAATACCATGCTTTGTCATAACCGGACATCTCCATGACTTCACTCTTATGAACATTCCGGTTCTCTACATCCTCGTCATTCAATTTCCGCTCATACAGCCTGTCGGCACCTTCGCGCATCAGCGGCACATACATGTCCGTACCCGTGGAGGTGCTGCTGATGTTCACGGAAACCCCATGCATGGACGCATCGACATAGCTGTCCTTTACCGTGGTCAGATATCCCATCGGCGCCATGACCGGGCACTGGATTTCCCCATCTTTAAAAGACATGGTGGTCTGCCCGAGATACTGATACCCATCTACTTTCACAAGAGCAGTCTCTCCCGCTTCCGGCTCGTACACATCCTGCGCTTCCACCTGCCGCGCCGCGTCCGCCTGTGCCCACTCGCCACCCGGCATAATGTTCTCCAGACCGATTCCATAGCACTTTCCCATCTCCGCAAGAATCTGTGCCGTAACCTCATCTGTCTGCATTTCGGTAATCTCTATTTCCCAGAGCACGCACACACCCGTCTTCGGAACATCAAGATAATAGAGCTTTTTCACCGCATAAGCTGTCCCGTAGTAATCCTCGCTCTTTGCGGAAGCAGTCACATATCTGTCCGCCCCGTTTTTTATCACCTCGCCAAGCTGCACGTCAAAATAGCGTTCACCGTTCTCCCAATCTTCCTTTTGCCCTTTCAGGCTTTCATTCAGCATAAAGTAAGGCAGCTCTTCATCTCCGCCGCCGAACACCGACGCAAAAAAACTGATGCCGTGATCAATATAGCTTAAAAAACCGTCGCTGTTGTCACTTCCGTCGGGCGCATAAACTTCGTAGGACGATCCGTCGCCATATACATCTTCCACCATATATTTCTTCATATACTGTAAGGAAGCCGCATCCTCGTCGGAGATCAGCTCTCCTTTTCCGTCGTTTGGCACCGTCTCCAGGCTCTGCTCCTCTGTATCAGCTGTCGTTTCCTCCGCTTCCTCTGCCGCGGGCTCTGGTTCCTCCTGCGTCCCTTCCACAGCCGTCTCACTGTCCTGCGTTTCCGCGGCAGGTGCATTCCCGTCCTGTTCTCCTGTGACGGACGCTTTGCCGCAGCCCGCAAGAACAAACGCCGCCAATATCATAGCTGCCATCATCTTCCAACCGTTTCTCACGTTTTATCCTCCCTCATTTCCACACACTGTTCCTTTCAGCGCTCAAAAATCGTTACCGTTTTATAGGGTAACCATGCCGCCCTGCATCTTAAGCAGCGCCTCCGCCACCACCATATCCTCCGGCGTGGTGACCTTGATATTTCCATACGCTCCTTCCACCAACCTGACCTTACAATCCGTAAAGGTTTCCACCACCATAGCGTCGTCGGTAATGGAAATTCCTTCCCGCAAAAGCCGTTCTTTCTCCTGCATCAGCTTTTCGTATGCGGATATGATCAGGGACGCGTCAAAAACCTGCGGCGTCTGCACCTGCCACATGAAATTTCTGTCCGGCGTCTGCCTGGCAAAACCGCTCTCATCCACGAGCTTTATCGTATCTTTTACCGGCATTCCCGCCACACAGGCATGGTCACTCTGCACAGTCTGATAACAGCGTTCCAAAATATCTTCTGTCAGGAAGGGTCTCGCCCCATCCTGAATGAATATATAACCATCCCGATCAGCCGCACACGAACCGGCACCGCTCTGCCCAGAGCTGTCTGCTGCCGCCTGCAGCCCGCTGTACACGGAATCGTAACGTTCTTTTCCCCCTGCCACAACAGCCGTCACCTTGGAAAAAACGTACTTCGCCACAATTTCTTCCTCTACATAAGAAATATCCTCCGCGCCGGTGACCAGAATGCAGTCATCAATCACAGAGGATTCTTCTACCGCATGTAATGCGTACCATATAAGAGGTTTGCCGCACAGAAGCATATACTGCTTTGCCACGTCGCTCTCCATGCGGCTGCCGCGCCCCGCCGCCAAAACAATGGCGGTACATCGTTTTTTGTTCATATTCTTTTACCTCGAGCCTAATTTCAGCCCCGGCACCGCATTCAAATCATATCCGTGCCGCACACCCTTCACATACTCGTAATATCCCGCCGCGCCGATCATCGCCGCATTGTCCGTACACAGGATGGGCGAAGGGTGATAAAACGTCACACCGCGCTCTTCGCACGCCATCGTCAGTGCTTCCCTGAGCGACGAGTTGGACGCCACACCGCCCGCAATGGCAAATTTCCTGATGCCACAGGACTCCACCGCGTGCATGGAATGTTCCACAAGCACATCCACCACCGCTTTCTGGAAGGATGCCGCCACGTCAGCCTGACAGTAGGACTCCCCTTTCATCTCGCAGGAGTTGAGATAATTGAGCACCGCGGACTTCAAACCGCTGAAGCTGAAATCATAATCGGAATCCCCCACTTTCGCCCTTGGAAATACAATGGCGTCAGGATTCCCCTCCTTAGATACCTTGTCAATCTTCGGACCGCCGGGGTAACCGAGCCCGATCGCGCGCGCCACCTTGTCAAAGGCTTCTCCCGCCGCATCATCCCGCGTGCGTCCCAAAATTTCATACTCCCCGTAATCCTTCACCACCACCAGATGGGAGTGTCCGCCGGACACGACCAGACAGACAAAAGGCGGCTCCAGCTCTTTATTTTCTATGTAATTCGCGCTAATATGTCCTTCTATGTGATGTACGCCGATCAGGGGAATCCCCGACGCAAAGCTGACTGCCTTCGCCGCGGACACACCCACCAAAAGCGCTCCCACAAGCCCCGGTCCGTATGTCACCGCAATAGCGTCCATGTCAGAGAGCTTCTTTCCCGCCTGCGAAAGCGCTTCCCCCATCACCTGATTTATCTTTTCAATATGCTTGCGGGAAGCAATCTCCGGCACCACACCCCCGTAGAGCGTGTGCAGGGCAATCTGGGAGGATATCACATTTGACAGAACTTCCCTGCCGTTTACAACCACTGCCGCCGCCGTCTCATCACAGGAAGTCTCTACCGCCAGAATCGTCACGGTTTCCCCGATATTGCCCATTACTCAGTCCTCCACAAGCTCCCAGCCCAAAATCTTCCAGTGCCCATCCTCATCTTTTCTGAGAAGGAACCGTTCCAAAGACGCCACACGGCTGCTGTTGCCCGCCTGTCTCAGATAAAAGGTGCAATATAATCTGGCGCAGGAATATTCGCCCTGCTCAAAGTATTCCACATCCGTGCTGGCGGAAACCTCATAGCTTGCAACCGTAAGCTGCCTGCCCTTCATATCCGCAATATCATCCCGCAGATCCTGCATATACTGCTCCTGCGTCTTATTCGCCACCAGCTCTGCATCATACAGCATCTGAATCTTATTCGCAAGCTGCGTAAGCTCTTCGTCGGAATAGGTTTCATTATAGAAACACTCCGTGATTTCCGCGTAATATTTTACCACTTCCTTGGGCGTAGGCGGGTAGTTATGCTCCAAATCCCGCATCAGGAGACTCTGCACCACAGTGGCAACCACCGTCTCCTCGACCTCCTGCCGCTTTGTGCGGTGACCCAGGTAAAAGTAATAAGCCAAAACGATGGCGGCGAGAATAACCACAATAATCACAGTCTTAGCAACCTTTGAATTTTTCATCTTCCCCTCCTTTGTCTCACTCTTCCCGGAACATAAGATCGACGTACCTGCCGTCTTTTGCAGCTATCGAGTTCGGAAAAATATCCCGCACCTCCTGCATATAATCCTCCGGGTGAATCAGCGACGGGCTGTAATGTGTCAGCCACATCTCCTGTACCCCGGCGAGCTTTGCAACCTCCGCCGCCTCATAAAACGTCATGTGCTTGTATTCCTTCGCCTTCTGCAGCTTCTCCGGCTCGCCGTACATGCCCTCGCAGACAAACAAATCCGCCCCGGCTGCATTTCTCACCATGCTCTCCGTGGGACGCGTATCCGTGCAGTAGGTGACCCGCATTCCTCTTCTTGCCGGTCCCAGCACCATATCCGGTGTGAAATAATAGCCGTCTTCATCTATTATCTCACCTTTTTGCAGGGGATTCCAGTAATTTCTGGGAATATTTAATGCCTGCGCCCTCTCCAGATCGAATTTACCTGCACGGTCAACCACAATACTGTAGCCGTAACAGGGCACGTTATGGCTGACCCGAAACGACTCTATCTGGTATGCCCCGAAAGGAAATACCTGCTCCGGCTCCGTGATTTCCAGACAAACCACCTCAAAGGGCAGCTCAGGCGCAATGACCCGCAAAGAATTGACTACTCTGGTCAGTCCCCTCGGACCAATCAAAATCAGCGGCTCCGTGCGCTCTGCATTGCCCATGGTGAGCAGCAACCCCGGAAGACCGCTGATGTGATCAGCATGAAAGTGGGTAAAGCAGATCACATTAATCGGTTTCGAGCTCCAGCCCTTCTCCCGCATGGCAATCTGGGTTCCTTCCCCACAATCAATCAATATACTTCTACCGTTATACCTCGCCATCAGCGAAGTAAGCCATCTGTGCGGCAGGGGCATCATCCCTCCCGTGCCAAGTAAACAAACCTCTAACATACGTGCTCCCACTTTCTTTGAATTTGAAACAGGGGCAGTCTACAAAAGTTCCTTCCTCTCCCGCCGCTCCACGGGTACGGCAAATCCGGCAATGAGCTTTTCGTAACACGCTTCGCATAAATCGAAACGATCGCTCTCCCCGTCCTTTGAACCGAAGAAACCGAAATCGTGCCCCACATGGATGCACTCTTCCTTTAATATGCCATTTTCTACCAACAAATTTTTGCCGCAGGCATTGCAGACTACCTTGGTCAACGTTCTGTCTTCTTTATATTCGCGCATGACAATCCTCCCTTAAAAACTTTCAAATCTGCTGTATTCATTTTAGCAGACAAAAGGCGTAATACCAGTGGTAATTGTTCCATGCGCTGCCTATCTCTTCCACATAATCACTGCATCTTCCACAGGTTTTTCATAAAACCCCGGACGGATACCCTCGGATATAAAACCGAGTTTCTCATACAAACCAATCGCCGCTGCGTTACTGACCCGCACCTCCAACGTATAGGCGGTCAGACCCGCCCGGTCACCCTCCTCCATCAAATACGTCAGCAGACCCGTGGCGACGCCGCGTCTTCTCGCCCCCGGCGCCACCACCACGTTGGTGATGTTACCCTCTCCCGCAATCAGAAGCAGTCCGCAGCCGCCGAGAAGCTGTCCGTCCTCCTCCGCCACAAAGTACGCGGTGTCCTCTTTTTCAATCATCTGCAAAAAAGACGCCGCCGACCACGGCATAGAAAAAGTCTCCTCCTCCAAACGGCTGATAAAGGGCACATCCTCCACCCGCATCCTTCGATATACCATCATAGGGACTCTTCACGCTCCTTCTCGGCACGCTCCCGCTCCGCCTGCGAAAGCCGCAGATACTCCGGTACGAAAGCTGCGCCGTCCACTGTCTTTCCCTGCTCATAGTAGAGCCGTCCGAGCATTGCGAGCGCCGCAGCCGACTGTCTGGCACGGTGCAGGGGCGCCTCCGTGTACGGCACACGCATGACCTGCTCCATCCGCTCCCGAAAGACGGGCACGCCGTCTCCCAAAAATATGACGCTTCTGTCAAGTTCATTCAAAGCCTGTGCGATCTCGTCAAAAGACATGGCGCACTGCTTTCTGATAACACGCATGTCATATGTAAATCGACCGCTCTGGTCGGGAACAAATTCATAAATCCCCGTGTATACCTGACTTCTTCTGGCGTCCATAATCGGGCACACCAAATCCTTTGCACCGTACATCTGAAAGGCAAGTCCGTCCACCGTCGGCACTGGTATGACCGGCTTTTCAAGGGCAAACGCCAGCCCCTTCGCCGTAGCCGATCCGATTCGCAGTCCCGTAAAAGAACCGGGGCCTGCCGCCACCGCGATGGCGTCCACCGTGGAAAGATTAAGCTCCACCATCCTTGCGATTTCCTGCAGCATAGGCAGGAGCGTCTGGGAATGGGTCTTTTTATACTGCACGGTGTATTCCGCGATTAAATTGTCATCCTCCGCCAGTGCCACAGAAGCCACCAGCCCGGAGCTGTCAAGCGCCAGAATTTTCATTTTCCTTACCTCTCTATGGTAATCCGGCGGTAATCGAATCCCTTAGACAAATCCTTCTCAATCGTGATGCGGATACAGCCCTCCGGCAGAATCTCCCGAATCAGCTCCGCCCACTCAATCAGACAGACACCCTCCCCGTAAAAGCAGTCCTCATAGCCAATCTCTTCCATTTCCTCCACATCACCGATACGGTATACATCGAAATGGTAAAGGGGCAGCCTGCCCTCCTCGTATCCTTGCAGAATCGTAAAAGTAGGGCTGTTGACCGGCTCCGTAATGCCAAGTCCCGCCGCAAATCCCTGCGTAAACACGGTCTTGCCCACGCCCAGCTCCCCGACCAGCGTGTAAATCTCTCCAGCTGCCGCCTTCTCCCCAAGCGCTCTCCCATATGCAAATGTGTCAGCCGCGCGGCGGCTCTCTGTTATTTCTTTCATCCCTTTATCTTCACCTTCTTCGGCGGCATGTGGGTAGAAATCACTTCAATCGCCTTCATCTTTCCGTCTCCTAAATCTTTCTTCGGAAAAATGCAGGCATTCACCGCCGTGGTGTAGACCACGATGCTTTTCGGCGTGGAAACGGCTTTCACCATGCCGTCCCATGCCATCTGCTCCGTGACGCCGTCCTGCGATACCTGGATGCCCTCATCCGACAGCCTGTAATGCAAAGGCTTCTGAAACGCCGGATTCGTCTTTGCCTGTGAAGCCGCCCGCAGAAAGAGCGTCCACGGCAGATACAGCAGAATCACCAGCGCGATAATGAGAATGAGCGGCTGTCTGTTCGACATAAAAAGAAACAGCATCAGCACACCTACAAGCGTCCCCATCAATCCGGGCAGCCGCGAATAGGTGTGCTGCAGCATATAATCATATAAAATATTAGGTGTTATTTTAACGTCAAATTCGATTTCCATACTGAAATCTATTATACTAAATTTCCCTGAAAGTGCAAGTGAAATATGGTCATACTGCAATGTAGCGCGGAGAATGCCGTATTTCAGGCATTCTCCTAAGTGAAATATAGAACTTCTTAGCGAAGCAGCCTTTGCTGCTGAGTTTTAGAAGTTCTTTTCACTTTATTATTCATGCCGCAGCGCCTCAATCGGGCTTAACTTCGCCGCCTTTCTCGCCGGGTAAATACCGAAGAAGATACCGACGCCCGAGGAGAATGCCGCCGCGATGATCACCGTAGGCGCGTCAATCTTTGCCGCATAGCCGAGAGCGCCGCAGACCGCCGCAGCTCCCAGCACACCAAGCGCAATGCCAATCAGACCGCCAATCAGGGTAATAATGCCTGCCTCCGCCAGAAACTGTAACAGAATCGACTTCGTTCTGGCTCCCAGCGACTTACGGATGCCTATTTCCCTCGTCCGTTCCGTCACGGACACGAGCATGATGTTCATAACGCCGATGCCGCCCACCAGCAGGGAAATTGCCGCCACGAAGGAGATAAAGAGCGTCAGCATAGTCAGAATCTGGTCAAACTGCGCCGTGTTATCCGCAAAGCTCTCCATCATAATCTTGTTTTCCCCGCGCACATTGTAACGGTTCTCCAAAAGGTTGATAGCATCCGCCGCCACCTGCGACACATACTCGGAGCTCTCAGCCACCACATAGACATAATCAAAATCTTCAATCCAAAAGCCGAAGCCGGACGCCATAGATGTCAGCGGCATCTCCACCTGCATATATCCGCTGCCGTTCAAAGCGGCAATGATACCCGCCGGCGTATCCTGCCTGATGCCCACAATCCGTAAATCCTGACTCACGCCCCAGAGATTCATCTCAAAGGACATACCCACCACATCCGTAGTGCCAAACAGGGATCTTGCATCGCTCTCCTTGATGACGCAGACCATGCTCGCCGCGTCGCACTCACTCTGAGAAAAGTATCTGCCCCTGACAATCGGCTCGTTTCCAACCGCATACTGCAGCGCCGTATTACCGCCTTCAAGTCTCGCCGTAAACTCGCCCTTTCGCCCCTTTGCCGTCGCGCCCCAATAGCTGTACTGCGTTGTGGCACCCTTCACATGCGCTACCTTTTCCTCAATCAACGCAAAATCTTCCTCCGTAAACTTCACGTCATTGCCTTCCACATCGCCGTTGGTGTAAATGGCAATCAGACCACCGCCCATATTTTCCAGCTCGTCGTTGACGGAAGCACGCACCCCGTTACCGATGGAGATGATCATAATAACGGAGGAGATACCGATGATAATGCCCAGCATAGTGAGGGTAGAGCGTCCCTTATTCGTCTTAATATTCATAAGGGCTATTTTTATGTATTCCCATATCTGTCCCATAATTACCCCTCTACTGCGGCATTGGCATTGCCGTCACAGCCGTGCCTTCCTCAAATTCCATGCCGTTCGCCATAATCACATTATCGCCCTCCGAAAGCCCTTCCTTCACCTCGCTCATGCTGTCGGACGCAATCCCTGCGGTAATGCGTTTTTTCGCCACCACGCCGTTTTCTTCCACATACACGAAATCACCGTCTCTGTCACTGTTGATCACTTCTAACGGAACCGTGACCACGCCCTCCGCCTTCGCCATATGGACATAAACTCTTGCTTCCACGCCCAAAAAGATATTTTCATCCGGATTGTCGATATTCACATTCACGCCCACTACCATGGCGCCGCTGTTGTTCTGGGTAGCCATACCGTCAATCTTGCTCACCGTGCCCTCATAGGTCTTTCCAGCGATATCCACATCCGCCTTCTGCCCCACGGCAATTTTTTCCAAATCGTATTTGGAAACGCTGAGTCTCACATATACCTTCTCCACGCTCTCGATGGTCACCAGCTTGCCGCTCTCCGTAGGCGGCTGTCCTGCCACCGCTTCCATCTCCGTGACCACGCCCGCGAAATCAGCCTTAAGTCCGTTCTCCACCTCGGCAATAGCATCCAGCTTCTCCTGATTGGTCAGCTTCTCAAGCGCCGTATCCGCCTCCAGCTTCGCCTTGCCGCCCGCATCCAGAACCCCGTCCTCGGAAGATGCTTTCTGGGATTTCATTTCGGATTTATATTCCTTATAGGAGGCAATCAACTCCTCCACATCCTTTGCCTGTCTCTCAAGTTCTCTGACTTCCTTATTGTTCTGCACCTCATAGCCGTTGTACTGGGCCTGAATCTGCAGGTTTAAAAGAATCTCCCTGTCGTTGGCGAGCTTAATCTCCGCCTCGTTGTACATCTCCTTGATTTCGTCTTCGTCGTAATCGCTCAGTTCACCTTCTGCTTCTTTCTCCTTCAAATCAGCTATCGCTTCTTCATCCTGGGAAATGATGCTCTGCCATTCCAGAACGGAAACATCCAGATTGGTACCGTTATAGCTCCAGCCCGCTTTCTTCTCCTCTATCTTTTTGTTCAGCTCATCCAGCAGCTTTTCATTGTCCGCGATCTGCTGCTCCAGCACGGGAAGATTGCGGTTCGCCTCAGACAAATCCGCTATGTACTCGTTATTTTTGTGCACCGAACTCTCATAACCGCCCTCGTTGGACGCCATCTTATACTCCGCTTCCTGCTTCTCCTCGGACAATGCCTTCTCATCAAAGGTAAGGATCACATCGCCCTTTTTCACCGTGTCGCCGGTGCTCACATTCACCTTGCCCACCTTTACGGATACAGGCGCGAAATAGGTCAGCGTCTCATCGCTCTTCACCGTGCCGCCGGTGCTCAAAATCTGCTCCACATCCCCCACGGAAGCCGCCACGGTAGTCACCATCGGCGCCGTGTTTTTCGCCACAAGGGAGTTTCTCACGAAAAACGCCACAACAAGCGCAGCCAACACGCCCGCGATTACCCTGCGGCGTATTTTTTTCTTCTTTTCCTTGTCCATGGGCGTCTTTTCCTTTTTCGGCTTCGTTTCTGTCATTTCAGTGTTTTCTGCCTTATTCTTCGCCTTCCCAAACATTTTCATAATCCTCCTCTATTTTTCCGTCCATAATCTTTATGACACGCTTCGCGCGTGCCGCAATCTCATCATCATGGGTAATCAGGATTACCGTCCTGCCTTCCTCGTGAAGCCCCCGCAGGATATCCATGATCTCTCTGGTCGAATTGGAGTCCAGATTTCCCGTCGGCTCGTCCGCCAGAATAATGGGCGGCGCCTGCGCGATGGCTCTGGCGATCGCCACCCTCTGCTGCTGCCCGCCGGACATCTCCGACGGCTTGTGGGTCTTACGTTTGGAAAGCCCCACTTTATCGAGTGCCTTCTCCGACAGCTCCACTCGCTCCCTCTTGCCCACACCCCGGTAAATCAACGGCAGCTCCACATTCTCCACCGCCGTCAGGCTGGGAATCAGATTGAACCCCTGAAACACGAAGCCAATCTCCTGATTGCGGATGTCCGAAAGCTCGTCGTCCGACATACTGCCCACGTCATGCCCATGCAGAAAATAGCTGCCGCTTGTAGGCACGTCCAGACAGCCGAGCATGTTCATCAGCGTGGACTTGCCCGAGCCGGAATGCCCGATAATCGCCACGAACTCGCCCTCCCCGATGGTCAGGCTCACATGATCAAGCGCCTTCACTTCATTTTCCCCGGGATTGTAGACCTTGCAGATATCCCGGATTTCCACCAATGTCCCCATGATACTACGTTCCTTTCCTTCCTTATTATGTATATGCTAAACTGTACAGGTATCTCTTTGTTATAACGAAACAGATCCTCTTTTTGATTCAATTTTTATACATTTTTTATCTTAGCAGTGTTTTCTTAAAAGAAGCACACCAAAATCTTAAATCATTCTTAAAATCCCCCGCCATCATCTCACTCTATTTTAGACTATGAATCTTACAAAAATCTTACAGGAACCTTACAAAAAAGAAAATACTACTTTTCCGCGGAAAAGTAGTATTTTCGCATTGTCCCTATTCTGTTAACCCCTTTTCACATACGTTATCATGCGTTTCCCGAATTGGAAATCTCACCCGCGCGCCTCTCCATCACCGGATCGGCATTTTTCAAAATCGGACTTAACGGCTTGTAAATCAGCATCGTAACGCCCGATGCCGCCACGCTCTTTACGATATTCATGGGCGCTACCGCAAAGATCACGAAACTCGTTATGTTGTGGATATTGCCGTTAATCTCCGCGCCCGCCGCGATAATTGCCTCCAACGGCATCCCGAACAGCTTAGAAAATGCCGGCAGCAGATAAACGCCATTAAACGCCGAACCGAACACCGTCATAATAACAGAGCCCGCCACACATGCCGCTACGGCTCTCTTCTTCGTTTTCTTAAACATGTACAGGATCGACGCCGGCAGAACCAGACTGCAGCCGATCACAAAGTTTGCCAGGTCGCCCACAAAGGCTGTGCTGGTGCCCTTAATCACAAGCTTTAAGAGAATCTTGCAAAACTCGATCATCACGCCCGCCACCGGACCGAACGCAAAGGCTCCCACCAGCGCGGGAATCTCCGAAAAATCCAGCTGATAGAATCCGGGCGCCAGAAACGGAACCGGAAAGTCCAGCATGTGCAGAATCACCGCCAGCGCCGAAAACAGCCCGATCATGGTAATCTTTCTGGTAGTGAGGATGCGCTCCGTCACCCCGTTTTTCTTCTGCACTGTCTTCTCCGTGCCGTAAGCGATCAAAAACAGCGCCGCCGCCACGCCCACGCAGACAAGCACAAAAATCACATTGTCCGCAATACTCTGTAATAATCCGTTACCCATTTTTCTTTTCCTCCTTTTTTTCAGGGGAAAGTTCTTCTGACTCCGCCCGCTAAACGTAAAGAACCCCCGAAGTCGAAACTCCGGGGGTAATACTCGTTAAGTGGACGCTGTACCGCTGACGCAGCATAGGTTCCTGTACAATAAGCATGACACGCATGTCACCTTATCTGTCTTCTCTCATCCAGACTATACTGTCGGTCTTGGAATTTCACCAAATCAGCCGTCCTGTCCTCGCGCGGGTAAACGCTTGGAGAGCAACGGGTCGCGGACTGTCACCGCCGGTAGGGAATCGCACCCTGCCCCGAAGAACTTTTCTCTTAATTTTGTTTACGTGTTATAGAATACCATGGAAATGCACGAAAAGCAAGCTGCATTTTACTCTTTGATTTTCTAATCCCTCTTTTCATTAGATTCCGTAACTTCTAAGAGAATGCTGTCAAATTCATTCTCAAGCTCTTCTCTTTTCTCCTGCGGCACAAGCTTTAACAGCTTTCTGACAAAAACCGTTAATCTGTTAATGTATCGTAATTGTTTATCTGTCATACTGTCACCTGCTTTCTTTCTGTGGTTTGTACTGTTATAACGCAAGTATATCATAGCCATACCGTAAAGTCTATCACGTTTGTATGGAAAAACAAAAAGGAGTAAAGTCCCTCAAAAATACACAGGGCTTTACTCCTTTATTTATTATTTGTTATTCAGCAATATCCGCGTACATGAAGTACCAGTAGCCGTATGCGGAATGCCACATATTCTGGATCTTGGTGCTCTGTAACCAGAAGTCATTGTAGTAAGCCACGGGAACACATGCCGCCTCTTCCATCAGGATATCCTCCGCCTTGTGGAGTGCTTCGGAACGCTCCGCCGCATCCAGCGTGGTTCTGGAAATATCCATAGCTGCGTCGTAATCCGCGTTGTTGAACTTACCGTCGTTGTTACCGTTAGAAGAGTAAAGCAGATCCAGCATGTTGGAAGGATCGCTGTAATCGCCTACCCAGCCGTTACGGGAAGCGTCGTAGTCGCCGTTACGTCTCATGGGAGTGAAGCTTGCCCACTCTACGATATCTACCTGCAGCTCAACGCCAATCTCCGCCCATGCCTGCTGCAGATACTCAGCCACTACCTTGTGGTAGCCTGCATCGTTGGTGGAGTAGGTGATCGCCGGGAGACCTGCGCCGTCCGGATAACCTGCGTCAGCCAGAAGCTGCTTCGCTTCCTCCACGTTTGCTTCGTGAGTGGTCGTGTCGATATAAGGCTTGCCGCCGTTTGCGTTGTCCATGAACTCCTTGCCGTCCGTATCAATCCAGCCGGGACCCATGAAGTTGCTTGCGGGGGAGTAAGTTCCCTGCATCAGTGTGTTTGCCACATACTCGCGGTCGATGGCAAGGCTTAATGCCTTACGCACTCTCGCATCCGTGAAGGGCTCTCTCTGGGTGTTCAGGCTCAGATAGTAGGTACCGATAATCGGATCCACATGGAACTCCTCGTTGCCCTCTAAGGAAGGAATCTCCTCAGTAGGCACATCTTTGATAAAGAGCACTTCGCCGGTCTGGTATGCGCTGTAGGAAGCGTTGGGATCCTCGATCAGATTGAACTTAATGCCGTCTAACTTAATCGCATCCGCATTCCAGTAGTTCGGGTTCTTTGTGCACATAATATAAGAACCGGGCACCCACTCGGAAATGTAGAAGCAGCCGTTGGTGATATAGGTGTCAGCATTTACTGCCCAGCCGTCGCCGTTCGCGTCGATGGTCGCCTGCTGTACCGGGCTCAGGGTAGCGAACGCTGCCAGAGAGCCGAAGTAAGAGCAGGGCTGAGAAAGATGCACCACAAAAGTGGTATCATCAGGCGCCTCCACGCCGAGAGCTTCCAGATTGCCGCCAATCGCATCGTTAAATCCTTCTACCATGCCGAGAACCGTCTCCGCATAAGGAGCTGCTACCATGGGGTCGCAGACTCTGCGCCAGCTGTATACAAAATCGTTTGCCGTGAGAGCAGAACCGTCGGACCATTTCAGACCGTCTCTTAAATGGAAGGTCCATGTCAAACCGTCCTCGGAAGTCTCCCAGCTTTCCGCCTGACCGGGAGCCAGTGTTCCATCCTCAGCCACCGTCAAAAGGCACTCGAAGGTGTGTAAAATCATGTTACCGCCATCCACTGCGCTGTTTAACGCCGGGTCGATGGTCTCAGGGTTGGGTCCGATCTGTACGGACAAGATCTTCCCTTCGCCGGATGCCGCGGGTGCAGCGCTATCATCAGCAGCACCAGTGTCATCTGCGGGAGCCTCCCCCCCCTCTGTGGTTTCTGCCGCCGCATCGCCGGAATCCGCAGCCGGGGTGGTCGTGTCCGAACCGCCGCCGCAGGCTGTCACACTGACAACCATAGCCGCCGCCAGCATCAGCGCGATTACTTTCTTTTTCATAATCGTTCCTCCTCTTTCATTAATTTATTTTTCCAACTACCATGTTTACCACATCTAATTGCACTTGTCAATATGGTGGCACGCGCAAAAATGACCGTTTTCCACTTCTTTCCACTCCGGAACCTCCGCCGCACACCTCTCGTCCGCATAAGGACAGCGGGTGCGGAACGTACATCCGGACGGCGGATTTAAGGGGCTGGGCACGTCTCCCTCCAGCACGATACGCTGGCTCTCCCTCGCCTGTTTGGGGTCCGCGATGGGAATCGCGGAAATCAGGCTCTTTGTGTAAGGATGCAAAGGACGGTCCACCAGCGTGTAGCTGTCCGAAAGCTCCACCATCCTGCCCAGATACATCACGCCGATGCGGTTGGAAATATGTTTCACCGCTGACAAATCATGGGCGATGAACAGATAGGTCAGCCCCATCTGCTCCTGCAAATCCTCAAACATATTGATGACCTGCGCCTGAATCGACACATCCAGCGCCGAGATCGGCTCATCGCAGACAATGAACTCGGGATGCACCGCCAAAGCTCTCGCGATACCGACACGCTGTCTCTGTCCGCCGGAAAACTCATGGGGATAACGGTTCGCGTGCTCGGAGTTTAAGCCCACCCGCTCCAGTATGTGTATAATCTGGTCGTAGCGATCCTGCTTACTTTCCGCCAGCTTGTGCACGTCGATGGCTTCCCCTACGATATCGCCCACCGTCATACGGGGGTCAAGGCTTGCGTAAGGGTCCTGAAACACAATCTGCATCCGCTTTCTGTAAGGGAGCATGTTCGCGTACTGCTTGTTCTCCACATCGAAAATCACATCCCCGTCAAAGGTGAATTTCCCGCCCGTAGGCTCGTAGAGCCGCAGCATCGTACGCCCCGTGGTGGTCTTGCCGCAGCCGGACTCACCAACTAGCCCCAGCGTCTCCCCTTTTTCCACAAAGAAAGAGACGTCGTCCACCGCTCTGACAAATTTCTTATTTTTCCCGAAGCCTCCCGCCGGAAAATACTGGCGCAGATGCTCCACCTCAATCAAATGCTTACTCATGGGACGCTCCTTTCTCCATCTCTTCCTTCTGGTTCAGCCAGCACTGGGTATAATGCACGTCGCCGAATGTGGTGACAGGCGGCATTTCCCGCAAACAAATCTGCATGGCAGCGTTACAGCGCGGCGCAAAAGGACAGCCCGCAGGCGGATTTAACATATCCACAGGCGTTCCCTCGATGGGAATCAGCCTCTCATGCTCCTTCGTGTCCAGTCTCGGAATGGAACGAATCAACCCCTTCGTATACTCGTGCTTCGGATGATAGAAAATGTCGTCCGTAGTGCCGTACTCAATGATTCTGCCCGCATACATCACCGCGATGCGCTCGCACATGCTCGCCACCACGCCAAGGTCGTGGGTAATCATAATGATCGCCATGCCCAGCTTATCTTTAAGCTCCATCATCAGCTCCAGAATCTGCGCCTGAATCGTCACGTCCAGCGCCGTGGTCGGCTCGTCCGCAATCAAGAGCTTGGGCTCACATGCCAGCGCGATAGCGATCATCACACGCTGCCGCATACCGCCCGAAAGCTCGTGGGGGTACTGTTTTAACCGTTTCTCCGGCTCGTTGATGCCCACCAGCTCCAGAAGTTCTCTGGCGCGCTCCTTCGCCTGCTGCTTCGTCTTGTCCGTGTGCAGTCTGACCACCTCGGTAATCTGGTTGCCGATGGTATAGACCGGATTTAAGCTGGTCATGGGGTCCTGAAAGATAATGGAAATCTCATTTCCCCGAAATTTTCTGATTTCTTTCTCGGTCATCTTCTCTACCTGATGCCCGTTAAAGTGCAGTTCGCCGCCAAGGAGCTTGCCCGGATGGGCGGTCAGTCCCATCAGGCTGTAAGCCGTCACCGACTTGCCGGAACCGCTCTCGCCCACAATTCCCAGCACTTCTCCCTCCTTTAAGCGGATGGAAACATCGTTTAACGCCTTAACCTCTCCGGCGGGTGTGAAGAAAGAAAGCCGTTCGTTTTTGACATCTACCAGATATTCACTCATTTTCTCTCCTCCTCCTTTTAGTTTTTCAGCTTCGGGTCAAAAGCGTCTCTAAGCCCGTCGCCAAACAGGTTAAAGCTTAAGATAATCAGACTAATCAGCAGCGCCGGGATAAACAGCAGGTACGGATAGGTGTTAATGCCGTTTAACGCGTCGCTTGCCAGACTTCCTAGGGAAGGCAGCGGCACCGCCACGCCCATACCTAAGAAACTCAAGAAACTCTCCGTAAAAATGGAGGACGGAATCTGCAGCGTCGTCGTCACGATCAGCGTTCCGATACAGTTGGTCAGCAAGTGCTTTTTAATGATTCTGCCGTTGCCGACGCCCAAAGCCCGTGCCGCCGTGACATACTCGCTCTCTTTTAACATCAGCACCTGACTCCTGACCATTCTCGCCATACCCACCCAGTAGAGCAGGGCGAACACCAAGAAGATGCTGACCAAATTCTCACCCACAATGTTGAGCCAGTGAAAACCCGGCACGGTAGCAAGCTTGCGCAAAGGTTCCTTCAAAGCAAAGGATAACAGCACGATCAGCAGAATATCGGGAATGGTATAAATGATGTCCGCAATACGCATCATCACCAGATCCACCCAGCCGCCGAAGAATGCGGCAATGGAACCGTAAGCGGAACCGATAACCAGGATAATGCACGTCGCGACGAGTCCCACAAGCAGGGAAATGCGGCTTCCCATCATCACGCGGATGGCGTAGTCACGTCCCATCTTGTCCGTGCCGAAAATATGGGGGAAAACCTTTTCTCCCGCGTCAATCCGCGCCTGTTCCTCCGCCGAATACTGCATGGGTCTTAAGCTGTTCGCCCCCTTAATCTGCTCCTTGTAGCTGTAAGGATAAAAGCCGGGAACGATAAAGGAAAAAATCATTACCACAATAATCACAAACAAGGAGACCATCGCCACCTTATTTTTCCGCAGGCGGCGCATCCCGTCCTTCCAGAAGCCCACGCTCTCGCGCATGATGACCTGACTCTGTTTCTCTTCCTCCGTAGCCGGCAGGAAATCTTCCGGCTTGAGTTTTAAATGAAAACTTAAAGGATTCTCTTTCATTGTAATATCATGCCTTTCTCTGTAAATTCAGTTTGCGTGCGTCATTTAAGTTTGATTCTCGGGTCAACCAGTTTGTAAACAATATCTACCACTACATTCATCACGATAACCAGCGTTGCAAGGAAAATCGTCGTACCCATAATCAGCGTGTAATCACGCCCGTTGATGGCTTTGATGAATTCGCCGCCAAGCCCCGGAATAACAAAAATCTTCTCCACCACGAAGCTGCCCGTAATGGTGTAAGCAAGCATCGGTCCGACATAGGTAACGACCGGCAGAATCGCGTTTCTAAGCGCGTGCTTAAAAAGAATTTTTCCGCCCGCCAGTCCTTTGGCCCTCGCCGTGCGCATGTAATCCTGTCCAAGCACGTCCAGCATGGAGGAACGCATCAGACGCATAATGTACGCCGTGGGATAGAAAGAAAGGGCAATCACCGGCATCACATAGTGCTTCGCACTCTCTAAGCCCATGGTAGGCAGAAGTCCCAGCTTCACACCAAGGAAATACATGAGCACCGTACAGATTACGAAACTGGGCACCGCAATACCGCAGGTGGCAATCACGCTGATCACGCTGTCCGCCGGTTTCCCCCGCTTCAAAGCGGCGATACTGCCGAGCGGGATGCCCAGAATCAGCGCTACCAGCACGGATATCCCACCGACTCTTGCGGACACGGGAAATTTCATGGAGATAATGGACATCACGGTACGTCCTCTCTGTTTCAGACTGTCACCGAAATCCCCGTGAAGCGCCCCCGTCATATAATTCAGGTAGCGCTGGGACATGGGTTTATCCAGTCCGTACTTCGCCTCCAGCGCTGCCTGCGCCTGGGGGCTGATTGCCTTCTCCGACAAAAACGGACCGCCCGGCACCAGGTTCATCAGGAAGAAGGTAAGTGTGGCAACCGCCCAAATCGTCACGACCGCCAGCAAAATTCTCTTCACAATGTACTTAAACATGGCAAAACTCCTTTTCTACTGTCTTTTGATCTTCATGGTAAGTCCTATTCTTTTCTTCGGCACGTCCACCGTGAGCACCTGCACATCCACGATGTCACCCACACTCACCGCTTCCAGCGGGTGTTTGATGTAGCGGTCCGTAATCTGCGAGATATGCACCAGACCGTCCTGATGCACGCCGATATCCACGAAAACGCCGAAGTCAATCACGTTTCTGACTGTCCCCTTCAAAATCATGCCTGGCTTTAAGTCCTTCATGTCCAGCACGTCGCTGCGAAGGATCGGCGCGGGCATGTCGTCTCTCGGGTCGCGCGCCGGTTTTTCCAGCTCCGTCAGGATATCCACCAGCGTAATTTCTCCGATACCCAGCTCCTCCGCCAGCTTTTTCTTGTCCTTGACTCTCTTTGCCAGATTGCTCACTATAGTCTGACCGGATCCGCCGGAAGCGGAATTTGTGACATTCGTGTCACTTGTTTCCTCATCCAGCGCCATACCGCCTAAAGCCGCCGCCAGTGCTTTCCCCATAGCCGTGTCGGTGTTTCGTATCACAGGCTTTTTCGGGCGGGGCTTCTTCTCCTTCACGGGAACCGGTTTCTTCACTGCCGCCTTCTTCTGGGCTACCTTCACATCCTCCATCGTAAGCCCCAGCTTTTCCATCAGCTTTTCCGCTGCCTCGTAGGATTCCGGATGCACGCTAGTGGCGTCTAACGGGTTATCGCCGTCCGCAATCCGCATAAAGCCCGCGCACTGCTCAAATGCCTTCGGTCCCAGCTTCGCCACCTTGAGAAGCTGTTTTCTATTTGTAAAGCGTCCGTTTGCCTCCCGGTAATCCACAATATTTCTGGCGATTACTTTAGTCACGCCGGAGACATACTCGAGCAGGGATGCGGAAGCGGTATTCAAATCCACGCCGACCCGGTTCACGCTGTCCTCCACCACGCCGCCGAGCGCTTCGCTCAGCTTTTTCTGGTTCATGTCGTGCTGGTACTGCCCGACGCCGATGGATTTCGGGTCAATCTTTACAAGCTCCGCCAGCGGATCCTGCAGTCTCCTGGCAATGGAAGCCGCGCTCCTTTGTCCCACGTCAAACTCCGGAAACTCCTCCGTGGCGAGCTTGCTTGCAGAGTAAACGGATGCGCCCGCTTCGTTCACGATCACATACTGCACCGGCACGTCCAGCTCCTTAATCAGCTCCACAATCACCTGCTCGGATTCGCGGGACGCCGTACCGTTTCCCACGGAAATCAGGGAAACGTTATATTTTTTAATCAGCTTTTTCAGCTCAGCTTTTGCCTGCTCCACCTTATTCTGGGGAGCCGTAGGATAGATTACCTTCGTGTCGAGCACCTTGCCCGTCTCGTCCACCACCGCCAGCTTGCAGCCCGTGCGGAAAGCCGGGTCCCAGCCGAGCACCACCTTACCCTTGATGGGCGGCTGCAGCAAAAGCTGCTCCAGATTTTTGCCGAATACGGAAATCGCGCCGTCCTCCGCCTTTTCGGTGAGGTCGCCCCGAATTTCCCTCTCAATAGCCGGAGCAATCAGCCGGTCATAACTGTCAGCGATGACTTCCTCCAGAATCGGAGATGTGACATGATTGTCATTTATTATGGTTTTCGTGCGCAAAAACTGCAGAATCCGCTCTTCGGGCGCTTCGATTTTCACCGTCAGGAACTTTTCATTCTCACCCCTGTTGATGGCAAGAACCCGATGCCCCGCCACCTTGCTTACAGGCTCTTCATACTGATAATACATCTCGTAAACACTCTCCGCCTTTTCATCCTTGGCGGCAGTTACGAGCTTTCCTTCCTTCATGGTAACGTCGCGGATGTAGATGCGGTAATCCGCCTCGTCGGAAATCTGCTCCGCGATAATATCCTTCGCCCCCTGCAGCGCTTCCTCCGCCGTCTTCACGGCTTTCGCCTCATCCTCGTCCTCATGGATATACTTCGCCGCTTCTTCCCCAATCGGGGCTGTCGTCTCCTGTGCCAGAATAAACGCGGCAAGCGGCTCCAAGCCTTTCTCCTTCGCGACGCCCGCGCGGGTCTTTCTCTTCGGGCGGTAAGGGCGGTATAAATCCTCCACCACCACCATAGTCTGCGCCGCCTCAATCCGTGCTTTCAGCTCGTCGGTCAGCTTCCCCTGCTCCTCGATGCTGTTAAGGACCTGCGCCTTCTTCTCCTCCAGATTGCGCAGATAGGTAAGCCTCTCGTACAGATTCCTTAAAACCTCGTCGTTTAAAGAACCCGTCATCTCCTTCCGGTAGCGGGCGATAAAGGGAATCGTGTTCCCTTCGTCAATCAGGGAAACCGCCGCTTCCACCTGCCATTTTTCTACCTGCAATTCTTCTTTTAATTGTAAAATAATGTCCATAACACCCTCTTCTTTACCACTTCATCACGATAAAGTATCCATGCATTCTTGTGCCTAACGTTTTTATTATACAGGATAAATTCAAAATCCGCCACAGGAAATGCATACATGTAGAAGAAAAATTATGGTTTTTTCCGGAAAAATATGCTAAACTAAAGAAAATCTATGACCACTGATAACAGAAACGAGGCATACACAATGGACTATGGATCAAACAATCCGCAGGGCACACCCGGCGGCGGTTACAATCCTTACAATAATAATAATCCCTATAACGGCAATAATCCGTATGGCGGCAATCCGTACCATAACAATAACCCCTACAATCCCTACGGTATGCCTGTCCCTATGAAAACCAAAGGCGACAAGATGGCTACCGCAGCATTGATTTTGGGTATTATCACACTGGCAAGCCTGCTGCTCTTGCGGCTGTCCATGCCGTTTCTTCTGGGCGGCGTCGGCATTATCCTTGCCATCCTCTCCAAAGGCGGCGCAAGAAAAATGATCGGCAAGGCGAAGGCGGGCATGATCTGCTGCATTACCGGGCTTGTGCTGGACGTGGCGTTCTGCGTCTTTGCCGTATGGCTGGTGTTTTCCCTTCCCAGGCTCTCTCCGGAGCTGACTGATGAAGTCAATAAAATCTGCGAGGAACAATACGGCGTATCTTACGAAGACATGATGGAAGAAATTTACGATATGTGGAATTTCGATGAGATAGAGTAAAAGTATCAGGAAAGGCAGGGCGATATTATGACAATTTCTCCGATTATGGGAACCTCCTATTATAATCCTTATGGGGCATACAACACTTATGCCAGAGCGTCGGCAGCCGCCCCTTACAGACAAGAACAGCCCGCAGGCTCCGGCGCAGCAGAAACTGCTGCACAGGGTATGCCCGGCGTCGCGTCAGAATCCGAGGACGGCCGCGTCGTTATCCGCAACCCCGGCGAATCCACCGAAAAGAAAGCAGGAAAGAAATCTTCCCCCGCTGAGTGCGAGACATGCAAGAACCGCAAATATCAGGACGGCTCTGACGAAGGCGACGTTTCCTTCAAAGCGGCGGCACACATTGACCCGAAAGCAGCTGCGGCAAGAGTCAGGGGTCACGAGCAGGAACATGTAAGCAACGCCTACCAAAAGGCAGCGAAAAACAACGGCAAGGTCGTTTCCTGCAATGTGTCCATTCACACGGACATCTGCCCGGAGTGCGGACGCACCTATGTATCCGGCGGAACCACCGCTACCCAGATTAAATACCGCAACGAAGATAATCCGTATCAGAAAGAATTAAAGTCTTCTGACGCGGCGAACAAATACCGCGGCATGAATTATGACGAGGCGGTGTAGACTCACGAGCGTATACGAACTCTTTGAGAAAGGTTGACATAACATTGCTATGAACAAATTTAAATCTTCCGCAGAACTGAAAGCCAGCGCCAGAGAACATCTGCTCGGTCATTACGGCACAGCCATCGGCGCTTTTCTGATTGTAAGCGCTATTATGGGCACAGTCACCATCGCCGTAAGCTTGATTGTGGATTTGAACACGATACCCGGCACGATTATTTACTATGCCATTATGTTTCTGGTTTCCATTCTGACCGGATTGTTTTCCTCGGGCAGCGCTTACCTTTACCTAAAATTAATCTGCGGACGCCCGGTTTCCGTGGGCGATTTGTTTTACGGCTTCCAGCTTGCGCCCGATAAGGCAATCATCATACAGGCATGGATCACGCTGATTACCTATCTGTCGAGCCTGCCCCAGATTATTTTGAATTATATGATGCTGGCAAATGTCAATCATCTGAACAAAGTCATGAACCTTATGCTGCCTTACGCCCTCTCCCTGATTCTGTCGGGAGTGGTTTCCGTCATGCTGAGTCTCTTTTATGCCCAGACTTATTTCCTTCTCCACGATTTTCCGCAGTACACGGCAAAGGAGCTGCTGCAAAAAAGCCGACGTCTCATGGTTCACCACAAGGGTCGGCTCTTCTATCTGTATGTGAGCTTTCTTCCGCTCATGCTTCTCGGGCTGTTGTCATGGGGACTCGCACTGTTGTGGGTTATCCCTTATATGGCAGCGACGGAAGCGGAGTTCTTTTTGGATTTAATCAAGCATAATGCGGAGGCTGCTGTTTAGGCGGTCTCTTTTTCGCTAGCTATCAGTGCACAAGCCACCCGTAATCCTGGCGACAGTCAATAATATAATCTACATAGACCGTATCTTCCTGTATCTGATAAAGAATCAGATACCATTTTTCCACAAACATTTTATGATACTTATTCGGCGCAATATACATTTCCTCGAAAAATGGAAATCGCTGCGGCATCTGGGACAATGAGCGCATAGCACTTATCAGCTCCCTTTTCTTAACCGCTGCCGCCTCTTTATTGACCTGCGCCATAAACCCGATATGAGAACCCAGCATTCTTTTTGCCCTGTCAGAAACAATTACTTTATACTTCCTGTTTTCTGCCATGCGCTACACCTCTGCGATTACATGGTCAAGATAAGTATCAAGCTCATCAAGGGTACATCCCGCCCTGCCCGCTATCCTATCTTCTTCGACAGCAAGAAGTTCCTCTCTGAGCTTCAACATTTTCTCCCATCTATTGTAGGTGTCAATGTCCATGACAACAAGATCACCCTCACCATTCTTAGTAAGAAAAACCGGTTCAGCGTTCTTCCTGCACAAATCAGCAATCTCATTATAATTCTGTCGAATTGCAGCTGATGGACGAATTGTCACAATAACACCTCCTCACATTTGATGTTAATATTGTATCTAAATTATAACTTTTTTATGCTATCAAGTCAATGTATATCGCCAACATGATTACAACTCCTGCCTCAGACACTCCCTATCAAAACCAACTCTTCCCGCACGTTTTCCAATGCTGTGATAGTATACCAGCAGGCAGAAGATCGCCGCAATCGCGCAGCATTTCCTGAATCTGCCGCCCTTCTTCGCCCAGCGGATAAACGCCGCCACGAACACTTCCTTCTCCCGCTCGGTCATACCGCGGCTTTCTTCCATGAAGTAGAGAAGCAGATATGTCAGTCCGGCTATCATAGCCAAAGTTGCATAAACCTCCACATAATCCGCGTCGCCGGTTTTCGGTTCTTTGCCATTTGCCGTCCGCCCTGCCACGGATGTGTCAGAAGCGCCCGCACTGCTGTCCGGTGCGACAGCATCCTGCAGAGAGGATGCTTGTGATGTCTGTCACGGGCGTATCAAAATCATAGGGCGTACTGCCGCCGTCAGTCGTCTTCCATCCGGCAAACTGCCAGTCCGCCTTTTGCGGGTCTTCCGGCTTCGCCGCCATCTTTCCCCTTAAAATAATCTGTGGCTCCTGCGGCGTTCCGGCTTTGTAAGCCTCCGTCCCGTCGTAGAAGGTGGCGGTGTAATAATGGACGTCCTTTTCCACATCCGCCCCGTTCACCGTCACGTCCACTTCGGTATCCGCGCCGTTCACACGCACTTCCGCTCCCGTGTCCCTCGCTCTGGAATAGAGGGAGTCCGCGGGAACGCCTGTAATATCATAAATGTGGTATGTACCGTCAGGCACCTGACTGATGGTGTAGGAGCTGTCCGCAGTCTGCCCCGGGACTTCGAGGAAGCCGCTGCCCCCGCCACCAAGCAGGGCAAAGCTCCTGCCGTGATTGCTCCATGGATTTCCGTCTTTTTTTACATTGATAGTCACCGTGTGAGTCGATACGGTATTTACTTTCCACTTAGCGTAAATCTTCGTGGGCGCAGTAATTTCTGTCAACGGAAATTTAAATTCGTTTTCCCCGTTCGGCGCGGTCACCCACTTATCAAAGGTATGCCCTGTCTTCTCTGGGTCGGTCACAGGCTTGGTCACACGCCCGACCGTTTTTAAGACCGTCTGCTGTCTCTGGTCTGTGTCATTTCCGTACTCCACTTCGTTTCCATCAGCGTCAAGGTCATAGAAGATAGCGGTGTAGTAATCCACCGTGGCGGACACGTCAGCGTTCACTACATTCACGGGAACGCCGGTGTTCACACCTTTTATCCCATATTCATCAACAGAAGATACCCCGGTAACATCGTAGATGGTGTAGGTTCCCGGCTCTACCGCGTCAAGGGCTGTTATGAAGGTTGCTCCACTGTCTTTTGTGAGGGCGAAGGTGCGGTTGTGGGTGGTCCATGGGGTGTTGTTTTTTTGGACGGTGATGGTTACGGGGTAGGCGTCTTTTACTGGTATATACTCTTTGTATGACCAGCCATACCACTTGCTGTCGTCCCCATCATCATCATTTTTCGCTGCTTCTGCAAAAACTTCATCATAAACTTGTCCCGTCACCTCATTTCCGTCTTCATCTACAAAACGAATATAGCGTTCATCCGGGAGCCCACCATCAAATGCTCCTCCTATAGAGCTATACACAACACGCGGAAATCGGAATGTTCCATCTGATAGTACGACAATACGCATTTCATTCAATGTCCGACAACCATAAAATGCATTGTCTACTATCGTGAGCAGCCATTTGCTCGCCTTTATCGTTACACTTGTTAATTTGCTGCTGGAGAATGTCGAAAACTTTATCACATTCACCTCCTCCGGTATCTCTACACTGGAGAAACCGCAAAGGTCAAATGCATACATTCCTATACTTCCCAAGTTTTCTGATAACTCTATATTTGTCAAACTACTACACCAAAAAAATGCATAGTCACCTATACCTGTCACATTTTTTAGTGTCTCTATGCTGGTTAACTTATTACAATAATAAAATGCATTACTACCTATACCTGTTACACTTTCTGGTATCGTTACTCTAGTTAAGTTAGTACACCGCTGAAATGTACCCGATGCTATCCTCTTCACACCTTCTGGTATCTCTACACTGTTCAAACTCTTACATTAAAAAATGCCTTCTCTTTTATACTTGTCACACTCTTTGGTATCGTTACATCGGTTAAACTGTCGCAACCACTAAACGCCGCATATCCTATACTTATCACACTCTCTGGTATTGTTACACTGGTTAAATTGACGCAATCCTTAAATGCATCATCTCCTATTTGCGTCACTCGGTATATAACTTCATCCCGTACAACCGATTCTGGAATTATTTTACTTCCTCTTATCGAATGTGGTCCCCTATGTGCACATACCTCAACTTCCCCATCTCTTATTACCTTGTAATGAAGGCCATCATCATAAAAATCATCCCCGACCGCATACACTTCCACGCCCACATCCGCCGCCATCTGCGCAATATCTTCTTCCCCATCCAAATCATTCTCCGAGACGATATCTTCCTCCCCAATTCCTTCAGAAGGTTTTACCCCCTCCCCTGCATTTTTAGCGCACGCCGCATAATCCGCCGCACACACAGGACAGTCCGCATTCACGGCGTCTTCCGTGCACACCGTCTCACAGACGCACTTGTCTAAAGTGCCTTCTTCCCCGCCGTTATTTTCGCCCTCGTCTCCTGTCCCGTCACTACCCGCACCGGAGTTGTCCTCTCCGTCATCATCCGCATCGCCGTTTTCCGAACCTGTTTCGCCGTTGCCGCCCTCCCCTGTGCCGCTGTTGTCCGAACCGTCGCCACCCTCTCCTGTGCCGCCATTATCCGAACCAGTGCCAGCTTCTCCTGTGCCGCCATTGTCACCGCCGCCTTCTTCTGTGCCACTATTGTCTGCACCATCACCGGCTTCACCCGTGCCGCCATTGCCAGCGCCGCCCTCTCCGCCGCCGTTTTCCGTGCCCTCTTCGCCGTCTTTCGGCGCATCTTTGTCCGACCAGCAGAGCTGCCGTCAGCATCATAGCTATCCATCTGTAGACTTTGTTTTTACTCTTTTTCATCCCGTTTTTCCCGCTCATTGTTTCTCTCACCTTTAATCAGTATACCAACAGCTTTTTTGCCCGCATATGTATGAGATTTTCCAGCATCCGCAGACGTTTCTCCGGCAAATTATATCTGGGATGCTTCCGAAACCGAAAAGCGAGCAGTCTCCTTAAACCCTCCCGATGCCTCTGCGCAAGGATTTCCCTTGCCGTCCCGATAAAATCGTCATATACACAGGGAACCAGCGTTTGGGCATACGCCGCCAGAGCATCCTCATTTTCCATGTCATCCCTTCCCGCAAAGTTCAAAAGAGCATTTCCGTGGTCAAAAAGCGGCGCGGGCGCAACGATTTTGTTTTCTTTATTATCTACCATAAAGCCAAAATTACCGAAATGTCTGTCAGTGTTTATAATTACCGCATCAAAGACAAGCATGTCATCAAGCGCATCCACAAAATTCTGCCCCAATTTCTGATAGTACGCTCTCACCGCCGCCATCCCCCCGTCGGTCACCATTCTTCCCACGGGCAGAAAAGAATACGCTTTGGAAGTAAAAAGCTGACAGACAGAGCACAGTTCACCCTCCCACTTTGAAAGAGAGTAGGCGATCGCATTTACACCGAGAACCTCCGCAATCTGCGCCGCATAGTATTCCGAATAAGGTTCATTCCCGGTATTTGACGCCCCACTTGTACCGCCTTTATACAGACAGATTTTTCCGTCCTTTCTTCTCCAGCATTTCGGGAGCATACCGTTTGTGGTAAATTCCGGGCAGGATGCCAGAGAACTTCTGACACTGCTGCCATATCCCGTAAAAGCGATCAGCGCAAGAATCTGGCTGAAACGATTATCATACAAATTATATTTTTCGTATGTGCCCTCAAATCCTTCCTCTACAATCCAGTAACAATCGTTTAGGGAAAGCCCTTTTGAAACCCTAATAACCGCCATCGGACGATTGATGTTCAGCCCGCACTTGCTGAGAAAATTATGCACATAGGCGCGGTTTTTCGGTATCGTCCTGCGCTTTAGCCATGTGGCAAGTCCCTCCGCGTCAGGTGAAAGGTCGAGCGGAAACAATTCCTTTTTTGCTTCATTTTTCCAAAGAATTTTTATTTCGGGGGTACTCGTGTCCTCTGTCGCCGAAAAGCGTATAAGGCTTATGTTTATATGTTTTAATTCATAAATCATATACGCCCTCCTTCTGTTACTTACAACGACTGCCTCAGACACTCCCTGTCAAAACCGACTCTTCCCGCGCGTTTTCCAATGCTGTGATAGTATACCAGCAGACAGAAAATCGCCGCAATCGCGCAGCATCTCCTGAATCTGCCGCCCTTCTTCGCCCAGCGGATAAACGCCGCCACGAACACTTCCTTCTCCCGCTCGGTCATACCGCGGCTTTCTTCCATGAAGTAGAGAAGCAGATAAGTCAGTCCGGCTATCATCGCCACCGTGGCATAGATTTCTGTCGGTGCAGCATCGCCTGTTTTCGGCTCCCCGCCGCCTGTCGGCGTTTGAGCATTTTCAGCCTTCGGCACCGCTTCCTGCCGCACCGTTACCGTCTGCATTTCCTCTCCGCTGACGGCACCCGCCGGGTCGATCTGGCCGCCCTTTCCCGCCGCGGCGGTAATCTTATTAACCGGCATCGGCGTCCAGCTTGCATAGATATCCGTTTTTTGCGTCACTGCCTGCTCAAAATCATGTGGCGTACTGCCGCCATCCCCGGTTTTCCAGCCGGTGAAGATGTATCCTGCCTTGTCGGGTGTCTCCGGTTCTGCCACCTTCTTCCCCTTCAAAACGATCACCGGTTTCTGGGGTGTGTCCATTCCATAAGCCGCACTCCCATCGTAGAAAGTGACCGTATAGTAATCCACATAAACGATAATCTCCGTATCTGCTTTATCCGCGTTTGCCGCTGTTACGGGAACACCTGTATCCACGCCCTCTTCCGACTCGGTAACATCATAGACCACATAATTTCCCTCGGGCACTGTTCCGGAAGAAGGGTCAATCAGGTCGCCGCCGCCACTGGGTCGAAGCTTAAAAAGTCTCCCGCTGTCGGTCCAGATACTGCCATCCCTCCAGGCTGTCACATTGACCCTGACAGGGTACGTAACAGGCGGATCCACGGGTGTGGTGGGCTGCTCCAAGTCAAAGTAGGCATATCCGTGGATGGCGCTGCCGCTGATCGTCTGCCGCACAATATATCTGCCCGAAGGCCATTCCTTTGTATCCCTCGTCACCGTAAAGGACGCACCCTCGGACGGTTTTGCCGTACTCAGCGGCGTATACCCCACCTTACCCGGTTTCAGAATATCATAGCTTACGGTGAGACCCGACGGGTCTCCGTGATAGTATGTAATGTCATCCATAATCCGGATTTCATAGCCACTCCCGCCAAACGCGGCCCCCTGCAGGGTTTCCCTGACCTGCCCGCCTTCGGCTTGGAGCCAGATATTCCCCACCGACTGCCCCGGGGCCGCTTCTGCCAGCCCGCCTGCATCAGGCGGATTGGCCAGTTTGTCATCCAGCCTTGTGGTCGTCCTGTCGTCAGCGATGCTGTTCTTAATCTTCTCAATCAGCTCATCCACAGAAAGTTTGCCGCCGTCCTTCAGCTCCACGAGGTTGGAATACGGGTCGTCCGAATCTCCCAGATATGGATCAAACGGTGTCTCCCTGTCCGTAATTAACACGATCCCCTCTTTCTGCATCATCTTCATGTATTCCTGATACTGCCCAAAGTTCGCCGTATCGTTGTAGTCAAGGTCAGAATCCCCGAAAAGATTGATAAAGTACTTCTGGGTGCCTTCCTGGGTGAAATCCGCCTCCTCCAGCGGGTTTAGCATGTCCTTTTGCTCCAACTCCGGGTCGGTGAAATACATGCGGAGGTTAGAGAAAGTGAAGCCGCTTGCCATCATGCAAACATGCCCAACATGGGTATATGCCACCAACGGACCAAACCCGCTATACCCACTTAACTGAGAGAGAGTTACATCTAATATCGGCTCACATTCACTGATATCCTTGCTCTCCGATTTTGGCGTTTTTGGCTGTTGTCTGACCTCAATCCTGTCCGGTGCGGCTTTGATCTGAACGCTCATCTGGTCGTCCCATTCAGTAATCTCCTTTCTTTCAATCTCGGTAAACCCCTCAAACCCCTCAATCCCCGCGGGCCTGGTTTTACTGTTTATATAATAAAAGTCCCCCTTCCCAGTTGCAGACACATTCACATCCGCGCCAACCCCATGAAGCTTATCCGCGTCAACCCCATCCATCCTATAAATGGTCACCGACCGAGCTTTGGTATTCGTCGGATCCTTAGGATACTCTGCGCCGGCATAAGCGTAATAAACCAGGTAACCAGACAGCAGATTATTATCATTTACACCGGTGTTCACCAAAAAACCACTGCCTACCATCGTATGTGTAAAGATGTCGGAAGAATCCACATCAAAATCCACCACCTTCTCCCCATCAGACTCCGGGTCATAAAAAAGAAAATCAACATACGCAGGCCATCCATATCCCACAAATGTCATCGTAGGACATCCATCCTGGTTTCGTGTGTATATATGCTCTTTAAAATTCGAGAGCACTGGCGCTATTCCCGATTGCCCATCTAATGGCCGACGATCCCCCATGTAGTTATCATTTTCTATTGTATCACCCAGCCTCCCAAGCCACTCTTCAATCGTCGAAGCCGGATTTTTAACGTTTTTCTTCTGAGTTTCTCTCCAAGGAAAAAATTTTCTTTTCTTCCCTCCCCCATACACGTCAAGCCACTTCTGCGGTGGATCAGCCATTGTTCCTTCTCCCCAGCATGTCGCATCCGTATCATAATGGTCATACACATACCAGTTCCTCAGATCTGTGGTATCGATGTCCGTCCGCCGGTTGGTAATAATCGTATACCCCAATGCTTCCAGCCCTGCCTTCAGCGCCGCCACCTCTTCCTCGCTGTAACCGCTGTCCTCCGACACGCTGATATAGACTTCCTTCTTTCCGTCTACCGGCAGATTTATCTGCGCGATCCCCATCGGTACCAGAATCGCCCCCTTGCAGATATAAAATCCTTCCCTCTCCATATCCACAGAAGGGTCATAGTAGATCACACTGCCCGGCGCGGCATAGAGGTCCGCACCATAGCCGTGCCCCTCCCCCACGCTGTTAGCAACAATCACATCCGCATACAGATTAAGCACCGCACCTTCCGCCAGATAGATGCCACCGCCAAACTCATCCGCAAAATTCTCCGTCACCAGCGCTTCCGGTGACAGGGTCAGCTCCCCGTACACCTGTATCCCGCCGCCGTAGTCCGGAACCGCCTCTTTTTCCTCCTCCCCCTCTTTGGGATAGGTACCATAATTATAGTTGTTGCTGACAACCGCACCCTCATCCAGAATCAGGTTCCCCCTATCCAGAATCGCGGGCGCACCCGCGCGGTCAACCTCTGTACCGCCATTCACAGTGATATCCTTAAGCGTCAACGTACCGTAGGTATCCTCCGTGTAACCCTCGCCGTCCATAGCAATCATCACGCCAGCGAATGTCTCAGAGCTCTGCGTTTCTTCCCCTTCCTCGGTCACTTTGCCCCTGAGCAGGGAATATCCGCAGCCGTCCAGAGTTATGTCAACCCCAGCCGGAAGGTACAGTGGTTTTGACAGAAAAATATCTTCCGTAAGCGTAATCTGACCATAGCCTGCCGCGAATGCCGCCACAAGCTCTTCCTCAGTCGAAACCTCAGACTCCGGCGCCACATAGACCACCTCAATCGTCGGAACCGTATCCTTTGCGCTCTCCGCTAACGACCATTTCGTTTCATCCCATTCGGGGACAAATGTATAACTGTCCGCTTCCTCGGTCTCATACGCCTCACACTTCCACGTAACAGGGATTTCCTCCGTCTTGACTGTGTCGCCCTTCACCGGAGGTACAGCGTCAGAATTTTCCTCATTGGGAATATCCGTGCCTACACCCGGTTCTATATCAGGGGGGGTATTTTCTCCTTCCCCTGTCTCCGACCCATCTGCACCTTCACCGTCCTCTATGCCGCTTTCTTCGTCACCTTCGTTTCCGCCGGTACTTCCTTCCACTCCGCCTTCACTTCCGTTACTGTCGCCTTCATTTCCGTTACTGTCGCCTTCATTTCTGCCATCTCCTTCGCTGTCGACAGGGCCGTTACTGTTTTCCCCTGTCTCAACCAGAAGGCGCCAACGCTGCCCGTCCGCCGCAAGCGTTCTGCTCTTTGCAGCCGCCGCATCATTTCCGGGAGCCAAGCTTTGGCTTTCTCTCTCGCCCGAACCACCATCCTGTCTTTCTTCCCCCGTTTCGTAACCACTGCCATCGTCTGACCCACCGTTTTCGCCACCGCCATTACCGCTGTCCGGGACATCCTGACCGTCGCTGTCCTCCGCACCCGGCTGCTCCCCTTCTCCTGGCTGCACATCACCACCACCGGGCTGGTCGTCTTCTCCCGGTTCCGTCTCGCCTTCCCCGGGCTGGTCGTCTTCTCCCGGCTGCGTTTCGCCTTCCCCGGGCTGGTCACCTTCTCCCGGCTGCGTTTCGCCTTCCCCGGGCTGGTCACCTTCTCCCGGCTGTGTTTCGCCTTCCCCGGGCTGGTCGCCCTCTCCCGGTTCAATCCCGCCTTCTCCCGGCTGCTCTTCCTCTCCCGGTTTTGTCGCGTCTTCCCCAGGCTTCTCTTCCTCTCCCGGTTCCACCTCACCCTCCCCGGGCATTGTATCGCCTTCAGGTGCATTTTCGGACACAGACGCCGCATATTCTACATTCGCTGTCAGTGTCTCAGGCATGAGCGCAAGCACATCATCCAACGCTCTCTTTTCTCCTGTCAGCTTAATACAGGAATCCTCTTCCGACAATTCCTGAAAGGAAGTGATCACAGCAGTCCCATCAATCGGCTCGTCTTTCGTGATTTCCCCTTCCCCGGAAGTGTCCGGTTTCTCATCTTCCGAAACAGGCGAAGTCATACCCGCCAGCTCCTGCGCATGCACAGACATACAGTCAACTGAAGTAAACAGCATTGCGACCGACAAAGCCATTGCCATACACGATTTTCGGTTAAAGTATAATATCATTTGACAAATTTCTCCTTTCTTATCGCCAAAAGGGCAGAACCAAATCTGCCCTAACCGAATACTCTGTCTCCTAACTGTTAATCCACTTCAAATACGCATTGATAAACGGATCGAGCGCCCCGTCCATCACCGCGTCCACATTACCGGACTCCTCGTTGGTCCGGTGATCCTTCACCATCGTGTACGGCTGCATCACATAGGAGCGGATCTGGTTGCCCCAGCCAATCTCCTTCACGTCACCGCGGATATCCGACAGCTTTTCCGCGTTCTCCTCCTGCTTTAACATATAGAGCTTCGCCTTCAGCATCTGCATCGCCTTGTCCTTGTTCTGGAACTGGCTGCGCTCGTTCTGGCATGTCACCACGATTCCCGTCGGGAAATGGGTGATACGGATCGCCGAGGACGTCTTGTTGATATGCTGTCCGCCCGCGCCGCTGCTTCGGTACGTGTCGATGCGGATGTCCTCGTCCTTCACTTCCACATCCACGTCCTCCTCAATGTCCGGCATCACGTCAAGGGACACAAAGGAAGTCTGCCGCTTGCCCTGCGCATTAAAGGGGGAAATGCGCACAAGCCTGTGCACCCCTTTCTCCGATTTCAGATAACCGTAGGCATTCTCACCGTTGATCTGGAACGTCACGGACTTGATGCCCGCCTCGTCGCCGTCCAGATAGTCAATTACCTCCAGCGAATAGCCCTTGCGCTCCGCCCAGCGGGTGTACATACGGTAGAGCATACTGCACCAGTCACAGCTCTCTGTGCCGCCCGCCCCGGCATTCAATTTCAGAATCGCGTTATTTTTGTCATACTCGCCCGAAAGGAGCGTGCTAATCCTGATGTTCTCAAACGTTTCCTTAAAGGAGGCAAGCTCCTCCTCGATATCGGGAATGATCGCCGGGTCGTTGTCCTCATAGCCCAGCTCTATCAATTCCAGAATGTCGTTATACTGGCTGGAAAGACCGTCCATCGTCTCCACGACATCTTTCAGCCCTTTGGACTCCCGCATCTTCTGGTTGGATTTTTCCGGGTCGTCCCAGAAGTCCGGCGCCTGCATTTCCATGTCAAGCTCTTCGATCCGCTTTACCTTATCCGCTAAGTTAAAGTGAATCCCTCACTTCCGCTAAGGGGCTTTCGTAGGCTAAAAGCTCCGATTTCATATTGTCTAATTCTACCACTTAACGTCACCTTCTTTCTTAATACCTTTTATAAATGTCTCCACGGTTGTCAATATTTTCAATGTTTATTACTTTGATTTCTTCCTTTATCGCATAGATAATTCTTATATTACCCACGCGCATTCTATAAAGGTCATGCCCCTTTAATCGTTTTATATCCGTGCCGTCTGGCAGTTTATAAATCGCCACCATCAATTTCTGCTGCGTTTTCGGGGACTGTTTTCTCAAAAATTTTTCTGCAGCTTTTTCAAATCTGATTACATACTGATTGCTCATAAGACCACGCCCAATTCACGCGCTAAATCTTCCAACGCAACCGTCTCGCCATCATTTTCCTTTTTCGCCTCCGCAATCATCTGCAAATCCCATTCATCTGGTTCAATTTCTTCTCCCGCATATGCTTTCAGCGATTCCAGCATTTCCACTACAAAATGTAATTTAATATCCGGTATACCATCAATAAGCTGTAACACTCTTTCCCTATTGCTCATTTATACACCTGCTTTCATATTTTTAGATAAATCATATCCTTGCTTCGTCTGCCTACTTCCTCCCGCAGCACTGTTTATATTTCTTCCCACTCCCGCAAGGGCAGGGATCGTTGGGATAAACCTTCGCCTCCGCGCGCTTCACGGGACCTTTCTGCAGGGTGTCATCCTTGTTGGTGCCGGTCACCTTTGCCACCTGCTCCCTCTCCACCTTCTGCTCGATGCGCACACGGAAGAGCAGACGCACGGTCTCCTCCTTGATGTTCTGTGTCATATCATCGAACATCTCGTAACCGTTCAGCTTGTACTCCACAAGCGGGTCTTTCTGTCCGTAAGCCTGCAGGCCTGCGCCCTGACGGAGCTGGTCCATATCGTCGATGTGATCCATCCACTTTCTGTCTATCACTTTAAGAAGAATCACGCGCTCGATCTCGCGGATCGCCTCAGGCTCCGGGAACTCCGCCTCCTTGCTCTCGTAGAGCTTCACAGCCTCCTCTTTCAACTGCTGTTTCAGGCTGTTTTTCTTAGGCTTAAGCACCCTCGAGGCGTCCACGGGCTTTAACGGCACCGTGGGAAGCAACAGGGTATTTAACTCATTGTAATCCCATTCCTCAAAGTCGGAGTCGTCGCCGATGCAGATGTCCACACAGTTTTCAACGATATCCGTGATCATCTTGTAGATCGCGTCCCTCATGCTCTCGCCGTCCAGAACGCGGCGTCTCTCCTCATATATGATCTCTCTCTGCTCGTTCATCACCTGATCGTACTCGAGCAGGCTCTTTCTGATGCCGAAGTTGTTGTTCTCTATCTTCTTCTGCGCCGTCTCGATCGCCTTGGTGAGCGCGCTGTGCTCAATCTCCTGCCCTTCCGGGATGCCCAGCGCATTAAACATGGTAACCATGCGGTCGGAACCGAACAGCCTCATCAGATCGTCTTCCAGCGAGATAAAGAACTTCGATTCGCCTGGATCGCCCTGACGGCCGCTTCGACCACGCAGCTGGTTGTCTATACGTCTGGACTCGTGGCGCTCCGTGCCGATGATCATAAGACCGCCCGCCGCTCTCGCCTCCTCGTCCAGCTTGATATCCGTACCACGACCCGCCATGTTGGTGGCAATGGTAACCGCGCCGTGAATGCCGGCGTCCGCCACAATCTCCGCCTCCAGCTCGTGGAACTTGGCGTTCAGCACCTTATGCTCCAGACCGTTTCTCTTAAAGATGGCGGAAAGTTCTTCCGAGGCGTCGATGTTAATCGTGCCCACGAGAACAGGCTGCCCCTTGGCGTGCGCTTCCTGCACTGCGAGCAGAATCGCCCTCAGCTTTTCCTTTTTGGTTTTATATACAGCGTCCTGATGATCGACACGGGCAACCGGCTTGTTGGTGGGAATCGCCACCACATCCATGCCGTAAATGTCACGAAACTCTTTTTCCTCCGTGAGTGCCGTACCTGTCATACCCGCCTTTTTCTCAAATTTATTGAAGAAGTTCTGGAACGTAATGGTGGCAAGAGTCTTGCTCTCCCGCTTCACCTTCACATGCTCCTTCGCCTCAATCGCCTGATGCAGACCGTCGGAATAACGCCGCCCCGGCATGATACGCCCGGTAAATTCGTCCACAATCATAACCTGATCGTCGGTCACCACATAATCCTGATCGCGGAACATCAGGTTGTGCGCCCGCAGCGCCAGTATAATGTTGTGCTGGATTTCCAGATTTTCCGGGTCCGCCAGATTCTCGATCTGGAAGAAACGCTCCACTTTGGAGACGCCCTGCGCGGTCAGGTTCACCACCTTGTCCTTCTCATTCACGATGAAGTCCCCGGTCTCCTCCCGCTCCACGCCCATGATGGCGTCCATTTTGGAAAGTTCTTCCATGTCCTCGCCGCGGGTAAGCTGCTTCGCCAGAATGTCGCACGCCTCGTAAAGCTTCGTTGATTTGCCGCTCTGTCCAGATATGATCAACGGGGTTCTCGCCTCGTCGATCAGCACCGAGTCCACCTCGTCAATAATAGCATAATGGAGATCCCTGAGCACGAGTTGTTCCTTGTAAATGACCATGTTGTCACGCAGATAATCGAAACCCAACTCGTTGTTGGTCACATAGGTAATGTCGCAGTTGTATGCTTCTCTGCGCTCCTCGGACTTCATATCATTTAAAACGCATCCCACTTTCAGACCGAGGAACTCATGCACCTGTCCCATCCACTCCGCATCACGCTTCGCCAGATAGTCATTGACCGTGACAACGTGCACACCCTTCCCCTCCAGCGCGTTCAGATAAGCGGGAAGCAGACAGGTCTGCGTCTTACCTTCACCGGTCCTCATCTCCGCGATACGTCCCTGATGCAGAATAATACCGCCAATCAACTGCACTCTGTAGTGTTCTGTGTTAAGAACTCTTCTCGCCGCTTCTCGGACAAGTGCGTAAGCCTCCGGCAAAAGTTCATCTAAAGTCTCCCCTTCGGAGAGTCTTTTCTTAAACTCTTTTGTTTTCTCACGCATCTGCTCGTCTGTCATTTCCATCATCTCAGGACGCATCCCCTCGATTTTGTCTACCAGCCCGTTAATGCGCTTGATTTCCCGTTCACTGTGCGTTCCGAATATTTTTTGTACCACGCTCATAGTCTTCCTATTCCTGTGTGCCTTTTAATCTGCACATGCCTTTCTCTCAAAAAATCCCCACCATAACAAAACACTAAACTATATTTTACCAGATGCAGGGGGCAAATTCAAGCAAAACGGAGGAGCCTGTTTTCCTGCCCCTCCGCCGCCCCATACTCTGATGGGGATTCCGTTTCTTAATATACCTGTAATTCTTCCTCGCCGCGCAGAACACGCAAGCCGCCCTGCGCCAGAGCCGTCAGCTCATCCTCGCCGGGATATACGGTCATGGGAGCGATCCACTCCGCCTTTTCCTTAAGCCCTCCGACTACCACCTTGTCATATGCAATGCCGCCGGTCACGATAATCTGGTCCACCTTGCCCTTAAGGACACATGCCATAGCGCCGATATCCTTTGCTATCTGGGTGATGAATGCTTCTCTGACCTCCTCGGCTTTCTTATCGCCGTTCTGCACCATTTTCTCTACATCGCGCATGTCGTTGGTGCCGCAGTAAGCATTGAAGCCGCCCTTGCCGATGAGCTTCGCGTAAATCTCTTTTTCTGTATATTTCCCAGAGAAACAAAGTTTTACGAGGGCACCGCAGGGAACACCGCCCGCACGCTCCGGCGAAAAAGCGCCGTCGCCGTCAAAAGCGCTGAAAACATCAACGACTTTGCCGCCCTCATGCGCACCCACGGATACGCCGCCGCCCATATGAACGACAATCAGACGCAGCGACTCGTAAGGTTTCCCGTTTTCAGCCGCATATCTTTTCGCCACCGCTTTCTGATTCAACGCATGGAAGATACTGCCGCGGGGGATCTCCGCCATACCGGAATATCTTGCCGCAGGGACAAGTTCGTCTACCACCACCGGGTCTACAATATAAGAAGGAACACCGATGGAATCAGCAATCTCTCTTGCCAAAATGCCTCCCAGATTGGAAGCGTGCTGTCCCTGTACACCGACCTTTAAGTCCTCTAACAAATCGTCAGTCACAGCGTATGTGCCGCCCTGAATCGGCTTTAACATACCGCCCCTGCCCACGACCATATTTAAGGAATTCACATCAAAATTTTTCTCTTTCAATAAATCCGTAATGATTTTTTTGCGGAAATCCTTCTGGTCAAAAATCGTCGCATACTGTGATATCTCTTCCGTGGAGTGTCTCAAAGTCTCCTCGAACAGGAGAGTTTCATCCTCAAACACACCAATCTTTGTGGATGTGGAACCGGGATTGATAATTAAACTTTTGATAGCCATTTTGCACCTCCTAATTCATTTTCGCCATCGCGCCTGCCATCACCGCGCCGAGCGCAAGGGAATTTACCTTTGTCTCAAAATCATCGGAACGGGAAGTCAGGATAACCGGAGCCTTCGTGCCCGTCAGAATATTGCCATTCTTCACCTTTGCCGTATGTACCAGACACTTGTAAACGAGGTTGCCGGCATGAATGTCGGGGAACAGCAGGACATCCGCGTCGCCCACAATTTTTCTGCCTTCCGCGCCCTTATGCTTCGCCGCTTCAGGGTCGATCGCCAAATCAAGAGAGAGAGGACCGTCCACAACGCAGCCTGTAATCTTGCCTTCCGCGCACATCTTCGTCAATTCGTCAGCTTCCACCGTAACAGGCATCTTGGGATTCACCACCTCAACTGCCGCAAGGGGAGCCACCTTCGGATTCGGAATGCCGCAGGCATGACATACATCCACCGTATTCTCGATGATATGCACCTTATCTTCCAGCGTAGGGTATGTCATAAAAGCAACGTCCGTCAAAAACAGGAGATGATCGATCCCCTCCACCTCAAACACACACACATGAGACAAAGCCTTGCCCGTTCTCAAGCCCACTTCTTTGTCCAGCACGCTCTTTAAGAAGGATTTCGTATCAATCAGACCCTTCATATACATATCCGCTCTGCCCTCGTGCACCAGCTTGACTGCTTTCAAAGCCGCTTCATAGTTATCCTTCTCGTCAATGATCTCGAAACCGCTGATATCTACCTTGTCAGCCTCCGCCACCTCTTTGATCTTGTCAGCGTCGCCCACAAGAATCGCCTCCGCGATACCCCGCTCCTTCGCAGCCGCCACAGCCTCCAGCACCGCGCTGTCCTGCGCCACAGCCACAGCCACCTTCTTCATCTCACACTCGGAAACCTTCGATAACAAATCCTCAAAGCTCTTACTCATTGTCCCTTTTCCACTCCTTTATCTTTTTTATATAAATGTTTTTTTCAACTATTAAATCATACCACTAATACCTTAAATTTTCAATTTCCTCCCGCTTTTTTTATATCATCTTCCCCGCTGTTTCATCACATCCAAATTTGTACGATAACCAGCGTGGGCGGAAGATGATTTCATAAGGAGCCCCTTGAAAAACGTTGGTACTTAGCGAGGTCTTATCGAGCTTAGTACCATTACGTTTGGAACGGAGCGAAAGCGCGGCGACGGTGAAATCATCTTCCACCCGCGCGTCCGGTCTATCAATGATGGAACAGCCGTATCCCCGTAAAGCACATTGTCATCCCATACTTATCGCACACCTCGATTACATTGTCGTCCCGCACCGAACCGCCGGGCTGCGCCACATACTGCACGCCGCTTCTGTGGGCGCGCTCGATATTGTCCCCAAACGGGAAAAACGCATCCGAGCCGAGCGCCACGCCGCTCATCCGATCCAGCCACGCGCGCTTCTTCTCCGCCGTAAACACTTCCGGCTTCACCTTGAATATCTTCTGCCATGCGCCGTCCGCCAGCACATCCATGTAATCTTCGCCAATATAGAGGTCAATGGCATTGTCTCTGTCCGCCCTGCCAATGCCGTCCACAAATTGCAACTCGAGCACCTGCGGAGACTGTCTCAGGAACCAGTTGTCCGCCTTTGTGCCCGCCAGTCTCGTGCAGTGAATTCTGGACTGCTGCCCCGCGCCGATACCGATTGCCTGCCCATCCTTCACGAAGCAGACGGAATTGGACTGCGTATATTTCAGCGTAATCATGGCAATCGCCAGATCAATCTTCGCCTGCTTCGGCAGCTCCTTTTCCTTCGTCACGATATTGTCAAAGAACGCATCGGCGATTTTCAGCTCGTTCCTGCCCTGCTCAAAGCTGATGCCGTACACCTGCTTCACCTCAATCGGCGCGGGCACATAGCTCTCATCAATCTGAATCACATTGTAGGCGCCCTTTTTCTTCGCTTTCAAAATCTCCAACGCTTCCGGTTCATAGCCCGGCGCAATCACGCCGTCCGAAACCTCCCGCTTGATCAAACGCGCCGTATCTACGTCACACACATCGGAGAGGGCAATAAAATCACCGAAGGAGCTCATTCGGTCCGCGCCTCTTGCTCTGGCGTAAGCGCACGCCAACGGTGAAAGCTCGCCAAGGTCATCTACCCAATAAATCTTTGCCAAAGTCTCCTCTAAGGGAAGACCTACCGCCGCCCCGGCTGGGGATACATGCTTAAAGGAAGTCGCCGCCGGAAGCCCCGTGGCTTTTTTTAACTCGCTGACCAGCTGCCAGCCGTTAAACGCATCCAAAAAGTTAATATATCCCGGTCTGCCGTTCAACACCTGAATCGGCAGCTTGCTCCCGTCCGCCATAAAAATGCGGGACGGCTTCTGATTCGGGTTACAGCCGTATTTCAATTCCAGTTCGTTCATCGTTTCTCTCCTATTGGTTTTTATTGATAATCCTCGTCTCGTATTTCCCCGTAGCAATCTCAATATACCGCACAAACAGCGACACCTTATTGTCCTCGTTCAGATTCTCCCAAACCGTCTTCGTAAACTCGTCGATACTGCCCCCAATGCCCACAAGCGTCGGCTCACCTTCAAAGCTGGGAAGCGGATTGCCATCCCCCATATAAGTATGTAGGAATCTGCCCTCTCCCGCTTTCGGATTCTCATACGCAAAGGTATAACGATTGCAGGAAGACGAATCCCCGTTATTGCTCTTTAAAATGGACATGGCATAATTGTAGCTGCCGTTCTCCAGATGCATGATGCCTGAAATGCGCGGCGTGTAGTTGGGCGCATCCGGCTCAAATTCCCTCGTGCGCAGCGCCTGCTCAAAGGTCTGCTGCCTGTCCATCAGCTCGTAAATCGTATCCGTCTGGTCTCCGTTCGTGACAATGGTCTTATTACCCAAAACCCGCACCGGCGCATAGATAATCAGACTCGGATCCTCCAGCTTGGAGGGGTCAAACGCCTGCGTGCGGATACCCTCGCCATCCTCCACAAACACCCGGTTCCTGCTGTTGCCGCTGCGTCCCATAATAAAATATGCCGTCACCGCATACGCGCCGTCCGCCGATTTCCCAATCACAATCCCCCGCCCCGGGTACGCGTTCCCGGCGAGCTCCTGCGCCAATTTTTTCTTTTCCATATGCAATTATTTCCTTTCCTACTATTCCTCGTATCTCATTATTAGATTCTGTATTGCGTGCATTGTATAATCCATAAGCAGACTCTCAAAATGCGCCGGTACTTAGCGAGGTTCTTTCGAGCTTAGTGCCGTTGCGCTTTTTGCGAAGCGAAAGCGGGTCTGCGTTGGAATATACAATGTGCCCACCGATAACCTTATTCATCGACGGAATAGTTCGGCGCCTCTTTCGTGATATGAATATCATGCGGATGGCTTTCCTTCAGCGACGCCGCTGAAATCTTCACGAACTGACCGTTCTGCTTTAACTCCTCAATCGTTCTCGTTCCGCAATATCCCATACCGGAGCGCAAGCCGCCCATCAGCTGGAACACCGTATCCTCCACGCTGCCCTTGTATGCCACGCGTCCTTCCACGCCCTCCGGCACCAGCTTCTTGGCGTCAGTCTGGAAATAACGGTCCTTACTGCCATTTTCCATCGCCGCGATAGAACCCATGCCACGGTACACCTTATATTTTCTGCCCTGATAAAGCTCGTAAGTGCCGGGACTCTCCTCACAGCCTGCAAACATGCTGCCCATCATGCAGACGTCGCCGCCCGCCGCGATTGCTTTCGTCATGTCGCCGGAATACTTAATGCCGCCGTCCGCGATAATCGGCACGCCGGACTCTTTCGCCGCCTCATAAGCATGCATAATCGCCGTAATCTGCGGTACGCCGATACCGGCAACCACGCGCGTCGTACAGATAGAGCCGGGACCGATACCTACCTTCACCGCATCCGCGCCCGCTTCAATCAACGCCTTCGTTCCTTTACCCGTAGCCACATTGCCGGCAATCACCTGCAAATCCGGATATTTCTCCTTAATCATCCGCAGACATTTCAGCACATTCTCAGAATGGCCGTGCGCGGAATCCAGCACAACCACGTCCACCTTCGCCGCAATCAGCTCCCTCACCCGGTCCAGCACATTGGCGGTAATGCCCACACCCGCGCCGCACAGAAGCCTTCCCTGGCTGTCCTTTGCCGAAAGCGGATATTTGATGGTCTTTTCAATATCCTTAATGGTGATAAGTCCCACCAGATTGTAGTCGTCATCCACGATGGGAAGCTTTTCTTTTCTTGCCTTAGCGAGGATTTCTTTCGCCTGATCCAGCGTAATGCCCGCCTTGGCAGTGATCAGATTCTCGGAAGTCATGGATTCTTTAATTTTTTTCTTGAAATCTGTCTCGAATTTTAAGTCACGATTGGTAATGATACCGACAAGCTTCCGACCTTCCGTAATAGGGACGCCGGATATCCGGAATTTCGCCATCAGCGCGTCAGCGTCAGCCAGCGTATGCTCAGGCGTCAGGGAAAACGGGTCTGTGATAACGCCGTTCTCGGAGCGCTTCACCTTATCTACTTCCTCCGCCTGCGCTTCTATAGACATGTTTTTGTGAATGATACCGATGCCGCCCTGCCTCGCCATGGCAATCGCCATCCTGTGCTCGGTCACCGTATCCATCCCCGCACTCATCATGGGAATGTTCAGCCGAATCTTCTTTGTAAGGTTCGTTGTCAAGTCCACCTGATTCGGAATCACCTGAGAATAGCTCGGCACTAAGAGCACGTCGTCAAAAGTAATTCCTTCGCCAATAATCTGACCCATCTTCTCTCCTCCTGTGTTTGCTGTGCTGGTTGTAAGTAAAAATATATGGTAAAGAAAACTGCCAGCCCTTCAACTGACAGTATTCCACCAACCACTTTATTATGCTAATCCGTAAAAACTTTACGGGGCGCAACGCCCTGAATTGCCTTTACCATCTCCTCATTCGGCTCCAGAATCAGCTTCGTGTCGCCGTTCCAAATCATCATATAACGACGCTCCGGCTGCGCAGCAATGCCCGAGCTGTAATCAATCGTCTTCATCTGACGGTTTTTATAAGAATCCAGTCTGTGAGAATTAAGAGGCGCAAAAATTTCCATCTGCTCCAACGAATAGCTGCCCGCTTTCTTTCTGCGGGTCTTTGCCAGAACCTTATCGACGCTCAGCTCCTTGTCGAGATACAGGTACTCATACTCGATCTCCGCGTACATATGCGCAAAATACGCGCAGCCGCCCAGCACGATTGCAATCAGCATTCCCACCACAAAGGGCGTCAGGAAGCCAATCAATCCGAAAACCACCGTCAGCATGATAAGCAGCATCTTTAAGAAACGCATCGACACGGATGGCTTTCTCGCTACCAGCAATTCCACATATGTTTCACTCATACAGTAACCTCCGTCATCAAAGTAAACGCTATCTGTCGTTTGGAAGGACTTTTCTGCCTGTCCTATGAAAATATAAAAATATCATATAACAAATTCGGGAAAGATGCAAGGTCAAACGTACCATATAGGAATCTGCAGTACGTTCTCCCGCAGCATCCCCGGCTGCGGGCAGGTACACAGAACCGCCCCTGTTCCCCTTTTCTTTTCGGGTATTTTGTCCAGCACCTGAAATGCCGCTGTCATATCCGCCGTTACCTTACTGTTCATCTTAATCTCTACAGGGTAGAGCACGCCGTTTTCTTCTATAACAAAGTCAATTTCCGACTCCTTCTGTGTCTGTCCGCCATCCCCTGTTTTCCTGTCTTTGTCTTTTCCTCTGTAATAGGATACCATGTAGCGATAGTCCAGTCCCTCATTAGAAAAGGACTTTAAGATTTCGGATATGGCGAAGGTCTCAAACATGGCACCGTTCATAGCGCCGTACGCCAGCGCCTCCGGCGTCAGCCATCGCGTCAGATAACACGCCAGCCCTGTATCCCGAAAATACAGTTTCGGGCTTTTGATTGCCCGTTTTAAAACGCTCGACGCATACGGCTCCAAAAGATAAACCACGCCCGACGCTTCCAATATGGAAATCCACCGTTTTACCGTGTCGGCATCCTTGCCAATTTCCGACGCGATATTGCTGTAATTCAATATTTTCCCTGTCCGCGCCGCCGCCGCAATCATAAACCGCCTGAACACATTCAAATCCTGCACTGCCGCCAGCTCCCGGACGTCTCTCTCCAGATATGTCTTGACATAATCCGCGTAAAACGCACCCCACTCTTTTTCAGGATCCGCCATCTCCGGATAACTCCCACGATGAATGATCTCCCATAAATTAGAGGGACGCCGCACGGTTTCCTTTCTGGTTGTCACATACTCCATGGTAGGCAGAAAATGTCTGTCAAACGAATCGCCCAAAAGCTCCCGCATGGACAATCCGGAAAGCTCGATAATGCCAATCCGCCCCGACAGCGACTCCGACACACCTTCCATCAGATGAAAAGGCTGAGAACCCGACAGGCAAAACAGTCCCTTTTCCTCCGACTCATCACATTTTATTTTTATATACCGGAACAACTCCTTCGCGCGCTGTACCTCATCAATCGTAACCGGCGCGGGATTCAGAGACAAAAACATATCCCCGTTTTGCTTCGCCTGTTCCTCCAAAAACGGATCGTCCAAAGACACATATCTTCGCTCGGGAAAAACCTTCTTTAACAGTGTTGATTTCCCAACCTGTCTTGCACCCGTCACCAAAACGGCTTTATAAGTCCGGCTGTATTTTTCCAGTCTGCTTTCCATGGTCCTTGCAATATAGTCCATAAACGTCTCCCGACTAATTCCGAATCATTTCCCCGATTTGCCACCATTATATCAGTTCAAACAAAAGATTGCAAGCATCTGTCTCCTTGCAAAAATAAGCGAAAAATAAGAAAACGGCTGAGAATATCATTTCCCAGCCCAGACTGTCAAAGACAGGATTATATAGATAAGTCTGACAAAACGCAAAAAACATACTCCAAATAGATTATCAGTTATTTCCCATTTTTTTACAAGACACAATTAACATTTTTCAAATATTTTTTAGCCAAAATTTCACATATGAAGCATCACTTTCCCATACTCTTCCCTCTTATCCCGCATCACCGCAAGTCCACGGTTCAGTTCCTCCAGTGGGACCCTGTGGGTAATCATCTGCGCGGGTTTTATCCGCCCGTCACCCAGCCTGTCCAGCACATAATGCCAGTCATCCTCCGGTGAATGCGTAAAAGAAGAATTCCAAGTACCGAACACAGTGAGCTGGTTGCGCAGAATCTTCCAGTACACCGCTTTTGACAGCGTCATATCGGAGGCAGGATTGCCCACCAGCATAATCCGTCCGCCGGGTCCGGTCATTCCAACCGCCTGCGTCACGGTCTCATTTTTTCCGACGCACTCGAAGAACACATCCGCCCCTCTGCCGTCTGTCCGTTCAAGCAGCCACGATTCCGCATCCTGCGTCCTGCTATCACAAAAGGACGTCTCCGGCACACCGAGCTGCACCGCCATTCGTTTCTGAAAATCCTTATTTCCGATTACAAGTATATTCTGATGCCCCGCCTCCAGCAGAAACATAAGCAGGAACAGACCGATTGTTCCCAGCCCGCAGATCACAGTGCACTCCTCCGGCAGTGGCGCCGCCTTTCTCATGGCATGAACCGCCACCGACATAGGTTCAAACATCGCCGCCTCCTCGAAACTCACACGCTCCGGCAGCGCAATCAGATTCTTTTCCGGCACCGCCACATAATCCGCGAATCCGCCGTCCCTGCGGGAACCGAGATAACTGTAATGCCGGCACATTTCATACTGCGCTTTCTGACAGGGCGGACATTCTCCACAGGGAATCAGCGGGAATACACCGCCCCGTTTTCCCTGCCATTTTTCATTCACGGCGGCGCCCACGGCTTCCACCTGTCCGGCAAACTCATGTCCCGGTATGAGCGGATACGAATAGGTGCCCGTATAAAATACCCGTGGAATATCAGAGCCGCAAATGCCTGCTGCCTTTACCGCGAGCAGTACCTCATTCTCTCCTATTATAGGAGTGTTTACTTCTTCAAATCTCAGATCATTTATCCCGTGCAGCACCCATGCTTTCATGCCAGACAACCTCCTGAAATCTCACCAAATCCGCCCTCGTTGTAATCTTAAAATTCCCCTCATCCCCCGGTATCATGGCAATGTCCATCCCTGCCATAATCGCCGGCTCCGTCGATCCGTTAATCTGTAAAATCCGCTCCGGCAAAAGCGCCCTGACCGCTTCCCTGTATTTCCCGAAAAGAAACGCCTCCGGCGCCTGCCCCGCAAAAATCCCGCTACGTTCCAGAAGCGAGGTAATCCGTTCTCTATCCTCGCTGAAATACACCGTATCCTTCATCGGCAGTACCGGAATCGCCCCGTCGTGCGATGCCGCCGCTTTCAGACAGTCCGCAACCAGCGCGGCGGAAAGCAACGGTCTCGCCGCGTCGTGAACCAGCACATAGTCCGCATCCGACGCATATTTCGCGATATCCTCCAAGCCGTTTAGTATCGAAAGCTGTCTCGTTTTTCCCGGCACAGAAAAACCCCGGAATTTTTCAATCCCACGGTCTTTCTTCTTAGGTGCTGTCACATCGCACCCACCATCCTGAAAGCGCTTCATGCAGGTCAAAATCGTCTCCCGCCACATATCATCCGCCACAATCTGCACCGCATCAATGCCCTCATGGAAGAGAAGTGTCTGCAGACAATAGGCGATAATCGGCTTTCCATTCACCTCTATGTACTGTTTCGGCGTTTCCACACCCATCCTCGTTCCGGTTCCGCCGGATAAAAGCAATGCTGTTACCATATTCGTGTCCCCCATGGCAGTCTTGTTTCTTACTCAGAAATGCAGTTCACGAATATTCTTAAGCGTCTCCCCATAGGACGCCTCCTTGCCAAAGAGCAGGGTTGTGCCCAGCACAAAGCCTTTAATCCCTCTGGGCGCATACTGTATAATCTTATCCGCCCCGCAGGCGCCGTCCCAGTAAATTTCAAAATTCATCTCGTCCTTGATCGCCAGAAGCTTCGTGATCTTCTTACCAACATAAGGCATATACATCTGACCAGCATTGCCCGGATTCACCGCCATTACCAGCACCTTCTTCACAATGACCAGCATCTCCATGACCGTCTCGATACTGGTGCCGGGATTGATGGCAATGCCCGGTACCATCCCGGCATTGATAATCTTCTGCAGCGTGGTGGAAGGATGATACTCCGCCTCCGGATGAATATAAACCGTATCTCCTTTTCGCAGATTTTCCAGAAAAATATGTATATTGTTGTTCGGATGCTCTATCATAAGATGAACGTCCAGCGGCTTTTGCGTTGCTGACGCAATAAATTTCATATCATTGAGCGACATGGCAAAGTTTGGCACATACCTGCCGTCCATGATATCGATATGAAATGAATCGATACCGCCGTCCTCCAGATCCCGCACTTCCTTTTCCAGATTGCCGTAGTTGGCGCACATCATAGATGCTGTTAATTCAAAGTCCATAGGAACCTCCTGAAAACTTACGCGAATTTCGTCTATAATATATAAATCATATCATATTACAAAATAAATCTCAATTATAATAAAAACCGCGCTTGTTTTCACCGGACGGTCTATTTTAGAGTAGGACATTTGTCGTTTTATTTCTCTCTCAAAACCCCGGGCAGCGCAAACACATCCCTGTCCAGATTCACCGCCACCGCCATGTCAAGCCCGGAAGGTTTCCTGTCATTGACAAGAATCCGCTCCCCCATTGGCATCCCGAACAGAATCTCATCATACCGTATCCCGTTCTCTCTCAGAAAACACAGCGTCTCTTCCCTGTATTCTTCCGTTCGGGACGTCAGAATCACCACCCTGTCCCCATCAGGCAAACCTGTTAAGTATTCCTTGGCCCCGGGAAGCACTGTGTCCTTCCCTTCCAGCTTATAACCGTTATGCTTAAGCAGCGTCCCGTCCAGATCAAAGATCCATGTCTTAGGAAGCGTGGACAAAATCATTTTCCCGCTCATCAGCTTTCCTCCTCTACTACGATATTTCCCCAGCCCTCCAGCCAATACATGTCAATAGCCCTCCACCTTGTATCGCTGTACTGGTAATCCGGATACAGAGCAATCTTTTTGCAGGCCGCGTCCCTTACCACGTCACACAGTCCGCTTCGGATGCCGATAAATGTTCCCGCCCGCTCCACAAGAGAGCGCATCTGCGCAATGGCCGGTGATACTGCCCTTGTGTCCGGCAGCGGCTTCTCCTCCCCCGCCACATTGGTATAACATACATAACCCCTGCCCCGATATTCCTTCACGATCCGCTCCCACACCTCCGTCCTTAAAGCCGTCACTGATTTTGCATAAGGAGCGAGGATCACTGATTTCCCCGGAATAATCTCCTCCGGCCCTTCATATACCTCCTCATACTCAGGCGTATAAGGCATTGTATCCTCCGGCAGCCCAAACACCCCGCAGCAGTACAGTTTCTCCAGAGAAATTTTCTTCACATACAGAGCCTTTGACAAATTCACCACATATGGTCTGTCCTGATGAGCGATAAAGAAATCCTCTCCGCCAAAGTACAAAGCTGCCTGCACTGTCTCATCCATGTCCCTCTGGGTTAATGTCTCCCTCGGATAATCCCCAAACAGCCGCACCACCTGACCGCAGGCATGTCCAATCACAACAATGACACATCTGGTTTTTTCCCTCTTTTTCAGGAAATGAGGCAGATAGGACATCATAAAGTAAATATCTCCCAACGCACAAAATGGACATAGAATCAGGAAATGTCCCGGATATTTTTCCTTTAGCTTAAAAAGGGATTCCCTGCCCCGTTCCACCCTCTGCCGTCTGCGTACAAGCGTTTCCGGCGCAAGGGAATACTCAGCATAGGTATTGTAATCCACCAGCTTTACCACACGTCCGTCATAGCCCATCCGCTTCAGCTGAGAAGCCATAGCCGCATAAGCGCGTGCTGCAATACAGACAAGCGTCTGTCCCGATTTTCCCTCCAAAATAACAGCAGGCTTCCGAATGGTTATGTCCCGATAAGTTTTGCCTTCCTTATCCGGGTTATTGTCAAGAATGGCCGTAACTGCAAATCCCTCCGCCAACAGAAGATCCGCCAATTCCTCCGTGGCATTACAGTGCCCGAAAAGGTAAATTTTTTTATCCTGTATAACGCCCTCCCTGACCAGCGCTGCTAAATTTTCCTTCATTTCCCGATAATGTAATGCATCCATTTCTCACCTATATGCAAACAACGCCTGTGCCGCCTCGTCCATGGAAAGCAGGCCCGTCTCGACTAAATGAAACAGACCACCGTAAGCGCTTTCCCGGGATATCACCGAAAATCGATCCGAAAACTCATACATGTAATAAAGTCTCAAAAACTGCTCCTGCTCTTCCTCCATGAGCTGACGATAGGTAAAACCAACGCTTTCGGTTATCAAAGAAGCCGATAACAGCAAGAATTTACGATCTCCTGTCTTTCCTGCTCCCGCACGGAGAATGCCGGAAACAGAGATGTCCTCTTCCACCGTCTTGTCCGGAACGAGAAAGATGTGGTCGTAGACGGCAAGCCATTCCTCCAACTGCCGCAGCAGTTTCGCCCCCGGGGTTCCCGTATCCGGCCTGACAGCAACTTCCGTTCTGCTCTTTTTCTGCTCCATGAACTATCCCTCTCCTTTTCCGACCTATCCGCGCCATTCGCTTTTATCCCAATTCCTTCTTATAACCGGCTATATGCCCTGCCGATAATTTACATCCAGTTTCAAATTCGCAAAGGCCGCCGGAGAAAGCAGAAAAAGCAGAACTTTGGCTTTATACCGTTTGGAAGCCTTATTGTATTTCAAATAATGCCGGCATCCCTTTAACACATGTAAGTAAGCCTTCCTTTTCGCATCGGTACAGCCGGCATATTCCGCTCTGTAATAATGATCGATCGCCAGCGGGATAGCCCTTGCGGAAACCATTGCCGCCAAATCGCCTTCTCCGCTTCTCTCGAAATACTGTACCATTTTTTCATGCAGCTCTACTTCATCCAAAAAACGTGCTGAATACCTCTGCATGGTAGTTCCCTGCGGGTTCACACGATAAAAATAAATTTTTTTATCTGTCACCGCCACTTTTTTGCACTTAGCGTAACACATGGCAGAAAAATACTGATCTTCAAATATTTTTCCCTCAGGAAAAAATATGCCCTTCAAAAAACTTTTGCGGTACAATTTATTGGGCACTATCGTGTATTCTATATCCGGGTGAACCATCGACGCTGAAAACATCCGGCACAAAGCCGCCCTCCCTGTCATGCCCCTTGTCCTGACCGCTCCATATTTCGTTTTATTTTCGTCCACTTCTATGGTCGTTCTCACATAAGAGCCCTGCGCAATATCCGCCTGATACTCGGTCATAAGTTGATATAAGGTCTCCAGATAGTCCGGCGTTACCCAATCGTCCGAATCCACAAAGGCTACATATTTTCCGGAAGCCGCTTGCAGTCCAAGGTTTCGCACCGAAGCCAATCCTGTATTGGCTTCCTTCCTAATCAGTCGGATTCTGGCATCTTCACGCCTCATCCTTTCACATATCTGCGCACTGTTGTCCGTACTTTTATCATCCACACACACGATCTCAATATTGGCATAGGTCTGTTTCATCAAGCTATCCAGACACTTTCCTATATATTTTTCCACGTTATAAACCGGCACAATTATGGTGATCATTTCGCTATTCATAAAGCAGCTCCCCAAGCGTTATCACTTTGCATGACATGGTTTTTTCAATCTCATTTTTTAAACTGTCGTTCTCAGAAAATGCCGTCAGTATGACTGCTTCCGGCTTATCCTTTTCCGCTGCCTCCTCCAAGGTATACACAGGTATGACCATTTTTATCTCTTTGGCTCTTTGGTCAATTCCATACAACAGCTTTATAGAGGAATGCAACAGAATATCCTCCATGACGCGCTCTCCCATTTCCGCCATGCCATATATAACCACTGATGACAGGTTTCTCTCCTCCAGCTTCTGATGGATTCGGTTTCCTTTGCCGTCTTCCACAATCATATGATTCGCCATCCGCAATAGTTGCTCCTGTTTCCGAATCTGCTTCCGCTCTTGCTGCAGAATTTCTTTCAGATGCAGGTAATGGAATAGTGCATACCCGAATCCGACCCCCAGCATGACTCTTGAAAAAATATCTTTTTTCTTCATCCCGGCTTCCTTTCTGAACTGCCCAGAACCGCCTTTACCGTTTCCCGTTTCAGTGCCTCCTCTTTTTCCCTCTCATAAACAAGCTCCACCGCATCCGAGGTTAAGCCCATCCTGTTCAAACTAAAATACTCGTATCTGGCAGCATTAACTCCACTCTCATACAAAATCACCTTCCTGCAATCCGCCTGACTGATGATGTCACACAGTCCGCTTCTTAGCGCAATGAACGCACCTGCATACTCTAACACCCGCACGGCTTCTTTATAAGGGAACCAGACCGGCACTGTCCCCGGCACAGGCTTCTCTGTGTCACCGTTGCAGTTCGTGGCAACCGTCCATCCCGCTTTAGTCAGCCTTTCGGCAATCCACTCCCAGACCTCCATCCCCATCTCCGACACAAACGATCCGGCGTAAGGCGCCATGATTACCGTCCTGTGGGGTACAAGTTTAAGCTCTGCAAACAATTCCTGTGCATAGCAGCTCCCCCGATCCACAGTAAGGCGTTTCCTTTTTACGCCCTTCACCAGATCAAACACGTCATACAAAAACATTTCGTTAAAGGTAATCTGGGGATATTCGTCCGCATAGAGATACCGCTTGGTACGCCACCCCCAATAGAGCAGGGGCTTAATACGCATCTTTTCGGTGCCGAAAAATTCCCATGCTTTTAACATTCCGTCCATCTCGTCCTGTGTTATCTTTCGGATATCCTCTATGCCGAACAGGGCGGCCGTGCGGCGGCAGCTTTCCGCGGTCACCACCACCGCGTAATCCTTGATTCCCTCCCGCTCCAAATAAGCGTCCAGATACATACAAGCCATGTAAATATCCCCTGTGCCCGGATAGGGACACAGGAAAAGCCAGAAATCCGCGGAATCCTCCTCTCTCAATTTCTGATAAAATCGATATCCATTCTCTGCCTGTCCGAGTTTCTCCTGCAGATTTTCAAGGGAATCCTCTTCTTCCTTTCGGCTCTCTTTCACAGGGATATCCACGCAGCTTTGCCTTCCGCAGCCAAGGCCTTCTAACTGAGCCGCCATCTCTCTGTGATATTTTGAGCACAGGATTACTGTTGCCGCATCCGAATCTTTCTCAAAATACCGCTCCGGCAGATACACCGGGACTCCCAGACAGGTTCCGTCCGCCTTTTGCGTATTATTATCCAAAATCGCATCCAGACCGATCCCCTGCTCCCACAATGCTTCTCTGATATCCCTCGCATATGGAGTACAGCCAAAAATCAGAACCTTTCTTCCTGCAAACTTTCCTTCGTTGGCCTCTGCAGCTATGACATCCCTTATAATCTTTTGATCTTCTTCCCGTGCAATCATCAGACTTCCACCTTATACATACAATGCGTTTTTTACATAATCTTCCAAAGTAATGCCTTCTTTTCCTATGATGTTGGCATTTCCGTAGGGATCTTCCACCGAAACCACTGCGGTCTCATAGAAAAACGGTACAAGCCTGTGATAGACAAGCAGTTCTTCTATCTTCCGCCGTTCGACCGCCACCAAAATAACCGATTTCGGATTTTCTTCTTTTTTGATTTCTGTGGCAAGCTCCCTGTCCAATATCAGAATAATTCTCTTTAAATATTTACGTTTCATATATACAGGAAGAAGACGAACGGCAGTGTCGGCCATTTCCGTCTCATTTGTCTGCACGATAACAAGACCGGTTTCTTCATCCGGCCGGTACTTCTCCTTTATATGGAGCCAATATTCTCTGCCTGCCATGGCCATTTCCGCCCTCTTCATGCCAGCACCTCTCCGATATGCCCTCCCGGATGGTTTCTCTTAAAATCATCCAAAGTAAGTCCCAGAGCGGCAGCTATCTTCATGGCAAGTCCCTGAAGCACAATCAGGTTTATAGTAGTGGAATTATTTGGCATAATATTCCACATATCTCCCTCATGCACCAGATCCAGCACAAAGCTATTGGAGATTTCTTTTGTCAAAGTGCTTTCTTTTTCAAAGGTAAGAAGCCACATGTTCACTTTTCTTTCCTTCAACAGATTTACCAGATATACGGACTCCACCGTTTCCCCGCTCTTTGTCAGAATAATGACCATGTCGCCGTCCTTCACCACGCCCATATCACCATGGACAGCGGAATTGGTATTCAGGTAGTAAGCATCCAACCCAAGGGACTGCATAGAACCCACAAACTTTTCACAGACGGGCACATTTTTCCCAAGGCCGGAAACAATAATTTTATGTCCCGCTTGTAAAGTCTGCGTCCCCTCTGCCACCCACCGCTCGAAAAGTTCGATATCCATCGAATGGATGGCGTGTTCAAATTCCTTTAATTGCCTGTCAAAATATGTAGTCATAGCACATCCTCCAGATAGTACAGTCCATTGTAAAAAGCGCCGCAAATGGAATCATAATCCTGCCATGCATAAGTCGTAAGCGACAGCCAAATCACCGCATGTAACAGTCGGATTTCATAAGGATCCGCTCCCGTCAGCGCAAAGAAATCGGCCTCCATGTCCTCCCATTGATTTGATCGAATCTGCAGCAAGACTTCCTCTTCCCTGATTTCCAGACGGAACTCTTTCAGGTTAAACCGATCATAGTTTCCCACAATCGAATAATAAAGTTTTGCCCAGTCATAGCGGACATCTCCATATAGCTCTGTATGTCCAAAATACCCTCTGGGATCTATCAGCACGGGAAAACCATCCTCACGGAGCATCAGGTTGGAAAAGGTGCAGTCCCCATGAATAAAACAGAAAGTGTCACAAAAAAGCGCTTCCAGCCGTTTCTCCAGTTCTCTTTTATAAAAATACACGTTCCGGCATCTCTTTCCATTGACTACAATCTCTGGTCTATCCGCGAATGGCACCAGATCACGGATTCTTGACAGTCTGTCCATGGTTTTGCTGTAATAAGCTTCTCTCAGGCTGAAAGAATCAGCAGGCGTCTGCTCCGCACGGTGCAGCAGGTGGAGCGAATCCACGATCTTTGTAAGGATTTCCTTCTTCTCCTCATACGGCAGAGCATATTCGTAAATATTTTTTCCTTTGACCCACTCCATGACAAGCGGATTCTTCTCATAAATTTGTGGCAGCGCCGGTATCTGATACTGCTCCGCCTTTTCATACCATGCGGCTTCCCGCAGCGCCAGCTTTTTCCCCTGCGCGTCCAGAGGCTCCTTCACCAGCCGCTCTCCCTGCACGGTTATCCTGTTAAAAGGCCTGCATTTTTCCTGACCAAGTTTTTCATATTCCTCCAAAAGCCCAAACTCTCTCGTGCCTGCCAGTCCCAGCTCGCAAAAAGCCATTCCGCTGCCCTGCATCCATCGCACCAGCTCACCGCTCTGCGGGACACCCTTGAGCTTGCTCTTATCCGTAAAGAGAAAGAATCCCGCTACCCCATGTTCCAAGGAAGACTCTTCCAAAAACGTCCCGTCACAAAAACTCCATCTGCAGGGAAAGGTTTCGGAGATACCCACATAATCTTCTTTCGGCTGTCCCCCGCCCCCATACTGTGCGGGAAGAGCAAGCCCTTCTGGCAGGATCAGATCCGACCATACCAGCATAAAGGGAGCCCCATCCGGAAGCAGACGAATTGCCTGCCCCACACCCGCGCAAGTGCCTGTTCCTTCCGCATCCACCACCTGATAGATTACGTCCGCAAAAGCAGACAGATATTCACGCAACACTTCCTTATGATAATCCGCTATAATGATAAATTTTTTGTCGGGGTACTTCCGAAACAAGTGGAACAGCATCGGCAAATTATCCACCGGCACCAGCGCCTTGGGTTTATTCGCAGTCAAATGTTTTAACCGAGTGCCTTTGCCGCCCGCTTGTACGATTATGTAGTCCATGGTTACCTCCACGTCTAAGCATTTTTGCAGATTTTTTCAAAGACATATTCTCATTTACATCGTGTAAAGCTGCCTCCCGCCTTACATTTCATACAGAATGTCTTCCAATGAAACAATGGGACAATCCACCTTTTCACACAGCTTCTCCTCAATCTCATCAAAATAGGTAATGGCCGTCACCACAATCACATCCACCGGCGCAAGCTCATCGTCCGGCATCACCACATCCACATCCGCATAAATAGCATCCGCATTCTGATCGATTGCGTAACTTACGGTAATGTCTGACCCCCTCAGTTCGTCACACAACCGTTCCCCCAGCTCCTTCATTCCATAGACAGCCACTGTCTTATAGTCATTTCTGGTAAAATACTCTACCAGCGTCTTCCCCTCCTGACGAATCTGGAGCCATTGATCAAAGGCCATGTAAAGTTCGTGTACTTTTGCATGCACCTCCGCCATTTCTTTGATTTTTTTCGATGACGATGTTCCTGCTGCGATTCCGCCCGCCGCCGCTCCTGCCGCCATACCAAGTAATGCTGAAATTCCTTTTTTCATGTTTTTACCTCTCCTTGCTTTATATTTTTCTTTCCTGCTTGTTCCCAAACATTGCCTGTATTCTACAGATGCCATAGTTATGAAAGTGATAGCACAGGGTTATGCCAGATTAGTTTGTTACATGGAATGCCGTACTTCTGATGCAGTTCCTTCTTCACCGACTCTGCACGTTCTTCCATCTCTATCGCAACCACGACATAATCACACCCATTCCAATCCATATCTGCCGGAATAGACAACATCTGTCCCTCTGTCTCCCTGACGCTCCTATCAACCCATGCAGACAACTCGCAATAACCACTCTTTTGCAGTTGTCTGAAAAAGCTCTTCCCGACTTTTCCCGCCCCATACAATGCAATGCGGCTTCCCTTCGGAATTAATTGATAGGGAAATAAGTACTGCCGGTCATTTTGTCTCTGGCACCTGTCCATCCAGTATTGTATCGGAGAATGAAATATGATATATATACATTTTTTGTAATCTTCCGAATTATAATAGTCCTCCGAAGCTGCATCAAAAATATGAAACTCTTTAAAAATACGGGTTTTTAGAGCCACATACAGTCTTTCAAATTCATCCGCATCATGCATACACTCCAAATTATAGATACAATTTGACAAACACAGATTACGGAAACTTTTTTTGACTATGTCATATAACTGTATTTCCTGCAATTTACTCTGCACATCCATAAGTGCGGTCGCAAACTGTTCGGGGGATTCCTTATTTGTACCTTGTAAGCTGCCTCCGTTGTCTGTCCTGTAATAAACCAAGCTCTCCCTTACAATCCCGATCTTATCTGCACAGGCCAGCGCCACCTCCACAAAAAACAAATCATTTACCCTTTTACATGCCTGAAACTTTAATTGATGCTTCTCGACAAATGAGCGGAGAAACAGCTTGTTCCATGGCGCAGGTGTGGTGATCGTCATTAACTTTTCTATTTTTTCACGGTTATCAAATCCATCTCCTTCAGGTATTTGCTCTTCCCTTAAAAGCTCCGGGACATAAAATCGGTTTTCTATTTTTTCCGTAAAATATTCACCACCGAATATGACAATATCGGCTTTCTGTTCTTCTGCATTGTTATATGCCTTTTCCAGCATTTTCGGGGTAAAGTAATCGTCAGCGTCCAAAAACGAGAGATATTTCCCCCTTGCCACGGACATCCCATAATTGCGTGCCACGCCCGCATATGAATTTTTCTGCGACAAAACAATAATTCGGTCGTCCTTTTTTTGATAGTACCGAAGCACCTCCGCAGAACGATCTGTGGAACCGTCATCGACACATATGATTTCTATTTCCCTCAGCGTTTGATTCAATAAACTTTCCAATGCCAACGGAAGATATTCTTCCGCATTATAAACCGGCATAACTACTGAAACCTTTATCAATGCAATCCCTCCGTCGCAACATTTTCATAATAGAAATACTGCCTTTTTATTGTAAGTATTTGTTGATATCAATTTTTAAGTAATCCAGCACGCGTCTAATCTGCTCGTCGTTTCTTTTATAAAAAACATTGGCTCTCGCCAGACCGTTATCAGAGCTGCTTTTTATCGTAATGATATGTCCTAAAATCCCCTTGGTATTGACGGTCTTAACTCCTGATATCCATGCGCAGAAATTCAGCCACACATCGTCCGCATAGGGTGCCAACTCCATAAAGACATCTTTGTTTAAAACTCTTTTGTCCATCAAAAACATTGGAAACAGATTGCCGCCACAGCCTGTGAAAAAGTTATAAAAAGAAACATCCGGCTCCCGCTGCTCTCTGTCTTCATATTTTAACCACTGATCATATGTAGCTAATCCCACACGATTTCGTTTAATATAATGGGATCTGTGACAGACAATGCAGCCAGGGTGTTTCCTGTAAGTCCTTACCAACATCTCCAGCATATTTTCCGCATAGATAACATCATCATCCACCGTCACAATATAGTCATTCGGATATTTTTTTGCCGCATCATAAAACTTCTTATAGGAGCGTAGGTTATCGCAATAACAAATTTGCAATCCACGGCTCTGTTGTTTTTTTAATTTCTCCGAAAGTTCTATATCTCCAAACTCATCTTCCGCAAGCCATAAGATAATCCTGTCCGGTTTATAAGTCTGACGCAACAGGCTTTCTATAGTAATCCAGAGTTTATCCATACGTGAGGGTATGGAAGTCAACGATACCGTCAGTTTTCTCCTGCGTTTATTCTTAACACTGATTCCGCTCCTGGCACTTTGAAAGAAACCGTAATAACAAGTAATCAAGGTCTCGAAAAACAAATCGGCTATCTCAATTCCCATGCGCTGTTTCAGAAAGTATTTTGCTGTATAGCACAACTTTACAAGCTTCATGTCTTTCCACCCTTTGAACATTTCTTCGTTAATACTGCAAAATATCCCAGACACATGTCACTCTCCCTGCCTTTTCTATCTGTTTTCCATTTGTGATAAGCATGTCTATTGATCTGCCTGATCAGTTCGTCGTTGCTATTGCCCAGACGTTTCAGCATATATTTGCCGATCAGTGTTACAATAACTTCCCTCTCTCCGCCAATTTTTTTGAGTGCTGCAAGCTCATACCCCTGTTCTCTTGCCATGTCACGGTAAAAAAATTCTGTATAGCGAAAGTAATCATGCGGTTTTTCGTGCTCCGGATAGAGGAACGGAACATTTAAAAGCAGTGCCCCTTTAGGCGTTAAAATCCGATGAATTTCCTTTAGCAAATATTTCGGTCTAGATATATGTTCCAGAACATCTGACAAAATAACCGTATCAACACTCTCATCCGTCAGAGGAATTTCCTGCGATAAATCGCACTCGATATCCAGTATTCTGTTTTTATGCAGCGTGTTTTTCCAATCAATGCAGATTACTTTTTGGGCATATGCTTTATAGTACTGATACATCGGGGCAAACCCACATCCCAAATCCGCTGTCACGCCCTTGACATACTTTGGGATATATTTGCTGTAATACTCTGCTGTAATTGCCGCCGTCAAATAAGATCCTCCGCTTAAATACCTACCCTCATCCGTCGGCACAAGCCTTCCTTTATCTACTTTATATTTGGTTTCCTTCCAATATTTTTCCTGCAAAGCGCTGCTCCTTTATACCTACTGTAATCTGTTCAAAGTTTATTATGTAAAACACTCCCGAAATGTTCTCTGTTCCGCTTCTTTTTCGTATGGCTTCCACGATGAATCATGCAGGAAGTCCCCGTACACTCTTCTCATATATTTTCTGTCCATGCATGCATCAGCCAGTGGCCCAAATGCAGTATATGAAGATATCAGGATGTCTTCCCCGGTCGCCTTTTCATACCCCCGGTACTTTTTCACAAACGCAAGCATACCCTCCTGCATCTCTCTAATTTCGTTGCCATTTTCCATTCTCGCCGCAGACCGCTCAAACATTATGCTACCGTCCTCTTTAAACCCATATCTGATCATTGTTCCGGCATCAGATGTAAAAAGATGTTCCAAAGACAAGTGCCTGTAATCCAGTTCTTCCTCCGTCAGCTCATCTCCCAGCATGAAATCAAGCAGTTCCATATTGTGGTAAGGTGAATAAATGTAAGAGGAAATTACACCTTTCTCCATATGTGCTGTCAGCGATTTCCCTTTTGTAGTACACATCAGCGTTCCAAGAATCCTGCATGGCGTCTCAGGCAGATGCGTCTCTACAAAGTATTTTAAAGCAGTGATACATGTGCCACTCCATCCAATATCAACCACCAATATGTTTTTTGCCCCACCAAGCACTTCTCTGTAATACTGCTTGGCCGCCTTTACATTTTCCTCATTATGCCTGTGTATCATATCTGCATGGCTGAAAACAAAACGTTTGAGTAATCCCCGTTTCAACTGTCCCGCCGGCATATTTTTATCGATTCCCATATCTGCCAGATCGTCCACCAGATAGGCGGCACCTGCTTCCCGCAGTACCTCCGCTACCGTTTTGTTCGTATTGCTGTTAATACTGTCTGGCCCGACATAGCGGAAAATAAACCGCTCCGCCCAATCATACAGATACCGTTCCAACGCAATACCCATAACTGCATACCTTGAAATAGCTATGTACTCGTTCTCATGTTCCTTATAGTTCTCGTTATAAATTTTCCACAGAACTTCACAGTCCCTTGAGCAAAACAGTATCTTGTCTATATTTTTACTTTTAGCAATCCGATTGATATATTCACAGTAGCCGGCCGCCAGAATCCCACCAATCCGAAAACCATGGGAATAATATATATTCTCATCCCATGCACCATTGTACATACAGTTATTGACAACCGCCCGGTATACGCTTCCTGATAGATTATCCGTCCCGTTCGCCGCCTTTATTTCTCTTGCATCCTCATACAACAGGGCATCCATTCCAGCCTTTCTGGATTGATCCACATCCCCGTTCGGCGAATCGCCGATATGTATAATCTTCCTATCCGGGAGCTCCGCCACAACCGCTTTCTGCAGAGTTCCATCCCCTTTTCTCAGCTTATAAGCGTTTGACAGGTATAATTTTTGATATTCCGTGTAGCCGCCTTTTTGCAGTATCTTATCGATAACCGGCTGCGGCAGATACATGTCGCTGATAAAGATAACCACTTTGCCCTTTTCCCGCAGTTCCCTGTACAGCCGATAAATATACGGGTTCGCCTCCGTCAATTCAAGTTCCAGAGAAATCTCCCTTTCCATGAGCGTCGGATCAATGCCATAATCCTCCGCCATCACATCGTATATTTCCACCAACGTCACTTCTCTGGTTCCCTCTGTGCATTCTTTCCGCTCCCTCGCAACGTTTTCTGCGGTTTTCCTGATCTGAGTAAAGTCCCCGTGTCCACTCTCCATGGCCATAATGGAAAATACGTCGTTTGGCATATCTACTTTTCTAAAGATGGCTGTATCAAACACGTCAAAAGATATCACATCATATGGCATTAACTGTTCTACAAGTTCATCCGGCGTTTTTCTATCTCTCCTACTATTCAATAGCATAATATCCTTTCTTAATCACATGCCAAGTTGCTCACAAATCCTACCGATGACCGGGTAAATATCTCTGCGAATTGCTAGCGTTTCCTGCCGCAAAAGCTTTTTCGCCGATGCTCTGGCTGACAGGCCGCTGCAATCATAACTGCATACCGGGAAATCCATATTTACAAATTTAACTCCAGCCTTATGACATTTAAGAATCCAGTCATAATCACCTCTGATTTTATATGTTTCATTAAAATAATATTTTTTAAGTAAAGACAAAGGCGACGCGACGCTTTGATGAATCGGCATCTTCCCTTTCAGAAGCATCTTATGCTTCGTCGTATTTTTCCCCACGCATCGGCCGTTTTTCATCAGGTACGCCTGCCCATAATAGACTGCCTTCCCGTTTTGCTGAATCTGTTCTGCTATGTCTGATAAAATAGTATCTTTATAAAAAGAATCTCCTGCATTCATAAAGATTACATAATCCCCCGAAGCCCTTGTAATTCCCCGGTTCATTGCATTATAAATGCCAAAGTCAGGCTCGCTGTATATCTTTACATCCCGCCCGGATTCTTTCGCCAGCTTTTTTGCAGTCTCCACGGTATTGTCCGAGGAACCGCCGTCTATAATTAGATATTCCAACCCGTCATAATCCTGACCAAGAACGCTCTGCATGGTTTTTGCTATATTTTTTTCTTCGTTGTAAGCAATCGTTATTACTGTAAATTTCATTGTTTCAATGTCGCTCCTACATAAATGTTAGGAATCCCGTTTTCCGCACATATTCCATTTCATTTTTGTTCTATATGTCCTCTCCATCCACTTGTTGGCACAAAATCAAAACTTTCAACCTTTTTATTTATATCTCCACAATACTCAGATCGATTAGAACGAAAAAAAACGGTTTCACCATCGTAAAGCATTTTATCTTTCATCGCATTTTTGAGAGTCGGAATCTTTAAATAATCATATCCCATTAATTTCGTTAGATATAAATCAAATTCCACCGCTCTGTCCGCAAAAAGAATTCCACCAATTTTTTTATATGATGGTGATAACGGACCTTCTTTCTCTCCACACACAACCATATCGCCAAAATAAATTATCTCTCTTTGTCTCGTATTCTTCATATCCCCTTCACGATCACAATAATTTATGATACGGTTCAAATCCAAGATAGTCCGCCATATCGTATCATTTCCATACCACATTCCATATCTGGTTTGATCCTTATGCCCCCTCATAATTTTTACATTCATATGCGTGATTATTGACGCAAAGAGTTCAAAATTTTTCTTATACGCTTTATTTTTCCAGTCATCCAATTGACTTGAAAATTTTTTGACGCTATCTGCAGTCGGATATTCATCCCCGCCTTTTTGGCTTTCACCCTTTCTATGGTGCGGCAAGTATTCTTTTCTCGCGTTAATTCCCACAAAATTTTTTAATGCGCCGGTATAGCCTGCCAACCTATGCGTTTTGGGTTTCGGAAGGCTTATAATTACATCCGATGCCAGACAAGCGCTGTTCAAACAATATTCCTGCACTTTTCCACGATGATGCTGATTCGTGTCCTCTGCATCATAATTGGTAATTCGCAATGTCCCTTCATATTTTTTTCCATAAAAGTATGATTTTTCAGCCAAATTTACAGTCCGCGTATCATACTCCATCCTTTTATTCTCAGACTGTACTTTCCTACCATGTTGATCCGTTAATATTATCTTTCTAAAATCCTTAATCTCAAAGCTTTTGGAATAATTTTGTCTATAAAAGTCCTCCAGCCCTTGATATCCACTCACTCTTTTTAATCGCAAAAAATCGCAGTCTTGTATTGGAGCGTCTCCCACAATCACCTCACCCGTCCCGTCCAGAGCGAGCAAAACATAGTCCAAAATACATTTAACTACCGACGGATGTGTGATTAAACATTCCATCGCTTTTCTCCGATTTGCCTCCGCACCATTTTTATCCGTCACCAAATTAGGCTTTATTAATACTGTTTGCCCTCTTTTTATATATTGCCCCAGCGGATTCCATTTTTCAGTTCCCAAATTTTCTTTATCCAGTCCAAGCTCAATGAACATATTGCGAATCATTTCATAAACATTATTTTTTTCTTCAGATACACCCATATCTTTAAATAAATATTCTGGATATAATTCGCTCGGTCTGTAAAACCTGTCTTTGGGATACTCACATTTTTCATTAAAATAAAAATAATTTCCCATTTTTTATCTCCCCGGAAGATAAATCCAATCTCCCCACAGCTTATCGTATTTTGGAGGTATAATCTTCTCCACGCCACATCCATGCGCAAACGTCAATTCACCAAAAATAATTTTTTTATCTATATAATAAAAGTCTACTCTGACCATGGGAAAATCCCTTGCTAAAATACGAGCATATTCCAACATTTGTTTCAGGCACTCGGGTTTTTCCTGTTTTCTTTCCCTGTTGCGCGGATATAAAACACTTACAGGAATATCTTCCCAGTCAACGCTATAAAAATTTCTTGTATGCCTTTTCCCCGTATAACGGTCAAAATCCACCTGTATCATTCTTGGTTCTCCGCCAAAACAATGCACCTTATAATCCAGCAATTCACCGTTACTATCCTCCAAATATTTTTCACATATAATACGTGGTCTAAGATTGCAATAGAATAATTCGCCATATTTATAGCCATAATTTTCTTTTTGCCATTCCCGCAATTTTTTCTTCTCTTTCTCCCAATCAAATTTTGACTTATTTTTACATATCACATTATATGCAGATCCATGAACACATTTCAGCACAAATTGATTCGGCAAAGCATCAAGATCTATCTCATCTACATTTTCATACACTCCATATAACGTATTCAGTAAAAATCCCAGTCCCTTCCTTTTAATGTATTTTCTGACATTATATTTATCTGCACATAATGCCATAAGCTTATCCTGACCGGAGTGAAGCATAATATATCTTATCTTTTCTGAATATGTATGGGGCTCCTTCATATTTATGCTTTTCCCCGTATGTTTCTTATATTCTTTCTCATTGACATATTGAGGAAAAACTCTTATTGTAATTTCCCTTATCAGATTACTTGTTTTTTTATACAACTCTCTTGTTCTCTCGTTAACATTCATACACAATACCTTTTAATAACTCTCTGCATCATATGTTCTACTATCCCAAAATATTTGTCCGGGTCTAAATCCTGTATCTTTTCCTGTGTTCTGCCACGTATTATTTCCTTATCTTTTTCACTTAACCGAAACACATAGTCTATTTTATTCTTCAAACTGTCTGGAGAACCATTCCGTATCAGAAATCCGTTATACCCATCTGTTATAAATTGCTCCAGACTGCTGTTCTCTGAACCTATTATAATTTTATGTAATGATAAGGCCTCCGCACAGGCATTAGGAAAGTTATCTTTAAGCGAAGGCATCAAAATTATTTCAGCACTCCTAATTATCGGATATAGTTTTTCGTGTGATACAGACCCCAAAAAGATAATCCGTTTTTTATATTCTCCAGCTGCTGACAGTATTTCTGAACAAATATCTTTTCCTGCAGTTCCTGCAAAAACAAAATATATTTCACGATATGCTTGCAGCACATTATACACACAATCCCGAATCACTCCGATTCCTTTGTCCTCTGTCATCCTGCCAAAAAACAATAAATATCTCTTATTACAAAGTTTTTGTCTCACAATAGAGTCGTCCTCCTCCAACTCCTCTTTTACAAAGGGCGTCTCTATCACATATACCTTTCTATGGATATCTTCTCCCAAAGCCTTTGCCATAATATTACTTGGCGCATAAATTGCATTCATCCTTCTTGCCGCACATCGCTCAAAAAAACTTAACACTTTAACAGTCTGTCGACTGTAACAGGCAGAAAGCTGCGCTTTCGTATACGAAGAAACTCTCATTATCGCAGGAACTTTGGTGTGAAACAGACCCACACCAAACCATCCCGTATATTGAATGACATCTATTCTTTCAGTTTTTAATAGTTTTCGAATTGCTTTTTCAATTCGGAATTCCCTTTTTACAATAGCAGCCGCTTTATATATATCCTTTTTATCCAGCCATCCAGAAGTCGCTTGAACGGAAACAATTCGTATCCCCTCATAACTCCAAATCCGCTCTACACTATCCGCCGTAAGAACGGAAACGGTATGCCCCCTTTTTTTCATACCAGCCGCATTCATTAAAACAGCTTTTGCCATGCCTCCCTGAATCGGCTCATGCCGATCTTTCGCAAATATCCCTGTCACATATAAAATGTTCATTCCTTAGCTCTCCAAAAATAACTGCTTCATAAATCAATCAGAATACAATTTTCACTTATTTTATACTTCTGAATCAAATGATTTTTTATTTTCTGTGCCTCTTCTTGATTCTCAATTTCAATTATTATTTTTTCAAAATCAAACCCAGATATTTCGTCCTCTCTTATGACTTTTTTCCCTTCAAAAAATTTATATTTTTTGAAAGAGTCTATAAATGCCTCCACTGTCACTCTCTGCAATAAATGCTTTTTATGCCGATTATATAAGTTTCCCATCCCCCATATCAGAACTTTGGTTAATCCATCCCTATGATAATAATCACCATATAATTGCTGAAACGCATCCCGAACCTCTTCATTTATCTGCGGTGTCGGAAGCCGGTATATTTCAATCTCCTTCTCCTGCATCTGTGTCTTTGCCATATCACTTGTTCCACAATGCTCACCGCTGCCGTCACACCCAATATTTGCAATCAAAGACCGATACGGATTGATACATAAGCCGTTATTCGTAATTATCTTCAAACTCCAAAACACAGCCCATGAATCTATATTTCCGTTAATATTTCCCAACAGGATTGGAAGTGTATCCCTTCCTCCCCACTGTGATAATCTTTTAGATGCCTCTTCATTACTTCTTATGTCATTCAACAAATCGTAATTTCTCTCAAATTTTACCCAACGGTCTTTCCATGTTCCCCATCCCCAACTGGAAATTCTACCACAAAAATATGCATCATATTCTTGAGATTCCACGGGAATCGGCCACGCATATCCACTCACAGAATATACGGTCTCTTCCTTTTCATACTTCTCAAAGCATTGTTGCATAAACCGCATAAAACCGGATGTTGGCACACAGTCATCTTCGAGTATAATCACAGCATCATATTCTAAAAGGACATAGTTAATCCCCGAAACAATGGATTTTGCCAGCCCCTTATTATGTTTAGAAACAACAATTTCCCGCTCACACCAATCTATCGCATGAATCAGTCGATTTACTTTTTTCCACTCACTGTCATCCATACCGTCGCGCAAACCATCCTGAAAAACAAATAATTTCTCAGGCCGCATGCTGTTTTCCGACAGCGCATCCAGCACCGCTTTTGTGTGTCCGCTTCTGTTGTATGTAAACAAAAGTGTTGCTATTTTCATCAATATCCCCACACACCTTCCGACTACATTATTTCTCTCAGTGCAATAACACACCTGCACCCTTCCGCATAAAGTTCATCCCTTATCTCTTCCCAAAAGGTCATGGAAGTAACTACAATCACTTCATTGCTGTATTTTTCCAGTTGTTTCCTTGCTATAACAGGAATTCCTCGATACTCATATCCGCCTTCCTGCACAGCTCTATCCGCTATCGCCAATACTTTATACTTCTTTCTACATGCTTCTTCAACTAGCAATTCGCCCAATTCCGTTATGCCATAAACAATAATCCGTTCTATATTTTTTTCTCTCAATCTATCTATAGGCGACTTCCCTCTTTGCGCACATCTGATCCATGCCAACGCAGTCTCAAGCTTAAAGGCATTGCCCGACAGTGTTCCGCAATTTTCTACGATACCTGCCATCTCTTCTTTTACCATTTTACCTTCACTACGCTCTGTCAATGACTGCCTCCTTCCAAAGATACGGTACAATCTTACTCCAGATTCTTTCCCCATCTTGATACCTGTTTTCACCATGCTTTAAGAACTCATTTACATCCGCGCAGATGTCCAGCGCATTAACCAGATCACATTCGATAAAATCCCTGGATTGAATTGTATCCATCAGAAATTCTCTCCACTCTCCCTTAAACCACTCTGTAGAAGGTGAATTCCAGCCTATCTTAGCCTTTTTATTTAAAATCCGACCATCCATAAAAGGAGCGCCCATATCTCTTACAATTTTCTTTGTATATCCGTCTCTCATCTTAGACTGCCACGGTATTGAAAACGCAAAACAGACAATCCGATAATCCATGAAAGGCATTCTGATCTCCAGGCCATTGGCCATACTATATCTATCGTAGCATCTTAAAATAGTGGGCAGAGTCGTATAATGAGTCTCCCTATACAAACACCTATTTAACTCATCCATTTTGTCATAAACTTCATTTTCTATCCCCAAAGCACGGTTTTTACACATAATAGAAACGGTATTCTTGACTGCTGTTTCTTTGTCAACCCGGTTGTACACCGGGCATGAGTCATTATATGTCCGAACAATTTCTTCAAATTCCTTTGAGCCTCTTTCTGTATCCCCCAGCGCCGCAAATAAATCGAAACCGTACCCGCCAAAAAGTTCATCTGCCCCGTGTCCATCCAAAGTAACTTTAATCCCCGCATCCCGAATTGCCCCATACGTTTGTAAAAAGGGTACCGGGCTTGTAATATAAGGTTCCTCGCAAAGATACAGATAATCCAGCAACTTTTCTATTCCAATCTGCGATTCAACCTTTATTCGCTGCAAGGGAACATTTACGTATTCAGCCGCCAGCGTGGCGTATTCATCTTCGTCGCCAAAGGTTCCCGGCATATAGGATAAAAATGCGTGCTGCCAATCATTATTTTTTCGTTCAAACGACTCCCCTGATAGATAATGCATCGCCCCAATAGTGCAGCTTGAGTCAATGCCTCCACTCAACGCAGTCCCGACCGGCACATCACTTCTCATTCTAATACGACACGCATCCAAAAACAGTTCCCTTAACATTTCGACCTGTTCCTCATAGCGCTTCGGAACTGTCATAAGGTGATCGGATGTATTCCACCATCGTTTCTTCGTCATCTGCCCGTCACAATATATCCCGCACATTCCTGCCGGAAATCTTGTAATACCCTGAATCACACATTCTTCGGTTGCCTCATATCCGAAACAATTCCACTCATCCATCAGAATATAATTGACTCGTTTCTCCTTCATAACCGGAAAAAAGGCCTTCATTTCCGATGCAAAATAAAAGCATCCACCGCTTACATATAAAAACAACGGTTTAATCCCAAATCTATCCCGACTTAAAAAGAGTCTCTTTTCCAAATTATCCCAGATTGCAAGCGCCCACATGCCGTTACATTTATCTTGAAACGCTTCTCCCCATTCAATATAGGCATTTAACAATACTTCCGTATCAGCCTCTGTCTGAAATTGATATCCTTTTCCTTCCAATTCCCGCCGCAATTCAACAAAGTTATAGATTTCTCCATTGTATACAATCCAATAACGTCCGCTTACATCGCACATAGGTTGATCCGCTCTCTTTGCGGTATCAAGAATGGCAAGTCTTGCATGGCCTAAAGTGGCTCCCTCCAGTGCATGTACTTTCAGAGCATCAGGTCCTCTATGCTTGATTCGCTCCACGCACTGTAAAGCTTTTTCCCTATCTATTTTGCCGACACATCCAAATATCCCGCACAAATTGTCTTCCTCCCGACAGTATAATTACAAAAACATTAATTCCTGTACAATCTCTTCTATCGTAACCATAGGACAGCTTATGTTTTGACGCAATATTTCACTGATTTCAAAATACATACCTGTAATTGTAATAATGACCGCATCGACTTTCGGAATTTGCTGCTTCGGATGATAAACAGCTATGTCACTATCCATCCCTTCTCCGTTTTTATCTATTCCGCACTTCACTGTCACGCCGCTCTCTTTTAACTCGTACAGTAGATGCATTCCCAGCTTACCCATCCCATAAATTGCTATATTTTGATAGCCATATTTCTTAAAATATTGGGAAAAGTCTACCTTGCGTTCCCGTAAACATAGCCAATTATTCAGCAACGTCCCATATCTGTCCGCATTACGCATTACTTTTCTAAGGTATATTTCATCTTCTGTTTTATATTTGACCGCAAATCCCTCTTTGAAATTTTTCGGTATCTTTCCCCCACATTCCTCAACCACATTTTGAATGGCTTCCAAATATCCAAATTCCCATGTCTCATCTGGTTCGAGATACATTCCCTCTCCCCATTCATTCCATGCATTGACAAATATAAACTCATTATCCAAAAAGCGGCTTTTTAGGTACAGTTTTCTAAAGTACTGTTGGAATTTCTGTGGTGTCGCCCCCTTTATGATAAAGCTGTTTTTCCCCATTCTTGGCGAATTGTCGAAATCAACTCCTCCACAGAAATATGTTTTACAGTCTTTTTCCTGTTTACTGTTTAGTGTCATTTCCCACATTTCATCGTAAAGATCGGAGCGCCAATCAGGCTGTTTCTCAAAAACTGCATTTAATCCCGGCTGCATATCCCCGCAAGAACCAATAAAATAAATACCTGCAAACCCTGTTTCCCGGGCTCTTCTGTTAAAATAAGCAGCCATATCCCACAGAGAAAAAATATCATCTGGTCTGTAAATAATAAAAACCGGCTTATTATCTATTTTGATATAACGATCATCCTTAAAAAATGGTAACAAATATAAAAAATGTTCTTCCCAGTCCTTTTCTCTACCGTAGCTTTGCTTTAACAGAATTCCGGTCTCATTTTCTTTTTTTGAACCTTCATAAACTCTCGACCATGTACAGCTATCCCTTAATTTTTTCCATGTTCTTGACCATGTTTGATTGGCCCAGTAAAAACAGAAAGGCATTCGAATATCCGTCCATTGCAACAAGTTTTCAGCTGGTTTCTCCAAAATACGCCTTCCATTCTCAAACCAATAGTGATAAATGCACATTCCATCTATATGGTACTTATGCATCAACTCAGCCTGCCACGCCATCGTCTTATGTTCCAATAAATCATAATAGTTCTCATTCAACGGAATCCTTGGCTGATTATGACCTTCAAATAATGGTTCTGCGCCCCTTACCGCCGTCCATTCCGTAAACCCCTCTCCCCACCATTCATCATTCTCGGGAACACGATGAAATTGGGGCAAATATATTGACAATATCTTTAACATCGGGTGCCTTCCTCTTTCACATCAACTTTCTTTCAAATTCTTATTATTTCCTGAAGTTCTCCGTTCTCTGCCCATTTGCATGCTTTTTCATAATCCTCGTTTGTATCAAATTCTATCCATCCATTATGAAAATGTTCCGCCCTGACCTTTTCTTTGGATTCAATGACCGCGTTAAGTAGATCCGTCATATAAGCTTTTCTGACGCTCTTTCCTGACTGCTGCCATGGCTTGTCTTCAAAATCAAGGTATGCCCTCTCCATAATCTTTTCTATGTGCTGCAGACCTCTCCTCGAAAATTTCAATAGACCGATATACCGTGCATCAATCTTTTTAAGTTCGGGATTCTCCAAACCCAACTCCACAATATTACCTTTCTCGTCAATAGATAAACTTTCTGTGTCAAACTCTATTTTCCCATACCGTTTCTTCCAATATTTTTCCCAATCATCATCAACTGCAACGACAAAATCCCCTGTTGCCTTCAACATCGTTTTCATCATCTGTTCTTCGAACAATATATCCGAATAACTTACAATAACATCATCATCGAATTCATCTTTTGCCACCATCAGGGACTCAACCATATTTGTATTGGCGTAATCTTCATTGGTATAATATCTGACTCCCTCATATGGGATCTTATCTGCCTCGAATCCGCGAATCACAATGACATTTTCTATGCCACATTTTTGGTACATTTCTATCTGTCTCTCAATAATGGTCTTTCCCATAAAGTCGAGCATTCCCTTAGGTAAATTCTCTGTATACTTTTTTAACCGTGTTCCCTGCCCCGCTGCCAAAATAATTGCCTTCATGTTATTGACTCCTTCCTATTTATCTGTCCAAAAGCAATTCTTCCAAATCTTTCCAGTTTCCCTTTTCAACACCGTCTATATGCATACTTTTTTCAATACACGTATCATATTCCCCTATAAATTTCTCCAACAGCTTTTGATCTGCAGAAATCGCAATAGATGCCCGCACTGTATGTTCCCCGTCTTTATTACGTTGCATATTTGCCGTACAATATTTTGCATGCAATCCTGTTTCTTTTATCCGCTGCACCAATTTGGGAAGTGATATAATATATATACTTTTCCCCGTTCCATAACCGGATACCAGTGTTTCATCGTCATATGTCATACTTAATCTGTTATATATAGACAACTCTGTGGCTTCTGCTACTTCTAACAAATCTTCTGCCTCTCTCACAGCATAGCGCACACTTACGCTCAAGCCATAGAAAAGCGACAATTTTTTGCCCCCCCCCTCAATATTTTCTTTACTTCCTTTATGACTCCTGAAATTGTTCCCTGTGTAGAAAAATCCATCTTTACATCACTGTGAAGGGCTGCCGCTCCTTCATTCATCAGTTCTGAGATATCGCTGCCTATGTAATGAAACTCCTTAATCTTTTTGCATGATTTCCCTTCTCCATATACATAATCGCACGCTAGCGCTTCATCAATCCATCCATACAAAGAACTACCGCTTTCACATACAACTCCCGCTGCCTGAATCGCAAGCATACCTGCATACTTAAGCAAATAATCCATCAGCTTATTATGCGCTGAATCCAGAACATACTTATTCAGTGTTTCAACTGTCTTTTCTTCCTCGCCAAAGAACTTCCGAAACGCAAACAAGTCTCTCGCATATCTCGCAAACATATACAGATCATACGCGGTCTGATCCTGCCAATAATTCCATATTTTCTTCTCACCCTTTACGAGATTAACAGACCCAAACTCCAGATAGCTTACCGCTTCCGGATTTTCACATCCATAATAACTACTTTCGCTCATCTTGACTCTTCTCCCCTCTGTTAAATAACGTTTTTATTCTATGTATATCTCTATATAAAAACTCCTTTTCCCGTTCCGGATGCCACATCGTTGCATAAATTGGCAAATATTTATGACAAACCGACTCAATTACACCGTCTTGCGTCTTTGATACTATTTGTAAACCGCATTCTGTCTCTAACTGCATACACGCCTGATTGTGATAACTATTAACTTCATATTGGTCTGCTTCTTCATATACCAAATGTCGTACCGCCACATGTTCACTCACATTAATGAGTCCATTTCCAAAATAATCAAGTATGGACTGCATCCCTCTACAGAAACCATAAAGCGGTATTGAACGCTTTATAGCAAGTTCTATCAAAATTTTATCCATTGCATCCCGTTCCGGCGCATTCCCTCCATATCTTGCAAGACTGTTTCCTCCTGTCAAAATAATACCTGCAGGATTGATACTATTAACAATCTCCGAAGCCAGCTCTTCCTGATTGGGGACTGGTATCGGGAGAAAACCACACTGTCTGATAAAAGCCGCAATTCTCTGATCTGCACAATCTCTTCTTTCCTGATAACTCTCAATGATCTCCACCCGCTGTGTATATATTACAATCTCCACGTCCGCCTCCGTCAGATTTCATATTATCCTGTTCTTTCTTAATTCCAAGCATTGCTATATGTTTGAGTACAGGGTGTATAATGAAATATGTTTCAGCCCCTTCCGTACTCTGCCTGTAAGATATAAATTCACCGTCTGAAAAATATTTTTTCATTACCTTTATAAGCACTCTGGCGCGCATGTACGGCTCATAAATATAATCTATATCCACAGGCTCCTTGGGCACTTCAAAAGTATCATAGGCAATAATCTCCCCCTCATCAATACCCTCGCTTAAAAAAATAGCTGTCGCGCCAAATATCTTCTCTTGTAAAAAACTGTAATAGGCCGTTGTACTGCCCCGATACTTCGGTAAAATTCCGGCATGTACATGTATATATCTCTTACCCAATCGAAACAGATGCGGTTTTAATATGTATCCCCCATATCCTGAATATATCATGTATTTTTGCTGTAGATTCTGTATAGCACATTCCATCTGCTCGGAATTGATATCCTTATTTTTAACAAATTCATACGGAATACCCGCCTCCTCTAGAAACGACAGCACCGGCGTACTAATGTCAAAATATTGATTAGTATTTCTCGCATTCCCATATTTTCTAGCATCATCCTGCATTTTGGAAATACTGTCCGAGTATACAACACACATGCCCGGCAAAATATTCTCCTGTATCATTGCGTGTAGATATGCCTTCGTCCGTGCCGTATCGGCAGCAAGCATTGCAAAGTCCCCTAATACCATTTTATTCCTCCAAACTTATCCCATTTTTCCCAGCCAACTGATTAAAAAAGAGCAGTTCCTTTTTGATAATCTGATAGAGGTCTTTCTTTGATCTGATATCCATCTCATCAGACACCGACAATAAAGTATCATCAACCTTTAACAGACAGCTAAAGTATTTCAAGCACTGCGTCTGCCCATAAGAAAGCGCCAGACACTCAGCAAACTTCAAATATAGTCCATAATCAGCAAAGTTCATACTTCCAGCCGGTTTCCAATCACTATCATATTCCTGATAAATCCGCTTTCGTACCTCAAAGCTTTTTATATACGCATTAATCCGATCGATTATATTTTTATCCTGCTTTTCAGATTTCAATGCTTCTATGATGTTAAGCAAATCACGCATCACACTAGATGAACTTGTCCACTCCTCGTTTTCTTCTTTTATACTTTTTTCCAGACTTTCATATTTGCTCAAGTATTCCTGTCTTGAAGCAGTATATTCTTTTAAAAACTCAATTCCATTATATTGACTGTACATATACGTCTGTTTATTATACAGATTATTTTCCGTCACATATTTATATGCCATAGCCATTCATCTCCAAGTATGCCATTATCTTATCAACTGCCTCACATACCGTTTCATTTTCTGTATCAATCACGATATCACTATTTACTGGTGCTTCATAAACATCATCCGCTCCGTTCAGATTTTTCATCTGCCCGTTCTTCTGTTTTTGATAATATGCCTTGACATCTCTTTTTGCACACTCCTCATACGAACATTTAATGTATACCTCAATATATTCCTTTTCAAACTGAGTTTTTACCAATCTTCGTATTTCCTCATAAGGCGCAACCTGTGCAAGTATTACTGATATGTTATTGTCCAGCAGATATTTTACGACCACTCTCACCGCCTGATTACACCTGAGCCTTTCCTCACGTGTATATCCGAAAATTCCGCCAAACTGCTCCCTGATGATGTCACCGTCTATTACCTGCAAGCTCTGCATCCCATCTTGTTGCAATCTTTTTTCCAGTGCATTCGCAATAGTCGTTTTTCCACTCCCACTTCTACCAATCAAATACATCATAAATTTCTTCTGCATGACAGGACTCCCCACTACTTGATTTTTATGATCTGCTTTTTCAGGCAGTCGATCGTGATCCGCTTGTACCTACTCCACTCATTATAATTCTGCTCGCCAACACCAATAACTGCGGGAATTCCTAATTCAGCGCAACGTATTGCCATGTGGGAGTTTGCACCGCCAAACTGTGTGACGAGTCCGCTGATCCCCTTCGTGAAAAGGAAATCATAACCCGGATCAGCCGCCCTTATAAACACGATCTTTTCCCCTATCTCCTGCCCTTCCATATCGCCCATCAGCACGACGTCGGCTGTAACACTCTTCTGGGTAATAAAGTTTGGTTCTTCATCCAGCAGATAAAAAGAATAGACATCTTCCGGCTCTACTATGATGCTGGGCAATTTGATTTGTACCGCATTTTGGTACTGTATCTTATTATCCTTAATGTTTTCCTCAAAAATAGTCCTGATATCACCCGTATACAGATCGACATAAAGCTGCTTAACAATAGAAATATCCAAATATGCCATATCCTCCATCGAGATACCAACTCTTTCACCAAGTTCTCCTACGAGTTGTAGTATCTTACTTACAGATTTCGTAAATACAAATTTTAAATACTCTCTGCCTTCAATAGATTCTTTAATAAATGACATTAATTCATCAGCCACTATGATCAAGCCATTCTCCTCAAGTTCAAGCTGTATCCGCGTCATTTGATTCTCCGAAAACGAAAATGTTTCCTCCTGTTCTGCTATGTCCTGCGAACTAACTCCACCAAAATATTCATCAAATGCTTCATCATATCGCTTTGATAATATATCATATGTTCCAGGACGAATATGCCCATATTTTTTCAAAAAATCATCTCTTGTAATATCATCTCTATATAGTCTCTGCAAATCCCTGTTCATTTTCCTGTTTACAGTATCAAGCGAATTCATATAATCATTATATTCTTTTACACTTATAATTCCTATATTGACAAAAGACCGCAAAAATTGTACTGCAATAAAGCCTGCCCTTGCCACACCAGCAAACGGGAGCGTTCCATAGGTTTTGCATTCCTCAATCAGCCAATATATCTTGTCAACTACTGAAATATCAGACTGAATAATTTTATTATAATTTTCCTCCAAAACAGATATCTTCGCTATATCAGCCTTGTATAACCCGTTTTTAGGGTCAATGATATTATTAGTCAACTCTAAAAGCGAAAATTCGATTCTTGTAATCTCATTTTCATTAAAACCATATTCCAACAATTCCTTTAACTTTGCATGCAGTCCGAGGTAATAGCACGAATAAACAATTTCAAACTCGATCTTATCGTGATATTTCGGATACATAGCTAACTTGTTTAGATAATAATTGACAAGTTTCTCTGATATTCTGACATTTAATTGCTTCGGAATAAAGGAATTAAATGTTATTCTCGTGTCAATATAAGGCACTCCGCAAAACGAAATCATAAGCGGATGCATTGTCAAATCTCTATACCCATAATCATACCGCTGATGCGACCATACATTATCCGTAATCAGTTCTTTATATAAAGAAATCGCAAGTTTCTTGGGTCTAACCCCTAAAATTTCTGCCGGATTCCAATCAGGCATTACGCCAAAACAAGTTGTATGGCCTAACAAAAACGGATGTTCAACGGAAAGCTTTTTTACCTTTTTATATATACGATTCAATGTAGGTTTTAAATCAACCTTTTCACACGTTTCCCGCCCCCTCTTTGCAATTGGCCTTACCTGAAAAATAAATATTTTGTCCTCATTGTCAATTGCGAACTCAATATCAAGGGCGTTATTTCCCAAAAATTCCTCTATTTGTCGGCAAACAGTAATGAGATTATCCATATCCTTATCTCTAATTGTCTGTTCACTATACTTATACTGCACAAATGTTCTCAGTTCATTGGAACCTCCCGATGTTACCGCTGCCGAATCATTTCCTTCATAAAAATTTACTGTATAATAATCCGCAAACGTATCCATATCTACAGTAAACACCACACCCGATTTTCGTATATTCTCAAGCATAGGCTGAATTAGTATTTCTTCATCCGTCTCTGCATGATAAGATTGATACACCTTCTCAATTGCCTCTCTCACCGCATTATATGTAGGAGGAACATTTAAAATAGATGTAAACGCTCCTGCATTGGAATATTCCGCAGTATCCTCCATCGATGAAGAAGAGCGGATAGCAAGGGAATTATTTCCCGCAAACTGTATCACTGATTCAACAGCGCTTTTCTCACTCACCTGAAAAGTGCTGCTTCTAAGAATCATAACCGGCAAAATATTTACCGATAGCAAATTTTCTTTTATGTAATTTAGCATTCCAGCCTTGGTGCGGTTCATAATTCACCTCTTCACAGCAACATCAAAAAAACATTTTTCTATTTTATTTACAAGCGTATTATTATGCATAATAAAGCGATGTGTTCTATTTACAGACCTAAAATTGAGCTCCCTGTTTCTGGTCTTTACATTTTTTCCGGCTGCTTTATATATTTTCTCTGTCTCATAAAGAAGATATTTCCTCTGTTTCCTGTAAACTTCCTTTATATGCCGTATTTCTCCATCTGTAAAGAAATCTAAAAAATGCGTACTTTTCTTTTCCCTGAACTTTTCAAAAAAACTGATATTTCCGTTTGCATCTATATTAAAAAACTCTAATAAGTTACATGTATTAGCCGGATCCAGAACTACATTATATAACTCTAATCCTCTTATCGAAACCATCAAAATATAATCAACAGACACTACCGCATACCCTTTGCTCAACGACAGAGCATTTATTTTTTGATTTGCATATATATTTCTCGAAAAAATATATTGCCTGTCCGCCTTCCATGGCTTACCCTGCAGCATAGTAAGCGCCATATCTTTTATATCAAGAGTCGATACCAGTTCTCCACTTACCTCCTGACCACCACCAAAATTCCATACTACTAATGGTGTATGTATAATATTGCTATATGGCTCTATCGCATGCGTATATCCATTATGCAGTCTATGCCCCCAATAATCATCTCCATGATCACCATACAAAATTACTATTGTATCCTCCTTCTTCTCATACTGCGTAAGCAGCTCAAAAATTTTACCACATGTATCATCAACAAATTCATATCCCGCCTTCCACCTGCTAAACGAATTACTTCCTTTTATTTCTTTGATGTTTCTATAGGAAACATGTGAAACATAATTGCCAACAAATAAAGCAAAAGCATGCTCTTCCGCTATACTTTTATCCATACATTGAATGAACGCTTCATAATTTCCAGCCACTTCGATCTCCACATTTTTTCCGAGTATGTGTCCGTTCACTAACTTAGAATATGTCGTAAGTTCTGGCCAGATTATCCCTTTGCAGCTATACCCATTTTTCTCTAACTCATCAAATATAGAAGTATGTTCGCTCACATCGTTAAAGTCGTTTTCCAATTTTGTACATTTTTCCCGGTACATTCCCCCGTAACACAAATCCGACATCACCATGAGCGTGGAAGTTGCTGATGAGTAATAATTATTATAGTAGATGCTTTCACTTATTATTTTATTTAAATTAGGAAATAATTCTGGATTCATTTTTAAAATTAATTCACTTATACTTTCCATATGTATTAATATAAAATTTTTCATCCTTCTCTATCCCTCATTTTAAAGAGTTATATATGAACCTCCCCACCTGACCAGTTCTCTGTATTGAATTTGTACTTGTCTGATCACCATTAAGAGCACGCGCAAACAGCATTCTTTCTACACTGTTGGATTCCCACATGACTTTTTCAGCACATATTATTCGTGCATAATTAACTGATAACATATACTTTCTCCGTCTCGCTTCCAAACACTCAGAATCAATTTCCAGTATGCAATTGTTTTTTAATGAAAATATTCCAATAAATCTATCATTTCTTAAATATTGCCAGAAAAATTTAAACGGTCTTCTCCCTTTTCTCATCAAACTTTCTTTCGTCTCGTCCTCATCTTCAATAAACATCATTTGAATTTCTAATGTGTCCTTATGTATATATAAAACAAAATTTGTTCTATAAGGTATAGCCCAAATATAGTTACCTGCCAATTTTAATTGACAAAAGAGCTGAACATCATATTCGTTTGGTTCACAATCAAGAATTTCATCCTTCTCTTCAGAGAACAAATAACTTCCAAATATCTTGGGGAAATTTTCAACAATACGCACACTATTATTTTTTTTATTCCAAATATAAATTTGCTTCCGATAACCACTCATCCAGAATTGTTCCCCATCGAAACATATAGAGGTTAACTTGGTCTCTTCATCTAAAATGCTGTATAATGTATTCCTTTTTGAGTCCATATCAAACATATATATTCGATTTGAAAATGATACGTAATATATTTCTCTTTCAACCCTAATACAGCTTCCCAAAAACTTATCTTCTTCACTTACATTAAGTGGATAATATGTCACTTTCTTCGTTTTTACATCAATTACAACAGCTTTTCTCATGCTTCTTGAAATGGCATATATTTGTTCCTCATACAAATAAGCATTTTCCATATAAGGATGTTCTGTCTCAACATTTTCTACTTCTATAAATTCAAATTTCTTATTTAATAAATCATATATCCAAATTTTATTTCCATAACATGGCATACAAAAAATTTCATTTTCCACCTTAATACATCTGGTATTTTGCATAAACTTGTTTACACTTTCATTAGGTACTTTCGCAATTCCATCGCATTCTCCAGTTTGAAAATTTAGGCAACACAAAACATCTCGTTCTGCATCTATAAACCATGCCATATCTTCTTGGCAATCCCACTCGTGTCCACTCCATATAAAGTTATCGTTCTCCATTATTGATCGCCGTTCCTTCCTACTATATCGCAAAATCAATTTATAGATTTTTTACACACTTATTTATTATTTGGGATGATTTCACATTATGATATTTGCTACACACAAATTCATCCAAATACTTACTTCGTTTTAACTCATCTACAGTACACACATATTTTTCAAGCAGATTATCTGGCAGTTTCTTAGATAAATTCACAACTTTACACTCCAGAAACTTTGCCAATGCCAACTGTGCCTCCTTTATATAAATATAAGCTCTTTTCACCTGCTCCGTTGTATATAATAAAAGATCTTTCTTATATAACATAATGTATGAGATCACGGTACTGCTATTACAAATCACAAAGCTGCAATATTTAATTAACTTTCTGGTTTCTCCATGTACCATCTTTCTGCCACCAAAAATGGTGTCATTCAAGTACTCCGCCTTCGGATGTAATGCAACTACTATCTCCATATTTGTCTGCCGTTCTATTAAATCAAATAATTGTCTTATTTCCTTTCCATATACATCCTCTGTTACCGCTACTTTTATCCCTTCATTTACTATATCCGAATGATGCGTGAATGCTTGATCCACAAAGACAATATAATTGTCTCTTTCTAAATTTTCCTGTTCCAAAAACAGTACATCTGTGGTCATATCTTCCATAAGATATCTATCATAGTCCTGCGTGTTGATATATTTTAACCTGTGCCCATTTAAAACATCATATTTATTTGCCAGTTGTCTAACATTAGCCCGCGCTTCTATAAAAACATACTCCGGCGGATACAGAAAAGAAAAAAACAGCTGTCTCAATTTATCTATATTTCTGATGTTTCTCAGATAATAACGAGTTATACTCCATATATCCGAAAGTTCTTCTTTATATGCAGATAAAAGAACTGGCGGAAAAAAGTAATCACAATATCTAAATCCATGTTTTTTTATAAAACGTCTTATCATATAACCAGTTCTTGTATTTTCTCCCAGACTAGGATACAATAAAAAAACGGTTGCTTTCGGATCGTTTCTTTGAATTTCTGATTCAAAATTCTCAACTTTATTAAAATACTTTACTTCATTATCCCTAAATAAATACTTTGGCTCCTTCAGCTCTCTATCGTATTGAATATGCACTAATGACCATATTTCAACTTCATATCCCGCTTTAAGATAGTAAGGACAGTCAAATATAATCCAATCTTTCTGTTCAAAATATTTCACAAACACAAAAATAATTTTTTTAATCACTTTCTTCCATTCTCCTGTAAGAGTTATATGCACCTATACATTGTCCTTAACTTCTCTATTTTTGAGCAAAAATTCCGCATATTCAAAATCTAATTCTGTGTCAATATCTATGGATTCCTTCTGCCCCATGATATACGCATATGATCTTTCACCATAAAAAGATTTCAACTGCCTGAGTTTGCTTACCTTTGAAATATAAATCGCTCCATTTAATCTGTAGTATTTCGCTAAATCCTGTCTCCTTTTCAGATTTTCCTCTCTGATAAAACCACTCATATTTAAGTCATCAGACAATATGCCACACAGTAGTGGACTATATTCACATTCACAGACACTAACTACAGAATCTGCCTCTTTGTCATAGAACAACCGAAAGGCTTCATCCAGATTTCTACATGTTCGCAACGGTGATGTCGGCTGCAAAGAAACAATATTTTCAAACTCCATTCCCCGTTTCTGATATTCTTCCAAAACCTCCAACAGCACATCAATGGAATTCGCTATATCCGTGGAGTTTCTTTCACTTCTTAAAAATGGGACATCTGCGCCATAATCTCTGGCAATATCGGCATATACGTCCGAGTCTGTAGATACCATCACCTTATCAATATATTGACACTTCACCGAACTTTCGATTGTATAAGCCATCAATGGCTTCCCAGACAACTTTCTTATATTTTTATCTTTAATTCCCTTAGAACCGCTTCTTGCCGTTACAATCCCCAAAGTATGCATTATCCTGCCTCTCATTCAATCTCTTTTATCACCTGAAAAGCTTCCGCATATGCCACACCCGCTTCCACTCCCCGAATAACCGCCTGCGCCCTTATGGCTTCTTTGCTCCTTGGAAATGGCGGCTCTCCCATCTCCGTATCATAAATCTGTAAAGCCTCTATTTTCCGTTCAAAATATTTTGTGATATCCATATAAAAATTAGGTTTAAATGCATCATATGGCATCCCGAAATTTGTCTCTGATGGAATCTCCATCGTCAAAATTCTTTTTATGTAATTTCTCCGAAACACCTTTGAGCACGCATATGCTGCCTCAAACACATATTTGTGATCTGTATGTGCATCATTGTAATCCGGCAAAATGATGCAATCCGGTTTAACTCTATCAAACGCGTTTCCAATTTCACCGACCATCTCACCTTTTATGCTGTCATTCAAAGTTGTTGGCTGAAACCTCAGATTAATGAATCCGTCAAAATTAAAATACGCATTGATTTTTTCTATTTGTATTTTGCGTTTTGAAATAAACGATTCATCATACCCCCCCCCAGCCGTTTTTACGTCTGTTATGTTGAGCCAGTAAATCTGGCTCCCCGCTTCTTTTAGTTTTAACAGACTGCCGCCCGCTCCCAATGTCTCATCGTCCGGATGAGGTGACACCACCATCGTTTTCATTGTTCCCCTCCCAAATGCATCTGCTATTTTGCCGGATTACCTTTCACTATTACTCCATTGCTCACATTTTTTGTCACTATTGCTCCCATTCCAACTACAGCACTACTGCCTACAGTTACCCCATTTCGTATCGCAGAGTTCCCAGAAATCAGGGTTTTATCCCCTATTTTTGAACTTCCAAACAGAATACTCTCGCCCACAATAAAAACTCCTTTTCCAACCTGCACATTATGAGATACAAAAACGCAGTTATCAATTGACGTCCCGGCGCCTATCAGAGTATTATCAATAGCCCCTCTTGCAACTACAGAGTTTGCGCCAATGGACACATTATCTTCTATCACAACACTACCAAACTGAGGCATTTTAACATGCTCCCCCAGCTCATTCCGATCTGTAGTCAGCCCGTCTGCTCCAATCACTGTATTTTCCCGTATAACTACATTCTCCCCAATGATCGACCTGCCAAGTATTTTTACCCCTGAGCCAATATACGAGTTATCTCCTATTATAGTTTCTCCGCTGATATATGCTCCTGGCTGAATCAACACATTTTTTCCGATGACTGCGCCCTCGCATATAAATGAACCATCCACCAATCGGGATTTCTCTTTAACAGGCCGGTCATCAATTCCATTATCCTGAAAGAATTGACAAAACTGCAGGCGCGGATTTCCACATAACACGATGGCATGATTTTGCTCTTTAATCTGTTTGCCAATCTTATAATTTTCCGGCCAGAAAATAAGACAATTTACACACCGTTCAAACACATGGCTTCTTCCTATATTTTGTTCAGATAAGAACGTTACGGCATGATCTTTCGGATAATCCAGAGATGCCGGATAATATACATCAAAGCTTAGCTCTTTCACATACTTATTTACATTAACCGCAAAAAACTTTTTCATTTCCGCCCTTTATTCCTGTCTCTCAACAAACTTTTTAAACAGCCGCTCTTCTTTTGAACGTTCCATAATCCGATCTATATAATCCTTCGCCTTAATGGCGGCACGTCCGTCTCCAAAAACATATTTTGTTCCTGTATATTTGTCCCTCAAAGTATCATAATTTTGAATTAACTTATTTAAAGCGGTTTTTACACTTTCATAATCTGCTGTCACATCAGTAACGTTATCACCTCTGACCCGCCCATTCTGGCGCTCTCCGACGTTCAGCACTGGCACACAATACAACGTTGTTTCTAATAAGCCGCTGCTTGAATTGCCAACGATAATTGTCCTATAATTTTTCATTAATGATAAATAGCTATATGTACCAAGCGAATTAACGCGCATCATCCGCTCATTTTCGTCAAGCGACATAATATAGTCAAAAATGAGTTCATGTCCCGGATCGTTATTGGGAAATGTGACAATTATTTTTTTTGCATCGCTGTCAATGACCGCTTCTAATCCACTCTTAAACTCTTTATAATTTTCTTCCTGCGTCCTATCACATGTGGGATGATATGTAAAAACAACGAGCATATCATCCTGTGTCAGTTTGTACATTTCTGCCAGCTGCGCAGTTGGCGTTAAAAAGCCAAGCCTGTCATAGTCATAGCTCAGATTCCCTATATTGAACACTCTATGTTTTTCTTCACCCATCTGTAATAAAACATTTTTGCTTCTCTCATTTGTTGCAAAATGATAATTGGCTAATTTGGTTATGCTGTGTCTGATGTTTGTGTCAAAATGAAAAACATCTGCCACATCACCCCCGCATATATGAAGCAGCGGAATCCGGCTATAAAATGCCCCCAATGCAAATGCCGCAGTCTCTATTCTGTCCCCCAGCACAACGGCTAAATCCACATCTTGATTCGTTTCAAAAAAATCCAGCGTTTTATCATAAATCTCGCCAAGACATCTTGTATATATATTATTTTTTGCCGATAACGGAATATCCGTAACATGGCAGGAGATGTGATTATCCTGCAACTGTTTTTTTACATCCGATTCCGTTGCCCATCTTTTTAAAACATGTGCCCCCGAAAGAATAATTTCCAATCGATAATATGTATGTAATGTATATATGAGTGGAAATAATATCCCAAATTCTGCTCGATTCCCACTAAAAATCACAATCCGTTTCATAATTCCATCCTGTTTTCGTTCATCATAATTCATGTTTCTGTTAATGGAAGCTGTAGCATTTCGTCTGCTTCATAGTCCCTGTCCGCAGTCTTTCCTATCACTTCATTCCACCGCATCGGGTTGATTCCTGTTCCCGGTCTCTTCGTTGTAAGATTTTCCTCCGTTAACCGTTCTCCTGTTCTTATCGCACACTTCGCTACGATACTCTTCCTTGCCGCCGCCATATTGGAAATTTCACCGGAAAACGGTCTTTTTATCCCGTCACCCATTGCCTCTTCTATATTCCTGATTGCGGAAACCATCATTTTCAATTCGTCAGGCTCAAGACTAGCCTTATGATCCGGTCCTTCCATATTCTGGTCTAATGTAAAATGTTTTTCTATAATGACCGCACCCATTCCAACTGCCGCAATCGGGATTTCTATGCCCGACGTATGATCCGAATAGCCCACTGGACATTCAAATTTGTCCCGTAAGGTTTTCAACGCCTTTAGATTTACATCTTTGAAAGGTGCAGGGTATTCTGTAGTGCAATGCAATAGTGTCACCTCTCCGGCTCCATTGTTTTTCAATAATTCTACTGCATCTTCTACCTCTTTCAATGTGCTCATACCTGTTGACAAAATAATCGGCTGATGGAATTTTGCAATCTTTACCAAATACGGATAATTTGTAATCTCTCCAGATGGTATTTTCCAAAGGGTACAGCCAATGCCCGCGAGGAAATCAATACTGTCGGTGTCAAATGGCGTTGACAAGAACCTTATGCCTATCTCTCCGCAATATTCGGATAATTCAACAAACTCCTCATACGTCAGGAGAAGCTTCCTAATCATCTCTTTTTGCAACGCCGCGCTTTTCACATTCTCTTTCTGGTATTCCGCCATCGGCGCATAATCAGTCACAAGCGACTCCAGCTTTGCTGTCTGAAATTTAACAATATCTGCACCGCAATCCTTTGCTGCTGCCGCCAGTTTTTTTGCCAGATGAATATCTCCGTTATGGTTTACTCCGGCTTCCGCTATAATCAACACTCTGCTCATTCCATGCCTCTTCTTTAACGCCAAATTTTAGTACACTCTCTTTACAACCGCCGGAACCCCCGCAACCATTGTATTAGGCAAAACATCATCAATAATTACTGCTCCTGCCGCAGCCACAGCTCCTTCTCCAATATTTTTCCCCTGTATAATTTTCGCTCCTGTCCCTATTTCTGTCATACCCGCTATATTTACATTACCGGATATATTTGCAGCCGGATTGATCGTATTAAAATCACCTATCGTCACATCATGTCCCACTGTGCACCCTAAGTTTATTATGTTAAAATCACCAATACTGATGTCTACCGTAATCACATTTTTCGCACATATGATATTCCCGCACCCCAGCTTCACACTTTCTGAGATTTCCACTGTGGGATCAATCAAATTCGGAAAACGAATATTTGAATTACTGCTATATTTTTCGTAAAGTTTCTTCCGGATCGCCGGATTTCCGATTGCTATTAAAACGTCTATTTTTTCATCTATATTCAAAAGGTAACTATCATCGCCTAAAATATTTTCTCCATTCGTTTCCTTGTCAATATACCCGCAAAAATGCCAGCAGCCTCCCTCACGCACTATTCTATCCAAAATCCATTTTGTCTCTTTTGCAAATCCGCCGCTTCCTACGATGACAATATTTTTCATGCGGCACGCCCTTTCCAGAGGGCTACCTTATACCCCTCCCCCCCCCGGTACTCTCGGGCATTTTCCGGTATTTTCCATCCCAAACCATACAATAATCCTCCGTACTCTTCCTTGCAGTAGCTCCCGCCGCTACAATGCAGTGGCTGCCAACTCTTGTTCCCTGAATGACAACCGCATTCGCGCCTACAAATGACGCTCTCCCAACATGAACCTCTCCACACAGTACACTTCCTACCGATATATGCGAAAACTCTTCCACTTCGCAGTCATGCTCAATAATTGCCCCCGTATTTACAATACACATATCTCCAATCTCAGCATCTGCATTAATGACCGCCTTCTTGCCAATAAAAATTCCTTCACCAAGCTTCGCATTATCAGATACAATCGCCGTGTCGTCTATAATATTAGGCAGCGTATATCCAATCTCTTTTAATTTCCAGAACAGCCGCTCCCGCACACTACCATGTCCCATAAATCCGACTGTCACAAAGGCATTCCTTACTCCTTCCTCAAAATACCTTCCCATATCCGAATCCGGACCTAAAACAGGATACTCTTTATAAGACTTCCCCTGCATTTCTTCCCTGTCGAGGAAACCCATAATACGGTATTTCCCTGTCCGTTCAATACTGTCTGCCACACTGTGGGCATGCCCGCCCATACCGAGTAAAATAATGTCATCCATATCAGCATCCAAGTCTTTCCTTCATCTTTTCCAATTCATCAAACTGACCCATATCCAGCCATGCCTCCTCACCGATCGGGTAAATTCCTACCTTTTTGCCTTCCGCCATATACCTTTCAATAATTTCAGGAAAATCGATCGGTGCATTGTATGCCAAATCCTCAATGACCTCCGGCTCCACAAAATAACACCCTGTATTCGTAAAAAAGGACATGTTCGGCTTTTCCTGCATGGACTCGATCATTCCGTCTTTTCCAACATTCACCACACCGTAGGGAATCGTAAAATTTTTCAGGGAACATACCATGGTAATCACGTTCTCCGACTCCTTGTGCTGCCTGTAAGCTTTGGTCAAGTCGTCGTCAATCACAATATCACAATTTGTCAGAATAAATGTCTCGCTGATTTTTCCCTTCAGAAGACTGATTCCGCCGCCAGTCCCAAGCCTTTTCTCCTCCACAACAAATTCGAGCTGATAATTTTTCTCCAATTCGTCAAAATAAGCTTTTATCATGTTTCTTTTGTAATTCACAATCATAAAAAACTGATTGCATCCATACTTGCGAAAGCTGTTGATGATATGCTCCGCTATCGGATAATCCCCAATCGGAATCAGCGGCTTCGGCAGAATATTCGTATAGGGTGAAAGCCTTGTCCCCAGTCCGCCCGCCATCATTACTACGGGGATTTCCTTGTTAAACACAGAATTTTTCTGCTTCGGGTTGTTTTGAAAAATAATATCTTTAATAGCAAATGTTTCATCTACGACAGGAACCGCCTCTATCCCATATTCCTTCATTATGGATGACGCCAGATGGATTTGTCCTTCCCGTAAATATATAGGCTGATAATTGGCAGCAAATCTGATCTCCGCCCGCAAATCCCCACCTTGTAAAATCCATCTGCGAATATCGCCGTCAGTGACAGCCGCTTTGAGGATGCCCCGTTCCTGTACGAAAAGTGTCTTTCTGGCATTTTTGTCCAGCATCTGCATGGCTTCCAATATCGTATTGTTCTCATCAATATAAATTACACTTGTATCATACACGACTGTCCGTTCCCTTCAATAACAGCTTAAAGGTTATAAATATCCGTCTTATATTTGCTCAGGTTATCCTCCAAAAACGCTATCGTTTCCCGCAAACCCTCTTCCAGAGAATACTGTGGTCCCCAATCCGTCAGCCGCATGATCTTTTCGTTGCATCCAAGGAGCCTGTTTACCTCACTCTTTTCCGGTCTGAGCCTTTCCTCGTCACAGATAATCCGGGCTTCGGGATTAATCTGGCGTATCAGTTCCTCTGCAAGCTGCCCGATAGATATTTCCTTCTGGGTTGCAATATTAATCTCCTCGCCAACGGTCTTGTCCGATTCAAAAATAGATAGAAAACCGTTCACGGTATCTTTCACATAATTAAAATCCCGCGTCGGCGTCAATGACCCCAGCTTAATCTCCGTCTTTCCCGAAAGAAGCTGCGTAATGATAGTCGGAATCACAGCCCTTGCCGACTGCCTCGGTCCGTATGTATTAAAAGGACGTACAATCGTCACCGGCAACTGAAACGAGCGGTAAAAACTCTCTGCCAGCCTGTCCGCGCCAATTTTCGTCGCCGAATAAGGCGACTGCCCCTGAAACGGATGCTTTTCATCAATCGGTACATACTGCGCGGTTCCATACACTTCCGATGTTGACGTGACAAGCACTCTGCCGATATTGTGTTTTCTTGCTGCCTGCAATACATTCAGTGTCCCTTTTATATTGGTGTCAACATAGGTGTCCGGTGAATGATAACTAAATGGAATCGCAATCAACGCTGCCAGATGAAAAACGGCATCCACGCCTTTCATAGCTTCTTCCACCCCATTCGGGTCGCGGATATCTCCCTGAAAAATCTCAACCCTCTGCATAATGTCCTGAGACAGTGTGTCAAGCCAGCCCCATGTGTTAAAGGAATTGTAATAAACAAATGCCTTTACCTGATATCCCTTTTTTACCAATTCTTCTGTCAAATGACTGCCGATAAATCCGTCGGAGCCTGTTACCAATACTTTCATTTCATCCATCCCACAAGCGCAATCCTTTTATATTAACATCTAACTTACACGAGAACATCCACGTTCTGTATCAGCACAGGTATCCCTTTCTCCTGACACAACTGCACCACACTGCTCCCATCCCCATAGTACGCATCACTTAATGCGATAGCTCTGTCCAAATCGCTGGTATCGTCATAAATACCCCAGCCTTCTTCCCGGTATTGTCTGACAAGTTTATCATATTCTATCCAAAGCTGCGGACGCATACTCTCTATTGTCGCTTTTATCAGTGGATGCGGACGCCACAATAATGCCACTTCATCTGTATTGTCTTGAAAATCTTGAAGCACACTCTGCATCTTTTCCAGCATTTTTTCATTATGCTGCAGCAGTGCGCTAACACTTGTATTATAGAAAATAATCTTCTTCCAGCTCCCATCCGGCTTCTCAATAATTTGCAGCCACTCCGGTGGAATTTCCAAATCCTCTTTCTTCGTATTTAACACTTTATCAATCTTAGGCGAACCGAGACCAAGTATTTTCGCATCCCAATATTTCCTTACCGCCTCCGTATGATCTTCCATGGCATCCAAAAGGACCTTTATATATACCTGCTTCATGTCCTCGGACTGCACAACCACCTTGTCCGCATGAAATACCGCGGGCACCGTACAAAAGTGTTTCATTCCCTCTATCTTTTCATCCTCGTCCGGTTTTATTTCTCCCAATATAAAATATGGTATATACACTAATTTGTCCGTATATTTTTTGAGATTATCTGAATAGAAACGTGGATGCACACTTGTGACAAAATTCATATTATCATAAGGATTATGTATATACATCACATCGGGTTTACGTTTCTCAAAATCATATTCCTCATAGGAACAAATTGGAACATATTTGGGATATTCATTTCCCTCATAGTGCATTTGCCCAAGGCTTCCGTCGTGGTTCTTGTCATAATAGGGTATCGGTACGACATAAGCATCACAATTCGGATCCTCATCTACTGCTTTCCATACGCTTTCTAAGCTGTCCCACATGCTTGCCTTGTAAGGGAAAAACACAACTTCTTTTCTGGCTGCAATGTCATTTTTTACACTGTTCTCCACCTTAAGAAGCTGTTTTTTCAGCCTCTTATATGTTTTGTTCACGTTAATCTGACTGTCCGATAATTCCTCATAAATATGAAAAAGCGTCTCGCAGTATTCTTCTATGCAGGATATCGTGGCATGCCCTTCACCCTCCAGCTTTTCAATGCTCTCTCCAAGAGAAATGGCAAACTCCTGACACTCCGCAAGCATTTTTTGTGCCAGAACGATATTGTTTTGCATGAATGCTTCTTTTATTTCCTCGTGAGCCTGATGTAAGCTTTCTATTACTTCCAGCGTTTCCTGCTTCTGCGCGCTCCGCATGTTTGACGCATCCTCCCTTGGCATCTAATCAAATATACATCTTTATTATTCTATCATTTTTATACCTGAATGACAATTATAATTTCGTATGCCAATAATTGTCAATACATGTCAGATATTAAGCTTGCGTATGCATAAAAAGTGCCGCAACACAATATTGCGGCAGACTTCAAACTCACTCTATATCTTCTGCCTCCGTGCAACCTTGTACCTGCATGTCCCTGCAGGCTTCTTTTATTATTTCGGTTTATATAACAGAAAACTTAACCTTTCTAAAGCATTGGTATCCGAACCCACTACTGTTTCTACCCAATCACCACTTCCTTCCCCTCAAAAGCAAACCCATATTTCCGAATCCGCTCCTCCGAAATCCCCTTCGCCACAAGCGTCTGCGCGTACTTCTTCTCCTCTATCTGCGAAAGCGCCGCCTGCACTGTGTCTTCAAGGCTGTTGTCCCTTCTGGGGTTAAACACCTTAAATTCAATTATAATTGCGTCCAGCTCTTCCTTCTTCGGCTCCAGCATAATATCGTATCTGCCAAACCCGCTTTCCCGATTGGAAGTAATCGTATAACAATCCTCCAACTGCACCATCAACCCCAGCACAAACCCATGATAAAACCGCTCCGGCTCTGCTTTTCCGGAAGCGCGCTTTCCAGTATCAAAATAGCTGAACGTCTCACAGGCAATCTGGTTCATATATTCATTCATGGCATCCAGATCGTTAGATAAAAGCGCCTTGATAAATGCGTTATAGTTCGACACATCCCCCGCAAACCATCCTCGAATCATATTTTTAAACATGATCTCCACTTCGTGGTTTGTCAACGTCAGTTCGTATTTGGGCTCACCTACGAAATCGTCCTCCTCATACTTTTCATAATCCAATATTTTCAGATAACCGCTCGCCACAAGCAGGCTCCAGATCGCATACTCGTTATCATCCAGCTGATTATAAACAATCTGTTCGTCAATGGGACACCAGAGATGTTCGCCTTTCATCAGACGCTCAAAGGACTCCTTCACGTCCCTGCTGCCCTCTCTGAGTAGTTTTCCGACCAGACTGTTAGAACTGGTATTCGCCCAGTAAGTCGTGAACTTTCTTTTATCTAATAAATTTATGATCGACCATGGATTATAAATATCTTTCGCTCCCCCGAAAATAAAGCCGTCATACCACCGCTTGACTCTCTGTTTTTCCCCTCCCATTCCAAGTTCGTCCAAAGCCGCGAACACTTCCTCTTCCGTAAAACCAAAGGTTGTTTCGTATTTACCTGCCGTGGTGGTGACCACTTCAATATTGTTCAAATCCGAAAAAATAGATTCCTTGCTGACTCTCGTAATCCCGGTCATGATAGCCCGCTCCAGCCACGGATTCGTCTTAAAGGCGGAATTAGACATGCTTCTGGTAAATGCCTCGAGTTCTTCCCAGTATCCATGGACATAGGCTTCCTGCATGGGGGTATCGTATTCATCCAAAAGAATAATCACTTTTTTCCCATAGTAAGCGGACAGATATTTAGAGAGATAGTGAATCGCCATTGTTGCCGTCACATCATCCATTTCTGCAGATACACTTCTAAAAAATGCCCGTTCATTTGCCGCCAATGTGTCCGCTTCCATTAAAAACTCGCAGTTGGCATAAAGATCTGCCAGCAGCCTGCAGATTTTCCCGCGGGTATTCTGATAATTCGTCTCCTTGATATTTGCAAAGGAAAGGCTGAGCACAGGATAAGTGCCCTGCATAGCGCGATACTTTTCTTCCTGCCAGATAGAAAGTCCCTCAAACAGATCGCCTCTCCCCGCATATTTGACCGAAAAAAACTGTTCCGTCATACTCATGGTCAGGGTTTTTCCGAAGCGGCGCGGTCTGGTGATCAGAGTCACCTCATCTTTGCTTTCCCACCATTCCTTGATAAAAGCAGTCTTATCCACATAAAAACACTGGTTCTCAATTATCTTACCAAAATCCTGAATCCCGATACCTACCGTTCTCGCCATAACCGCCTCCCAAGCCCTGCATTTATACCTCATTATACCCTATGTACAATAACGCGTCAATCTTTTGATGAATATTCATACGTTAGCTGTTTATAAAAATTTCATATAAACTAAATCTTACCTTCATTGACATCCATTTCCAAAATATTTATCATAAAAGCATAATATTAGATGCAATAATCTTTGCAGCCTGCGTCTATTATAACATATAAGAAGAAAAATCTCACTCCCACAGACTATATGTTTCCGTCGAAAAATTATGATTATTTGAACTGTGGAAAGAAAGGAATACGGAATGTCATCGCAAAATTCAGTGATAGAAGAAATCAGAGAACAGCAGAAAAAGGCGTTTGCCACCATGACTCCCAAAGAAAAACTCGCCTATTTCTGGGATTACTATAAAATACACACGATTGTAGCGATTATCGTGGTTGTCTTTATCATAAGTTTCATTAATTCTTACCGTTCCAGCAAACCCACCGCCTTCTATGCGGTCTTACTAAACGCGGATACCTATGAGGACAACGCCGCTGCCGCCGGCGCATGGAACGAAGGGTTCATGGAGTACGCCGGCATTGACCCGGAAGCTTATCAGGTAAATATTGACACGTCTATCGCCATATCTTCAGGCAGCGGCGACCAATATGAAATGGCAAGCCGGCAAAAAATGGCAGCCATGATGCACGCGGGGGATATCCACGCGATCGCAGCGGACACGGAAACCTTTGAAGGCTATGCCCGCCTTGAGTATTTCTATGACCTGACTGCCGCCTTTACGGAAGAGGAGCTGGCTCCCTACGCCGATTTGCTCTACTATACGGACGGCGCCGCCTTTGACGCGGATACAGGCGACACGCTGGAAGAAATGGCAACCGCGCAGGAAGCTGTTTACAGTCAGACTATCGACCACAGCGACCCTTCCTCCATGGAAAAGCCTGTAGCTGTGGGCATCCGCATCCCGCAGACGGGGAACAAGCTGGGCGATTCCGGCTACTATGATTACATTTTTGAGAACGATTACACCTTTCAGGGATATCCTTCTGAAATCATGATTGGGATTCCGCTTTCGGTAGAAAATCCGAAGGTGGCGCTGCAATTTCTGGACTATTTATTCGGAGATAACACCTAAACATAAATCAGTTTCTTTTCATCATCTTAATAATATTCCAGCATAAACAATTGCGCCAGAAGCTGATTAATCTGCTCTGGCGCATTTCACTCATCTGTCAATTTTGTAAAAATTCCCGCAGCATCTGGTTCACCGCTCCCGGATCCGCCTTCCCTTTCATGGCTTTCATGGTCTGCCCCACAAGGAAACCGATCGCTTTCTCCTTGCCGTTCCGATAGTCCTCCACGGACTGCGGATTCGCAGCGATTACTTCCTCTATGGTCTTTTTCAGAGCGCCCTCGTCATTGACCGTCTTTAAGCCTTTCTCTTCCACATACCGTTCGGGATCGACGTTCTCCTCAAACATCACCTCGAAGACTTCCTTTGCCACCGAGCTGTTAATCTGCTTTGCCTCCGTAAGGGCAATTAGCTTTGCCAGATTCTCGGGCGAGAAACGCAGGTCGGAAGCGTCCACTTCCCGCTCCTTCATCAGGCGCAGCGTCTCTCCCATAATCCAGTTGGACACTTTTTTAGGCTGCGCTCCCTGCGCCACCGCCGCCTCAAACAGATCCGCCAGCGGTTTTTCGCCGGTGATAATCTCAATATCATAGTCGGGAATGTCAAACTCTTCCCGGTAACGCGCCATCTTCTCGGTGCGAAACTCCGGCTGTCTTTCGCGGATTTCCTGAAGCATCTCTTCGCTTACACTGATCGGTGTCAGGTCAGGGTCCGGGAAGTAACGATAATCCTGCGCATCCTCCTTGCTCCGCATGGCGTAAGACTTTTCCCTAGCATCGTCCCATCTTCTGGTCTCCTGCACCACGCTCTCCCCTGCTTCCAGAAGGTCAATCTGCCGCTCCGTCTCCCCCTCAATCGCCCTTGTAATCGCTTTAAAGCTGTTCAGGTTCTTCATCTCCGTCCGGGTACCGAAGGCTTCTGCGCCCATCTTCCTGACGGAAAGGTTCACGTCCGCGCGCATAGAGCCTTCCTGCAGCTTGCAGTCGGAAGCGCCCAGATACTGAATCACTAAGCGAAGTTTCTCCAAATAGGCAATGACCTCCTCGGCGTTTCGCATATCCGGCTCAGACACAATCTCAATCAGCGGCACGCCGGAACGGTTGTAGTCCACCAGACTACAATCCTCCCACTCGTCATGAATCAGCTTGCCCGCATCTTCTTCCATATGAATTTCGTGGATGCCCACGATTTTCTTACCGCCCTCTTCTGTCTCAATCTCCACGCCGCCGTTTCTGCAGATGGGCAGATAGAGCTGAGAAATCTGATAGTTCTGCGGGTTATCCGGATAAAAATAATTTTTCCTGTCAAATTTCGCATAACGGGTGATATCGCAATTCGTCGCCAACCCTACCGCTATGGCATATTCCAAAACCTGCTTATTCAGGACAGGCAGAGAACCGGGCATTCCCGTGCAGACCGGACAGGTCTGGGTGTTGGGCGCCGCCCCGAATGCGGTGGAACAGCCACAGAATATCTTGGTTTTCGTGGCAAGCTCTACATGGACTTCTAAACCGATTACGGTTTCGTATTGTTTACTCATGCCGACTCACCTCCTGTTGGTAAGTATACGCCGCCCGAAGCAGCTTCTTCTCCTGAAAGCAGTCCCCAATCAACTGCAGACCAATGGGCAGCCCTTTGCTGTCCTGCCCGCAGGGAACACTGATACCCGGCAGTCCCGCCAGATTCACGGCAATCGTATAAATGTCGCCCAGATACATCTGTATCGGATCCGCCAGACTCTCCCCCAGCTTCGGCGCGGTGGTGGGCGCCACAGGACCGAGAATCAGGTCATACTTGGCAAACGCGTCATCAAACGCCTTTTTAATCAATGCCTTTACTTTCAATGCCTTCAGATAATAGGCGTCATAGTAGCCGGAGCTGAGAACAAAGGAACCGAGCATAATGCGGCGCTTCACTTCCTCACCGAAGCCTTCGGAGCGGGATTTTTTATACATGTTATGCAGCCCCGCATACTCTTTGGTGCGATAACCGTACTTGATTCCGTCGAACCGCTCCAGATTGGAACTTGCCTCCGCCGCCGCGATGGTATAGTAAGCCGGAATCGCATATTCCACCAGACTTAAGTCAAAGCGCTCCACCACTGCGCCTTTCTTCTCCAAAACCGCCGCCGCCTGCAAAACGGCTGTCCGCACCTCGTCGTCAAGCCCTTCTCCCAGATAATCGTTTGGAATCCCGATGCGCAGCCCCTTTACATCCTCTACGAGAGCCGCAGTGAAGTCCGTATCCTCTCTGGAAACGGACGTGGAATCCTTGGCATCATGGGACGAAAGCGCCTCAAGCACCGCCGCGCAGTCCCTCACATCCTTTGTCAGAGGACCAATCTGGTCCAGCGAGGAGCCATAAGCAATCAGACCATAACGGGAAACCGTGCCGTAGGTAGGCTTCATGCCCACCACCCCGCAGTAGGACGCCGGCTGCCTGATAGAGCCGCCCGTATCGGAACCGATGGCGTAAATGCACTCACCCGCCGCAACCGCCGCCGCAGAGCCGCCCGAGGAACCGCCTGGCACATGGTCCGTATTTCTCGGATTCTTTGTGGGACCGTAAGCAGACGTTTCCGTGGTGGAACCCATAGCGAACTCGTCCATATTAGTCTTTCCGAGAATCACCGCCCCCGCCTTCTGCAGATTCTTCACAGCCTCCGCCGTGTAAGTGGGCACAAAATTATGCAGAATTTTGGAGGAACAGGTGGTAAGCAGCCCCTCCGTGCAGATATTGTCCTTCACCGCCACCGGAACCCCCGCCAGCGGTCCCGTCAACTCTCCTGCCTCGATTTTTGCCTGCACTTCCTTCGCCTGCGCCAGCGCACCTTCCGCGTCCACAGTCACGTAACAGTTGTAATTTTTATCCTCTTTTTTAATCTGCGCAAGCACAGCCTCCGCTGCGTCAACTGCGGTGGTCTCCCCCGCCCTGATTGCGGCTGAAAGCTGTGTCGCGGTCATATCTACTATATTCATACAGCACTTTTCCTTTCTCGCACTGTTATTCGAATGTCTTCGGCACCACAAACATCCCATCCTTCTCCTGCGGCGCATTGGATAACAGCCGTTCTCTTTCATCCCCGTTGGTCACCACATCCTCCCGGAACACATTCTCCACCGGGAACACATGGGACATCGGCTCCACATCCGCGGTGTCAAGCTCGCCCAGCTTGTCGATATAGTCAAGCATCCGCCCCATATCCGACTTCGCCTGCTCCTTTTCTTCCGCGGACAATTCTAGTTTTGCGAGAATGCCCACATATTCTATTGTCTCGTCGCTTATGATATTTGTCATGTTTTTCTCCTTATGCCCTCACCTTAATATGCACTTCTCTAAGCTGCTGCTCCGTCACATCCCCCGGCGCGCCGCACATCAGATCCTGCGCGGAGCCACTCATGGGGAAGGCAATCACTTCCCTGATATTCTCCTCATTCCGAAGCAGCATGATCATGCGGTCAACGCCCGGCGCCATGCCTGCGTGCGGCGGCGCCCCGAACTGGAACGCGTTGTACAGCGCGCCGAACTTGGTCTTTAACGTTTCCTCATCATAGCCCGCGATGGCAAACGCCTTTTCCATAATCTCCATGTCGTGATTCCGCACTGCGCCGGAGGAAAGCTCCACGCCGTTGCAGACGATATCGTACTGATACGCCAGCACTTCCAGCGGATCCATGGTATTCAGTGCCTCCAGACCACCCTGCGGCATGGAGAAAGGATTGTGGGTAAAGCCAATCTGCTTTGTCTCCGGGTCGCGCTCAAACATGGGAAAGTCGTTGATATAGCAGAACCGGTACGCGTTCTTTTCCAAAAGCTCAAGCTTCTGCCCCAGCTCCGTGCGCAGCTGCCCCGCGTAATAAGCCGCCCGCTCCTCCTTATCCGCGATAAAGAAAATCGTGTCGCCCACGGAAAGTCCCGCCAGTTCACGAAGCTCTCCCTTCTTCTCCTCGGGGATAAACTTGTCAATCGGACCTTTGTAGCTTAAATCCTCCGCCACCTCCAGATATCCGAGACCGCCCATGCCCATGTCCGTAGCAAATTTCAGCAGCTTCTCATGAAAACCCTTGGACATATCCGCGTGCACCTTGATGGCGCGGACGGTCCTGCCATGAAAAGGCTTAAAGGTACATGCCTGGAAAAAGTCCGTCAGATCTATAATCCGCAGCGGGTTTCTCAAGTCCGGCTTATCCGTGCCAAACTCTAACATTGCCTGCTTGTAGCTGATAATCGGGTAAGGTGCCTTTGTCACCGCCGCCCCTTCCGGCGCGAATTTCTCAAATACGGCGGAGAGTACCTCCTCGCCCACCGCAAACACGTCCTCCTGCGTCGCAAAGCTCATCTCGAAGTCGAGCTGGTAAAACTCGCCGGGCGAACGGTCCGCCCTCGCGTCCTCATCCCGGAAACAGGGCGCAATCTGGAAATATTTGTCAAAGCCCGACACCATCAGAAGCTGTTTGAACTGTTGGGGTGCCTGCGGCAAAGCATAGAACTTGCCCTTATACTTTCTCGAAGGCACAATATAGTCTCTCGCGCCCTCCGGGGAAGAGGCACACAGAATCGGTGTCTGTATCTCCAAAAAGCCCAGCTCTGTCATTTTTTCCCGCAGATAGGCAATCACCTGAGAGCGGAAAATAATATTGTCCTTCACCTTCTGGTTGCGCAAATCCAGGTAACGGTATTTCAGGCGCACATCCTCCCTTGTCTCCCTGGAAGTCATAATCTCGAAGGGGAGCTGCTTATAAACTTTGCCGAGCACATCCACCTTGTGCGCCTCCAGCTCAATCGTGCCTGTGGGAATCCGGGGATTGTAAGTCTCCTCGTCGCGCTTCTCAATCAGCCCTTCGATGGAAACGCTCATCTCCTTGGACAGTCCGTCCAGAAGAGAAGTATCCCGCATCACAACCTGCAGCACGCCGTACATATCCCGCAGATCCACAAAGGATACGCCGCCGTGATCCCTGATATTCTCAATCCAGCCCGCCACACGCAGCTCTTTTCCGATATCGCTCTCGCTGATTTCCTGTAATGTTACATCCCTGTACTGATTTTTGATTGTCATAATCGTCTGCCGCCTTTCTATAGATATCGTGTTCCGTAAGCCTTCTGACTCTGCTTATACGCGCAAAACGTCCCGGAACACATTGCTGTATTCCGGGACGGATATGTTTCATTATCCGCGGTACCACCCGCATTGATAAGCCGACACCCCAGACAGGATGCAATTCGCCTTACCCTCTCAACCACTTAACGCGTGTCACGTACTGCCCTAGTTTCATTTATGACGTTCGTGTCACCGACATGCATGTCACATTATCTCTTCCTATCGTAACATGCCGTCCTGAAATTCAGACAATCTGCTCCGGAGTGTTCCCGTCCCTGTCTTCCACAAACAGCGCTCTCAGTCGGTGACGCCGTATTCCTGTCGCTTCCCTCAGGGTGAGTCTCCTTCATTGCATTTCATTATTTGTATACATGTATAACATAATTCTTCCCAATATGCAAGCATTTTATGCTAAAAAATAAATTGTGTACGCAAAAAAGTACAACTATACTTCAAGAAAGAAATGACAGGAACCATGCAGACCATCCTATCTCGCCACACATAACATCACAGGACAACTTTACAGATAGATTTTCGCCAATCTTCCAAGCCCCGCCGTATCCGTCTCCACAAACCCGCCTGTCTTTTCATCATATCCGGCAAAGGTAAGTCCGCCGCTCTCTTTGCGAATCCGGTAAATGCTGCCCTGCGTGATACATGCCGCCCGCCCCACATAGGGAATCGGCTCTGGGCAGACCGCCTCTAACAGCGCAAACAAAACCGCCCCATGAGCTGTCAGAAGAATCCGCTCCGCGTCATAAAAATCACCCGTTATTTTATCAAATGCCCGCCCGGCACGCTTTACCAGCGTTTCTCTGGATTCCATGCCCGGACAATCGCTGTCGGGATACTTTTCCTTCATCTCCTCTAACGACATGCCTTCCCCCTCACCAAAGCCGCGCTCCATGAGAAGCTCTTCCACAACAATCTTTTCTTGCGGATAACCCAGCCTGTGCGCCGCAATCTCTGCGGTTTCGCGCGCCCTCTTTAACGGGCTTGAGACAATGGCATCCATCCGCACGTCAAGCGCGCACAGCTTACGCACCGTGTCGTCCACCTGCGCCCTCCCCTTTTCATTTAAGGGAATATCCGTATGTCCCTGCAGAAGCCGCTTCTTATTCCAATCCGTCTCCCCATGCCGGAGCAAGTATATATCCATGTTCTGATGCTTCTCTCCCTTCTGCCATTTCAAAACCTCTTTTAAACAAAAGTGTGTTCCCGCATTGCCTTACACGCCCAGCTTCTTAATCCGGTCAACCGCTTCCACGGTATTTTCATAGCTGCCAAATGCCGTCAGCCGAAAATACGTCTCGCCGCTCGGTCCGAAGCCTGAACCGGGCGTGCCGACTACATTTGCTGTCTCTAACAGATAATCAAAGAACTCCCAGCTCGTCATGCCGTTCGGTGCCTTCAGCCAGATATAAGGCGCATTGATGCCGCCGGAAACCTGAAAGCCCGCCGATTTCAGCCCATCCAGAATATATGCCGCATTTTTCATATAATAAGCAACCAGCTCTTTTGTCTCCTTTTTACCTGCTTCGCTATAGACTGCCTCGCCTGCCCGCTGGATGATGTAAGGCGCGCCGTTGTACTTCGTGCCGTGCCGCCTTGCCCAGAGCCCGTGGAGCGCCACATCTCCCACTTTAAGCTCCTTGGGAACCACGGTAAAGCCTAGACGCACACCGGTAAAGCCTGCGTTCTTGGAGAAAGAGCGGAGCTCAATGGCGCAGGTTCTCGCCCCCTCACACTCGTAGATGCTGTGGGGCACGTCCGCCTCGGAAATATATGCTTCGTACGCCGCGTCGTAGATAATGACGGAGCCGTTTTTATTGGCATAATCCACCCACTCCTGCAGCTGCGCCTTCGTGATGGTGGAACCGGTGGGATTGTTCGGAAAACAAAGGTAAATCAAATCCGGCACGGTCTTTGGCAGCTCCGGCGCAAAACCGCTCCACTCTGTGCAGGGCATATAAATCACGTCACTCCAATTGCCCGTGCTCTCATCGTAGATGCCCGTTCTTCCCGCCATCACATTCGTGTCCACATACACCGGATAAACGGGGTCGCAGACCGCAATCTTATTGTCTGTGGCAAAAATCTCCTGAATGTTGCCGGAGTCACACTTCGCCCCGTCGGAGACGAAAATCTCGTCTGCCTCAATCTGACAGCCCCTCGCCTGATAATCATTTTCCGCAATCGCCGTACGCAAAAACTCGTAGCCCAAGTCGGGTGCATACCCGCGGAACGTCTTCTCGTCCGCCATCTCATCCACCGCCCCGTGAAGTGCGCTGATAATTGCCGGAGTAAGCGGTCTTGTTACGTCACCGATTCCCAGCCGGATTATTTTTTTGTCCGGGTTAGCCGCCGCGTAGGCGTTCACTTTCTTACCTATTGTAGAAAATAGATAGCTCCCGGGTAATTTTAAGTAGTTGTCATTCACTTTTACCATGATTGTCTGCTCCGTCCTTTCCTAATTCCACATCGTATTATATAAACCTAGTATTCTATTCCCTAATTAACTATCCTTTTTTGCTTGCCAGAATTTCCTTCTGTTGCGTTGTTTGCGGGCACAACACACATCAATCTTCTTTCCCGCCCCGCTCCTGTTCCTATATTTCCCCCTCGAAAACCGTCACCGCCGGTCCCGTCATATAAACCAGATTCGCTTCCCTGTCCCAGGTGATGATGAGCTCGCCGCCAAGAAGCTTCACCGTAACCGCTTCCTCTGTAAGCCCGTTTAACACACATGCCACCGCCACCGCACAGGCACCCGTGCCGCAGGCAAGCGTTTCCCCCGTGCCACGCTCCCAGACCCGCATCTGCACGGTTTTTCTGTCAATTACCTCTACAAACTCCGTGTTCGTCCGTCTCGGAAAACGTTCGTGGTTTTCAAAATAAGGGCCTATCTCCTCTATTGCCAGATGTTCCACGTCATCCATAAAGACCACCGCATGGGGATTTCCCATTGACACGCATGTCATTTTATAGTCTTTCCCTTGTACCAAAATCGGCTCGCCAATCACCTGCGTGTTCTCGCTGACAACGGGCACAAGCGAAGCCGTAAGCTCCGGCGCGCCCATATTAACCTTGACCTGTTGCACTTTTCCCTCTTTCACAATAAGCGTCAGATACTTTACGCTCCCCGCGCTTATGACGGTTATGTCAGTTTTATCCGTAAGCCCCTTGTCGTAGACAAATTTTCCCACACAGCGAATGCCGTTGCCGCACATCTCCGCCCGTGTACCGTCCGCATTGTACATCTCCATCTCAAAATCCGCCTCATCGGAAGGGTTGATAAAAATCACCCCGTCCCCGCCGATGCCGAAATGCCTGTCGCTTAAGCAACGCACCAGCACTGGCTTTTCCTCCTGCGGTATCCGCTCACGGCTTCCGTCAACATAGACATAATCGTTGCCGCAGCCCTGCATTTTCGTGAATTTCATACCAAACTCCGCCTCTCTCAAAATTTGTTGGTCCCTATTTGATGAAACCGATTCTCTGCAATGACATTTGCCAGTCTTCTTTTCAGTATACATTCATTCCGTCGAAAATGCCACATCGTCGTGCGAAATACGCCGAATCACATATTATCCGCCGTGTATCACATGCGCATCATGGCGAGCACCATCTGCGCTTCCTCCACCAGATTGGTACCGCTGTCCATGCTGCATTTCTGCAGATAACGGTGCGCTTCCTCCTCCGTCATATGATTCCTGTTCATCAGAAGCTCCTTCGCTTCCTTAATGAGTCCTTCCTCCTGCGCACTGCGCTCTCTTGGACGCTGCCTTTCCCGCCGCCTTCGCCGCTCAATGGACTGTCCCATCATATCCACCGTGTTGATCAGGTCATGCACCTTAAGCGGCATGGCAAGACTCATCATATCGTGGAGGTCACAATCCTGCAATACATTCGCGGAAGCGAGCAGCAGCATCTCGAAACCTTTCGGAAGGCAGGCGTGCAGTTCATGGTACATCATATCGGACATCCGGTAACTGCAGATTACAAGACCATCATTGAAATCATCCATCCTGCTAAGAGCCTGAGAACCGGTCGTGCACACGCCGTCTACCTGGAATCCGTTCTTCACAAGCAGATTACGGATGCTTTTGGCGTCCTCGGGCTTTGGAAGAACCACTATGATGTGAAACACACGCTCACCCCCTTCCTAAATATAAAACATATTATTTTATTTCCCTGTCCTGCGACCTTCCGGTGGCATTTAAAACTGATTCAAGTACTCACGAATCTCCCAATCCGTAACCTGACTGCGATAGCGGTTCCACTCCTCCTTCTTCAACGCAATGTATTTTTCAAAGAGATGCTCACCCAGCGTTTCTTTCATAAACGCATCCTCTTCCATACAGGAAACAGCTTCGGCAAGCGTTCCCGGCAGCTCTTGGATTTTCCGCTCTCTCCGCTCCTGCGCACTCATCCGGAAAATATTGCAGTCCACGCTCTCCGGCACGGCGAGCTGTCTTTTTATCCCGTCAAGACCCGCCCGCAGAACAGCCGCCAGCGCCAGATAAGGATTTGCCGTCGGGTCGGGGCTGCGAAGCTCCATCCGTACCGCCTCCCCTTTTGCAGCCGGAATCCGGATTAAAGTACTTCTGTTCGTCGCGCTCCATGCAATATACGTCGGCGCCTCAAAACCCGGCACAAGTCTTTTATAAGAATTAACAATCGGATTCAGAATCGCCGTCATGCCGCGCATATGTTCCATCACGCCGCCTAAAAAAGCGTAAGCGTCACGGCTTAACCCATGCGCACCCTTCTCGTCCACGAAAATGTTTTTCCCGTCCTTTAACAGCGACATATTCATATGCATACCGGAGCCGTTTACACCGTATTTCGGTTTTGGCATAAAGCTGGCATGAAGCCCGTGCCTTTTTGCAATCGTCCTGACCGCCAGCTTAAACGTCATAATATTATCTGCCGTCGCCAGCGCCTCGTCATAACGGAAGCTGATTTCATGCTGCGCCGGAGCCACATCATGATGGGAAGCCTCCACCACAAAGCCCATATCCTCCAGCGTAAGCACCATATCCCGCCTCGCATTCTCCCCGAAATCCACCGGACCGACGTCAAAATAGCCCGCCTTTTCATGCGTCAGCGTGGTGGGCATCCCGTTATCATCCAGATGAAACAGGAAAAACTCACACTCCGCACCTACCCGAAAGGTTAAGCCCATCTCTTCCGCTTCCCGAATCGCCCGCTTCAGGATATAACGCGGATCTCCCGCAAAGGGCGTCCGGTCCGGGCGGTACACATCGCAAATCAACCTTGCCACCTTTCCCTGCTGCGGTCTCCACGGAAAAATCTCCAGTGTGCTAAAATCCGGATGCAGGTACATATCCGATTCCTCCACACTGGCGAACCCTTCTATCGAAGACCCGTCAAACATACAGTCATTATCAAGCGCTTTCTCAAGCTGTCCCGCCGTAATCGCCAGATTTTTCAGATTGCCGAAAATGTCCGTGAACTGGAGCCTGATAAACTCCACGTCCTCCTCCTCAACCAGCTTTATGATATCTTCCCTGCTATAGTTTTTTCTCATGCGATACCGCCTTTCCTTTTTCCACATTGAATCTTCTAACCCCGCTCATGCGCATAAGCAGACTCGAGACGCTCCGCTTATCGCGAAAAAAGGGCGTTCTATCCCTGTAAGAACGCCCTTGTCCGGTACAATCATATCAGTTTTGTTGTTCTTTTGTCAAGCCACATGACATTTCTTGTTTAGCGTTGTGTCGTTGAAACGGTACTACTCCAACTGTCATTTATTATTCCTGTGATAAATTTCTACACCCTACTCTTCTATGACGGCCTTTATATCCGCCATGAGTTTTTTCCCCATCAAGTAGTAAGGTTTTGAACGTCCTCCAGCAAGAACTCTTCTGCTCGGGCCTTCCGGTATTTTGTCTATTTCTTCTATCGCTTTCCGTTTGAACTTGTCAATCCTCTCTATCTGCTCCACTATCAACTGCTTTTTCGCTCATATTTCAAATACTCCCGTTTCACAGGAATCTCCATAATCAGATGCTGCATATCTTTCCGCAAAATTGTTTATGTTCTCGTCCCTAAATATCTTCATTCAAATTCCACTCTGTTTCTATATCTACGTGTTATATTTGATGCCAAGAATTTCGGCAATCCTCTTTAAATTCCACTCTGTTTCTAGGGAAACGCTGATTAATTCATGCATTTCCTCATGATTTTTGATATAATACAGGTATCAACTGAAAGGTCGTATACCT
>CAJUMV010000005.1 GCA_910587715.1 uncultured Lachnospiraceae bacterium | reverse complement strand
TAAAATTTTCAAAGTTCATCAATTTCTGCTTGACTTTTTATTTGCAGACTTAAAAATTCCAAATTTTTCTTAATAAAATCACATCTCTGTGCCACGCACTCCACAGAGCGGTAAGGGTCTCTCGGCGTATTGAACACATAGTCCGTCAGCTTGTCGATGGTCGTCGCCGCCACATGCATTCTCGTGTCGCTTGCTGCGTAGTAAATATACACCTCGCCGTTGTCCTTCGCGATCGCGCCGTTTGTGAACACCACGTTTGACACGTCGCCCACGCGCTCCCAGTTCCTCGGGCCGATCAGCATCCCGGAGGGCTCCGCGATCACCTTGGAGGGGTCTTTTAAGTCCGTGGCAAACGCGTAGATCACATAGCGCAGTCCTGCCGCCGTATTGCGCACGCCGTGGGCAATATGAATCCAGCCCTTATCCGTCTTGATCGGGGGCGCGCCCGCGCCGTTCTTCGCCTCGGTGATGGTGTGATACCTGCGGATGGACGTCATCTTCTCCTCATCCACGACCGCGTGGGTAATATCCTCGCACAGCCCGAAACCGATGCCGCCGCCTGACCCTGTCTCGATGAAATCATCCATGGGTCTTGTGTAGAACGCATACTTGCCGTCCACAAACTCCGGATGCAGCACCACGTTTCTCTGCTGGGGAGATCGCTTCGTCACCAGATTGGGCAGTCTCTCCCAATTCTTCAGATCCTTCGTGCGCACGATACCCGCCGCCGCCACAGCCGCAGACAGGTCGTTCACCGTGGTATCTTTGCTCTCGGAGCAGAACACCCCGTAAATATAGCCGTCCTCATGCTTCGTCAGGCGCATGTCGTAAACGTTGGTCTCCTCCGGGCAAGTGTCCGGCAGCAAAATCGGATAATCCCAGAACTTGAAGCCGTCGATGCCGTTGTCGCTCTCCGCCACCCCGAAGAAAGATTTTCTGTCATTCCCCTCGATTCTCGCCACCAGATAATATTTCCCGTTTAACTCGATGGCGCCCGAGTTCATCACCGCATTAACCCCCAGCCGCTCCATAAAATAAGGATTCGTCTCCGGGTTCAAATCATACCGCCAAGTCAGCGGAATATGCTCCCTCGTCAACACAGGATACTGATACCTGTCGTAAATGCCGTTGTAGTCGTCGGATTTCACATTCTTCCGCGCAACTAACTTATTATACTTCTCTAATTCCACATAATACCGTTCATGCAGCATGTCAACCTTCTCCTCTCTTTTTATCAACTCACTCAGTCAACGTCCCTTCTAATGACTTCCAGACACATCCTCCCGTTATGATACGGGCACTTCCAAGGCTCCACAATCGGTTTCCCGCTCACGGACTCCCCGTCCTTATTCACATCCCAAAACCACTCGGAGCCGGGCCGCTTATCAATCACATGCGCCTTGATAAACGCCCACTCGGCTCTCGCCGCTTCCAGATACTCTGTGTGCTCCGGCGCAAGCTGATACCCGTTTAAAAAGCCCACCAGCGCTTCCGCCTGCACCCACCAGATGCGGTTCTCGTCCACCACACCCTTCTCGCACTCGTTGGCGAGAGACTTTCCGTCGAATGCCGTCCGATATACCTGACCGGTCAAGTCAAGTATGATCGGCAGCATCTTCTCCGTGTATGTATCATCCCCCAATACATCCGTTCCTCTCCTGATCAGCCACGCCGTCTCGATATCGTGCCCATAAGAATGCAGATCGAGAATCGTTTGCATTTCCCGGTCAAAAAATACCTCCTGCCGGTGCAGCTTCGGGTTATAAATCTTCTCCGCGATGGTGTCAAGCATCCATTTTAACCGCTCCTTCACCGCCCCGTCACCGCTGACCCGGTAAAGCTCCGTGTAAGCCTCGAACACATGAAGCAGCGTGTTCATGGTCTTATCCGCAATCACACCGTTCTCGGAGAGCTTGTCGTTCTCGATCTCGTGAAACTCCCTGTCAAACGCCTCCTTGTAGCCGATCTCGTCCATGCAGCGCTCCTCGATGATGTGAAACAGCTCCATGGCCGTCTGCAGTGCGCCCTCATCCTTTGAAGCATCGTAGTAAGAGGAAAGCGCGTAAATGGAAAACGCCTGATTGTACGTGTGTTTCGTGGTGTCCTCCGGCGTGCCGTCGTAACGTACCGACCAGTATACACCGCCCTTCTCATGGTCTACGCAGTATTTCTGCATAAATTCGTAGCCGTGCCGCGCCTCTGCAAGCAGCGACTCGTCCTTTAACGTCATGTAGGCGTTCGCGAAAAACCAGGTAATCCGGCTGTTTAAGATACAGCCCTTCACCGCCTTCTCGTCCCGCTTCAGGTCATAATCCATGTAGCCCACATAGCCGCCGTTCGCATCGTCCCGAAGCCCCTTCCAAAAAGGAATGATGCAGTCTGTCAAATGGCTCTTGATCTCCTCCACCATCATAGTTCTCTACCCCCTTCTTATCTCTCTCCCTTTTACACATACCCGCATATACATTTCGCCCGCTTCCAGCTTAATATTTAGCTTAAAAGCGAGCGAAATAGCTTAACTGTTAATTAAATTATAAGGTAAATCTTGATAATGTCAATCCACTTCCGCCTTTTTTCGTAAAAACAGCATCTTGACATAAATAAAAATTATTTTTTGTACATAATTACTACGTTAACCTTTGACAGATCCGGCAGTCATACCGCTGTAAATCTGCTTCTGGAACAGGATGAACACAATCAACGCCGGCAGAAGGGAAATGATAACGCCTGCACAGATCAGGTTATACTTGCTTCCCAGCGGACCCACAAAGGTATAAAGGCTGGTTGCCACGGTGGGCAGCAGTTTTTTATTCTGCAGATACAGGTTCGCGCAGTAATACTCGTTATAAGTGCCCACGCCCTTTAAGATACATGCCGTCACGATTGCCGGCTTTAACAGGGGCAGCAGAATCTTGGAATAAATCGTAAAGTAGGACGCCCCGTCGATAATCGCCGATTCATCCAGCGACACACTGATATTCTCAAAGAACTGGATGTAAATATAAATCGCGATAACGTCCGTGCCGCACATCATGATAATATAACCGTGAAGCGTATTGATAAAATTCAGGTTGGTCATAATCTCATACACCGCAACCTGCATGGCAACGCCGGGAAGCAGCGTCGCAAACAGGAACAGGTTTCTGATCAGACCGTTGCCCGGAAACTGGAAACGGTTCAGCACATACGCTAAGGAAGTACCCACCAGCACGCTGACTACCAGTACGGTAATCAGGACAATAGTAGAGTTGATAAACGCTCTCCCCATGTTCGCCCGCTCAAATGCCTGTAAAAAGTTATCCACATTCAGCCAGCTTGTGGGAAGTGTCATCACGTTCGTATTCTGGTACTCCTCCTCCGTCTTAAACGCCGTGATCACACAGGAAACGACAGGCAGTACCGCCACGAAGGAAAAGAACACCAACGATACATATTTCAAGATAATTACTAAATAATGTCCGATTTTCTGTAATGCCGTCATTTATCTGCCCCCCTTTCTGGCAGCGTATTTCGCCAGCTTTTTATCGCGTCTTGCCGATGCGCCGAAGTCCTCATCCTCCGCGTTCCGGAACACATACTTGAAGAACAGCTTCTGCAGAATGGTCGCCGCGAAGATAATCAACAGGAGCACCACCGCCATGGCGGATGCCAGACCGACCTTCTGCTGGGTATGGGCAATCTCGTTCATGACCACGAAATAAGTACCCGTCCCGTTCGCGCCGCTGGTGATAACATAAGGCGGCTCGAAAGCGCTCAAGGAACCCGTGATGGACAAGATCACATTCAGCGTTACAATCGTCTTGATGCTCGGCAGGATAATGTAGCGGAACTGTTCAAACCGGTTCGCGCCGTCAAGCATCGCCGCCTCGTACAGCTCGGAATCCACCGACATGATCGCGCCGATGAAGAGCACCATGTTCTGTCCGAAATACCGCCATACCGACGTACCCACAAGGGATATATTGTTAATCCTCTGGTCTCTCAACCAATAGGGAAGATTATCTAACTGGAAACCGCACCACTGGAGCACCGTGTCAAACACGAACCCTCTGGTGTAAAAGAATTTGAAAATAAAGCCGATGGCAATACCGTTGATCAGGTAAGGGAAGAACATAAACCCCTTAAAAATATTGCCGCCTTTTACTTTGAAACTTAAAATCGTCGCCAGATATAAAGCAAGCGCGAGCTGCACGATCGAACCGCCCATGTAATAAAGACTCAGCTTAAGCGCGCCGAAGCAGTCTTTCCTGCTGAACACACTGGCGTAATTTTTCCATCCCACAAATGTTCTTTTTCCCACATATTTCATCTGATAAAAGCTGTACCCCACCATCTCACCAAACGGCAGATAGGTAAAGGTAAATAACAATGCCAGCGGAATAATCATAAACGCAACGATGATGATGATCTGCTGACCCTTTCTGCTCCTTGCCCACTGCAGGAATCCTTTTTTTGTTCCCGCTGTATTTGCCTGTGCCGCCATATGCTACCCTCCTGATAGTTAGGGGCTGTCACTTTTTTATTTTTCCTGTGCCAGCCCCCGATTACCTGTTTAAAACTTATCTTTGCTTATATCTTTTCCTTTTTTGGAAAACCTGTTTCTTAGTACAGAACCTCGACGCCGCATGCCTCCTGTGCTGCGTTCCATGCTGCCGTCCAGTCTGCCATGATGTCGTCATAGGTCTCTGCGCCTGTGAATGCCGCCTCGACGATTCTCTGAATCTTTGCGTCACCGCCTGCATTAAAGGAAAGCTCGGACTCTGCGTTCATCTGGTTCATCAGGTCCTCTTCACCGGGTAAGGATACCAGGTTGTTTACTACGTCAACGCCGTCGAACACGAAAGAGGTGGGAGCAGTCTTGGAAATCGGATAGCCGCCCTCTAAGTCACACCAGCCGGACTCCTCAACCATCCACTTAACGAATACCATAGCTGCTGCCTTGTTGTCGTCGGAAGCGTTCACGTTGATGCCGTAGCAGTAGTCAGGACCTGCTGTCGCGTACTGCTTGCCGCCAACCGTAATCGGGAAAGGCATGTAACCGATATCATCCGGGTTGTCGCCTGCCGCCTTCATCTGTGCGATTGCCCAGGAGCCAAGCACCATGGTGCCAATCTCACCGTTGTTGATCATGGGCTTACAGCCTTCCCAGTCAGTAGTGGTGTAGTCATCCTCAATCAGACCCTGTGCCGTTGCATCATAGAGAATCTTGTACAGAGCGTATGCGCCCGTGCCGTCGCCGTTATCCTTGAAAGGCTCTGCGGTATGTACGAACTTCTGGTTTAACCATGTCTCGTCGCCTGTGGTGATAGCGCCAAGGTAAGCGTCCCACTGACCGCCCATGGTCCAGCCTGCCGCATAGTTGGTGTAAAGCGGGATTGCGTCGGTGTTGTCCTTGATTGCCTGCAGAGCTGCGATGAACTCGTCGGGCGTTTTAGGCAGTGTTGTCACGCCTGCGTCAGCGAACACCTTCTTATTATAAAGAATACCCTGTGCATTGCCCATGTAGCCGATGCCGTAGCAGTTGCCTGCCGCGTCCTTCCACTGGTCTGCAAAGTTTACAAACTCGCCAACTTCTTCCACGGTTCCGTAAGGAACAAAGTAGGTAGGAAGGTCTGCCGCATCTACCGCGGGGATGAACATTACGTCGCCCCAGTCGCCGGAAGAAAGACGAAGCAGGGAATCTTCCTGATAATCGGTAACACCCTCGGTCTCAACCGTGATACCCGGGTATACTTCGTTAAACTTAGCAATCAAATCTGCCATCGTGCCGTCCTCTTCACGGTCGGTCTTGTGATGGATGAACTTGATTGTAGTCGTCAGATCCTTGTAGTCCTCACCCAGATTGATGGATGCATAGGTGAGACCTGCCGGTGCCGTAGCGGGAGCCTCAGCCGCCGCACTGTCGTCTGCCGTGTCATCCGCTGCCGGAGCCTCAGCTTCCGCCGCACTGTCGTCTGCCGCTGCCGGACCTTCCGTCGCACCGCCGTCGTCGGAACCGCCGCCGCAGGCTGTCAGTGATAAGGTCATTGCAGCCGCCAAAGTAAGCGCTAACACTTTTTTAAGTTTCATAATAATATCCTCCTTTTTTTATCTGGCTCTCTGGGAGCCGTTAGTTAATTATTTAACTTTAAATTAAGTATACACGAGTTAAAATTTTAATCATCAATCATTCTTGTGTTTTATATATGATTATTGCTTCTTTTGTGCTTTTCTTCTATTTGTACAATTTTATGCACTCATTTTTAGTTATTTTTACAATAGATATTTTACATTTAACCAGTATAAACTTAAATATAGTAAGAAAGGTTAATTATTTTTACCTAATTTAACACATTTCAGAAAGCTAATCGATAAACAAAGTTTGCAGCATGGAGACAGATTTACACAAATCGCTGCACAGGAACGGCTTTATCGCCAGCAGGAAGGATTTTTCTATGACGTTTCGGGAACAGTACGAGAAAACACTCACAGTCACAACAGATGCGCCATCGGAAAGCACGCCTGCCGCTTCCTATTATGCGGGCAGCTTTTACGAACAGCGGGAAGACTGCGCCAAACAGATTCCCACAGTCTTCTGCGGCGGCAGCGTGAAAGTGAACGAAGCGCTCACCCTCTCCTACACACCCTTAAACTGCCGTATGCTCCTTTATACGCAGGAAGGAGAGGGAACGCTTCTGATAGAAGGGCAGCGTTATCCGCTGAAAGAAGGCACGCTTCTCTATCTGGATCGCCGGCAGCTTTCTTTCTCCCTGCTGTCAGATGTGCCGTCTTGGAATTTTATCATATTTTCGTTTGGGGGGGGCTTTTTCCCGTTTACGAGTCCCTGGCTTCCTTCGACGGCTTCGTGCTTGCCCAAATCGAGCGGCACTCCTCCGTGCTTCGGAACTTAAAACAGCTCCTCTCCGGCAAATTAGATACGGCTTTGTCGGACAAGCTGCGGGACGCCGGTCTTATCACCGCCATCCTGACAGAGCTTTTCGCGGGAACGCTTGCGCCGCAGCTTTCCGAAGAGGGACAAAAAAAATGCGCCCCCTATCTGCGGGAGCTGAAGCATTATATTGATCATCATCTGGAACGCCCTTTAAAACTGGAAGATTTAGAAAAGCGCTGCCATATGAGCAAATATCGTATCTGCCATGAATTTTCCGCTGTTTTTGGGCTGCCGCCCATCAAATACCTGAACAAAAAAAGGATGGAAGCCGCGGAAAACCTGCTTCTATCCACAGAAAAAAAGGTTCATGAAATCGCGCAGGACATCGGCTTCGAAAACACGAACCACTTCATTCATCTCTTTAAAAAGGAATACGGTGCCACACCGCAGGCATACAGAGAGGCGCATCACACATGATGCGCCTTGCTTACACTGTCCTTATAAACAATCCTGCCGTCTACAATACTCACGCCTTTCCTGTAAGATTCCCCGGAAATCTTGCGAATCAGGTTCTTTACGGTCTGCTTCGCCATCTCCGGCATGTTGACCTCGTAGGTCGTAATCCTCACATCGCACAGTCCCGGCGGCTGATAGTTGTCGTACCCCACCACGGAAATATCCTGCGGCACCCGGTATCCGCGCTGCTCCAGCTCACTGACCAGATTCGCCGCCGCCACGTCATTGTTGCAGGCAAAGGCGGTAGGCATATCCTCCGGCAGCTTCCACGAAAATCCTACGTCCGAGCGACCCGTCTCCTGATTCCTGTCGTCTAATACCCAGTCCTTCCTCAATTCTTGTCCATGCTCGCTCAAGGACTTCAAATATCCGAAAAAACGATCCGTAATCGAATCCGTATAGTGCACGTTTCCCACAAAGCCAATCTTTTCATGCCCCTGCTCAAACAGGTAGTTGGTCATGCGGTACATGCCAAAATAGCTGTTGGAAACCACCGAGTCATAGACGCCTTTCCTGTCAACAAAATCCAACAGAATGAACGGCAGCTCTATCTGCTCCATCAGCTTATTCATGTAAGCCTCCTGCAGCCTGCCTATGATAATCAGCCCCTCCGTCTTCCGCTCACCGAGAAGCCTTGGCATGACCAGCCGATCCTCGTCCTCCGCCCGCAGCACCTCCAGCATGGTAAAGCATCCCCTCTGCACCGCCGCGGTTGCCACTTCCTGATACAGATTCCAATAGAAGGACTCATATTTCGCAAGAAAACGGTCCGACACAATCACGCCAAAGGTATAGCTTACCTCGTTTCCGGAACGCTCTTTATATCTGGCGGAAGCGGACTGATAGCCCATCTCCTCCGCCTTTTTTTTAATTTTCGTGCGAAGCTCCTCGCTGACGCCCTTCTGGTCCGACAGCGCCTTGGATACCGTCACCGTGCTGACTCCCATCACCTTCGCAATATCCGCCATCTTAACTGCTTTTGCCATTTTATCCAACCTTTGTTTATTTTTCAAGTTAATATAAACTAAATTATAGGGTAATATAAATAATTGTCAACCTTATTTAGTTAAAAACGGCAGATTGTCAAAAAATTGCTTTTTTCTTTGTATACTTTTACAATACATTACCCCGCCTGAAACTGCGCCATATAAAGCTGGTAATACAGCCCTTTCTTTTCCATCAGCGCATCCACGGAGCCCTCCTCGAGAATTTTTCCGTCGTCAACCACGAAAACGCGGTCCGCCTTGCGGATGGTGGACAACCTATGCGCAATGACAAAGGACGTCCTGCCCGCCAGCAGATGCTCAATCCCCTCCTGCACGAGAAGCTCCGTCTTCGTATCGATGCTGGAAGTCGCCTCGTCCAGAATCAGTATCTTCGGATTGGAAACCATCGTTCTGGCAAAGGCAAGAAGCTGCTTTTGTCCCACGGAAAGCCCGCCGCCGCGCTCGGATAGCTCCGTCTCATACCCTTTCTCCAGTTTCATAATAAAGTCATGCGCATTGACCGCTTTCGCCGCCGCCTCAATCTCCGCGTCCGTGGCATCCAGCCTGCCGTAACGGATGTTTTCCTGAATCGTACCGGAGAAGAGAAAATTATCCTGCGTCATAATCCCCATCTGTCTGCGCAGGCTCTCAAGCGTCACCCCGCGCACGTCCTGCCCGTCGATTCTGACCGCGCCATCCGTCACTTCATAGAAGCGGCTGATTAGATTGACTATGGTAGTCTTTCCCGCGCCCGTGGGACCAACCAGCGCGATCATCTCACCCGGTTTTATCGCAAAACTCACGTCATCCAGCACCTTTACCTTATCGTCATAAGAAAAACTCACATGGTCAAAAACCACTTCCCCGGCAATCTCCGGCAGCTGCACCGCCGTCTGGTCATCCGCAATGGAAGGCTCCGTATCCAGAATCTCAAAAATCCGCTCCGCCCCGGCAATGTTGGTCACAAGCTGGTTATAAAAATTGCTGATATTGTGTATGGGCTGCCAGAACATATTTAAGTACGTGCCAAAGGCGATAAAGGTGCCGACTGATACCGCGTCCACACCCAGCACAATGATTCCCGTAAAATACAGGAATATACAGCCAAGCCCCCATGAAAAATCGATCACGGAACCGAAGGAGTCGCTCATGCGCACCGCATCGAAAAAGGCGCTTCTGTGCTCCTCAATCAGTTCGTCAAAGGTATCCTCCGTCTCCTTCTCGGCATGAAAACTCTGAATAATACGGATGCCCGCCATATCTTCATGGATAAAAGCGTTCAGGTTCGCTGACTTTTTCCGGAAAATCTGCCAGCGCGGATGCGCCTTGTATTCAATATAAAAGGTTGCCGCCGCCATAAACGGCAAAGTGAGTAAAGACGCAAACGCAAGCGCCGGATTCTTGCAGACCATTATCACAATCACGGCAATCACCTTGAGACCATCCGGCACAAGCGTGGTCACGCAGTTGGAAAGCACATCCTTTAAGGAATTGATATCCCCGATAATGCGGGAGAGAATCTTTCCCGTAGGTCTGCTGTCAAAAAAAGCAAAATCCAGCTTCTGAATATGAGTGTACAGCTCCTGCCTGATCGTCAAAAGAATCCGGTTGCACACCTTTGCCATAAGATACATCCGCAGTTTTACCGTCACCACCAGCGACAGATTAATTGCCAGTGCAATCACAAGCAGCCGATAAAGCCCGTTAAAATCGCTTTGACCAATATAGTCATCAATGGCAGACTCTATAATCAGCGGGTTCGCCAGGCGCACCGCCACGCCGTACCCCATAACCGCCAGCACCAGGATAACCTGCCATTTATACACAAACAAATAGCCAAGCAGCCGCTTTAAGGTCTGCACCTTGCTTCGCGTCGTGCTCTGCTCATCATCTTTATACGAGTTGAACGACATACGTCTCACCTCCTGTCTTTTCCACCGTTTCCCCGTATTGGGAACGGTATGTCTCATAATACAGACCGCGTTTTTGCAGCAGCTCCTCGTGAGTGCCCCGCTCCGCGATAGCGCCGCCCTCCAGCACAAGAATCTCGTCCGCGTGGCGCACCGCGCTGATTCTGTGCCCGATAATAATCTTCGTTGTGTGCGCCAGCATTCGCAGCGTCTGCTGGATCATCTGCTCCGTCTCCGTATCTAGCGCTGACGTAGAGTCATCCAGCACCAGAATCGGATATTTTTTGGAGAGCGCACGGGCTATGCTGATGCGCTGCTTCTGCCCGCCGGACAGCCCCACGCCCCGCTCGCCGATCACCGTGTCATACTGCTTCTCCATCCGTTCGATAAAACTGCTTGCCTGCGCATCTGCGGACGCCTTTCGCACAGTCCCAAAATCCAGATACCGCTTTTTCCCCAGTTTAATATTGTCGTTTATGGTATCCGAAAACAGAAAAACATCCTGCATCACAAAACTAATGCTTGTGCGCAGCTGTTCCAGGGAAAGGCTGCGGATATCCACATCATCCAGATAAATCGCGCCGCCCGTGGCGTCGTACATGCGCTGTAAAAGCTGAATAATAGACGTCTTTCCCGCTCCCGTCGTCCCCATAATGCCAAGGGTCTTCCCCGCCTCCACGGTAAAGGTGATATCGTGCAGAATCTCATGTCTGTCCGCCTTATGAAAGGAAACATGGTCGAAACATACCTTTCCCTGTATTTTCTCTAGTTTGACCGGTTCAGTCGCCTCTGTGACCGTAGGCGTTTCCTCATATATTTTCTTTATCTTCTTGTTGGACGCCACCGCGGAGGAAAAGCTGTTGGTCAGCCACCCTAACATCTCCATGGGCCACACAATGTTCGTGGAGTACTCCACAAATGCCGTTAACTGCCCGATCGTCATCTCCCCGTCAATCACAAACCGTCCGCCGACCAATAAAGTCAACAAAGGCAAAACCGTAGTAATCACCGTAAAAACCGGATAGTAACGCACAAGCACCCCCGACTGCGCCATATTGAGATCATAGTAGCGCTTATTATGGGAAAGAAACTTGTCAATCTCAAAGGATTCCCTTGCGAATGCCTTTACCGTGCGCACGCCGCCCAGATTTTCCTCCGCCACCGTATTGAGAACCGCGTTCTCCTCGCTGATTTCCTCGTAGACCGCGCCCAGCTTCCGCTCCATAATCACCGCCACGGTGCCGCATAGAAGCATCGCCGCCCCGGAAAGCAGCGCCAATTTCCAGTTGATCATGGACATGCACACAAGAATAATGCCGGTGTGATAAAAAACCTCGATCAAAAGCATCCCCACATAGCCTACCGCGTCCCAGATATGGTCGATATCCTCCTTGACGCGTGCCATCAGCTCCCCCGTGTTCGTCCTGTCGAAAAAGTCCGCACTCAGGGACTGGATATGCCGAAACAAATCCCGCCGCATGTCCCCGGAGATTCTGGCGCCGTTTTTGTCAAAGGTATACTCCTTCACATACTGAAAAATACACCTGCCAAGCCCTACGCCCAGAAACCCGAGCAGCAGGAACTTTAATGCCCCGATATTTCCGCCGACGATCACGTCATCCACCACATGCGCCGTCAGTCTCGGCGCAAGCATATCCAGCGTGACTGCCGCCAGAAGGGACAGCACCGCTCCCAGATAGGAAAAGCGGTAGTCCCATATGTAGCTTGTTATTTTTTTCATGTCTGATATCCCCCTGTACCTCCGCAACATAGAAAGAGGCTGCGGTAATAAAATTACCACAGCCTCTTAAAGCCTAACGCATTTATTTATCGACCGATAGGGTCAACAAGCCCTGCTCCAGCCGATTTCTCTATATGCGGAGGTAATTCCATGTAATGTCACTCTATGCAGTTGTGTATTTCTATCGACTGCAACATTCACACTGTGTAAAAACATAAGATTACCTCCTTTCCGAAATTTTTGTTAATAGTTACTTTTGCCATCTTAGTACATATAGTTTACATTGTCAAGAACAAATTTATTTTTCGTGCGAGCACGATTTGTCCGCCAAACTCGACCTGGCTGAACGGTTAACGCTCCATCTTCCAGAAGTACGCGCTGTAGGCGGGCAGGGTGCTTCCGCCGCCAAAGTCGTGGTCTTTTCCGGTGATAAGGTCCACCGCCATGCCGCAGCCCGCGTCAAAGTGGGCTGTGTAATCCTCGCCGTCCGCGTTGAGCGCCACGAGCACTCTCTCGTCCTCAAACTTGCGCTCAAAGATGCACTGTTTATTGGTCAGCACTACCGAACGGAAATCGCCGTAGTTGAGCGCCTTCGATCCCTTCTTTGCCTCGGCGAGCTTGCCGATCCACTCGGAAAGTTCATTCCACACCGGCTCCTCGAAGCAGGCGCGCAGCGCGGGATCTCCCTCACTCTTATTCGCCTTCGCTCCCCACTCGCTGCCGTAGTACACACACGGAATGCCCGGCATCCCGAAGCACAGCGCATAGATGAGCGGCAGATGCTTCTCATTGGTCAGATTGCTGGCAATCCGGCTCACATCATGATTATCCACAAAGGAGAGCAGATGCTTGCCGCGGTAGAGACACCAGTTCTCCGGACCAAACTGCCTAAGCAAAGAATGGTTGATCTCAAACATATTCATGCTGTTAAAGCTGGAGAACAGCCCCTTGTAGCACTCGTAGTTCGTGGAAGAGTGCAGCATCTGGTCGTTCACCATCTGGTTGTAGTCGCCGTGCAGCATCTCGCCCAGCAGAAAGAACTCCGGTTTCAACCCGTCCGTAAACGCACGGAGTCTCCTCACAAAGTCGTGATCCAGACAGTATGCCACATCCAGACGCAGACCGTCGATATCAAACTCTTCCACCCAGCCCTTCACGCTGTCAAGGATGTGGTTGATCACATCCTCATGGCGCAGATTCAGCTTCACCAGATCGTAATTGCCTTCCCAGCCCTCGTACCACAGACCGTCGTTGTAGTTCGAATTTCCGCCGAGATTGATATTGAACCAGCTTAAGTAGGGGGAACGTTCCCTGTTCTTCAGCACGTCCTGAAAAGCCCAGAACCCTCTGCCCACATGATTAAACACCCCGTCCAGCACTACCTTGATGCCATTCTCATGCAGGTTTTCGCAGACTTCTTTGAAATCCTCGTTGGTTCCCAGCCGGCAGTCGATGGTGTGGTAGTCCCTCGTATTGTAGCCGTGGGTGTCCGACTCAAACACCGGGGAAAAGTAAATCGCGTTGATCCCCAGCTTCTTCATATGAGGAATCCAATCGTTCACCTTAAGGATCCGGTGCGTAAGCTGCCCGTCGTTCTCAAAAGGCGCGCCGCAAAACCCCAAAGGATATATCTGATAAAACACACTCTCAAATGCCCACATAATTTCCTCCCGTCCGAAGCCGCTTTATTTTTCATGCCGCTTCTCACTTTTTGCATAATATTGCACAATAACTATATCTTGTATTTTACCACGGATTAGTATACCACTATTTGCCGTTCCACGTCAAACGTGTTCTGTTTTTTTCATCCGCCGCCAATTGACCCGATAGGTTTGCCCATCTCTAAACCAAAAACCGTGCACCGACTTTTCCACAATTTTTACGCCCGATTTTTTAAAAAGTTATCCAAAAACAGCTGAGAAATCCCCAATTTCCACAAAGTTATCCACATTGACAGCGTCGTCATTTCCTGTCGAACCTTGTACCAATTCTTCGCAATCTGTCTGTCATTTTCGGTTTTTTCTATCATCTTTTTGTCGAACCGTCTCTTTTTCTGCCGAAATGATTGACCACTTGTGTAATATTCTGTCTGCAAAGAGTCAATCACATTTTGTCTCTTGACGTATAAGGTCAATCCACACAGCTTGTCTTTTCCACAGGATTTTTGTCTATTCTTTTGTTGACTCATTTGGATAGCGCTAAAATTCGCGCTTTACAGCCACTCATCCCAAAACCGTTCCACTTTCCGACCTACTTGGTCAACTGTAACGACCACCCTTTCCTGCCATTCCCGCGGAAACAATCTCTGGTACGCGGGAGATAAAAACCGCTCGTCCAACAGCGCGACGACCCCGAAGTCATCCACCGTGCGGATGACCCGCCCCGCCGCCTGCAGCACCTTATTCATCCCCGGGTAACGATAGGCATAATCGAAGCCGTTCTCCCCCCAGCCGTCAAAATACTTCTTCAAAAGCTCACGCTCATTGCACACCTGTGGCAGTCCTGTCCCCACAATGACCGCGCCAATCAGACTATCATTCTTCAAATCAATGCCCTCGCTGAAAATACCGCCCATCACGCAGAAGCCAAGAAGACTCCTCTCCCCCTCCACCTCGATATCCATTTGAATCAGGCGCTGCAAATCGCAGTCCTCATTCCCCCGGAACCGGTTTAAGAAGGCTTCTCGGGATTCCTCGTTCATATGGCTTTCCTGCAAAATGCACTCCACCTCTCCCTCCGCGTTAAAATAATTCCGGTAAATCTCATAAACCCGCTGCAAAAAAGAGTGGGACGGGAAAAACACCATATAATTTCCGTGCCTCTTTTCTATGATATTGTGAATGTAAGCCGCAATCCGGTAGTATTCCGCATCGCTCCGGCGGCTATAGCGGCTTGTCACGTCGCTCCCGATATAAAGCCCCAGCTTTTCCGGGCGAAAAACTGAGCGGGCATAGACCTCATAATCCCCATCTTCCGCTCCCAAAAGCGTCTTGTAATACTGTATCGGCAGAAGCGTCGCAGAAAACAAAATGGTGCTGCGCCCCCGTCTCATGCAGTTTTTCAAATTACCCGCAGGGTTCACACAGAAAAGCTTCACGATAAAGCTGCCGTCTTCCCGAAGCTCCGAATAGGTCACATAATTTTCGTCCGCCAGTTCATACATCTCCAGGAAATGCGAAACCTCGAAATAAAAGGACAGAATATCCGCCCGCACGGGACTGTCATCGTGGTCCTCCAGATAATCCTCGATGGCGGCGCCAAGTCTAAGCAGCGCGCGGACAAGCGCATCCGTCTCCTCCTCCACCTGACAGCCCTCGCACTCCCTTTTCAGCGCAAGCATTTCCTTATTGCACCTGTCCAGATTTTTGGCAATCCTCTCATCATATGCCTTGACCGTCTTTTTCATCTCCAGAAACGCTTCCTTGCAAAGAAGGGCGCTGTACATCTCCCTGCCCCGCTCCACCAGATTGTGCGCTTCATCCACAAGAAAAATATATTCGCCCCTGACCCCTTCCGCAAAAAAGCGGCGCAGATACACATGCGGGTCAAACAGATAATTGTAATCGCAGATTACCGCGTCGGCAAACAGACTCATGTCCAGACACATCTCAAAAGGGCAGACACGGTATTTCTCCGCGTACTCTTCGATTCGCTCCCGCGTGAAGTTGTCCGCATGAGTCAACAAGTCGTACATCGCCTCATTCACCCTGTCATAGTGCCCCTTCGCATACGGGCAAGCCGCCGGATTACACTCGGTTTCTTCGATGAAACAAATTTTGTCCTTAGCGGTCAATATGACACTTTTCAGCTGCAGCCCCTTCTCCCGCATCAGGGTGATGGTATCGTCCGCCACCGTGCGGGTAATGGTTTTCGCCGTCAGATAAAAGATACGCTCGCACAACCCCTCCCCCATTGCCTTAAGCGCCGGGAATATCGTGGAAATCGTCTTGCCCGCGCCCGTAGGCGCTTCAATAAAGAGCTTGCGCTTGTGATAAATCGTCTGGTAGACATAGCTCGCCAGCTCCTTCTGCCCCTCCCGATACGGAAAAGGAAATGCCAGATTTTTGATGGATTCCTGCCTGCCTTTCTGCCACGCGAACTGGTAATCCGCCCATTTCCGATACTGCCCCATCAAGTCTTCAAACCATTCCTGCAGCTCTTCATACAGATATTCCTCGTGAAAATAACGGATTTCCTCGGTCTCTATATGACAGTATGTCATGCGCACCCGGATATCCGACAGCTTTTTCTGTGTCGCGTAAATATAGGCGTAGCACTTCGCCTGCGCCAGATGCACGGGTACGGGCGCTTTCATTTTTTTCAAATCATGGTAAGTCCCCTTGATCTCGTCTATGGTAACCGTCAGTTTCTGCACCGCCTGCTCCTGCCCCGGCGTCACGGCAAGACGCGTCTCCACGCCGCCGTCCGTTTTCTCCGCAATCGCAGGCTGCGGCAGCGCATCCTTTACGGATTCCGTGATAATGCCGTCGGCGCGCCCTTCCACCACAATCTCATACTCCCCCGCGTCATAGGCGTGGGAAAGAGACACCTCCGCCTGATAGGAAGGTCCCATCCGCCGCTGAATCATACGGTGAATCCTTCCTCCCTCCTGCATGGCATTTTCGGGTGACGCCGCTTTTCGATTGTCAATATCGCCGGAGCGCAGAATAAATTCCACCAGACTCCGCACGGAAACACGCACTTCCATATCATTACCTCTAAGATAAAAGACTCCCTACATAAGATAATCTTAAATTATCTTACATAGGGAGTCAATGTGTTCCATATTTCTGATACAGCCGGAATCTATACTGCTACCGCCCATTTTCTGAGACGTTTCTCAAAATCGGGTTCATAGCCGTTGTACGCAACGGTTAAAATCTGATTGAAATTCAGTCCCAGTACGCCGATGATGGATTTGGCATCCACGATAAAGCTATTGTAGAAGATATCCACATCACAGTCACACTTGGTAGCTGCGGACACGAAGTCCTTCACCTCATCCGGTCTCAATTTGATTTTGTGTTGCATAACAATCACCTTCCTTTTCACTTATGTATGCGAAAAGCACACATAGATAAAACGTTTTCAAGCTCCTCATTTGCCTAGATTATACTCCATTATTTTCATTTGTAAAGAGTTATTTTTGTTCCTAATATTGTACAATTTTGGCATTTTCCGGACATTTTTCAAAACTTTACATAATTATTTTGAATATCAAATTGTTTTTTGTGAAATCTGCCTATTATCCCGTTTTGCCGCGCTTCTGCAGGGCTTCATTTTTTCCCTTTTGCTGAAATTCCACCATATAATCTTGGTAACGGTACGCGCACATCTGCCGCTGCAATTTTTTGTTTTCCCGGCTTTTGATGCCGATTGTCTGATGGAATGTCCGGAACAATTCCTGATACGCGTCCTCTTTTTCCGAGCAGGCAAGCTCCTTAAGTGCAAACGTCTCCCCCGCTGTCACCAGATACCACTCTTCCCCCGCCGGGTGTACCCCGAACAGGTTCCTGTTTTCATCATAGACCATAAAGTTTTCAATGGGCAGTCTGTCCGCAAAATGCGGCATAATAAAAGGGATTACATTATTTTTCGGACCAATCCGCGAAAAAAGAACGCCCGCTTTCGCAAATCCCGTATCCGCAAGCTCCTGAAAGCGCAGAAACTCAATCTCATAGTGCGCTTCATTGGCGGTAAACCGCGCCAGTTCGAAGCATCTTACCACGTAAGGATTCCTGAGATTTTCCATCACCCGGCTGCCGTTGCCCGCCGTGAGAGCGTCCACCACGGTCTTATAAACCGCCTCCCCCTTATCGGGATAGCAGGATGCCGCCGCCCGGCAGAGGGAATGATACGCATGTTCCCCCAGACGTACCTTAAGCGTATCCGCTACCTTTCCCGTTTTCACCGGGTCAGGAAGAACCGGCACATAACTGGCAAACAACCGAAGATTTTCCTCCTCACCTATCTGGATATGCACATGCTCATGCCCCTCCCTCAAGGCATAGGCATCGTAAATCCCGGTGAAAATCCCTTCCAGAGAATCTTCGCAGACCAAATACTTTTCTTCCATAAATATAGATACTCCCTTCCCGCAAAAACGTTCCCGATGGGTTACCCGCCTGCGGCTTTCCAGTTTCTTCCGAAATCTTCCATATCGAACAGCGACATCTGCCGATAGGTCGTGCCGTCCGTCATAAACGGCAGCTTCTCCCCTCTGCCCATCTGATTTTGATAGGTAAGACTTTGCACGATATACTGCTCCTCCAGTTTCGTCGGGTACATCATCCTGCCATTACAGGTGATAAAATAGAGCGCGCGCTTTAATATCACGCCAATCTTCTTTAAATCCTCAAAGGTGAGATTCCCGAACCGTCTCGCCGCCACAATCCGCCTCGCGCTCTTCACACCCACCCCCGGAATGCGCAAAAGCATATGGTAATCCGCCCGGTTAATCTCTATCGGAAAACATTCCAGATGGCGGACTGCCCAATCCGCTTTCGGGTCGATAGCGGTATTGAAATTCGGTCTGTCCTCCGTCAGCAGCTCACTCACCTTAAAGTCATAGAACCGCAGAAGCCAGTCCGCCTGGTACAGCCTGTGTTCCCGCAGAAGCGGCGGTCCTCCGGCAAGGGCGGGCAGCTCCTTGTCCTCGTTCACATTCACGAACGCCGAGTAGTATACCCGCTTTAGCGAAAACTTATCATAAAGGTTTTCCGCCACCGACATAATCTGATAATCGCTCTCTGGCAGCGCGCCGATGACCATCTGGGTAGACTGCCCCGCTTCGCAGAAATGGGGCGCGTGTTTGTATATGGCAAGTTCGTTTCTATTTTCCGAAATGCCGTTCTGTATCTGGCGCATGGGTTTCAATATATTTTTTCGGTGCTTATTGGGCGCAATCGCCCGCAGTCCCTCCGCAGTCGCCATCTCCAGATTCACGCTCATACGGTCCGCCAGAAAACCAGCCCGCTGAATCAAAAGCGGATCCGCCCCGGGAATCGCCTTGACATGAATATATCCCTGAAACCGGTGCAGGGTGCGCAGCTTATGCACCGTCTCACAAATCAGCTCCATCGTATAGTTTGGGCTGTACAGAATACCCGAACTCAAAAACAAACCTTCTATATAATTGCGCCTGTAAAATTCCATGGTCAGCTCACAGACCTCGTCAGGTGTAAACGAAGCGCGGGGCACGTCATTAGAGCTGCGGTTCATACAGTATCTGCAGTCATAAATACACTCGTTGGTAAATAGGATTTTCAACAGGGAAATGCATCTGCCGTCCGCAGCGAAACTGTGACAAAGACCCGCCGCCACGGTATTGCCGATACCCTGCCCGTCATTTTTTCGGGAGGAACCGCTGGAGCTGCACGACACGTCATATTTCGCCGCGTCGCCGAGTATTTTCAATTTTTCCATGACCGACATCTGCGGCGCAATTCTTAACTCCATTTCCTGATACTCCTATCGTTGTCCTCTGAACAGAACGCGTTATGCTGTCCGTACCTTATCATTCCCTTTTCCAAGGCAGAACATGCGTTCTTTCTGTGCTATTATCTTAGCATATGCCTCTTTCTTTTGCAAGTGTTTTCAGAACATTTGTTCTTATTTTTTTATAAGCAGAAAGCACAGCTTCCGCCGCGAAAGACATTGCAAGAAAAACCATCTTACAGTATAATCAGAATATTATTTGCAAAAGGAAAAGGATGGAAAAATGGAAACGAATAAGAAAAGAGGAAACTTTACAGGCAGACTTGGGTTTGTCTTAGCGGCGGCAGGCAGCGCGGTAGGGCTCGGCAATATCTGGCGGTTCCCCTATCTGGCGGCGAAGGATGGCGGCGGACTGTTTATTTTCTGCTATATCATTCTGGCGCTGACCTTCGGCTTTACCCTGCTCACCACAGAGATCGCCATCGGAAGGAAGACCGGGCAGAGCCCGCTGACCGCATACGGCGTGATTCACCCGAAATGGAAAGGACTCGGCATACTGGCAAGCCTTGTCCCGATTATTATTTTACCTTATTATCTTGCCATCGGCGGCTGGGTGCTAAAATATCTCACGGTTTTTGTCACCGGAAAAACGGCGGATGCCGCCGCGGACGGTTATTTTACCGGCTTTATTTCCAAACAGGTAAGCCCCGTGATCTTTATGGTCATATTTACGCTTCTGTCCGCGATCATCATCTTCGGCGGCGTGGACAAGGGCATTGAACGTGCCAGCAAATTTATCATGCCCCTGCTTCTCGTTCTGATCATCGGTATTTCCGTTTACGCACTGACGCTGCGCCATACAGATGCTTCGGGACTTGAGCGGTCAGGGCTGGACGGACTGAAAATTTATCTGCTCCCGAATTTCGAGGGCGTCACCCTGCAGGAGCTTTTCGTGGTAATTATGGACGCACTGGGACAGCTGTTTTACTCCATCAGCATTGCTATGGGCATCATGGTGGCTTACGGCTCCTATGTGAAAAAAGACGTGGATCTGATGCCTTCCATCAACCAGATTGAGATTTTCGATACCGTTGTCGCTCTGCTTGCCGGGCTGATGATCGTTCCCGCCGTCTATGTTTTCATGGGAACCGAGGGCATGTCCGCCGGACCGGGGCTTATGTTTATCTCTCTGCCAAAGATTTTTGCCGAGATGGGGTGGATGGGGACTCTCGTCGGCATCCTGTTCTTTGTGATGGTCGCCTTCGCGGCGATTACCTCCGCGGTTTCCATTATGGAAGCGATTGTCTCGGGACTGATGGACAAGTTCCATTTGTCCCGGAAAAAGAGTGCGGCAGTGGTGACCGCCTACGGTTTCATCGTCGGCACGATTGTATGCTTCGGCTATAATCTCTTCTATTTTGAAGTAAAGCTGCCAAACGGCTCCACAGGTCAGCTCCTTGATTTGATGGACTATATCAGCAATAACTGCCTGATGCCGCTCGTGGCGCTTTTGACCTGTATTCTGATTGGCTGGATTGTAAAACCCAAGGTCATCATCGACGAAGTGACCCTGGGCGGATATAAGTTCGGCAGGAAACGGCTGTATATCGCGATGATTACCGTGATTGCCCCGGTGCTGTTGTTCCTGCTTCTTTTGCAGTCGTTCGGCATTAGCTTGTAATATCGGGGCATAAGTAAAACAAAATATTCCGTCCGCTGCTGTCTGGCACGCGGACACAAAAAATCCCGGGAACAGTCATCCGACCACTCAGAATGATTATCTCCGGGATTATTTTTTTATTTTGCCAACAGTCTCTTTTTGTATGCCCGGATTCTCGCCGCATACTTGCTCGTCATAATCACCCCGACGATCATCATCCCAAGCGTCACCCCCTGACAAAAACCGCCGAGAAAATTGTCGGCATGGTCCGTAAATAATAAAACTAAATAAACAACCGCCGCAAACAGTCCGCCGATAAACAACACATGCATACGCCTCGTGATTTTCTGTTTTTCTTCATTGCTGTAATCAGCCACTTTTAATACCGTTTCTTCCAATTCTTTATCCATTTTTTCACCTTTCCTTTCTCCGTCGAGCAGTTCCCGCAGTTCCACTTCATAATAATCAGACATTTCTATCAGAAGGTCCAAATCCGGCATATTGCCGCCTGTCTCCCATCTGGATACCGTCCGTCTGGATACCCGCAGTTTTTCTGCAAGCTGTTCCTGCGTAAGCCCCTTTTCTTTTCGCAATTCCTTAAAAAACATCCCGATTTTTATCTGGTCCATCGTTTTTGTCCTCCTTTCCGGAAAAAGAATACCGCATCCCGCCTGCTATGGACAGGACAGCAAACGGGCAAAACCCTGATTGCATGCGATGGGACATGGTGTGTCCCTGTCTATTTTACCCTGCTTCCAGCCATAGTACAATGACGGAAATGCCACTGAAAACATCCACCAACAGTCCTTTTTCACTTGACTGGAATACGCCGCTTGAAAAGACGTGGTAAAAATTTTCCTTGCTTTCCCGCCCTAAAAGCGGTTAAATAGTAAGTAAAAGCGGGCGTATGACCCGCGAAAAAAGCGAGGTATTTCATGGACAACTTAATCATTCCACAGGATTACAAGTCTGCGCTGAATCTGCACGACACACAGATTGGCATTAAGACGGTCAAAGACTTTTTTCAGGTGCAGCTTGCCGAAAGACTGCATCTGCTGCGGGTATCCGCGCCCCTTTTCGTGAAGCCGGCATCCGGACTAAACGATAACTTAAACGGCGTGGAGCGCCCCGTCACCTTCGGCATCAAGGAACAGAACGACGCCCCCGCCGAAATCGTGCACTCTCTGGCAAAATGGAAGCGCATGGCTCTCGGCAAATACGGTTTTTCCCACGGAGAAGGGCTTTACACCGATATGAGCGCCATCCGCAGGGACGAAATAACGGACAACATCCACTCCATCTATGTGGACCAATGGGACTGGGAAAAGATCATTTCCCGCGAAGAACGCTGTCTCGATTATCTGAAAGAAACGGTGAAGCTGGTCTATAAGGCGCTGCGCAAGACTGAAAAATACATGGCGATCCAATACGATTACATAGACGAGATTCTACCCCAGGATATCTTCTTCATCACCACGCAGGCATTAGAAGATCTCTATCCGGGCACGACGCCGAAGGAGCGGGAATACCTGATTACCAGAGAAAAGGGCGCGGTCTGCCTCATGCAGATCGGCGATCTCCTTGCCTCCGGCGAAAAGCACGACGGCCGCGCGCCGGACTACGACGACTGGACGCTCAACGCGGACATTCTCGTCTACTATCCCGTCCTCGATATCGCGCTGGAGCTGTCCTCCATGGGCATCCGCGTGGATAAGGACGCGCTGCTTTCCCAGCTCGACAAGGCGGGCTGCCCCGAGCGCGCGAAGCTCCCCTTCCAGAAGGGCATCATCGACGAGACCCTTCCCTTCACCATCGGCGGCGGCATCGGGCAGTCGAGAATCTGCATGTTCTTCTTGCGCAAAGCGCATATCGGCGAGGTGCAGTGCTCACTCTGGCCGGAGGATGTGACGAGGGAGGCGCTGGCGAGCGGGATACAACTTCTTTGACCATCGACACATAAAACAATACGGCAGTGTAGATATAACGGAAATATTTGTCATATCTACACTGCCATCATCTGCATCAATTCCATCAGCGCGTCCGTATACTCCTCTATACGCTGTTCAGACCATGCCACAATCTCATGTATCGGCAGTCAGATTTATCTTCTCGTACTCTCTTCCTTCGGACTGCCAAAAATGGTTTCAAGTTCCTCCGCAAAGCTCCGTCCACTGGCAGTCCCCGCAAATCTCTTCTCGTCTGCCCTCGGACAAAATACGCTCCTCCACGAGACGCGCAAAGTCCTCCCATCTGATCTGACACCCTGCGCCAAGCCCGCATCGGGCAAGCACCTGTCTGTCATATTCATCCGCCTTTCCGGCGGAGATGCAGACTCCCTCTTCGTTGTTCGGACAATATGTGCACACGTCGTCTGTCTCATCACACAGAATCACCTCCGGGTTCTGCGCCAGCTTTTTCTTCATTTCCCACATATTTTCCGTAAATTCACCACTGTAGCCTTTCCCCTGAAAAAAGGAAAAGCACATGCCATGATGTGCTCTTATCCTGTATATCATTTCATATTCTCCCAGTATAATAATAGATTTCTCTTTTAACTGTCTTACATCTATGCAGAGAATGCCATATTTCAGTCTATTAACCCTGCAAGCGGTTTTCTCAGGGCATTGCCGAAACTCAGCGCCAACGCCGCCTTGATCAAATCCGGAATAACGAAAGGAACCACACACCAGCCCAGCGCCGTCATCAGACTGACAGATTCGTTAACACTTCCATACACGACCATAAACCAGATCGTCCCGATCACATAGTACGTCACCATGCCAAAGAACATGGAAACTGCCAGCACTGGGAGTTTTCTACCAAACAACCTTTCAACCAGCCACATGAGCAGAGCGGTAAAAATGAAGCCTATAAGATAGCCGCCTGTCGTGCCAAACAGCACGCCCGGTCCGGCTGAAAATTCCGCAAAAACCGGAACGCCTGCCATTCCAAGCAGTAAATAAACGACAACAGCCAATGTGCCGCGTTTCCCGCCCATGACCGTCACCGCCAGAAAGACTGCAAAGGTCTGAAGGGTAAATGGAACTGCCGTCGGAATGGAAATCCAAGAGCAGACAGCCATCAACCCTACAAACACACCGATATACACCATGTCATAGGTCCTTCCCTTCCGCGCTGTCCTTGTCTGTATCTTTTCTGTGTCTACACTCATTTCGCGATTCATATGCTTCCTCCTCTGTGCGAAATGATCTTAACACAGAAAAGAAGGCATTGTCAACCTCTTGTTTTCTAAGGTTTACAATGCCCTTTCTCCGCTCATTTTCGTTTTACTGCTTCGCTGGAATTACCGCCCCATTGAAATTCTCCTCGATAAACTTTTTCGTCTCATCGGACTGCAGCGCGCTCACCAACTTCTTGATCGCCTCGTTGTCCTTATTTGCCTCTGTCACAGTAATGATGTTGGCATACTCAGAATCCTCACCCTCTCTCATCAGATAAGCCGTAGTGTCGATATTTGCCTCCAACGCCCTGTTGACATTGACAAAATACGCGTCGAAATCCGCTGCGGAGGGAATAATATTCGCCTGATCCATCTCCACAATCTCAATCGGAATCGTATATTCCTCAATCTGGTCAACGGACGCGTCAATCGCCGTCATATCCGGATTCAACTTCAAAAATCCTTCCTTTTCCAGCACCTTAAGCGCCCTGTACTCGTTAGAGGAATCGTTGGGAATCGCAATCACCGCATTCTCAGGAAGCTCATCCTTGGACGCATATTTGTCAGAAAAGCAGGCATAGGGCTCCACGTGAACGCCGCCCATGCTATACAGGGTCACGCCCATCTCCTCCTCGATGCTCTCCATCGCAGGTACATGCATAAAGTAAGCGAAATCGATATCTCCATCTATTAGCATATCATTCCATGTCGCATCCCATGTGGTAGAAACAATGTCCAGCTCGATGCCCTCCTGTGCAAGCTGCTCCGCTGCCGCATTCAAAATCTCGCTGTGGGGCGTCAGGTCGCATACGCATTTGAGAACCACCTTGTCAGAGACTTCTGCGGCATCTTCTGCACCCTCCGCCGCAGGCGCTTCCTCCGGCTCGTTGACCTCTACTTCGTCCGCCGCTGCATCATCTGCCGCGCTCTCCTTTGCAGGCTGTTCACTCGTCGCCGCGGACTCCTGACCGCCGCCGCAGCCTGTAAGCAGCGCAGCTGCCGTCACAGCCGCCATCATTAAAGTTACCAGTCTCTTTTTCATAATTTCTCCTCCGTTCCGTCAAAGCGGTTTACCACCATGACAATTATATATTCATTTAAGACGCCGGAGCATCATAAATGTTATGTAAACTCATCCATTCAAATCAAATGCCGCTTCTTTAAAATCATCTTGGAAATTGTATCTCCCACAAACTGCACCGCCTGCACGATAACAATCAGCACAATAATGGTCGCAAACAGCAGGTCGTGTCTGTACCGCGTATACCCGTAAGTGACCGCCACATAGCCGATACCTCCAGCGCCGAAGCTGCCCGCCAGTGCCGTCATGGAAATCACGATCACAACCGCGTTGGTAAAGGCGCGAATCAGGGACGGCAGCGTCTCCGGCACCATGATGGTAAACAGAATACGCATATTCCCGCTTCCCATCGCCTTCGCCGCCTCGATTTTTCCCTTGTCAATCTCCATAAGGCTGCTCTCCACAAGTCTTGCAAAAAGCGGCACACAGCTTGCAATCAGAGAAATAATACAGGCGTTGGAACCATAAGACTTTCCGACAAGTGCCCTTGCTACAGGCAGCATTACGATAATGATAATCACCTGCGGCAGCGAGCGAAAACAGTTGATGACCGCCCCGAGCACACTGTGCACCGCCCTGCAGGGCACGAGCCCTTCCTTGCTCGTCATCACCAAAACCAATCCCAGCAAAATGCCGAAAATCAGAACGAAAACAGAAGAAACCGCAACCATATACATCGTCTCTCCGATGGCAGGCAGCACCTTATCCCAAACCTCCGCGCTAAAGGAATGCTTAAACACTTCCCAAAAAGAATATTTGTACAGGCTCATTGTTCGTCCTCCCGCTGCTCTTCACTTCTGAACTGATTGTAGACGCCGATAAAGTTTCTTGCCGTCTCACATTGCGGGTTTCGGAAAATATCCTTGACAAGCCCCTGCTCCAAAATCCGCCCGTCTTCCATAACCGCCATCCTGTGACAGGCATATTTGATGACTTCCAGCTCGTGCGTAATCAGTATAATCGTCAGTCCCAGCTTCTCATTGATTTTTTTCAAAAGGTCCAGCACGGACAGCGTCGTCTGCGGATCCAGCGCGCTGGTTGCTTCGTCAGACAAAAGTACATCCGGACGGTTCGCCAATGCCCTTGCAATGCCAACTCTCTGCTTCTGCCCGCCCGACAGTTCTCCCGGATACGAGCTTTTCTTTTCCGTAAGCCCGACGAGTGCAAGCATCTCATCCACCCGCTCATTCGCTTCTTTTCCGTTTACGCCCGTCAGCTTAAGAGGGTAGGCAATATTCTGCGCCACTGTCATGGAGTCAAACAGATTAAACTGCTGAAAAATCATGCCAATCTTTCTGCGCTGCTCGTTTAACGCCACCTTTGCGAGGGAAGTAATCTCGCTGTCTCCGATCCTGACCGTGCCGCCATCCGGCTCCTCCAAACGGTTCATACATCTGACAAGCGTGGACTTACCGGCTCCGCTGAATCCGACGATACCGTAAATCTCACCCTTCTCCACCGAAAGATCGATGCCCTTCAAAACTTCAATCCGCTGTTTTTTGTTGTGAAAAGTTTTATGCAGCTGGGATACTTCGATAAATTTTTCGTCCATTCTGTTTTCCGTTCCCTTTTGGCTTTCCGTGCCAGTTGGATTTATTTTTGTAGTCTACTTAAATACTATGGATTATGCCAGCTTCATACTAGCGCACATGTCTGTGTATGTCAAGTCTCGCGTCGTATCAGTCAAAGAACGCCTTAACAGAAATCATACAATGCGCTTGTCTCCCCATCCCGATACTCATGCTTCTCATAGTACCCGATCAGCGTTCCGTCCTCATCCCGCAGGGCGACCATATAGACGTCCTTATTCTCCTTCTCGTTGCGGAAGGTATAGATAATGTTGTGGTCTGGGCTCTCCGCAAACCATGCCGCCACCTTTTTAATCTGTTCCGCAGACTGCGCGTTATGGCAGTCTAAAAGACTCTTCCCCACAAGGGCGGCGCCGCCCCGTTTCGCATAGCGCGCCGCCGCCGTGGGATTCATGTAGATAATCTCATGCGCCGTATTGCAGATCACCACCGCGCACCTGTCCTGATCAACGATACTCTTAAAAAACTGTGAAAAATTTTTGCTGTCCATAAAACCTCCTCTTTTCAAGTTTCTTTTGTAAAACCGTCAGTTTTCCTTTTTAGAAAGCTGTGTCACCGCAAGACAGGCAAGCCCCATTCCCAACATGCCAATCGCGGCTTTCGTCTCAATCTGTTCCATAATAGAGAGAACGACAACCGCCACGCCCATCGCCAATGCCAAGCCTTTCAACGCAGTCTGCACAATCCCGGCATGTTCCTCATTCTCCTTTGCCACCGTCTTCACCTGCATCAGCTCATCGACGGATACATCAAAAATCTCAGCCAGCCTGGGAAAAGAACTCTCTGCTCTCCTTTGATTTGATGTCTGCATTGTATCTCTCTCTTTCCTCTATACTCAACCGACCGGTAGTTTCCCCAGGTAAACCTGCCGTTTATAAGCAGTTTAGAACGTTTGGCGAAGCTTTATAAGTTTACATAACTCTTCTCGCCCATCATCCGCTCCGCGCGCAGCTTTCGCACAACCTTCACGCCGCCTTCCACCGCAGAAACCTCCTCCATGCCGTGAACCACGAGTGTCGGCTCCTTCTCCGGGCAGTCCGTCTCGAAGGAAATTGTATCGCCCCGCCGCGCAGCTTTCGCTTTCATCACGACTTGACCGGACAAGTCAGTAATCTCACATGCCGCCTCCGCGCCGTCCGCAAGCGTATACAGATGCAGTTCCAATCCTTCCATATAATCATAATCGGGCAGTTTTTCGTTGCCGCCCACGGCAAGCAGCGTGTTTTCCCGCACAAAGAACGGCAGGGAGAAATAATCATAACTCTCTCTGTACCATCGCCCGCCTTCTCGCTCTTCCCCGCTCAGAAGATGCGTCCATTTACCTTCTGGCAGATAGTACTCGACCACACCGTCCTCCCGGAAAATCGGCGCCACCAGCAGGGAATCTCCCAGCATATACTGCATGTCCAGATCCTTGACGCCCGGCTCTTTCGAAAATTCCAGCACCATAGGGCGCATCATGGGGATGCCCGTCTCATGGGAAATTGCCGCCTGTCTGTACAGATAGGGCATCAGACGGCATTTGAGATTGGTAAAATACCGGAGCACGTCACACGCCTCCTCGTCAAACAGCCACGGCACCCGGTAGGTCTGGGAACCGTGCAGCCTGCTGTGGGAGGAAAGCATACCGAACTGCACCCACCTCTTGTAGATATCCGGGGAGGCTGTCTTCTCAAATCCGGAAATATCGTGGCTCCAAAAAGAAAAACCGCTCATGGCAAAGCTCAAACCGCCCCGCAGCGTCTCCGCCATGGAAGGATACGACGCGGAGCAGTCACCGCCCCAGTGCGCCGGGAACTGCTGGCACCCGGCGGTGGCGCTTCTGGCAAAGAGCACCGCCTCGCCCTCTCCCTTTACTTCCCGCAGCATCTCAAAAACCGCCTTATTGTAAAGGTACGAATAATAATTATGCATACTCAAAGGGTCGGAACCGTCGTGATACGTCACGTCAATGGGAATCCGCTCGCCGAAATCGGTCTTAAAGCAGTCCACGCCCATATCGAGCAGGCTTTTTAGCTTCCCCACATACCAATCTTTCGCCTCGGGATTGGTGAAATCCACGATCGCGATGCCCGGATTCCAGAAGTCGATCTGCTTCACGCCCCTGCCGTCCGCGCGCATCAGAAAATAGCCTTTTTCCACACCTTCCCTGAAAAACGGCGTCCCCTGCGCAATATAAGGGTTCAGCCAGACGCAGATCTTCAATCCCTTCTCTTTCTTATACCGTGCAAGCATATTTTTCACATCGGAAAACGTCTTGTCGTCCCACTCGAAATCACACCAATGCAGCGCCTTCATCCAGTAGCTGTCGAAATGGAACACCCGCAGGGGTATGTCTCGCTCCGCCATCCCGTCGATAAAGGAACCGGTCGTCTCCTCGTCATATTTGGTCGTAAAGGAAGTGGTCAGCCACAGCCCGAAGCTCCAGGCAGGCGGCAGCGCCGGTTTTCCCGTCATATCCGTATATCTGACAAGCACCTCCTTCGGCGTCGGTCCGTAAATAAAGTGATAGCGCAGCTCCTCGCCCGGCACGGAAAATCCCACATACTCCACCTTCTCGCTTGCCACCTCAAAGGAGACCGGCGTGGTGTGATCCACAAAGATTCCATAGCCCTCGTTTGTCATATAGAAGGGCACGCTCTTGTAGGCAACCTGCGAGGAAGTGCCGCCGTCCTCGTTCCACATCTCCACCACCTGCCCGTTTTTCACAAAAGACGTAAACTGCTCGCCGAGACCGTAAACCCGCTCGCCCGCTTTCAGGGAAAGTTCGGTGACCATATAAGGCTCATGGCTCTCGGAGAGATAGTTCTCCTTCGGGAACATAGTGTTCGGCTGCTTCCCCCAGCGGATATAGCCCAGATTGCGGAACCCACATTCCGTAATGACCTTTCCCTCCGCCTCAAAACGGTAGGTTCCCTCCTGTCTATTGACTCTCGCAGTCACCGCTCCGCTCGTCATAACCGCCTCGTCGTCCGTAATCTCCACGTTGAAAGGCACATTTTGACCATTTAAGTCAAATCTCGCTTCCCTGTCCTCGTATGCCTCATAATGTCTTGCTTTCACCAGAATATTATTTTCGGCAAAAGCAACAAAGTCAATCGTTATCGTAGTAATGTTCTGGGCGTCACCCCTGCCCAGAATCTTTCTCTCCGGCGCGACGATGCGCATCCCCCACTGCGTCCGCTCCGCGTAAAAACCCTGCGACGCATAGGACGCCGCCATATTTTCGCTGCGCAGCCAGTAGCCTTCTGTGAATTTCATAGTGGTTCCCTCCTTGTTATCTGACCTCATCTGCCTTTGTTGTTTCCTTTTCCAGCACAAGATCTGTCTTCTGTGTAAACTGCTCTGCCCACTCCGACGTACAGAAAAATACGATGGCGCCCTGCCCGTTATCTCCTGTCGCATAAAAATATCTCTGCGATCCCTCCTGCTCCAGAAGTGGATTGAATATACCTAACACCTCGCTGTCAATCCAGTCGTTGTACATTTCCATATCATATAAATATATCTGCTCTTTCCAGCATAGGCTGACCGTAACCGTCCCGCGCCCTTTCTCCCAGTCCGCATCCGACATATCTTCCTGAATATCTGTCACCCCGTCCAGACAGGATCCTTTTGCCAGCGCAAGCATACCGTTCAAAACATCAATATAATCCGCGGAAATGTCAAACCCTTCAAAATCAAACCAGAATACCTCGTCGTCATATCCTGTCACATTCCACTCTTCGTCATATGTGGACGCGCCCATGTCCGTCAAAAGCCATGTATACGGGCTTTCCTCCACCAAATCATACAGCCCGTATTCCTCCATGGAATTTCTCACGGACGCTGCCGTCTCCTCCGGCACATGAAGCCCAAGCGACTTAAGCACCTCCACCTGTTCCTCCAGGGAAATGCGCTCATAAACATCCCCCGAAGCAACACCTGGTTCGTCCTTTTTCGTCAGAGCAGCCCTTACTATGGCAATCCCAAAAAGCGCCAGCAGACATACTACGAAAAGCGCCACTAACAGCCATAACGGCACATAGCGCGCTTTTTTCGGCGCAGCTTTCTGTATCCCGTGATCTGCGCACACCTGATGGAAGAACCTCACCTGATCCCAGCTTTGAAAGCTCTCTTTTGCAATCATTACAAAATGTTTTTTATCTCTATGAAAGAGATAAAACGCCTCTTCCGTCTCCACCATCCACGCAAGCGACGTCCACAAATACATATTTTTAATGTCTGCGGGCATGGTCAGACTGACCCCTTCCTCCGTCAGGGAAACCTGCCAGAGCCCGCAGGCGCGCGCTGCCGCCTCCGGCGACATCAACTGTTTTCTGATGAGTTTCTCAGGATCCGTGTAATAGAGCTTCAAAATCAGCAGGATGGTCAGGGCGAAGCTGTAACCGACAATCAGCCAGTCAAATTTCTTCGCCACAAGACAGGAAACACTGACCAGAGCCGCCAGCATCACACAGCCCAGAGCCAGCATCCCATATAGCCGTGCCGTGCTTCCCAGACTGCCGCCGTTTACAAGATCCGCCGCCCCCTTTTGCAGACGCACCCATCTCTCCAGGTCAAGCTGGTACTGAAAACGAAGGATTTCCGCGTCGCATTGACTTGTCTGGTCATAGCAGTTTTCCTGCGCCGTGGGATTTCGCATCATCGCCAAAAACAGGTCTACCTCATGCCCGTCCCGGAATGAGCGCAGCGGTATCATAAACCACGCGGGACGCCCGGCTCTCTGCATATATCCCATCATAAGAAGGCGCTTTGTCCTGAGGACCAGCTTGATATCCCGGCAGGGAATCTCGCCATAGTCCCTTCTCTGCGCCTTCAGTTTGTCCCCCTCTATCCAGACGCTTCCGGGCTGCCCTCTCAGAAGTCTCGACGTGGCTGTATAGTTGTAAATGCCCACTGCCGCCACCATCACGATTACCAGCAGAAGCGTCAGTGCCGCCGTCTCCGGAATCAGCAGAAGCTCCGCCGCCAGAATGACCAAAAGCCGGATTCCTGTCTTTTTGCTGTATTTCAACTGTTCCAGAAAGGCGTGCAGACAAAATTCCCGTATCTCCGCCTCATCCATCACATATTCGTATCTTTTGCTGCTGTTCATGTCCACCTCACCTGTATCCGCTTTACACGCCGTCCCTATTTATAGTCAAATCTTTTCCTGCAATAAAAGCTCCATCAAATGCACAATCTTCACTCCGTGCATATTTCCCCCTGCAAGCTCATCCATCGTCACCACATATTTCTCCTGTGTTTTTAAAACGGACTTTCCCTTTAAATCATACCGCGGACAGCGGTAAATCACAAATGCTTTTTCCAGCCATTCCAGATAATTGTAGATCGATTCCACCGAAAGCGCGCGTCCCTCACTTTTTAAAAACTTTACGATGGCGTTAGCGGAAAATGTCTTTCCCACATTTTAAAAGAAAAGTAACCCCGCAGTCATAACTTTTCCGCAGGGCACCCTTTCCTTCCTATTTTCCATCTATTGCCGCGCCGCCAAGACTACTCCACTGCCTCCGGCTGCGGATTCATCACCGGCTGTCCCGGCTCCGGCAAAGGCTGCGTCCCCGGCGGCACCAGCTCCGGCTCCAGTTCCAAGGGAATCTCCTCCAGCGGTTCCGGCTCCGTCCCCGGCAGATGGTAGCAGATGACCGGGGTATTCTTCTCCACATAACCATAAATTTCCTGCGCAATCGCATAGGGCAGGTTGATGCAGCCGTGGGATCCGTTCGTCATATAAATATTCCTGCCAAACTCGCTCCGCCATGTGGCGTCATGCATTCCTACATTATTATTAAAAGGCATCCAGAAGGAGACAGGCGTACTGTAGGTCTCGCCGTTTAATGTGGCATTGCGCTCCTTGTAAGTGATGCCGTAAATACCCGGCGGCGTGTCGTTTCCCCTGCTCGGATTGCCAGACACAAAATCCGACTCCAGAACGCATTCCCCCTTCTGGTACAGAAATAAATGCTGTGCCGTCAGGTTAATCTCCACATAGGAGTCCCCGTAATCTGGCGTGTCATAGGAAGCCGCCGTCTGTCTGTAGACGGGCACACGCTCACCGCCCTCTCCCCGCTCCAAAACCGCAATCAGCTCTTCCGTCTCCGCTCCGACATCCATCCACCAGCCGTAATCTCCCAGCTCAATCGTCACTTCTTCCCCATAGCTGGTCATAAACTTTCTCTTATGGAAAACCGTGTCATGCTTTTTCCGCAGGGAATTGACATAGTCTTTTACCAGCTCCGGATCCAGCTCTGCCCTGCTCCCTTTTCGCACAATCCAGCCTGCCACGGTGTCCGCGTCCAGAACCTCCCTTTCTTCCCCAAATGTATAAGTAACGGTCGTATTCACATAATTTTGCAGCTTCTCATAGGTTTTCTTAAGCCCCGCATCCTCTGCAGTGACCTTCGGCTCCTCATAGCATCCCGCCGCCGCCAGATCCAGCTTTGTCTCCAATCCGGCAACCGCCGCCTTTACCGCCTCCACAGTCCTTTCCCGGTTCAAACGGTTTCCTTCGGTTTCCGCTACCAATGCAAAACCGTTTCCCGGCACATAATCCGCTATGTACGCATCCGTCGGCTCTTTGACAAAATCCTTCTGAAAGCCCCGCAGTTCATCTACCTTTTCTTCCAGCGCCTTTTCCTCATAAAAAAGCGGCGCATCTGTGCTGTAATCCGCATGGTGCTTCAAAAACCACAGATAACGGTTCTGTCCCTGCAAGACAGCCTGCAGCGGTTCCGTGGAAACATAGGAAATCCCAATCTCATTTCCGGGTATCTCCTCTTCAAATGTCGTACCGTCAGCCTGCCGCTCTATGACCCGGAGCGAATACTGCCCGACCTGCTCCTCCAGCTCGGAGATCGACATGCCGGACACATCCACTTCGTCAATAATCGTGCCGTTTAAAAAGCAGCTCTGGTAGCGGTTCAGTCCCGCTATATAAACGATCAGCAGGACAAGAAGGGACGTCCCTGCAAACGCGGACGCAATCCATATCGCCCGCGTTTTCCATGTAATCTCCTTATGCAGTTCCGGTTTCTCATGATGCTTGAATGGTAGTTTCATTTTCCCCGTTTTCCTTACTTAAGATATTGTCTCTGCTTATGCGTGCAGAAAGGAATGCTATACTTACGTTAGTATAACATTCCTTTCCGCAAATTTCACTCCTCTTTTCATGGAAAAACGAAACAAAAGCCCAAATCGCCGCCGCAAATCCTCCGCCGCGTCAGTCGCACCGGATACATCCGGCCAAATATTCCCCAATCTTTGCTATAAACGCGAGCACGTCCCGCTTCATCACCTCTGGAAAAGAGGAGAGCACCGGCGCCGTCTCAAAGCTTAACGTCCCCCCAAAGCCAATCCCCCGCAACCCTCTGACAAAACCCTCCCAGTCGGTTGAGGGCAGGTTTTCCCGTGTTTTGGTAAAGGTGTAAGGGATCTGGTGCAAATCCGATATCCCGTCGTTATCGTGAATGTGCAGCACCTTCAAATGCTCCCCCAGAGTTGTGATAAACCGCTCCATATCAAGTCCTACCAGATTGGCATGTCCAGTGTCAAAGCAAAAGCCTAGAATTTCCGCATGGTATTTGTCGTTGATGCGTTCAATCCGCTCCACCGCCTTTGCCACATTGCAGCAGGGCCCTTCCACGATATGTCCGCCCACGCCCGTATATAAATTTTCCACGCAGACGGTAATCCCCATCTCCTTCGCATAGGGGGCAAGAAAATCTATGAAGTCCGCCGTCTCCTGCCACTCCTTCTCCTCAGAGCCGAGAAAATAGGCCAGCTTAAACCCGTGTATCACGATATAGGGGCACCCGAAAAACGCGCAGACGCTCATGCTCTTGGGCGCCACTACCTGCCGCAGATAGTCATTCACCTCCGGTTCGGCTCCGGGCACATAATTCGGGTAAGGCATATGCATCTGATTAATTGTGATTCTGGCCGCGGCCGCCCCCTGTTTGTGGGGCGCGAAAAATGCCTCCAATTCCTGCACGGACTTGTCAAAGAAAGAATTTAACTCCGAGCGGTACAGCGAATCATTTTTCAGATAGTCATTCAGGCTGAAATCCGCATGGGAAAATCCCGCACGCTTCAGCATGTCGAACCCTTCCTCCGGATTCTCATCCGTCACCACATTTTTTGTCTGTACTCCAATACGCAGCATTCTCTTCCTCCCGTCACCTGTTTTTCCCTTCTCACTCGTCCGGCTCCTCGCGTTTCAGCCTGTCAAAGTAGAAAGAAGGCATGTACTCGTCGTTAAAATACCCAATGTTATTAATTCCCATGGCACGCAACTGTTCCTCAATCTCCCGGTAAAAAATATTACAGATAATGACCCCGCTGTTTTCCGGCAGATTTTTCAGCTCCTCCGGGTTTTTCACCGCGAGCCCGTCAAGCTCTGTCCCCCACAGTTTCGGGTTATTGTCGCAGGTAAAGAGCGGCGGGTACTTTTCCCCATAGCATTTTATGTAGTTGCGGCACATATTTCCCGCGCCGAACAGCGCAATGTGGTCATACCGCTTCAAATCCTTTTCTATGTGAAGCTGCATCTCAAAATAATCCAAGACCGCGCCATAAAGCGGATACAGATAAGGCTGCAAAAGCGGTGAGAAGGCCACCGTCGTGTCCACCGTCTCCAGAATCAGATAGCCGTCATAGGGAATTTCCCGAAGCCCCCTAATTATGCTGAGCCAGTCCATCGCAGATTTGCGCCCGCAGGCGCTCGTGAAGGGAAGCAGCTTCGCCTGCTTTTGCCCGTCGTTCTCTGTCAAAATGACTGCCTGAATCCTGCCGCCCAGCGCCGCCGCCATGCTCTGTATATTCTGCGCGCAGAGACTGCACTCCCCCACATCCAGACAGAAACCGAAGCGCTCTGTCCCGACCTCCCTATTCAGCTCGTCAATCCATTCCGCCGCCTGCGCGCCGTCCGAACAGACGCCCCGCATCAAATGACCGTTCTGGTCACTACTCTGGTTGACAAGCAGAAGCTTCGTCTCCGCCTTCCCGCACACCTGCGCCAGAGACATGTAAAAGGCCCTGTTGACCTCCCACTCCCTGCCCCGCTCCACCCCCGCAAACAGCGGCTGTACAATGATGTGGGTGCAGCCGATTGACTCCGCCGCACGAATACAGTCTTTGTCGACCCGAATGGTCAACTCGTTCAATTCCCGGTACGTCTCCGCCTCCTTCGCCCGAAACCGCACATCGAGAAAGGGGAGCCTTGCAATGGAGGGGCAAAAGTCATTCTCCGCCAGCGCTTTGGTCACTCTCTGATAGTATTCCAGCACCTTCTTCGCCTTCCATTTCGGCTTTGGGGCCCCTGTGAGCTCCGCCTCCCGCAGCCGTCTTCTTACGCCGAGCAGCCCGTGCGCCGAACAGAACACGGCATAGTCAAACATGACGCCGCCTATCCCCGCCGCGCGAAGCTGCCTGATGCTCGGCTCCGGCTTATCGAAGCAAAAAATGCCGCTGGTCATCGCGCAAACCTTTTTCATCGCTCCGCCTTCCTCCCTTCCACCGTATCCTTGAGCTGCGTCGTGCTGATTCCCTCCGTGTACGGAAAGAAAACCAAATCCGCGCCGTATCTTTGCAGAAATTCCCGCTTCGCCTTCCACCTTGGGTCGTCCGCGTAGTCGCTTCCCGAAAACTGCACGTCAAATTTGTACAGGCGGTACGCGTCGTTCGTATCTCCCTTGTCGAGGGGTATCTCCACTACCCTGTCCACATACCTGCAGGCGCGGACAATCTCCATGCGCTCCTCGAAAGGAATGGCCGGCTTCGATTTCTTGTGCCGGATTACCCCCTCGTCCGTGACAATCCCCACAATCAGGTAATTGCACTGTTCCTTCGCCCGCCTGAGCAGATTCAGATGCCCGATGTGGAACAGGTCGAACACCCCCGCCACATAACCCACATTATATTTTTTCTGTGATTCTTCCGTCTTTGGCGGCTGCTCGTCCCGATAGACCAGATTCGGATTGTACACGCTGTAGTTTGGAATCCCCGCCCTGTAAAGCTGCCGCACCACCGGCATATAGTCCCGGATGCAGATTAACACCTTGTACTCCGCCGTATTCATTTCTTTTAACACCGCAGGCGATAGCACGGGCAGCCCGTCCACCTCCGTTCCCTGGCGGCTTACGTCATTGTCCAGATACCCTGTCACCGGATAGATTTCTCCATATTTTTCCTGAAAATACTTTGCATATTTTCCCGAGCCAAAAAGGTACAGCTTCCGCCCTCTGATATGGTGGAAAATATCCTTAAATATCATGGTGTACTCTTCCCCGGAATAGTTCAAACGCTTGCGGTTCTCTGCCACGGTATCGTAATACCGCCTGCCCTCCTTGAAATAATCCAGCATCCCGTCATCATTCCGCAGCACATTCAGAAACAGGCTGATAAATTTATAAAACAGCCCGCGGTGCTCCCAGAGCCCGTACCTTTCGAAAAGCTCTTTTCTGGGAATCAGCCCATCCAGCTGGTCGTTAAATTTATAGATAAACTCGATGGTTCTAAGCATGATGGCTTTTGCCGGAACACATTCCAGATAGAGCTCCTGATCATAAAATACAAAATCGTCGTCCACATAAAAGCAGTTTAGCGAAACCAAATCCAGATAGCCCCGCTTTAAGATGACGCCCAGCGCTTCCCGCTCCTCCTCCGTGCCGGATGCAATCTTCTTCCACTTATCCCTGTTGGGGTCGTCCTTTTTCCGCTTCTCCCAGCCGGGCTCAAACCGCTCCCAGTCCACGTCCTCATACCGCACATGCTCCGACGAGCGCAGGATAATCTCCCAAAAAGCGTCCAGCTTTTCCAAAAAGGCCGCCCGATCCGTCACAAACAGCGTGCGGAAATAGTCGTTGGCCGGGATTCCCGGCACATAGGGCATGACAAAGGCGTCCTCCTCGAGCTTTGCCTCAATCATCCGTACCCCCCGCGCCTGCAAATACCGATTGTTGTCAAACAGCTTCCCCAGCTTCTCCTTCCCCTCCGGATACAGGGCGCGCTTTTTCACAAGCCCGTCGCCTCTAAGAATCGTCGCCATCCCGTTTTCCACGCCCCGCTCCCCGGAAAGCGTCACCTGATTGATGGGAGAAAACGCGCCGTCCAGAGGACATTCCACAAAAAAGCCGTTGGCCATCCCATGCAGCAGATGATTCTCCATCAGGGACGGATAGAGCTCCTCCTCCATCAGAAATACCGTGTCGGGACTGTTGTACTCCGGGAAAATCCGGATATCCAGCGCCTCGTTGGGCTCATAGTCCTCCGCCAGAAGAAGCTGCGGGTTCGACAGTCTGGGAAACACCGAGAAAAACCGATGCCCCGTAAAGCCCGCCTCCTCCAGAAAGCGGATAATCTCCGCCTTCGCGTAGGCTCTCCCCTTCGCGGACTCCCGCTCCCAATGCATGAGGTGCCTGTAGTTTTCAATGCCGTCAAAATTTTTATTGGTAAAATTATCCTGGTCCCCGCAGAAATAGCGGATGCCCAGACGATTGTCCGCCGCTAAAAGCAGCCTGCCGTCTGGCCGCAAGTGGCTGCGGATGGCGCCAAGCAGCTCTGCAGGAGCCTTCGCGTATTCCAGCACATCGACCGCGACAATCATGTCATACTCCGCCTGCCAGCATTCCGGCGACGCAAGCGGCAGACGCTCCGCCTGCATTCCCATTTCCTCCAGCGCTTCCGCAATGCAGACGCTGTTTCCCTCCTCGCAGATTACACAGGCGGTCCTGCTCTTTTTCCCTGTCTCATACCATTTTATGATTGCCTTGGGCAATTCCCTCTGCCGTTGCCTGGATGTCATCCCGTTTCCCTGCCTTTCCTCAAAATCCTTACCCTCCTGCCTACAGCCCCCGCATAAACAGATTCGTGCAGCCAAAAGCATTGAGGGAGAGCCTGTATACGGACGTCTGCTCCTCCTTCACGCCGCCGTCTGTTAACTGCCGCAGGATTTCCCCGCAATCCCCCAGCTTGGCCACCAGATAATACGCATCGGGATAGCGGCTGACCGCCTCCTCCGGGGACAAAACCGGGCGTCCGTAAAAGTCTGTGCCCCACTTTGTAGAATCATTATCACAGAAAGCGACCATATTTTCCAGCCCGTTCATCCGAAACAGACACATCGCAAACTTCGCCGCCTTCCCCGTGCAGAAAATCACCAGCTGCTTTTTCTGTGACATTTCCTGCACAAAATTTCTGTAGACGTTGAAGTCCATTTTCGCCTTGATGCCGATGTACGCCTCGTAAGCCTCCGGCGCCTCCGTAAACAGGCACATTTCTATCCAGTGCGCCGCGAGCATTTCCTCCTGCTTTAAGAGTCCCTGCTCCCTGTCCGCAACGATAATTTCGCGAAATTCATCCAAATCCGAAAAAATCTCCTCATTCGGCAGACTGTGCTCCCGAAACGTCGTATAGGGGGAGAGCGCCATCATCACCGTCTCCCGCGCCATATAAGCGCGCCTGTCCCTGTCCGTGATGCCGTCGCGCGCCATCCGCTGCCGGATATACCGGCATTCCTCCAGATTAAACCGCACAAAATGGGAATTGTAGGTTGAGGCCCCGGCATTGTCCCGCCTGTAATGATAAAACAGCCGTTCGATGAACATCCCCCGCCTGAGGTGCATGTCTGTCAGATAGCGGAAACCGCAGTCCTGAAACGCCGCCCCCGGGCTCTCGTTCAGCCTGATATCGAACTCCTGTAAAAACGACCGCTTATAAATCCCGTTCCATATATAAACATCCGGGGACAGCTTCTTTTTCAAAAAGTATTCGTAGGAAAAAATCTGCTCCGTGTCGCCCAGCCTGTGCTCTAGCAGATACCTTTCCCCCTCATAGGGCGTGACCATCGTGTAAAATCCCGCCTTCACATAGTCCAGATCCAGCTCTGCCGCCCTCTGGTAAAGAACCTCATACATGTCCGGCTCCACACTGTCGTCCGTCTCCACAATCCCTATATACTCCCCCTTAGCAAGCTGAAACCCTAAGTTAATCTGGTATCCGTAGCTTCGCTTCTCGGAGCGGATGAAGCGCACCCGTCGGTCTTTCGCCGCATATTCCTGTATCACCTCACAGGTGCCGTCCGTGGAGCCCGCGTCGATACACAAAATTTCCATGTCCGTAAGCGTCTGGTTTACAACGCTCTCGATACACTCGCGGATATAGGCCGCCACATTCAGAGACGGCAGCAAAACCGTAACCTTCGGGGGCGTGGGCTGCCCCTCCTTCCAATCTCTTTCCGTTTCCCTTATCATTTCTTCCAATCTCCTGCCAAATGCTTTCATGCTGAAATATTTCTCATACGTCCGCCTTGCCGCTTCCCGCACACTGTCCAGACTTTCCCACCCGTCAATCGCCCGCCTCATCTTTTCCACCAAGGCGTCCGTATCGCCGTATTCCACAAGAAATCCATTCTTTCCGTCATGGATATACGCCGCAACGCCCGTATTCTTCGTGGCGATACACAGCTTCCCCGAGCGCATCCCCTCGACAACCGTCAGGGACAACGTCTCCTCCTTGGAGGCGCAGACCACCACATCAATTTCCGGGAAAATTTCGTCAAGCTCCGCTCTCGTCAGCTCCCCGAACAGCCGCACCGACTCAGACTCAGAAGCCCGCTCCCTTATCCTTCTGCCGTAGTCGTTGTCATCCACCCTGCCGATAATCCAAAACTCCGCCGCCGCGCCGTCTGCCGCTTTCCGGGCCGCGTCTAAGAAAAACTCCTGCCCCTTTAAGGGATACAAAACGCCGATTACGGCAAAAACGACCTTCCGCCCTTCTTTTTTCCTCTGCGTGGGCTTTTGCTCCGGAATGCCCGGCAGCAATACTTTTTCGGGATATCCCGGGTGCACCTGATTAAAATTGCGCCAGGCAATCCCACTGACCCCGCAAATCGTAACATTCCGGAACTCTTTGCCCTCTATGCCTTCCGGATACTGCATCTTCACAATCTCATAATTCCCCGAGCCTTCATGCACCCACCAGAGGACGGGACGCACGCGCCTTACGGCAAGCACGCTCTCTAACAGCGGATGCGTATTCACAATCACCGCGTCAAACTGTTTCAGCCACGCGGTCTCCGCCCCGCCAATCCATGGAAGCGACGGGCAGATTGCGACGGCAATCCCCTCCTTTAACGTTTCCCGAATCAGCTTTTCGTCCCCGGAAGGAACCGCCAATACCGCGCTCCCGTGTTCACTCAAGGCCCTTGCCGCATAAATGGCCACAAGCGTGGCGCCGTCGTAGCACAAATCCTTTGACAGGATTGCTATCTTTTTGCCGCCGTTTTCCCGTCCGTTTTCCGGCTCAAAGAGCTCTATCCTGCCCTTCATGCGCCCCGCCCAGAACTGCGGCCATGCGGTAATCCTGCCGCTGTCCACCCCAAGCGCGATGAGCTGCCGATAAATCTCGCTCGCATAAAGACTCACGATTATCACCAAGTCAAACGCCTCCGACAGAATCTCCGCAGGCGGGATGACCCGTTTCCCATCTACACTTGTGCCCCACAACGCGGCGTTGTTGTCCGCGAATGCCACGATTTCAAGATTGGTAAGGCTTTCCAGCCTGGGTTTCTGTATACGATAATAATTTCCAAGGCCGAAGATAATTGCTTTCATGTGCTTCCTTTCCCTGTCATGCAAGCTGCATCAGCTTCCGAAACTCATCGTCCGCCAGCGCCACATTGGTAATGCCAAGCTTCCTCAGATTTGCCAGCATCTCTATCTGTGCTTCCCCTTTCACCGCCACGATGACAAACAGCCGCTCTTCCATCGCTTTCAGGCTGCCCGCTTCCACAATGGGAATCCCCATCGCTTCCCGCCCTTCCCCTCTATGTGATACCGCAAACAACAACTTTTCCTTCGGGATTCCCTTGGCAAGCAGCCGCTCCGCCATCCACTTTCCCCATATGCCTGCGCCGTAGATGACCGTGCGGCCAGACTCCCTGACCTCCTGCAAAATCCCCTTTAAAAACAGCTTTTGGTTTACCGTGTCCGCCATCTGAACCCGCCCGTCCACATACTGCACATTTCTCGTTTTTTGAAAATAGCCTTCCGCATCGTCTATTATCCCGCGAAGCTCTTCTTTGTGCTTCTCCGTTCTCCAGCGGACTTCCTCAAACTTTCCTTCCCTGTCATCCGCCGCAAACTCCTCCGCCATCAGCCTGAAAAAAGCATATTGAAATTCCGGGGCCAGCCGCAGATAATTCCACCTGTAGTCATAAAACTTCTTCTTCATACAGATTGGCCACAGTTTTTTCCGCCGCTCTTCTGACTGCTCCCGTATGTACGCCTCAATTGCGTGCATTTCATCCGACATGCAGAAAATTTTATTCGGATTGTATACGGAAGACTGTAAATTATCTGTCCGGTAATAAAGCAGCGCATCTTTAATCAGCTTCATTTTTCGGACAGAGGAAAGCACCTTAAAGTTAAAAGAGATATCCTGATAGGAAGCCCCCGGCGTCTCGCTGAAATGAATCCGGTTTTCCTCCAGAAAGCTTCTGCGGTACAGCCCCGCCCAGACGCTGTTATGGGCGTCATAGATTTCCGGATAATCCAAGGGGTCTATCTCCCTGCCGAAAAGTTCTTCCGGATATTCCTTGCTGTAGTTGATGTTTTTCCCCTCCTTTGCCTTGTACTTATAAAAATTGCATTTTACCAGATTAACCTCACTGTCCGCCGCCTCATACAGCTTCTCAAACATATCCGCCTTCACAAAATCGTCGCTCTCCACAATGCCAATCCATGCGGACTTTGCCATGGCGAGCCCTCTGTTCATCGTCTTTCCGTATCCTTCATTTGGCTTGTCCACCACCTTAATCCGGCTGTCCCGCTTTTCATATTCGCGAAGAATCTCCAGCGATCCGTCCGTGGAGCCGTCGTTGATGCAGATAAACTCCATGTTCTGGTAAGTCTGCGCGGTCAGGCTGTCCAGACATTCCTCCAGATACAATTCCACGTTATAGACAGGTACAATCACGGATATATCAGTCATAGCTGTCGTCACTCTCCTCCCCTGATTCTATTTAAAATCACCTGTGCCCTTTTCCTCGGCGAACTCCGGCCGCAGGCATTGATAATAATATGGACCTTTCTGTATAAAGCAGACAATGTCCTCCTCCCGCACCCCCGCATCGAAGAGGCTGCTTTTTATTTCCTCTGCTCTTTTCTGGCTCGCTATGAGAAACGCACACTTTCCCTTTTCATAGACGGAAACGTCAAAGGGCTTCACAGACTTTCCGCAGTATGCGTACTTTTGTTTTTCCAAATCATGGTCGATGAAAGCGGCGACATTTTCCGTCCCCCTGTCCATAAGTTCTGTCAGAATCTTTCTGCCCAGATTGGTAAAGCCCCAGATATAAACCCGCTCATATGCCCTGCAATACGCTGCCATTGCCTCCTCGGAATAGCCAATCTCACGCTGCCGCACTCTCTTTTCCAGATGCCGGTACTCCAGCGTATCCCTCCATATTTCCGCATACTGCCACCAGATGTCGTTGCAGAGGAACCGCACGGATTCCCATGGTCTGATATAAGGCGTAGCATAATGGATAATCCCCTTCTTCTCTTTCATATAATGAATGGCGGCTTTGTCCATTCCCCTTTCTTCCAGCTCGTTGAGTCGCCCCATAAACAGAGTAAAAAGATTCCATTTCGCCGGAAGCCTGCAAATATGGTCATAGCAGCATACGTTCACGATATCCTGATCTTCAAACAGATAGTCTTTCTTCATATGCTCCCGGAACTGTTCCGTCAGATTATCCCTTCTGATTTTATCCAGATTAAAAAGGAGCACCCCCGCGTTGATATACTGGTTCATGGACGGAATATCCGTCTTTTTCCGCCGCTCTTCCCTCTTGTTCCCCTCCATGAGGTCAATCCATAAATCCCTTACCCCCGCAATATAATTTTCTCCCATTTCCGTGAGGTACAATTCCTGCAAATCCGTATTCACAATCGTATCGGAATCCAGATACACGCACTTTTCCACCGGCAGCACCTTACTTAAAATAAGTCGGTAAAACGTTGCCTTTGTTACATGGGAATTGTTAATATGTACCGTTTGAAACTTTTCGTCTGCAACAGGCAAAAGCTGAATTTCTATATTTGCATACTTTTCCTGCAGATTTATGAATAGCTCATGCCCGCCTTCCAACGCGCCCGATACCAGTATGTATATCTGATAAAAAGTATCCTGCCCCGCATTTTCCGCCATAGAAGTAATCGCTACCACTGTATAAAATAAATAATTTTCGTCTGTAGCAAAGACTACAGGTATCTCCATACAAACCTCCCGCTAAGCCATACACTCTTCTATCGTCATATCACATCGGAAAAACGTATCCATATCAATCACTTTACAGGAAGGGGTACGCGCTTTGCACTGTCGGTAAATTGCTTCAAAATACTTCCTGTTTGTGAGCATAATGTAATCCAACGGCTCCGCTATTTCCTCATACCTGCATATAGAAATTTCCTTCGCCGCTCCGTCAACTTTTTCGGGGTTTTTATCAATATAATAGTCAAATCCCCTGTCTCTTTTTCGCATCTCGCAAACCAGTGCCTGTCCTTTATATCCCATCCCCCATAAAGCCTTTTTTTCTTTCTCATGCCACCCTAAAAACTGTGCTGCCAAATTCAATTTGGCATTATCTTCCGTAACGGCAGCCATATAAGCATCTACATAACAGCTTCTGCCCATCAACAATTCACTGTACTTCTTATAGGTCGCAACGCCGGCAAAATCAGCCCGCGTCAAATCAGCCAGCCCGATTTCCGGGAATCCCTCTTCCACGATATGTTTCACAACAACTTCCGAATACTCCGCTGCCTGTATCGGAAAAAGTAAAAGCTCAAGGATGCAGCTGTGATACCCCTTCTGCATTCCATCCAGCTTCTGACCGCGCTTCAGAAAATCATACAACAGCTTCGCCGACTCCAGCATACAGTATGGATTCTTCGCGACCGATGCAGAGACCTGTCCCTCCCGTCCCCGCCTGTAAAAGACTAACGGCTGCTCCGAGTCCACAAGGCCCATACGCTCCGCCAGCGTCACCAGCGCGTTCCCAAAAAATAAATCTTCCGAGTTCTCTAACGGCGGAAACCTGACAGAGGATTTTCTCACAAATTCCGTCCGGTACAGGCGGTTCCACGGCACACAGTAAATATTCTGATAGAAAAAGCGCTGTACGTCATTCCAAGAAAATACCTTATCCCGATATCGCTTGAAAAAAATTTCAGTCGTATGCGGGCTCTTGCCCACGCTCCCATCCTTCTCAAAATAATTCACATGGAAGCAAAAGCACAGCTGGAGCGCCTTCCCGTGGGCATAATAATACAGCTTCTCCAGCGCCTCCGCCGCCAAAAAATCATCCGAATCCAGGAAAAAGAAATATTCCCCTTTCGCAAGCTCTATGCCTCTGTTTCTCGTTTCTCCCGCCCCTAAATTCCTTTCGTTTTGTATCAGAACTATCCGGGAGTCCTCCCCTGACATGCGCCTGACTGTCTCTGCCGAGCCATCCGCAGAGCAGTCGTCTATGCACAAAATTTCGATTTCCTTTAAGGTCTGATTCCGTACAGAACAAAGGCATTGTTCTAAATACGGCTCGGAATCATGTATCGGAATGATTATTGACACTTTTGGCTCCATCCTGTTTCCCTCCTGCCCGCGCATCGCAATGTCCGTCATAGCGCCGAAAAATCCATCGGCAAGTCAAAAAGTACGATATTTTCCTCCGCTATCCCGCTTAAAAGCAGTTGTTTTTCTATCTCCTCGGCATAGGCCCTTGCCGTAATCACATAGCAGATGTCCCCAATGTCAGACGCCTGCCTCCACTCTTCCAAAGTTTTGACCTTCAACCCATATAATACCTGCCCTGTCTTGCTTAAATCGTTATCACAGTACCCCAGTACATGTCCGACACGCTTTTTATATAGAAGAAACTGCAAAAAATACCCCCGTTTTCCGCTTCCGAAAATAATAATTTTACGTTCCCGCAACGTATCTAAGAAAGCATTCCACGTTTCCTGTTTGGCAGTATTTTCTTTTTCCAGCGCCTCATACAGTTTTCGCGGGGTCTCCAAAAAAGAAACAAACCCCTCCCGATACGACTCCCCCAAGGCAGGCAGGACGTCCTGTCTGCCCTGAAAGTATTCCTGCATCTCTTCTATATAAGGTACCGCCTCTTCCCAATAGCTCCCGGTTTGCGCCATTAATCGGAAACGTGTATATATCTGCTGGAAATATTTGGCATCGCTAAACAGTTTCCATCCCTTATCTTCCCGCTCGAAAAACTGCTGCACAAATCTGTATTCTTCCGCCAGATAGCGGAACGCATTCCTGCTATAGCAGGAGCAGTCGTCGTTATCCTTTCGATAGTGGTATATCAATTTATCTACATATACCGCGCGGACCGCCTTATCATACACCTGCACCAGAAATCCCACGTCCTGATACGAGGCTCCCGCCGTCTCGTTCAGCTTAATTCCCCTCAGAAAATTTCTATTGTAAATGCCATTCCACAAAAAGGCGTCGTTTCTTAATATGTCCTTTTGCTCCTGGGGATTCACCCAGATTACCCCGTGATTATCCTCATATAATTTCTGCGGAAAAACGCTGAAACAAAGGCCGTATGACAATCCGCCATCTGTTTCTTTATAAAGCTGTGACATGCCGCGCACATAATCGGCCTCGTATTTTCTGGCATATTGATACAACACTTCATAAGTGTCTGGCTCAATCCAGTCATCCGTTTCCACAATCCCCACATATTCCCCTGCCGCCATGGATAATCCCACATTCACCTGATAGCCATAGCTTTTTTTGTCGGAATGAATGAAACGGACTCTGGCATCCCTCTCCGCGTACGACCGTATGATTTCCTCCGTTCCATCCACCGAGCCCGCGTCCACGACAATAATCTCGATATCCTTCATGGTCTGATTCACTACGCTGTCCATGCATTTTTTTATGTACTTCGCCACATTCAGGCTTGGCATAATCACAGAAATTTTCACCATAAAGCTTTCCTCAATTTTCTTTCTAACCCCAGTATGCGCCGCCTTCTATTTCCTTATAATATTCGGGCGGCGTTTCCAGCGGGTATATCCACGCGTCATTCCACCACTTGGTAATGTAATCGCGTTCTTCCCATCTCTTTCCCTTAATTCCGAACATCAGCTGTATGGAGCTGCACATTTCAACCGCCTGTTTTCCCGCCCGGCTAATTGCCGCCGTCAACGGATACCCATATGCCCCGCAGCCAAGCAGCGCCACTTCAAATTCTATCCCAAGAATCTCTTCCTCCATATACCGGTATGCTTCAAACCAGTTTTTAAAGCCTCTGCTTGCACCCATCTGTGTCTGCAATGACTGGTAAGTTATCAGCTCAAATTCCGGTAAATTGTTCTCATTCGCAAAAAGGTCTTTCCTGTTGCCATACTGCACCCTGACACTGTCGCTAAAGGGCGAGACCACCAAAACCTTCTTCCCCTCCAGACCATTCATCCAGGTGCTTCCCTGACTTCGCCACGGAAAATGGACAATATTTTTCTCCACAAACTTCGCTTCCGCTTTCGCATAATTTCTCAGTAAAAATGACTCTCCCGACCTTCTCCAGATTAAATGCATATCCATATTTCTCATGGCGTCAACCGTCATTTTTGCATAGCGCCCGATGTCTTCCTCTTCCCTTCCCTGTTCCGTGAAAAAGCCTGACGTATTACACAGCCACCTTACAGCGTTCTCCGAAAAGGTCTCCTGTGTTCCCAGACGCATCCGGCAATACTCCTGCGCAATCACGCATTCCGTGGCTCCGATTCTCCCACACGAAAAAGGCTCTCCCCGGGAAAGGATATCTCTTATTTTTCCCTCTACCACCGATATATTGCTATAAACATTTTTGCTGTAATTTTCAGGTATATTTTCTTCTTCGTCGTTTTCCAACATTTGAAATATATTACAATAGTCAGCAGAGTACGGTGCTAAGGATTCTATAATCTTATCCACGTATTGCGGATTCTCACAGGTCAGAATAATATAGTAATTTTCACACGGTATCCGCCCCAAAAGGGATACCGGATGTATCCATTCGCAATCCTTACACAGCTGATTATCTATAATATATTTTTCCTCCACCCCCATCTGTCCATTTAAAATACCTTTGATTAAGGTGCCGCGCTCCCCCATCGGATAGAGGATAATATCCTTCTCCCGCTTTTCCTCCAGCACCTTACCAAGTACCCGCTTCAAGCGCGTATAATTTGTATCTGACATAACATATCCTCTTTTCGTCCATAATCACGAAACCAATTTCACGATAAATTCGGCCGCTCTTTCGCTAGCATGACCGTCTTCACAAACGCCATATTTTTTCAGGAAAAAATCCAGTCTTTTTTCATAGCTATCTGTGTCAAATGAGCGGATATCTTTGCACAGCTCTTCATTATTCTCTGAAATATCGAAGGGCAGCGAGTCGTAATCCAGCAGCAGCTCCCTTTCCTGATTGATATATTGTTTCCTGTCGGGCGCATATAAAAAAACGGGCTTTTTTACAAACGCCGGCTCAAACATAATACTTGAGTAGTCTGTAATCAAAATATCCGAGGCGGCCACCAGCTCTTCTCCGTCCTCATAGTCTGTCACATTTCTCACAAATTGGGGAAGCCCGGCATTTTCATCCGCCAAATGATTCAGCGGGTGGAAACGCAAAAAAATAATCCAGTTTCCGTCAAACCTTCTCTCCAACGCTTCCTTTAAACGGAAGAAATCCATTTTTGTCGTCCTGAGAACATCCTTGCTGGCCTTTCCATCCTCCGTCAGGCGGAAAGTCGGCGCGTATATTGCGATTTTCGTCGCCAACTCCAGATGAAACTCGCGAAAAATCTTTTGCCTCACCTCAGGGCCTCTGAATAATATATCTGACCGCGGAGAGCCCACCCGTATCACTTCTTTATCAAAGCAGAAGCCGCGTCTACACGTCTCTTCATCAAAATCACTGCCTGCGAAAACATAGTCCATAATTTCCCCATTATACCGCCAATGTTCCACAGCCTCCTCCTCGTTTCGAAACTCATGGAGCATCCGCCCAAAGGTTTTTAAAGTAATAGACGACCAGTGCTTTATCTGAATATAATATTGCTCCGGCCTTTTCACATAATCTCTCGAAACAGGATGCTCATATATCCAGCATTTCGCGGTTTCCATCTCATAAACCTGCTTCCTTCTGTTTGAAATGCTGACCAGACGCACCCCCTTTGGAACATCCGCATTCAGATGCTCTTCCTTCACGAGCCATACGATATCCAGATTTTCTTTTAACGCCAAAAGACTTTCCGTAATCGCTTTTCCATGACCGGAATATCTTCCCATGGCATAAAAAATAATTTTACGGTCATCTATCGGATATTTACTGCACTCCTCTATGTCGTATTCTCTGGTGTATTTCTTCCATTCAACTTCATCCCGCACCTTGTCAAACATGATTGTGGTCACGAAATAATTCCGATGTCCCAGCTCCGATAACTGATTAATAATCTCCAAATAGGAACGTATACTGCTAATCAAAATAGCCGTATTTTCCGCATCATAATTCAAAAGCGCCTCCGTCGGCATAATTTTACTGTTTTTAAAGGTAACATTTTCCGTATAGGAGCAATAATCGGAAATTTCCATGCCCTGTTTTCGCACATCATTGTCCACAACGCCTTCTATGAAGCCGTCCTTCAAATAGGTATCACATAAAATCTCAGACAATTTTCCCAGTCCAAAAATAAATATTTTTTTATTTTTGGCAACACGCTGAAACGTTTCCCACGTCTGTTCCTCCTGATTCTGCAGCCTGACGGATTCTATCCAAGGCATCCATTCCCCCAATATTTCCTTATCTGCCAAACTCAACATATGATAAAAAGACTCAGTTTCCCATATAAAATTCTGCGCTTCAAAATACTTATGCGCTTCATATATATAAGAAAACAGGTGATTCATCAGCTCTATATAATCTGTAGATAACTCCTCGCAATGATAACGCCGTTTTATTACCTCATCCGTACAGGCGTGATAGTAAATTAATGTGGCAAATCTGGCAAATCTTATGTAACAGTTTTTGGCCACCTGCTGCCGCTGCTCCTCATCTCCTTCAATCAATTCCAGATGCTCACAGGCAAGCTTTAAAAATTTCATTCCCTGCTCCGGATAAAACCACGGTCGCTTATCCGCCCGCGTTTCATATACGCGGGAAACCGTTTTTTCATATCTCTCCCCGTAAGTCACTGTCGAGCAGATATCCGGATGAATCTGCGCCCCTGCATAACGATTCCCCAAAACGGCATACAAATACCCGTGAGGATATATCCCATATTGCTGGTTCGCAAAATACTGCTCCCGGTTTTCTATCTCCCTCCAGCAGTCCCTTCGAAAGATTTGACCTGTCGGATGGGAATCGCGAAGCGCAAACTCCTTCCATGTTTCCAGACCTTTCGCATATATCTGAAAATCTCCAGCCCCGTTCATCTGTTCCCCGGCTACCGCAAAGCCTGCGTTGCTCTCCTCCAGTTTCCGCAAAATTTCTATCAGTTTTCCAATCAGGCGAATATCAATCCAATCTCTGTCGAGAAGCTGAAACAGCCATTTCCCCTGTCCAAACTCCAGCGCGTCATACCAGCATAAAGCCGCTCCTCTATTCACCGAATTCACACGATAACGAAAGCGTTTATCGGAAATTTTAGCAAGCGCTTCCGCCGTCCCATCCTGTGAGCAGTCGTCTACAACTGCCACCTCAATATCCTGTGAATTGCAGGATAATAGATGCTCTACCAGTTCTATTAACATAGTTTTCCGTTCATACGACGAGATGCAAAAGCTGATATAACACATAGCTCCCTATCCTTCCTCTTTTTTACTCAGTATCCATATCGTATCATTTTCTAAAAGCGACAGTTTTACAAGCTCTTCCCCATACGCCTCCCTGTGATAAGAGCACCGCTGTACTTCAAATCCATAGGTTTCGATTTTTTGTTGAAAGTCATATCCATAAAGTCTGACATGGTCTTTCTGTCCATAATATTTTTCTCTATCCTGCGGGGTAACGATATCCTCCCTTTCAAACGTCTTTTCTTCCCAGCAAATCGGTACAGATAAAATTATCTTTCCCCCGGCTTTGACACAGCGCTTTACCTCTTTTAAGGCTTTCTCCTCATCCCCGATATGCTCCAGTACATGGTTAAAAATAATATAATCAAACGTATCATCCGCAAAGGAAAGCTCCGTAATATCCTCCGCCACATCCGCCAGCCCCTCGATAATATCCGCAGACAGATATTCCGGATTCTTCTGCCGTATTTTATCTGCCAGCTGTTTTTCCGGCGCAAAATGAAGAATTTTATTTTGTTTCGTATAAATGTCTGTCTGTGTCTCCAAAACATATTGAAGCCACCTGAAACGGTCCATGCTGCCGCAAAGGGGGCATATGGCGTTTTTGCGTTTTCCTCCCCCTACCACATTTTTTCTTTCAAACAGCTCGCAGGATGCCCCCGTCGGCAAAAAGAAGGCCGCCGTTCTTCCACAGATATTACATATGTAATTCCCGCCTTCCACCAGTTTCTGCCACGGCTTAATTTTATTTATATCAACATGGTATCTCTCAACCAGTTCCCGACTGATATTTTCATAATATTTTTCCGTCGCTACCACAATATAATCATAAAGGAAGTCGCCCAGCCGTTCCGGGCTGACAACTTCATGCCCCAGACAATGCCGCTGCTTCTTATCCATATAGGCAACTATTTCATACGGCATGTCCGCATTGCTCTCATCAAGCGCTCCCATAATCTTTTTCGCAAATTTTCCCATCCCGTACCATACAATTTTTTGTTTCATCTTCACACATTCCTCTCCTCAGACACGCCGCTCCCGTTTTGATTATCTATTGCAATTCAAACAAGGGATATGCACAATAGTCTTCAACCCCTTTTTCATCAAGATACCTCATAATCTCTTCCTGCTTTTTCAAGCCGACAGCAATTAGTACCGGCATTTTTTTATCATCCTCTTTCAGATTTTCAACAGGAATCCCCTGGATATCCCCTCCGGCGTCATCCGCTGACGAGACCAGAAAACTTTTTGGTTTCAAATTTTTCTCCAGCAGTACCGCAAACACCCTCTTTGCATATTTTCCCGCTCCATATATGAAAAACTCTCCCGTCCGCAATTTTTCCTCAAATCCAATATACTGATGCTTTTGCCACAATCTGAACAGCGAAAGCAGCGGAAAATGCTCTTTCGCGACTCTAATGAAGCTTTCTTCAATCGGCACTCCGGATACTCTGTGCAGCCTGTGCAAGTATTCGATATCGTCCTCCTGTACAAACTCTGCCGTGCTAAAAATCATAGACTTCATATATTCGTGTTCAAAAAAGTGTCCATGTTTTTTTATTAATTGATAAACCGCTTCTTTATATGCGCTATTATCATTGCTAATACTAATTGGCTGACGATATACCTTCACTAACGCTTCCGCATAATAACCAATTTTGTATCTCTGTACTATCCGTATTATCAGCTCATAATCCTGCAGCCGCGGCATTTCCTCGTCAAACTTCCCCACGGCATCTAAAACACTTTTTTCCACCACAAGCGTCTGTGTACTAATCACATTTCCAGATTTTAAAGTATCTCCGATATTATCTTCATATTTATCTGTTAAAAGATACTCTTGCGGAATCGTTTTGATTTTGTCGTCATATAGCAGATGCGGGCAATAACATACTTTAAAATCCTTTCTCTTCATATATATAATCTGTTTACATAACTTTTCTGACATCCATTCATCATCACTGTCCTGAAAAGCAATGTATTTTCCTTTTGCCTCATCAATCCCCCGGTTTCTGGCAGCACACGCGCCCTTATGATTTTGGGACAAAATCCTTATTCTGGAATCTGAATAGCTTTTCAGAATCTCCATCGTATCGTCAGACGAGCCGTCGTCCACAATAATGACTTCCATATTCTCGTAGGTTTGTTCCAAAACGCTGTCTAATGCTCTCGCAATGGTTTCCTGCCTGTTGTAAACCGGAATAATTACAGAAACAAGCTCCTCCATATTTCCCTAGTCCCCCTACCTCCCTCAATAAAATCTTTCGCTAAAAAAATATATATGACGTAATTCCCCTCTTTTTTAGTTCGTTCTCCATTTCTTCCCTATGACCCTTACCTGCCGAAATAATAATTCCTGCTCCATTTAGAGAAACCAATTCTGAAATACCGATTACGGGAATATCCTCCATCACAACTTGTTCTTTATCCGGTTTTGTAACGATAATCCCTTTGGGAATAATGTCTAAAATTCTACATATCCTCAAGCATCTTCTCCCTATTCTTCCGATACCATACAAATAAATATCCTCACACCCATTTTTAAACTTTTTGATTTTTTCAATTCTACTGTGATACTGTTCCAATTCTTCATAGCTTCTTATTCCTACCACCAAATCCATCTGTTCCCACAAATCATTCAGTTCATCATGTAATTTGTTGATAAAAGCAGCCGCAAAAGATGACGATAGCACTATTTTTGTCTCATATCCCGCATCCATCACTACATACTGTAAAATTCTTTCTACCGCATGGTTAATTTCACCGTTATTTTTCATGGGTTCCAACGGAAAATCCTCATATTTCCAATCTTTTATAAATAACTTTCGCAATGCTTTTGTTTTAGCCCAAAAAACGGTGCCGTAAGTAATTGGCGGACACTCCCTGCATATTTCCGTCCTAATTGCCAATTCATCAGCCAGCTTCTTTGTTTTTTCATAATTAGGTCCCCATGTTCTATTCAACCAAGTACCAAATTCGCGTCCGTGTGGAGGCAATGGCGCCAACATGCCAAGCTTGTCATTATTGGCTAATAAATCCAAAATATTGTATACATACGCCTCCGATTGTAGCATATTGTCCCATAAATTTTTTACCCAATACTCTGTGTCTGCCTTGAGTTTCAGCTCCTTTTCTTTTTTATCATGGACAAAACATATATATTCATATTCAAATATCACTTCTCCCGCCGCTACAAGTAATGCACTTATATCCCGACCCCGGTTTATTTTCTTTATTTTTATAAATGTATTATCGAACATTTCCAAAATCGTATCTTTTGAAGAAATAATTATAATATCAATAAATGCAGGTATCTTTTTGATGTATTCCTGATAGAGAACTATTTGATCTTCATAAAATAAATGTATTAGAACAGCAACTTTGATTCTCTCTATGTTTCTTTTGACCACATTCATTTTGTCATCAGCAATAATATGATATTCGTCCATCTATACATAACTCCATTCTTCTCAACACCTCAATCAATCGCTTTACGGCATTTCACTATTTATGGCATGTACCAACATAGAAAATTCCAGCAAATCATTTTCCCTTCGATATCCCTTCTCCGATAATTCCCGCACAACGGTTTCCGTATATTTCATTGCCACAATTACAAGTGTTCCATTCGTATGCGCTATCTCTTTTGGCGGCATAATCGGAATCTCCCACATACTCTTACCCCATTTTTCTTCATTCTTATCCACATAAGCCACTTTACAATCATCCAAATCGCGCAGCAGATAACCGCACAACATGCCATAGTTCCCCGCACCATATATCCATATCATTCGCGGAACAATCTCGCAGCTATTTAAAAGACTTCTCCATACCACACTCTTTGATGCAGTCAGACAACGCCTGTCTGCATATTCATTCGTTGAATCCCCTTGCGGCTCATAATGTATATCCCAAACCATTGAGTAACCGTCATTCGCTATATAAGGTCTAAAAAAGTCCAAGTTATATTTCATCCACGCATGACACCCAAACGGCAGTTGTTCTCCATTCAGTTTGTATAAAGTCTTTACCGGCCTTTCAAAGGAAAATTGCCACGCAACTTCTTTCGGCGCGAGCTTAAAATCTTCTGTCCGCGATGCCCAAAATACATCTTCGTTATATCTAACCTGCTCTAAATTCTCTTTCTCTAACTGTTTCAGACAGGACTCCACCTTTCGCAAGGAAAATCCGCCGTTACCTACATACAAAACCCCTTTCTCCGCAAGTTTTGCTTCAAATTTTCCTTCTATCCATGGCGCTCCAATATAATCATAATCATATCTGCAAAATTCTAACAATCTGTCTGAAAAGACATACACGTCCAACTGATGAATCAAAATATAACGATATTGTTGAAAAAATTGATAAAATTCTTTATTAAGCATCATCTGATTATATGCTTCTACATCAGACATCCACTGAGCAGGGACTTCTACAACATCCCATTTCTCGGGAAGCTCTTTCAGTTCTATCCGAAAATTCTTTGGTACTACGAATATAATAGGAAAGCTATGTAATACTTTTTTACACTGCTCATAAGAAATTTGCTCTGTAACGCTTAAATCATTATGATAATATGGAATGATTACTGCCACTTCCTGCTTCATATTTCCTGTCCTCAATTATTTCATATTATCAAAAATCACATCCGCCAAGCTTACCACATCACAATTCAGCCTATCCGCAACACCCTGTACTTCTTCTAAATTCTCATCCGGATTTGTATAAACGATTACATCTACCGGAAGACAGATTTCATTCGCAGAAATGACCTTAACAGACGTATAATACTCGGCCCCCGGTTTATCCACCGCATATTCCACCGACACACCGCTCTGCTCAAGCGCTTTAATAAAATGTATTGCCATCGTACCCATGCCCCAAACGGCAACCTTATGATATCCCTTTCTTTCTAAGATAGCGTCAATACTGATTCCACTCTCTATCAACGTGAGCCACTGGTCGAATATATGATAAAATTCCTCTATCATTTTATATCGTTTTAATTTCCGCTCCATTTTTAAGCCTCTCCTATAATAATTTTCACCAATTTTTGCAAATCTCTTGTCTGCCGTTCTATCACATCAGGTAACTGCTGCCTGATTTTTTCCTTCTTTTCTTCTCGTATATTTTCCGAAAAGCTCTCTATAATTCTGATTGCTATTTCATCTATCAATAATGGATTGAAATATAAAACCATATCCCGACAGACCTCTGCAATGGAAGTATTGACAGAACACGCACAAAGCGTTCCATACTTCATCGCCTCCAAGGGCGGATAACCAAAGCCTTCATTTAAAGAGGGATATACAAACAGTTGTGCATTGCGGTAAAACGCCTCCAGCATTTCTGTCGAAACATAATCCAGCAAAATGAAACGTTCCTTGTGAATGATATTGCTCAACATCTCTGTTTTGTTTTTCACCCCAACGACCAACACTTTAAATCCCGAATTAATAAATTCATATTGTTGGGAAAATATCTTATCATACGCAAGCATCGCCCGCTTTCCATTTTTATACCAAATCCCCGCGCTAACGATTAACCCATAATTGCCGGGTATCACTCCGCATTTATCTAAGATTTCCTCATCGTTACTAATTTCAGTTGTATATATCCTCTTGGGCGGCGAATAGAGTACTTCAATATCCGCCTTCTGCAGTTCCGGGTAATGATAATAAATGCTGTGTTTGGTATGCTCCGAAACTGTGATGATTTTACAGTCCTTAAATGTAAGCAGCGCATCGCTATAAGGCTGTCTCTTTTGCAGCCGGTTTTCTTCATCTTCACAATCCGCCAATTCGATATCTCTCAATCCGTGGAAAGTACCTATAAAGCGAATTGCACCGGAAAAATTGATTTTTCCCCACCCTCCGCTATAAGGCAGGGCGGAATAGATGACCGTATAATGATAATCTCTCACAAGCGCAGAAAGCTTTCTCAAATCGCATATTGCATGGACACGCCATCCTGACTCTTTACATTTTTTCAAAATACCTAAATCTACATTTCTTCCACTTAAGAAAAAAATTCCGCAATTAATTTGTTCCGGTTGTCTTAATAACTCCTCCAGAATAACATTCCCGTATTCGCCGCCGCCATGAAATGCAGTTCCGCCCTGATAATATCGAAAATCAATTAAAACATCATGCATTGCTCATTCCTCTTCCATAATCACTGTCTCACTTTTTTCATAACAAAAGTACATGAGAAATTATCATCAGCACATAAGCCATCCTGCCATACTTCCATCGGAATGCATCCATTCTCATAAGCAATCTCATAAATTCTTTTCTGTTCCAACAAGTGCATTTCCATATTACCAATACGCAAATTTTTTATATATTCCTCAAACTTAAATTCATAGATCTCCTTATAAGTCGGCACTTGGAAATAAGCTACGCCCCCTACTTTAAGTGAGCCAAACATCTCATTAAGCATATACTCAATAACAGAAGGAACATTATGCTGTAAAACGATTATGCTATAGACAACATCCGTCTTCGGCAAATTCTTATAATCTTCTATTCGTTTATATAAACAAAAAGAAACATTTTCTTCATTTTGTAAAACAGAAGATGCAATCTCAATATTTCCGGGAGAAATATCTATAGCTGTTACTTTTTTGAAAGCTTGTGCCAAATGCTTAGTCACTCTCCCCGTCCCACAACCGATTTCGGTAATCTCTAAATCTTTCGCTTCTTCAGGTAATTGAATAACATTATTACGAATCAACGTTTTTATAATACATTTACAAGGTTGCTGTCCCGTCTCATAAAATTCTCCCCCCCCGTTCATATTTCTTTGCATATATTTTTTATCTGTCAATACCGACCAATATGGTTCGCTGCTTCCCAACTGCGTCCATGTCTTTTGTGTCAACTTAAATATTGTCTCCATTTGTTCACTATTGCAAGTTTCAATATGTAATCTATCGCTGCACATGGAGAAGAAATCAGTCAACTCAATAGAAGCAATATCACAAACAGTATTTGCGTGAAAACATTTGGATTGTTCAAGTAGCTCTTCGTAAACTTCGAGATTACTTACAGCAAACAACACCACGTAATCTTCCGCATCTATGCTCTGAATCTCATTTATATTGATAATATCCTCACAATCATCTGACAGCTTATTATCGACTATTGCAATTTCGTCAATCTTGTATTTCATATTAAGCAAATGCTTTATTCTTTTTCCATGCACACCATACGGGAAAATTACAAATTTTTTATCCAAATTATTCTCTATCGCAGCGATAATCTTTTTGTCATTTATGTGCCTTTGCTTCATTGATAAATTCCTCCCGTTTAACCTAATAAATCTTCTTCCCGTCATATTCTACCCTTGGTTGGTTATGCCCGCCCGCGTCTTTCCAAAATTCGGTTTCAAGCCGTATCTTATTTTCTATTGTTTTTACATCATCAATAGAATACCCGTTTTTCCAAAGCACATAGGGAAACGAAATCATATCCCGCCTCGAAAAATGCTCTACCTCTTTCCACCAATCCTCCATCAATTTTCTGCAAATCGGGTTATTGTGTTCCCTGATTATAATATTGCAGAGTATGCTTCCAAAATTTTCCGGCATCCCCTCCAACCAGTAATGCTCTATCTGCCTTTTAACTATGTCCTCAGCATCCCTCTTATTTATAAGCACCCGCATCGCTTCCATATATAACCCCTGCCAGTTATTCCGGCATCCAGCCATAATGCGGGTTTTAGGAAGTTCTTTCAAAAATTTCACAATAGAGCTATTCATTTGTATTTGACCATCAAAGTACACAGAATACTTATATTGTGGGAATATTTTATGCGCATTGATTTTACAATATCTGTTTTTTCTCGTATTGTCTTTAATGTTTTCCGGCAGATATTGTTTTATATCCAAATACTGATATATCGTTTCTCCGTCCGGCTTGTAATCTGAAATCAAATAGTAATCACAATCTGGTGAAACTGACAAAGGCTCCTGCAATTTATCATAGTCTCCGGCAATACAGGTATAGAATACAATCTGCTTTCTTTTCATAAAAGGAAAATACTCTTCCTTTTCTTCTAGTATGAAATCATCAAACAAAACAAGCCGGGAAATACCAAGCGTCTCCAACTGCTGTGTCACCTGTTCAATCTTCGTTGTACCTACCAGCACAAAACAAATCACCCTGTCTTTCCCTTCCTGTAACTGTTTCGGTGAAATGCATCGGATTCCATCTACAATTTCCTGCCCCCACAATTCACGGTTGTTATCACAATAAAAATCCACCTTGATTCCTCGTTTATATAGCATTGGCAAGCCAATTTTGGTTCCTATATACCCTGCTCCCCATACGCATACTACGGAATTGTCGTTCTTAGCATACTTTATACATTCTTTTATGCCGCACATTTCTTCCCCTCCCGGAATTATCGTTTCCTAAGCCATATACTGCCTCCACCGAAGCAATTTTTGTCCGGATGATTTTCAAGCGTATGACTGCCGTTTTTTTCCCGCATCAAATCATTCCAGAAAATAATTTCATAAGAATGATTGTTCATCAACAGCGCTCTCAGTAAATAAGCTTCATTATATGCCCTTCCCTCTAAAATCCATTTCTCTGAATAGGTAAATGGATAAAATATGTCATGGATATGTATCAGCACACCAGGTTTCAAGCGCGGCAATATCTGAAAATATTCATAAGGAATATCCCCACCGCTTCTTGTCACATGGGAAGAATCAATAAATAAAACATCATTTTCTTTCAGGTTTTCAAATTCCTCTAAAGCCACATTTTGAACAAAAGAACTCTTTATACTTATTTCATCTATATCCTTAATATTGGCATACAGCCGTTCCGGATACGGCTCAATACACATAATCTCCATATCGGAACACTCTTCCCAATATTCTCTTGTATCCAGCATTACGCAAGTGGAAAACCCGCTTCCCACTTCAATGACTTTTTTAGAATTGTATTCCCTCAGCATTCCGTGTAGCACAAGCGCATCTCCCAGCCTGAAGTAGGTATTATCCTTGCGATAGCGGAAATCATTTTTTTCACTTCTTTCCTGAAAATCGTATGCATAATTTAACAATCTCGAACAAAGGCTCAACTGTTTTTCTATATTTATCTCCACATCCAACAGCTTGTCTCCGCTCCAGCATTCTCTATATACGTTCAGCTCATTCTGCTGGCTATATGGCGATTCATAATGATTAAAAGGGAAACAGCTCATATATCTCAGTTCGCCTATATCGTTCGGGAAAAAATATGCCATCCAGTGTACAATAAAATTATCTGTCACAATCTCGAAATACTTCTCTAACTCCTGATAGACCTCCCCCCCCCCCAATACACAAGGGCGTGACAATACATACCTCGTTCTTTCCCTGCGCGCATAGTTCTGCAATAGATATACTAATCCTGTCTCCTACAGTTTTCCCTACACACCTATCTGCAACTGCATTGACACGAATGCCTTCTCGCATTAACGTCTCTAAAGCCAGCGTACCCTCTTTTCCCGCTCCGTATAAAACTACTCCTTTCGTCCGCATTAACTCATACGTTTCTATTGCCCCTTTTAATGATAATACTCTGCCTTCCATATCTTATTTTTCCTCATATTCCAGAATGTTTTCCAGTAATAACTCCGGCGTCTCCAAATATTTTTGCCCAAGCCAGATTATTTTGTCTTTTTGCACACCCATTGTCTCTAAGTCTTTTTTGATACTTTCTACCGCAGTATATTGCAGAACACCAATAATAACATAATCAAAATCACAGACCAAAATACTTTCAGGACTTGTCACCGGCAGGCTCTCTCCCAATTTTCGGAAATTTTTGTCAACCCATAATACAAGATTTCCTTCTGCCATATTCACGATATAATGGCGTAACGTGATTCCAACAACACCCGCCCCATACAGCACCAGTTTAGCCTGTCTTTTTATCTCTCCATAAATCGTCAGATATGTATCTTTTCGGGAATCATCAAAAACCCAGGGCTCTTTTGAAAACAGCAGATATAATATCATAAATCTCATCTGCTCCCGGGCTGACCGGTCTCGGAATCTACCTACCCAGTTTTTATAATTCTCCCGCGCCATTTCCATCATATTCGTTCGTGCAATTCTTTTTGTAGAATCCTCCCGCACTCTATAGTGATAGAAGCATTCATGCGTTACATATATCGATTTCGCCGCTTCTATCGCCGGATATGTACATAAAACATCATCCATAATGTTACAACTGTCATCATTGCTGATTTGAAAATGCTCTATGCTCCCTTTTCGAAATAATTTAGTAACTAAATATGGAAACAAACCATTTTGATAAAAAGTACCCGTGTAAATAAAATTAGGCTCTACATACTTTTCAAAATCTTTTTCTACATATTTTCCTTCACTGATACAAGGGAATCTTTTTACATACTTTTCATTCCATGAATCTATCACGCCAGATTCTACTATCGCGCACTCGTTCTCCACTATATACTTGTGCATTTTTTCATACATTTCTTCTTCTATCCAATCGTCCCCATCTACATACCCTATATATTTTCCTGTAGCAATTCTCATTCCCGCTTTCCGCGCTGAGTTCGTTCCTCCATTCGGCTGGTGAATGACCTTAACACGCCTATCCTGTCTGGCATACATATCGCAAATCTGCGGACAACGGTCATCTGACCCGTCATCAACTAAAATAATTTCCAAATTTTTATATGTCTGCTTCCTGATACTGTCCACGCACTGTTCTATGTACTTCTCAACCCTGTATATTGGAACAATAACACTGATTAAATCTTCCATACTATTTTCGATTCTCCGCTTCATTTTTATGTCTCATAGCTTTCATATACATCTACCACTCTGGAGCGCATATCAATCGTAAACTGGTTCACCAATCGAAATACGCCTGCATTTTCTATCATGTTATGGCTATATGGCGAGATGCTAAGAATATGGCACTTTCTCTTCTTCCGCCGATAGCTGTCATATATAGATTTAATGCATTTTTCAAATATGACATTGTCAAACGGACAGAAAAAATAAAACCAGTTATATCCGTCAATCTCTGTTGTTATTTTCCCTGCATCTCCCTGTAATATTTCCAGCCGATTTTCTAAACCTAATTTTTTGATATTCTCCTCCAACACCTCATATATTTTGGGCTCATATTCTACCCCCCCCCCTCTCAAAAATCCATAGTCTAAAAAGGAAACCAGTGGTCCGCCTTTTCCACACCCAAAATCAAATATTGCATCCTCTTCTTTCGGGATACAATGACAATGGTCTAATATCGGGAATATTTCCTTTTGTGTTGTAACTCCATAGCCTCCGCCATGTTCCCCTACCACTTCAAGGTATTCATGTGGGATTCTCGTCACAAAATTACAGTCATGCTTCCACTCCAGCCACTCTAAAAACTGAATATCCCTTCTTCCCTCTTTCCGTCTGTGAAACATATCGGTATTTTCTTCATTTGCGCCATAAATATCCTCCCCATATATAGCGCTGTAAAAGTCAAAATAATTCTCCCCTTCTTTGTAGCCCCTGGCCTCCAGAAAAGTACGTATACCCTCGGTCATTGGCTCCACAACCCAAACAATCGCCTCTTTTACATTTCTATAATTAAAGTCAATTATGCTGGGGCGAAAAATCTCAACATCGTATGCCTTTCCCCGGCTCAAGTCAGTAGAGACAAGATAATCAATTTTGATACTGTGATAATACTCCGCATACCATTTGATAAAACGTCCGGTATAACTCTCATATCCAAACAGCAAAACGCTGTTATGCATTGCTTTCAACATGATTTCATCAAGGCTGTCCCTAAACTCCCGTAATATCGGTAACATCGTATTCTTCCTCCCATTCTATTGTTTCGCATTAAATAAAACGGTCAAAATATGCCTTCGAAACATCATCAAAGGTAAACTGTATTTCTTTCCCCGGCAGCTGGTTTAGCAATGTTCTTACCTTCAACCCGTCAAAATCCTCTTTTGATATCTCCGCAATAATTTCCGCCACACCATCCATCGCTTCTTTCGGCCAGTTATAGCGGGCAATCTCCTGTGTCCCCAAACGAATGCCAAAACCGTCAAACAGTTTTTTCTTTTTCTTATTCAATGTGATTCCATACTCCACACTTCTGTTAAAAATCCTGTTCATCATTTCTTTATCAGTCTTAATAAACACCTCATGCGTTGCGGAATAGACGTCTCCAAATTTGGCAATATGAAATCCACGCTTTTCCAACTGCATACCCAAGGTATTCGATAATTCCACAATATGCTCCTGATATGCGTTACCAAAGTTTTCAAACTCTACCAGCGTAAACAGCAGACAGACCTTCTGATGCATCTGCGTATGTCTAATATAAATAGGATTAATATTAATCTCCAGCTTTGCGTGCAGTTCCTCATTGTTTGTCATGATTAAACCGCAAGCCGGTCCCGGAAAGGTTTTATGCGTACCACCAAAAATAACAATCTTTTCAAAGTCCTCAAGTGGATTATGTATGAGTCCAGCCCCGATTAAACCAAGGATCTGGCTGACATCATATAATAACACCGTGTCCTGCAATTCTATTTTTTCTATCTGTAGAGGTCTTATAATATCAGACGGCGCCAGCAAAATGAAATCCGCTCTTTCTTTCTTAAGAATCAAATTCAGTTCGTCGTAATCCAGATCGTACTGATCATATCGATAGGGAATTTCTTCTACCTGCAGCCCCAAGCGCTCACAAATCGGTTTGACTGAAGCATGTCCCCCACTCTCGCTCCCAAGAATCAATATTCTATCGCCAATTTGAGAAAGTGACATTAACACGATCATCAAACAATTCATTCCAGTCAGCGTTCTTGCGTCTGTATACTTAGCTCCAAAAATTTTCTCACACTGCTCCGAGATCATCTCATAAAATGGCAGCAAATAGTTGCTTCCGATAAAATTATTATCTTCCACATAGGAATAAGTGTTCCCAACAATATATCTTTCCTGAAATCCCATCGATAAAGGCATTTTCCCAAAATCAGAAATAACGTTTTCCGCTGCACAAAGCGGAAGCGTCTTATCGTAATACGAAGAAAAGCTTTCCGTTATATTTACCAGTTCCTGTATTTTATTATCAAACCGATTTATTTCCTTAATTCCTAAATCTTCTTCCAGTTTACAAATATATTTCCTCTGCTCAAATGTAAAGGTAAATCCCTTCTTTAAATCTTCTTTTGTAATCGGCGTAAATTTATGCAGATTTCTTTCTTGGGTGTGCAGTCTGTCAGCAATCTGCGTCATCAAAAAACAATCTGAGTTTGTCTGATATTTTTCGTCGAACTCTCTTAATTCCTCCAAAGAATCAAACTCATATATAATATTACTGTCACATCTCTTCGTATACATATAGAGCTCTTCTAAGTGCTCATCCTGAATATCCGCCCAAAATTTTGATACGGTTTCCTGCCTGTCAAATTCCGCTTTTAATATCTCTATAAAATTTTGAGAAAAGCGTTGGTTAAAAAAGGCATACCCCAGCGTGACCCAAGCATCCTTGGCTCCATAATAAGTTTCCGATATACGATCATATATGTCTGTGACAATTCCGCGCTCCTCTGTCTCTCCTTCTTTATAGACCGAGCAGTAATAAGCATCATAAGCGTATTTTTGAAAGATATTTTCGTTAAAATATAAATCCGAAGAAGAGATAACCGTATTTCCCAAAACATCTCTTGCCGCCCAAACACTGGCATGATTATTTCGTATTCTGTAGTCTGTTGTCTCGATCAGTTTGACACCATACTTCCCCGCCAAATAAGTAAATTTTTCTTTCATAAATCCTACAACAACATAAATTTCATTAATACCTGCCTCCATTAATTGCCTAATCTGTCTTTCTATCAGCACCTCGCCCTTGACTTCCAAAAGTCCTTTTGGCTTTTCAAAACATAAGGGAACAAACCGCGAAGATACACCTGCTGCCAGTATAACCGCATTATCTATGACATGATCGTTCAAACAGGCTTTCCCTCGTTCTGTTATAGTTCCATTACACACATATTTTTCACTACATAGAGACAAATAAGCTTCCTCTACAATGGCATATGGCTTGAATATTTTTTTTGCAATTTCTTTTGTATTTCTCTCATCTGCTGCTATTTGGCACAACACGTCAAACATAATTTTGTTCATTGCAAATGCTCCTTTACACACACGCAAATATACGCTATCTAAATGTCAAGGCAAAAACAATTCCGACACCGGATGTATCTTTCTCTTATTTTCCGGTGGTAATTTCATGTAGTTTCCATATAAAAATGTCAAATACTCCTCATAATCTCTGCTCGCCTTCAAAACCACATTCTCAAAACTCATATCTATCGTATCTTCATACCAGCTTCTCTTATATCCATACGTTTTATTACATGCCGGAAAAGTCAAACATTTTACCCATTCCGTACGTTTTCTGTTGCGAAATCTGATGTATCTAAAATATCGCCTTTTTAACGCCCTTTCCGGAACTAAGCTCAATACGCTGTACAACAGCCGCATAAAACCGCCCTCGTTTACTTTCCCCACCTCCGCGTAAAATAATTTTCGAAATACGAATGCCTGAAAATTACAAATACAACGGAATATATATAAATCAGGCACATTATCACAAACAAAGACATCGAGAAAAACGCCTTGCGGATATGGCATATGCTCCTGATTGATTCGTACAAATTTTGTGTTTTTTCGACGCAGCTTTCCATATCCCCAACGATATCCCCTTGTGCGCCTCATGTCCTGAAAATAAAATTTATCCTTATCCAATTCTTTATCCAATACCTTCATTAACTTTTGGTATGCTGCCCTGTTCATAATTACATCTGCATCATCATCCCAAGGAATAAATCCTTTATGCCTGACAGCTCCCAGAAGCGTTCCTCCATCGATACTATAAGAGATATCATGCTTGCGGCAAATCCGGTCAAATTCTATCAGCAGTTCAAGTTCCACATCATGAAGTTTTTTTACTTCGTCTTTCGTTAAGCTATGCTGCCGATGTACTCTGTTCTCGTCTCTCATTATGCCTCTTTCCCGCCTTTGATCCTTATGCATTTTTTAACCTATTCAAATTCATAATCAACAATGCCAAACTTAATTCCATCACCATATGGCATTGCATTGATATGAATTGTAAAGTAATATTCCATATTTGAAATATCAATTTCTATCGGCATTTCTTGAATAGTATTACCATTAATTTCTTCCAACTCCCCGGACATCACATCGTCCACAATCCAGCTTATCTTTGCAGTCGCATTCGTACCCGCTGAGTCATTATGCACCACTACTTTTGCGCGAAAAACATTAGGCTTTGGATTTCCCGGAATAAAGGCGAAACGCAAATCCGATTGAATCTCGTCCGCCGAACTGCCGCCTAAAAGAGCTAATGTATTATTAAACTCGTATAAAACTCCTTTATTGTAAGTCAACCCCCTTACATCTAAATCCTCACCTTTTGACCAATTGTTGATATAGCAACTATTCATAGCATCATCAGGATGATGTGTTTCTGTTAAATTAAAATAGTTCTCATAAGTATTATCCGATTCAATTGTATCTTCTGATGATTGTTCACTAAAGCTGGATTTATTTGCTGGTTCCGGTTCATAATAAACATCTTCATCAGAATTACCACTGTTCACATTACTGTCCGCTGAAATCGGCTCAATTTCTAATTCTATATCTTCTGTTTCTAACCATAATGCAATTTTTGTCTTATTAGTTTTATAACCTTCCTTTGGATTTTGATTAACAACTTTAGCTGAGTGTTTATAGTCATCCGGAATAATTTCTATATTTTTAAATCCGCGTTCCTGTAATGTTTGAATTGCATTCTCAACGGTACTATCTATGGTATAAGGAACCTCTGTATAGCTTATTGAAAAAAGGCCTAACAAAATTCCCAAGAGGATACTGCCTACTCTAAATGCCCATTTCCATATTCCTTTGAGTCCTACTTTGTCAAATTCCAAAAAACTAAGCACACCCGTAATGCTAGACAAAACAGCCAATATTGCAGTAAGTATCTTTACAAATTTCATTTTTCTTCCTCATGTTATATATCATCTTTTTTCAACCTATATCAATTTATTTATAATCGCTTTCACCGCCATAGGTGCACTTGTCAAAATAATATCCAGTGCAGCCTTGCCGGCCTTCTTTAACAGAGACTGGCTACTAGCTTTATCTTTCCTTTCTGCATAGATCGCCAGATTCTTACAAATAATGTAATTTCTCTCCTCCTTTGAAAAATCTTTCATCCGTGCTTTTGCAAACTCTTCAAGTATCTTCCATTCCTCATTCAATACTACATTTGCATTTATTATGTCTTTTCTTCCTTGTCCATTTATCACATCCGACGATTCAATTGTTCCTAAATTTCTATTACTTCCTATATTTATATCTCCTGCCGCTGTAAATTTATCGCCATCAACAATATCCCCGTTTATCATCCAAATTCTCTCCTTTCCGTTATACGACACACTTTTATCATTCATACAAGTCAATAACGCTTTCTTAATTTCTTCCAAAAAATCCCAATTAGTAGTTGATATATGAAAATTTCTCCCAGCATGGTTTTGAATATTTAAATAATATACTGTTAACTTATTTTTCTGATAAATACTTATCACATTCACTAACGCTATAACCAATACTAATATTCCTATAATTCTAATTACTCCCATCGGAATAAATATCATGATAAATCCTACCAGCAAAACATATGGCCAATTTCCATACCCCAGCTTTCCATAGCGCAATGTTTCTATAAAGGAAATAGCATCCAATGGTATAATTGCGTTATCGCAAACAACCACACCCTTTCCGATTTTTAGATTTTTTCCTTCCAATACATATTGACTTTCTTTTGGCTTCATTAAATCTGCTAATCCCTGTAAATTCCCCATTGATTTTCTAACCCTTTCTTTTGTATTTTATTTTTATTAGAATAAAAAATCTGATGCAAAATACGACAATTCCATACTTTACATCAGATTCCTTCAAGTGCTTTTTATTCTGTTTTTCCTTCTCTAACTACTCCTCTTCCTCCAGCCCAAATTCCACAAACAGCTTTTTCTGGAATTCCCGGTCTGAAAGAGATTTTAAGAAATCATTGCTCCGCCCTGCCTCTGTCAGCAAAATCCCAAGCCGATTGACCTTTATGGTTCCTTCTTTTCGACCTTCCTCTCTTCCTGCTTCCCGACCTTCCTCCCAGCCCTCGCTTCGGATCGTCCTCTCATATTTCTCCGCGTCAAACTCTTCCAATAACATCCCCAACACCTCCGCACGGTTTTTTAACAGAAATCTCTTTAAAATACCTTTCTCTATACAGAAATCCACGGCCTTATTCAACGCTGTCTGCACGTCATTTTCTACCTGAATATATTCCCGTGTGGATGCTACGAACTCGGAATACTCCTCCAAAACCCGGCATTCTTCCATCAGACGCTTATTATGCCCACAGTTAATGTTAAGCATCCGCACCGTCAGCTCTACATCCGCCCGCACTTTCTGATTCTCAAAAGCATCCGACAGTTTTAATATCTGCTCCTCCGGCATCTCTTTCAAACCATTATAAAAGGCAACACACTGTGGCGTAGGCAATATAATCTGCCCGGTTCCATACAAACTCCTCTCTGCCTTCTCTATCACCATCTGATATTCCTGCGCAAGATAAATCAGAAACCTGACCGGCAAATTCGGGCTATAAGTGCTCTGGTGTTCATACATGCTTAATGTGCCGGACAGAATATAGGCTAAGTCGTTTTTCATCACCACATAGACCGCGCTCTCGATTGTCACTATCTCAAGCTGCGCAGCGTCCTGATAGGTCGTCCCGTTCAACGCATTATACAAATCCAGAAGCGCCTCCCGGTCGTTCTCGAACAAATACCGAAACAGTCTGTCCTTCACATTGCGCCGCATCCGTTTTTGTTTCTGCTGTCCGCTCAAATACCTGTTTACGGGTTTCTTCTTTCGTCTTTGCTTTGACATAGGCTGTCCTCCCTTATGGTGGCAGGATAGGATATGCCACAACACGCTAAACTGTAGCCGTTCTTTTCCTCTCCTGCCGATTTCTGTTTTTCAAAGAGAAAATCCGACAGAAGCTGTCTTGAATATGCAGAACGCACACCTGCTAGAATTCCTTTGATGATTTCATTCTAACGGTTCCCCACAGGCATGTCAATAAGATTTTTGATTTTTTATCAACGTTTTTCCGTCCATCCAGTAAGTAATCTCCCTTTGTTTGCTTACCGCCTCACACCACCGCCTCCACAATCACCTTATCCCCAACCCGCAGTTTCTTCACACCCACTTCCTTCTGGAAAAATAACGTTCCAGCTGATGGATAAATCTTGAGGCAGAAATCTGTTTGCTCGCAAAACTGGCTGTGCCCATCAATTGGAAATCTGGAAAAGCGTTGCTAAATCTGATATAAAGTATGAAATTGTCAATGTACAAACATATATCAATCAACCAAATACAAGAAATAATCGTTCTCTACAAATACCTCTCAGGCTCGTTCAAAAACACATCGGTAATGCCCTTCTTTTCAAGCGCTGCCAAATCAAGCTTCGTCCCTGTCGGTTTCTCCGGGTACAGATGCCCGCCAAAGTATGCCCTTACCGTATAACCTTGCAGCCTCTCAGCCGACAGGTCGATCGCCTGCCAGTATGGATGAAGCGCCTGTGCGCCGCATCCGCCTTTCAATTTATAGAAACAATCGGAAACCCTGGTATCCAAAATACCGATTTCCGTCTGCGAATCGATCCCTCGCAGTCTCTCCAAAGACAGTGCGCTGAAAGAAGAGTAAACGACATTCTTCTCCAAGCCATACATTCCAACCAAATCCACAATCTTTTCTTCCATTCCCTCATAGGGATACACACTGTTCTTTAACTCAATATTCAGCCTTAACCCTTTTCGCATAAACGGCGTTAACAGCTCAAGCGCTTCCTTCATGGTCGGAATTTCCTGCCCCGGATGCACATCCGCATAAATATGCAGTCTCTTTAACTGTGCAAGCGTGAAATCTCGCACAAATCCGCTCCCTTCGGTGGTTCTGTCCACTCTCTCATCATGTATTACCACCAGTTCGCCGTCTTTTGTCATCTGAATGTCAAGCTCGATGCCTTCCAGCCCGCCTATTGCCGCCTTTTCAAAGGCAAGCAGTGTATTTTCCGGATACATCTGACTGCATCCTCTGTGCGCCCATATCTTCATCTGAAAATGCTCCTTTTTCATACCTGTACAGCTCACATGTTATCCCGTCTCTGTCCTTCTGACGGCGCTTTATCTCTTCCCCGCCCCTCTGCTGACAGGAATTTCTCCATAATACCGGCCAGTGCCACCGACTCGCTCCTTGTCAGCTTAAACTCGCTGCTGTTTCTTCCATTAATCATGGAGAGGAAATCGCTCAACTCATAGCGCAGCCCGTATCCCAAAAACGGTTCCGAATACTTATCCACTTTTAACGGGTCCTCATAATGTACTTCAAAATAGGAAGTTTTCCACCATGGCGCCTCCGCCACCAGATAGCCCTTCGTCCCGGAGATTAGGAGCCTTCCCTCCGACTTTACCCCCAGACCGCACGTCGCCGTAGCTATGGCGTTCGGATATACGAGGGAAATTTTTGTAAACAGATCCAGCCCGTTTTCTCCACGGATGACGTCGAAACGAATATCCTCACAGGAATCTCCCAAAAGCTTTAGGACCGGCAGCATCACATAGCTGCCAAGCTCCGTCAGGCTTCCGCCGTACAGTGAGTCCGTCAGCTCCCTGTTCGCCGGATTCTCCAGCTTTGTGAAACACACTTCCACATTCCGTATATTGCCTATCACACCGCTGCATGCCACGCCCAATAACCGGTTGAAGCCCGGGCAGTATGCGGTCTTGATGCCTTCAAATAAAATCAGGTCATGTGCTCTCGCATATTGGAATAATTCTTCTGCCTGCGCCTTTTTTAACACCATCGGTTTCTCGCACAGGACATGCTTTCCATGTCCCAGAGACGACTTGATATAGTCGTAATGCGTCTCGTGCGGCGAGGCGATATAAACGGCATCCACTGACTGATAAAAATCCTCGAGCTCCTCATAAGCTTCTATTTCCCATCGGTCCGCGAACTTTTTCGCACTTTCCGTATGGGGATTATAAACGCCCTGCGTGCTGACGCCGCTGACCAGCTTGCTCTCCGGCACAAACCGCTCCGCAATCCGCCCCGTGCCGACAATCCCAATCCGCTGAATCCGCCTGTTCTGTATCCGAAGCATGGTGCTGGATATGTTTTTCGTTCTATCCAGATAGACGACCTCGCAGTAATCCTTCATATAATCGAAAACGCCCGTCCAGTCGGAGCCTACCGTAAAGATATCCACCTGATATTTTTTGACGTCCTGCACCTTCTGTCCCAGAGACTCCTCCACGATAATCTCATCCGCAAAGCCGGTCTTTCTCACATTTTCAATTCTGGTTGCAAGGGAATCCACCACATTGAGCTTCCCTCTTGTCTTGTCGTAGGCCTCCGAAGTGACGCCCACGATTAAGTAGTCCCCCAACGCCTTCGCCCGCTCCAACAGGCGGTAATGTCCCTCATGCAGGAGGTCGAAGGTGCCGTATGTAATCACTTTTTTCATAAAATTTTACCCTTTGCAAATGCATAGACGTTCTGTCCGCATGTGCCCTCCGTATTGGCATTGACTTTGGCATAATCCCGCAGCTGCCTTTCCCTGTCAAAGGGATTTCCCGTAATTCTGTCATCCAGAAGATCCTTAAGGGAGTTCAACGCGTTTTCCTTCAGGCAGTATTGCAGCCACTCTGACTCCTCATAAAAACCCGGCTCATGCTCCAGCAAATCATTATAGTCAAACGCAATTTCCACTTCTTTGTATTCTTTTGTAAAGACATTAATCTCATAGAGCTTCCGCTCGGGCATATACCAGAATCTGCACGCCGGCTTTCCAAATTGTTCCATGGTTACCACAAAACCGCCCACAGTTCCGGTCCTGAAATACCCGTTTTTTCCACGGTTCGCAAAGCCCATCGGAAGCTCCCACTCCACCATTTTTCCCGTCTCGGTATCCAGTGATAAAAACATGTTGCCCCAGCTCGGCGTGATAATGGCCTGCTTTCTGCCATCTTCTTCAAAAAAGTGGATAGAGCCAAATGGATGTTCGTCACTCTCATATTCATGCGGCCATTGCACTATTTTAAAGTTTTCCGGCACATCGCCGTATTCCCGCACCTCATCCGTCCGTGGATTCCATCTGAAAATCGTCCTGCCCTTCATCGGAATCAGCCACAGCTCCTCCTCTTCCCCGCACCTTGAAAAGCCCTGTATGCCTATCCCATCCATGGCAGGCACGCTGCATTCCCGTCTTTCCAGCGTATCCCTATTCAGAAAGAGGATTCGTCCGTCCTCCGGCGAGGCAAACAGCATCTCATTTTCGCTGCGCCCGAAGCCGCCGCTCTTCCACTCGTTTTCAATCTTCCGCATATAAAAAGGCTGCACATCCTCGATATAGTCAATCTTTCCCGTTCCCAAATGATAGCGAATGAGATACGGATAATGCCCCGGAATCAGAAACAGATATCTATGGTCATCCAGATAGCTGTAACTGATAAACGTGGGCCCCGGTATATCAAAATGTGGAAATTCTACTTTCCTAATCTTCTTATTCTCAATAATGAGCATGTGCTGCGCATTTTTAGGGAGTATATAAATTTTTCCATCAATTTCTTTTGCAAGTAAATAGTACCCGCCGGCGGAATACCCCGTTCCGAGGTCCATATAAAACTTATAGTGATAATCATTCTTCTCGGAAAACCAAAGCTGGTCGTTGGTTGTCACCTGATATCTTTCGTCTCCCCACGTGTCAAACTGTAAGTGTACCCTCTCCCCCCGCCAGTCGTCCTTCTCCGGCAGGGTGTGCAGATAATTATTGAAAATAAACATAGGTTTTCCCGTCACGCCGAACATGGCGATTACGCTGGTCGCCCCGTCCCCGATATAAACGTCCGACAGTGCAATGGTACTTTCCATATCCGCGGTTTCATCCAAAATCCCAATCTGCGCCTCCAGAAACCACCGCTTCAACGAATCGTAAACCGGCTTATATTCTCCCCGCATGGACTCAAACGTAGATTCCAGCAATGGATGAGGCCTCCACAGCAGGCAGGCATCCTCCCGCCCGAGAAAGGTTTCAAACACATACTTCATCTTTTTCAGAAAAGCATCCGTGTTTGCCAGCATACCGTTGATACTGGTATTGTAAAAATACACCTTCCTGCCCCGCATTTTCTCTTTCCAAGCCTCGGGGGGCTCCGGCGGGTTCTGGCATTTATGAATCACGCTGTCAAACTTGGGTGAGCCGAACGGCAGAAATTTCCCATCCGGCAAATCTTTATCAAAAAAGCATCTGAACTTTTCCGACTGAATCACAATATAGTCCGCATATACATAGGCGGAACAGAGCCCCTGCGCCTCGCTCATCCCCCCCGCCGTCGCATAATAAGGAATATAAATCAGGCATTCCGTAAACTGCTTCAGGTGCTCGGAGTAAAAGAAAGGATGCACGCTCGTCACAAAGTTATAACTGTCATAAGGGTTATGTATAAAAATCATATCCGGTCGGTGCTCGCCGAAGTCAAACTGGTCATATCTCGTAATTGGCACGTTGGCCGGATATTCGTCCGCCTCGTAATGTTCTCTGGCAAAGCTGCCATCCGTATTTTTTTCATAATAGGGAATCGGAATCACATAGGCATCGCAATCAGGGTCGGCTTCCGCCGTCTCCCACACGCTCTCCAGACTGTCCCACATGCTGGCTTTATAGGGCAGAAAAACCGCTTCCACATGTATTTTCACATCGCTTCGAAAGCTGTTGAAAACTTTCACCAGCTTCTGCTTTAATGTTTTATGGATTTTGTTGGCGGCGGCTTCTTTCCCGCCTGCCAGTTCTTCGTGTATCTCGTAGACTACCTCGCAGTATTCTTCCAGAAGTGTTACGGTAGGATGCCCTTCCCCCTCCGTGCTTTCAATCAGCGTTCCAAGAGAAATGGCGGCATTCTGACAGTCCTCCAGCAATCCCACCGCAGAGGAACTTTTCTTCTGCTCGATATCCTTCCGAATCTGCTCATGCGCAAGCTCTATCTGCGCCAGCAGCTCCTCTACTTGTTTTTTCTGCGCTTTTCTCATGTCTCCCGTCTCTTTCAGTCATTTTCTGCCCTTCCACCATGCCAGCTCGATTTTGCTGCGATTGCCTGAGACTGCACGGCTCATTGCTATACAAATAAGGCATATTGGCCACTCTTTTGAGTGGTGCGTCTGCCCGAAGGCTTTCGCTTCGCTCCCCCGTACCTCACATCCGTGTTCCGGAGGTCTTGGCGCACCCAATTCACGCTTACCGTTATTCCAGCGCCGTTTTTTGTTTTTATCTTCAAAAAATGCTTCGCAGTCCGTTTACGGTAAAATCCCGACCACAGCCGGTATTTATCTGCAAAATATCTTTTAACGATCTCGCATACTCCTGCCGCGGTTTAACGCATTCCTCGCGGCATTTCTCTTTTTATCCGCCCGATAACCGCAGTTATCACAGAAAAACTCATTTTTGCTGTATTTCCCCATTGCGCCACAGTTACTGCACTCCGTGCTAATCGCCTTGCCAAACACTTCCACAAAAGCGATGGAATGCTCCAAACACTTTTGTTTCAGCCTCTCCCGGATGAGTCCCTTTCTCCATACGCCCACGGAATAGTTAATCTTTTTGTCATATCCCCCCGCACCTCTTCCCGGCAACTTTGGAAAATACAGGGTTTGGGGCTTCTCCGCCGCTATCATGCGGTTAATCTCCTGATTCACATAAGTTTCCATTCTGGCATCCAGTCTGGCCTTATGCGCCATGTATTTCCTGCGCCCCGCATTGTTGGCCTTTTCCCTGCGGTATGTTTCCGTCGATGCGCGCATATACTCCGCCCATTCCTGATGCAGTTCTCCCAACTCTTCGCCGTAGGTATGGCCTTCATGGGTCGTAAACATGCACCACATCCCCACAGAAAGACCGACCTCGTTGGTGTAATCCCCGTGCCGTCGAATCTTTATTTCAAGAGGAATACTGATAACAACGTTATTTTCCTCAGGATAAAGCTTCAGATAAATCTGTCTGTCATACTTGTTCTCATCCGTAAGCGGTATAAATATCCTCTTTCGTTTTTCCTTGGTGGCAATAAATATGCCGTATTTCGCCGCGATGCTTCCACCGGAGTCCTTCTGTTTCTCAACATCGTACCGGTAAGCCCTCTCTGTCAAATAAAATCCGTCGGCTCTGTCTGTGGAAGGCGTCCTCACATGGTATTTTCTGACCTGTCTGCAAAGATATCGGTGCAGTTTCAGGGTATCCACCTGTCCGGACAGTTCTTCGAATTTCTTCTGCATCTCCTGCGGCAGAAGCACTGGTTTCTGATTCAATACCGCCTCAAAGGCATTCGTTGATTTCAAAAGAAAGCGGAGATAGTGCTTCTCCTGCGCGGTAAAATTTTCATTCCTGCCAAGCAGCTGTCCAACCTTCGTCCTCGTTCTGACCCACTGGCTCTTGATATCGCCAAGCGCGTCAAAAACAGCGCGATAAAAGTATACGGAGGGCAGACCCAGCTCCACCCGCAGGCCGCTTCCTGTCATTTCATTCTGCACCGTATATCCCGGATACAGCTTCGACAGGCTTCCCACGCCGCCATAACGGGCATATACATAGTTTTTCACCTTGCGGTAATCCTGCGCAATCGCCAGAAGCTTACTCATATCTTCCGCCGGGACGGGCTCCCTATTATACTGGTGAACCGTCCTGCAGACAGCCTGCTTCTGCTTTCCCTCCGAAATTTCTCCCTGTAATTTCTTCATCATGCCTTCCGAACCGTAACAAAATAACTGCGGCAGAATTTCGCAGAATAATCATTTCTGCGAAACTTACTTTTTCTAAATGGTACAAGAACACTTACAGCCAATTATACTGAGGTTTTTGCGTTTTGTCAAATTGGAGAAAAAAACGATTTTTCGATCTTTTAATTATCTTTTCCATTTATAATTCATCATTTATATCGGTATTTCCACGCATTTATATTATAGTATCCTGCTATTTATGGTAGAAAAGTGGTCATTGCAGGGCCGCGTTTCCATTGTGAATATGAAATTCCGGCATGTTATGCTGTGATGGTATTTTTCTTGTTTCTGGTCAAAAGTGGTCAATTTTTCTTGTTTGGTAATTTATTCTCCCCCGAACAAAAACAAAGCAGACAGGCTGAATGGCAAGGTTTTCTGACAGATGCTGAAGGATATTTGATGGTAAAATTTCGCAGAAATGATTATTCTATGAAAAAAAACCGACACCCATTCCGTCTGTCGGTTTTTTCTTTAATCCTGTCCTTTTTATTCCCGCGAGCAACGCTCCGAAGTCGTACATGTATAACATTGATACCTGATGCAAGGGTGGAATACCCCGTAATTTACTGCCAGGCATTTTACTGGATATACAGATTCGTATATCCCATCAGGCTCTCATCGACCTCTCTGGCGCACTCCCTGCCCTGTCGGATCGCCTTCACCACCAACGACTGCCCGGTGTGCATATCGCCCGCCGTAAACACGCGATCCACGCTGGTCGCAAATCGGCACGCCGACGTCTGTACATTGGTCCTGCCGTCCAGCTCCACCTTGAAGGCGTCGGTCACATACTTCTGGCTGCCAAGGAATCCCGCAGCAATCAGCACAATCTCGGCATCCAGCGTCCTTTCGGATCCCTCAATCTCCTTCATGTTCATGCGTCCCGTCTTCTCGTCCCTCTCCCAAGTCAGCGAGACGATCTTCACCGCCTTCAGATTACCGTTCTTATCCTTCACAAACTCCTTCACTGTGGACTCGTAAATACGCGGATCATGACCGTAGACCTCAATCGCCTCCTGCTGACCGTAGTCGGTCTTGCAGACCTTGGGCCACTCGGGCCAAGGGTTGTTGTCCGCTCTCGTATCAGGCGCCTTGGGCATCATCTCGATCTGGGTCACGGACTTCGCGCCGTGTCGGATCGCCGTGCCCACGCAGTCGTTGCCGGTATCGCCGCCGCCGATGATCACCACATTTTTGTCTTTCGTGTCCACATACTTTTTATCCGCAAAGTCCGAGTCTAGCAGGCTCTTTGTGTTCGCCGTCAGGAAATCCACCGCAAAGTAGATGCCCTTGGCGTCCCTACCCGGCGCATTGATATCCCGTGGATTGGAGGAGCCGCAGCAGAGCACCACCCGGTCAAAGTCCTTTAACAGCTTCTCCGCCTTCAAATCCTTGCCCACATCGCTGTTTGTCACGAAGATAACACCCTCCTCCTCCATGACTTTAATTTTACGGTCAATGATGTGCTTTTCCAGTTTCATATTCGGAATGCCGTACATCAAAAGCCCACCGACGCGGTCGGAACGCTCAAACACGGTCACCAGATGCCCGCGCCTGTTGAGCTGGTCCGCCACCGCAAGCCCGGAAGGACCGCTGCCCACCACCGCCACCTTCTTGCCGGTGCGCACCTTGGGCGGCTTCGCCGCCGCGTAGCCTTTCTCGTAAGCGTTTTCAATGATGGCATACTCGTTTTCCTTGGTGGAAACCGGATCGCCGTTCAAGCCGCAGGTGCATGCCGCCTCACAGAGCGCGGGGCACACCCTCGACGTAAACTCCGGAAAATTGTTTGTCTTGTGCAGACGGTTGTACGCCTGTTCCCAGTTTCCCGTGTAGACCAGATCGTTCCACTCCGGCACCAGATTGTGCAGAGGACAGCCCGAGGTCATGCCGCAAAGGGTCATCCCCGACTGGCAGAACGGCACGCCGCAGTCCATACAGCGCGCGCCCTGCTCCCGCTGTTGCTCCATCGTCAAATGCTCGTGAAATTCCTTAAAATTCTTAATGCGCTGTCTGGGGCTCACATCTCTGGACACCCTGCGCTCATACTCCATAAATCCTGTCGGTTTTCCCATGATTACGCCCCCTCCTTATCTTTCTTGTAGAATGCCTCGATCTGCGCCTGCTCCGCGCTAAGTCCCTTTTCCTCCATCTGCACGATCAGTTTCAGCATAATCTCGTAGTCGTGCGGGATGATCTTCTTGAACTTCGGCAGGTACTCTCCGAAATTGTCCAGAATCTCCTTCCCCTTGACGGAATTGGTGTAAGCCACATGCTCCTTGATCATCTCTTTCAGTTCAAGGACGTCGTATTTCGAGGTGATCTCATAGGAGGAAACCATCTCCTTGTTGGTCTTGGTGTACAGATCGTTGTTCTCGTCCAGCACATAGGCGATGCCGCCGCTCATGCCCGCCGCAAAGTTCTTGCCGACAGCGCCGAGCACGACCACGCGTCCTCCCGTCATGTACTCACAGCCGTGGTCGCCCACGCCCTCCACCACCGCAATCGCGCCGGAGTTGCGCACGCAGAACCGCTCGCCCGCCACGCCGCCTATAAACGCCTTGCCGGAGGTCGCGCCGTAGAGGGACACGTTGCCGATAATGATGTTTTCATCCTGCTTAAAAGCCGATCCCTTCGGGGGATAGATCACCAGCTTGCCGCCGGACAAGCCCTTGCCGAAGTAGTCGTTGGAATCGCCCACCAGCTCAAGCGTCAGCCCCTTGGGGATAAACGCGCCAAAGCTCTGCCCGCCGGAACCCTTGCACAGGATATGGTAGGTGTCCTCCTCCAGCGTGTCGCCGAACCGTCTCGTGATCTCCGAGCCGAAAATAGTGCCGAAGGTACGGTCTGTGTTGGAGACGTCCACCTCAAGGCTGCGCTTCTGCCCGCTCTCAAGCGCCTTGGAAAGCTGCTTCAAAAGCACTTTTTCATCCAAAGTTTTTTCCAGATGGAAGTCGTACACCTGCTTCGGGTCAAAGATAAACTTCTCCTTACTCCCCTCGTAAGGGTTACTCAAAATCAAATTTAAATCCACTTTGCGCTGGCGGTCCGTCAGGTTCTCCTTCACCTTCAGAAGCTCCGTCCTGCCCACCAGTTCATCTACCTTGCGCACGCCCAGCTTCGCCATGTACTCTCTGAGTTCCTGCGCGATAAACCGCATAAAGTTCTCCACGTACTCCGGCTTGCCCGTGAAGCGCTTGCGAAGCTCCGGGTTCTGGGTCGCCACTCCCACCGGGCAGGTGTCCAGATTGCAGACGCGCATCATCAGACACCCCATGGTCACAAGGGGCGCTGTCGCAAAACCGAACTCCTCCGCGCCGAGGATCGCCGCGATCGCCACGTCCCTCCCGCTCATCAGCTTTCCGTCCGTCTCGATGCGAACCTTGTTTCTCAGCCCGTTCTGAATCAGCGTCTGATGCGTCTCCGCAAGCCCCAGCTCCCAAGGAAGTCCCGCGTTGTGAATGGAGTTGCGGGGCGCGGCTCCCGTGCCTCCGTCGTAGCCGGATACCAGAATGACCTGTGCGCCCGCCTTCGCCACGCCTGCCGCCACCGTGCCCACGCCCGCTTCGGAAACGAGCTTCACCGAAATCCGCGCCTTGGTGTTGGCATTTTTTAAGTCATAAATCAACTGCGCCAAGTCCTCGATTGAATAGATATCGTGATGCGGCGGCGGGGAAATCAAGCCTACGCCGGGCGTGGAGTGTCTGGTCTTCGCAATCCACGGATAGACCTTGCCGCCGGGGAGGTGTCCGCCTTCACCGGGCTTCGCCCCCTGCGCCATCTTGATCTGAATCTCCTGCGCGCTGTTTAAGTATTCGCTTGTCACGCCGAAGCGTCCGCTCGCCACCTGCTTGATCGCCGAGCAGCGGTTTAAGCCGTCCGCTCCCACCGTCAGTCTGTCCTTATCCTCCCCGCCCTCGCCGGAGTTGGACTTGCCGTGCAGCCGGTTCATGGCGATCGCCATCGTCTCGTGCGCCTCCTTGGATATGGAGCCGTAGGACATAGCGCCCGTCTTAAACCTTGTGACAATCGTGTCAACGCTCTCCACTTCCTCGATCGGCACGGGTTTCTTCGCATAGTTAAAGTCCATCAGCCCGCGCAGGTTCTTGATGCTGTCCTCGTTGTTGACCGCTTTGGTATATTGCTTAAATAATTCGTAGTCGCCCCTTCTGGTTGACTCTTGCAGTAAATGAATGGTCTCCGGATTGTACAGGTGTTCATCCGCACCGCTGCGCATCTGGTGATGCCCCGTGCTGTCCAGCGTCAGATCCGTAGATAGACCGAGTGGGTCAAACGCCATCGAGTGCAGGGTGTCCACCTCTTCCTCGATATCTTTTAAAGTAATGCCGCCCACACGACACACCGTGTTGGTAAAATACTTGTTGATCACATCCTTGTCAATGCCGATCGCCTCGAAAATCTTGGATCCCTGATAGGACTGGATCGTGGAAATGCCCATCTTGGAGGCAATCTTTACGATGCCGTGCAGAATCGCGCTGTTGTAATCGTTCACCGCCGCGTAATAATCCTTATCCAGCATGTGATTTTCAATCAGTTCCTTGATGCTCTCCTGTGCCAGATAGGGATTGATCGCCGAAGCGCCGAAGCCCAGCAGGGTCGCAAAGTGGTGCACTTCCCTCGGCTCCGCGGATTCTAAGATGATATCCACGCTCGTTCTCTTCTTCGTGCTGACCAGATGCTGCTGCAAAGCGGATACCGCGAGTAACGACGGAATCGCCACCCGGTTCTCGTCCACGCCCCGGTCGGAAAGGATAATGATATTCACGCCGTCACGGTACGCCCTGTCCACCTCCACGAAAAGCCTGTCGATCGCCTTTTCCAGTCTCGTATTCTTATAATAAGTAATCGGAATCACTTCTACCTTAAAGCCTTCCGCCTTCATGGTCTTGATCTTCAAGAGGTCGGTGCTTGTCAGAATCGGGTTGTGCACCCGCAGCATATTGCAGTTTTCCGGCATCTCTTCAAGCAGATTCCCGTCCTGCCCCAGATAGACCGTGGTGGAAGTAACCACCTCCTCGCGGATCGCGTCGATGGGCGGGTTCGTCACCTGCGCAAAAAGCTGTTTGAAGTAGTGGAACAGCGGGTGATGCGCCTTGGAGAGCACGGGAATCGGCGTGTCCACGCCCATCGCCGCGATCGCCTCGGCACCGTTTTTCGCCATCGGCAGAATGCTGGTCTTCAAATCCTCGTAGGTGTAGCCGAACGCCTTCTGCATCCGCTGCCTCTCCTCGTAGGTAAACTCCGGCACGCGCTGGTTCGGAATCTTTAACTCCTTCAAGGTCACAAGCTTGCTGTCCAGCCACTCGCCGTAGGGCTGCGCCGATGCGTATTTCTCTTTCAGCTCGTCATCGTCGATAACTCTTCCCTGCACCGTGTCCACCAGAAGCATCTTGCCGGGGTGGAGTCTTTCTTTCATCACAATCTTCGACGGGTCGATATCCAGCACGCCCACCTCCGAGGAGAGAATCAGCGTGTCGTCGTCCGTGATCATGTAGCGGGAAGGGCGTAGACCGTTTCGGTCAAGCACCGCACCCATGATATCCCCGTCGCAGAACAGGATCGACGCCGGACCGTCCCACGGCTCCATCATGGTCGCATAATATTGGTAGAAATCCTTTTTCTTCTGGGACATGGTCTTATTGTTTTCCCAAGGCTCGGGAATCGTGATCATCACCGCCAAAGGCAGCGGCATCCCGCTCATCACGAGAAATTCCAGCGTGTTGTCGAGCATGGCGGAATCGGATCCGGAGGCATTGATTGCGGGAAGAATCTTGTGCATCTGCCCCTGCAAATGCTCGGACTCCATGTTCTCCTCCCGCGCCTGCATCTTGTCCGCATTGCCGCGGATGGTATTGATTTCGCCGTTGTGGACAATAAAACGGTTCGGGTGCGCCCGCTCCCAGCTCGGGTTCGTGTTCGTGGAAAACCGGGAGTGCACCACGGCGATCGCCGACTCGTAATCCTTATCCTGCAAGTCCGCAAAGAAGGTGCGAAGCTGTCCCACAAGAAACATCCCCTTGTACACGATCGTCCGGCTTGACAGACTGACCACATAAGTCACATCTGTTGACTGCTCGAAGGTACGCCGCAGTATGTACAGTTTCCGGTCAAAGTCAAGCCCCTTTTCCACGCCCGCCGGCTTCTTGATAAACGCCTGCATGATGCAGGGCATACACTCCACCGCCTTATGCCCAAGCACGGACGGCACAGTCGGCACATCGCGCCAGCCCAAAAACTGCAGCCCCTCTTTCTCCGCAATGATCTCAAACATCTTCTTCGCCTGATTGCGCTGCAGCTCATCCTGCGGGAAGAAAAACGTGCCCACGCCGTACTCCCTCTCGCCGCCGATGTCAAAGCCCAAGGCTTTCGTCACCTTCACCATAAATTTATGAGGCATCTGCGTGAGGATTCCCACGCCGTCTCCCGTCTCGCCCTCCGCATCCTTACCGGCACGATGCTCCAGATTCTCCACAATCTTAAGCGCATTCTCCACGATGGCACGGCTCTTTTTGCCCTTGATATTGACGCACGCGCCGATACCGCAGTTGTCGTGTTCAAACTCCGCCCGGTAGAGCGGGGATTTCGGGATGGTTGTCTTTACATCAAACATAAGCTTCACTCCTGACTTTTGATGGTTTATATATAGAAAGAGAACGCAAAGAAGACATCTAGCGCTCCTTTGCGTTCTACATGTATACAATAATACACCCGCTTGTGGGATTTGTAAATAAAGACTTTTTTGTGAATTGTCAGATTATTTGAAAATTTAGTTTACTTGCTCATTATTGCCAGACTTTTCCCCTTTCTACGTAACAGGGTATTAATCACTTATCACAATCAACAGTACCAAAATATTTTTAAAAATCACGCTTGACAGTGCTAATCACATACCTTATACTTTAGAAAAAGAGATGGGTTTTTGCTAAGTAAAACCGTATGGTTCGAAAGGGTTGCTCGTTTCTTTTTTTATGTCTATAACATCATAAAGGTACATTTTTCCGTCAGCGTCGTGCCGTATGAGCATAGATGCATGATATACATTATATCCGTTCAATCTCCTCATTTTCACCGTAAACTGGCAAAGCAAAACGTGAATTATACCGATACCAACCATTTGCAGCATTTCTTTTGTGCTTTTCTCCTGAGTTTTCTCTAAAATGTTTTCCAGTCGCAATCTGAATCATTTCTGGTATACCCTGTGCTGCATTTGCCTTTGCTTTTGCATTTGCACCTTTTAAAGAATATGTATATCGAGAACCTGTGTATTCATCTGGCAGTTCTCTTCCGATATACACAATATCTTTTGTATCAGCAATTTCGTAAAAATCATCTACATATGCTTCCATGTATTTTTTTACATCATTCCAATTCACCGCCCTTTTTCCTTTAAAAATTATATTATTGATGAATACAGTCTTATTGCCCCTTGCATCTGTTATTACATTTACGTTTCTATCCAAAATCATCCCTCCACCGGATTTGTTTTTCTGCTATATTTCGATATATTTTGTCTATTATAGCAGAAATGCACTGGTCAATCAACTAAAATGTCAATTGTTCTTGAATAGATGAAACGCCAGTTTTCTTCCCAATACTATGATAATACACAAGCAGTACGAAGATTGCGGCAAGTGCCAGACAGGTTCTGCCTTTTCCGCCGCCCGGATTTTTGCAGTACTTCATCACCATTCATAAAGCGAACCGGCCATACGTCGACCGTTCCCCAATCATTTTGTCCTGCCCTCACTTTCCCTTTTTCATAACTATCAATCATAATACAATAACTGCTATACTTTATGAAAAAGTTATCGCTGCTTTTCACATTCAGATTAAATGTATATCCAAAATCCGTGTAACCCTGCCCGGATCTTATTTCAGGCTCCGATATTGATAACAGCTCTATATTACTACTATGCCCATATACATTGATGCCTTTCCATCTTGCGGCATCATATCCATGCACGCGCAGCGTCACATTCAATACAGCATTATGTGCAGACGCAGTCCTTTTGTAGCCGCAGGTGTTACAGTCTGTGTCGCTGTCATTGTCATAGACATGCGCTCCATAACTGTCCTTGTCAGTATCGTCCGTTACCGTACAGCCCTCGACGGTACATTCATGCCAGTGGTGGAATTCATTGTTTGTCCAGTCAGTCGACCAGCTATGGGTGTGCGTGCCGTCGGTGATATAAGGTGCCCAATCGCCCCATCCTTTGTCCGTCGCGTTCTTATATGTATCCGCATCCGGAACATGGATACCCTGTGCCTTATCCGTGACAAATTTGCAGTTTCCAAAAACATAAAACGTGTCTCGCTCAATGCTTGTCACACCATGCGGTATCCTTATGGCTTTCAGGCGTTCGCAGTTCAAAAACGCCCCTATTCCGATCCTTGTCACGGTACCCGGCAGCTCTACGCTTTCCAGATTGCTGTAGTACCAAAACGCATTGTCCGGAATGCTTGTAACACCGTCTTGTATTACAATGCTTTTTATATCATCATCATACTCTGCCCAGCCCGACATTCCCGTGTGGTCTAACATCCCTATGTCCGACTCAATCGTCAGCCTGCCGTCAGAATCAAGTATCCATCCATTGCCGGAGGCGATATTCTCAGCCTGCAGCGCAGCCGCCATCATCACACTCGCAGGTGCCGCCACAGGTTTTGACTCCACACCGTTTCCGCTGACGCTCTCCGGCTCCTTCTCCTCCGTACCCGGTTCCGGCGTCTCCTGCCCTGCCCCGTCATCCGGCGCAGGCTCCGTCACACCGTCCTGTCCTCCCGTCACGGGCGGCTCTTCTCCGGACTCGTCTCCCGATTCTGTCCCTGTTTCTTGTCCCACAGGCACTGTCACGTCCCCGCCGTCGCTTTTCTGTGTTTCCGTATCCGCAGATGCATCCGCCGCCTCCTGCGCCAACACGGTCATTGGAACCGCATCCGCCAGCATTCCCGCAATCAGCGTGCGGACAGCAGGATTGCCGCCGCTCTCCGTGCCCGGCTTTCCTTTCGCCTTCTCATATTTTTACCCCCCCCCCTGAAAAATTGCACTCATGTGTATCCCTTTCTTTACCCATCATGCACCGTTTTCTTTTATATATCCTCAAGGGCTGTCATTTTCAGCTCGTATATTGTCATTTTACAATATTTTCGAGAGAAAAAAGCGTCCGGCAGAAAATGTTACCTGACGTTTACTTTCGCGGACAATTTTTTTAATTTTAATTTATATGGTTCTTATGCAAGAGGTAATTACACAAAGGAATCCGATATAGATATTACCGCCATTGTAAGAGGAAACCGAATCGACCTGCAAGAGAAACTGAAACTTGTTTGGGATATTTCAGCAGACATTGGTCTTGAAAATGATGTTATTATATCACCAACGGTTATTCCGTATGAGGAATACGAAAAATATAAAGAAATCCTTCCCTATTACATGAATATACAGAAAGAAGGTATGCAGATTGGATAATTTGATGCAGTATAGTCTTGACAACGCAAAGGAAAAACTGGAATCTGCTATTTATTGCAGTTAAGCAGTTAACTTTTTTCCGACAGCACCTATAGAGAACAGCTTTATCAGAAATATTGAAAAACGCAAAGAAGGCATCCGGCACTCCTTTGCGTTCCACGCTTTCCCGCGTTACTCTTTGTCATTTCTTTTCAAAGTGATAATTGCATGACATACCAGCCCAAATACAAAGGAAAAGCAGCCTCCCCCGAACAGGGATGCGCCCCACCCCGCACCTGTCATTGTAATAAAACCGCCAACAAAGAAAATACCGATGCCAAGAAATATGCCGACGGCATAAAACAATCCGATTGCCATGTCGTACTTATTCAATGGTCTTTTCCTCTTTTCTTCATATGTTTCCATTTTCGTGATTACCTCCTCCGCAAAGTCGTCCATGTGAACACCAAAAAGAAAGCAAATCTCTTTCAACATAACCAGATCAGGTTCATTGACATCTCTCTCCCAGTTCGATAATGCCTGTCTGGTAACATTTAGTTTACCGGCTAATTCTTCCTGCGTCATTCCCGATTGTGTTCGCAAATGACGTATTTGCTTTCCCATCGTCGTATCCGTCTGCTCTCTGTTCAAAAGTAGTTCCTCCTTTCTGCTACTGATTGTATCAGTGATACGTGTCAATAACCAGAAACGAACGCTTGCATTGCGCAAGAAGTTACACGCACATTGCCCTTTTTCAACGATAAAACGGTCTCCGTATCAGAATCTCAAACAGAATAACCGCCATGACCGCCGTCAGCAGATCGGAGACCGCCTGTGCCATCAGGACTCCCTGGTAGGCGAACACCTTGGAGGCGCTGAAGAGAACGGCTGCAAAAAGCACCCCCTGCCTGCTGACCGACAGAAGAAAAGCGCCCACCGCTTTTCCTGCCGACTGGAAGGTACAAGTCGTCACAAGTACAACCGCCGTAAACACCATTCCCATCTGCTGCATACGGAGCATGGGGACTCCGACCTCGATGATAGCCGCATCCTGCATAAATATCCCGATCATGGCGGGCGCCGCAAGGGACAGCACTCCCGCAAGAACCGCCGCCGTACAACACTCAAACCCGTAGGAAAACCGCAAAATCTCTTTCAAGCGCGCATGATTCTTTGCGCCGTAGTTATACCCGACCAGCGGCTGCGCGCCAAAGGCAAAGCCCACCAGAACCAGAACGGCAATCAGATTCACCTTCATCACAATCCCCATTGCCGCAACCTTATCATTGCCGTATGGCAAAAGCGACCGGTTCGTCAGCGCAATGCCAATGCTCTGCATCAGGTTCATAATCGACGCCGGAATCCCAATTGCCAGAATCTGCCCCACCTCCACGATATGAATGTGAAAACCTGCCGGATTGATGGAAAGCCGCCTGCTTTTCTTTAACAGGAACCAGACATAAAAAGCATCCGCAAAGATATTTCCAATCACGGTCGCAATCGCCGCGCCTGCCGCACCCAGACCGAGCACGGAAATAAAGACAGGATCCAGAATCATATTGACGACTGCGCCCAATATGCTGCCCGTCATGGTCGCCGTCGCAAACCCTTCCGTCCGCAGCAGATTGGACGGCGTGAAGGACAAAATAATAAACGGCGCGCCGAGCACGATATAGGTATAATAGCCGGAGGCATAGGAAAACGTCGCTGCGTCGGCGCCCAGCGCATACAAAATCGGCTCCCGGAGCAGCATCATCACCGCCGTCACCACAATCCCGCACACGATCGCGGCGTAAAAACAAAAGACGCTCAAACGTTTCCCGTCCTCATCCTTTTTCTCGCCAAACAGCCGGGAAATAACAGAACTTCCTCCCAGTCCGAAAATGTCGCCGAGCGCGATCATCAGCGTAAAGACCGGCGCGCTCAAGGAGACCCCTGCCACCAGATTCGTGTTCCCTGTCTGCGCAATAAAATAGGTGTCTACCATATTGTAGACCAACGAGACTACCATACTGAGCACAACAGGCAGGGCGAATTTGAAGTACGCCTTCGGCACCGGCGATTTCTCAAATAATTCGTTTTCCATCCGTTCATCCTCCTCGTTACAATTCGCATCCATACCGGATTTCGCACGTATTTACAACTATTTGGCGTGAATCGTAATCCTCCGCCAAAACAGTATCATACCATATTTTCATAAATCTTCAATCGTTTTCTGAATCCCCTGCTCTCAAAATATTTATGTGCCCTCTTGACAAACTATTTTGAACATGTTACTATACGGTCAATAAATTGACCGTACTAAAATTGACTATTGGAGTATGCTATGACAAAGGAATACAGGAAAAACGCTTACCTATACTGTAAGTTTCGGGATGAGCAGTTTGCCTTATATGATGAATACGCCAAGCGCAACGGGATGCTGATGAAAGCGCTGCTGGTCGTCAAAGTTCTCTTTTATGACAAGGTTTATGAGAAGGGCGGCATGACGCAGCGGGATATCTGCGCCCGGACCTTCCAGTCCAAGCAGACTGTCAACCTTATCATACAAAATTTATTAAAGGACGCGTATGTGACTGTCACAGAACGGAAAGAAAACAAGCGGGAAAAGCTGGTGCAGATGACCGAGGCCGGCAAGGCGCATTACGAAAAAGCGGTCCGCCACATTACTTGGGCGGAGGATACGGCAATGTCCATGTTTACACCGGAGGAGCAGAAGCAGCTGATCGACCTGTCGCGGACATTCACCAGAAATTTGACTGAACTGGTTAATCGCGAGGCAGAGGAAAACAGCCAAACATAAAGTTTCAACCGGTAAGTTTTGGCACAGTCCTTACTCGGAGAAATAAAAGATACGGATGTGGTGGCACAGGGTGCACAGAAAAGTTTTCTCACAAAAGGTCAGTTAAACGGACAGACTACACTTACATTTTAAGAAAAAGCAATAGAACGGAGGTAACCATGCCTGAATTACCGGAAGTAGAAACGATAAAAAGAGTAATCGAGCCGCAGATACAGGGACTTGTAATTGAAAATGTGACAGTCAGACGCCCGGAAGTGGTAGCTTATCCTGCGGCAAATGTCTTTTGCAAAGCATTGACCAAGCAAGTCATTTCTAGTATGGCGCGCCGGGGCAAGTTTCTTATCATCCAGTTAAACAGCGGCGACCGTATCATCCTGCATCTGCGGATGACAGGCTGTTTACTGCTTACCCCGGCGGATTATCCAGAAGAAAAGCATACGCACGTCATTTTCAGACTTGGCAAAGTCACGGAACAGGAACATTCCGCTGAAAAAAAGACTTTCACGAAAAAAGTGCATTCCATAGAACAAGCGTGTTCCGTAGAATTACGTTTCTCCGACATGCGCCGTTTCGGGCGGTTCTGGCTGCTTCAAAAGGACGAAATCGATGCCTGCAGCGGAATTGAAAAATTGGGCGCAGAACCATCGGCGCCGGAACTGACTGCCGCCTATCTGAGCGCCCGTTTCGGAAAACGTAAAAAGAGCATAAAAGAATGCCTGCTGGACCAAAATGCCATTGCTGGCATAGGGAACATTTATTCCGATGAGATTTTGTTTACCGCGGGGATTTATCCAGCACGACCGGCAAACAGCCTGCACCTGGAAGAATGGGAACAGCTCGCTGCGGTTATCCCGGAGCGCATTTCTTATTTTATCTTGACAAACAAAATAACACCCGAAGAATATCTGGAAACCAAAGGGCAGGATTACCGCAACACGCCGTTTCTACAAGTCTACGGACATTCCGGCAAACCCTGTCCGAAGTGTGGGGAAACGCTTTGCCGTATAGTGCTTGGCGGTCGCAGCAGCGTGTACTGCCCTGTCTGCCAGAAAAATTTACCGTCCCGCCCTCACTTTTCATAAAACACCAGCGTAAGCCGCTCGTTGATGGCCTCCGTCCTCCCCGTCTGCCGATACCCCATCTTCTCATACAAGTGGCAATTCCCCGGCTCCTGCAAAATGGTGTCCAGCTCCCAATTTTCCCTGCCATGCCTCTCCTCACAAAGCCGCATGGCTTCCTGCGCGATGCCCCTGTTCCGAAACTCCGGCATGATAAAAATAGGAGAAATTCTTTTGTTTTTCCCGTGCTCCTTTGGGTCGATGACGCGGACCGCCCCGACCTTTTGATTTCCTACACAAATAAAATAAAAACAAGTAACGTCCTGTCTTAAACGCCACTCTACCTTATCCACACCCTCGCTCGCGGGGCTCGTATCATAATCCTGATATTTCTCCAGTAATTCCTGAAAAGCTTCTACCTGCATGGCGTGTATTTCTTTTGCGTCGTCAATATCCGCCCTTACTAATTTTATGTCCATCTCAACCCCTATTCCCGCGCGCCTGCACGACGAATGGCATAAATCTTTCATCTGTCTCTGCCATCCTCTGCACCCGAAATTTCTACATATTTTCACAAAACATTATGATCTCATCCTTTCGCGGCGGGACATCCTCCTTATATTCCACAGAGCACAACCCCAGACTGCCGCAGCACGCAATTTCCAGATGCCCGTAAAAATGTTCTATGCTCTGCATAATTCTCTCGCACTCTTTCATTCCCGGTCCCGTCCGCAGGGCAATGGCATATCCTCTTTTTCCGCCGCTGACCGCCGCATGGGGCTCGTGCGTGTTGCACCACGGCGTGCATCTGTCGATAAAAGCCTTGAACTGCCCGGGAATGTCAGCCCAATAGGACGGCGAAACCGCCACAATGATATCCGCCCATTCAAACTCACTCATTATCAAAGATATTTCATCTTTCTGTACACATTCAGCCGTTTTGTGGCAAACCCGGCAGCCTTTGCAAAAGCCGAAATCGTAATCGTCTATGCAGATATTCTTCACCTGATATTTCTCCGAAAGCTGTTTCGATACTATTTTTACAATCTCAGCCGTAGCGCCGGTTTTTACGGGACTGCAATTGATAATCAGCGCGTTCAAATGTATTTCCTCCGTTTCTTTTCGAAATCTCACCGAATCTCCTTCGCCATACACAAAGACTCCGGCATATCCACATACGCTCCATAGTTGGGAATGACTTGAAACCCCAGCTTTTTATAGACCGCGCATGACTCCGCCAGCAGCTCCCCCGTCTCCAGAATCATTTTCCGATAGCCCAATTCCGCCGCCCACTCAATCAGCAAAGAAACGAGTCTGCTCCCGATCCCCTGCCCCTGATAGTCGCTATGTACAAACACTCTTTTCAGCTCGATCGTTTCCTCATCGTATCTTCTGATGGCACCGCCGCCAACCGGCTTACCATTATCATAAACGACGATCGCCTCCCGTATCTCATCCAGCTGGTTAAATTTCGCGTACTTCTCTCTCTTGATCTGCCTTCCGACACGCCTGTCCAGATCCATGTCGAGGAGTCTGCAGTTTTCTATGAAATCTTCGTTTTTACCGTCCGTTCTGATATAATTCATATTTCCTCCCCTTTGCAAGCAATAATCCATATCCTCATAATAAATCCGTGTATGTATGATTTCTTTAGCGATATGCCACATACCGAACATGCGGCATGTCCACGCCCCTATAGTGTTTCGTCCATGTATCCGCAACCGTCATGCCGTTTCTTTCTGCCACATTCCGGGATGCCGTATTGGTGTCCCGGATGATAGAGCAGACGTCCTCCGCTTTTAATACGTCAAAAGCATACTGCTTACATGCCTTTGCCGCCTCGGTCGCATACCCCTTGTGCCAGTATGACCGTTCAAACAGATACCCGACCTCCAGCACCTCCTCATCCTTCCACGGCTGCATGGTAAGCCCGCACTGACCGATCATCTCCTCATTTTCCTTTAACATGACCGCCCATAATGCAAAACCCCATTTTTCATAGCGGGCAAGCTGTCTGTCCAGCCACTCCTGTGCTTCCGAATCGGTAAATGCCCCTTCATAGGCATACATGGTTTCCTCATCCTGTAAGATTTTACACAGAGACGGGAAATCGTCCTGCGTCATTTCCCGCATATATAATCTCTCCGTTTCCAATATCCCGTTTTTTCCCATTTCTCTCTCCTCCTATCTTCCCACTTTCTGTACGCCCGGGGCGCGTATTTCCTCATCTGCCCCATTTTGGCGATATTGTGTCATATCATCGAAATATATGCTATTGATTTTCTCCCATGTCCACTATATAATACAATTCAATTTATTACAGGAGGACATAACAATATGGCAAAAAACTATAAAAGAACACTGACCGCCTGCTATTTAGGTTTTATCACACAGGCAATCTGTGCAAACTTTGCGCCGCTGCTCTTCTTAAAATTTCACAATGACTATCAGATACCGCTTGGGCAGATTGCGCTGATTTCTACTGTCTTTTTCCTGACCCAGCTGATTGTGGATGTTTTATGCTCCTATTTTGCTGACCGGATCGGCTACCGCAAATGCGTCGTCGCCTCGGAATTGTGCGCGGCGGCGGGGCTTATCGGGCTTACCTTTCTGCCTGACCTTACCCCCAATCCGCTGGTCGGCATTATCGCCAGCGTCATTATCTATGCTATTGGAAGCGGTCTGATCGAAGTTCTTTGCAGCCCCATTGTGGAGGCATGTCCTTTCGAGCACAAGGAAGCGGTGATGAGCCTTCTGCACTCTTTTTACTGCTGGGGCTCCGTGGGCGTAATCCTTCTGTCCACCGTGTTTTTCGCTGTATTCGGCACTGACGGCTGGAGATGGCTTGCCTGCATCTGGGCTGTCGTTCCGCTTTATAATATCTACAATTTTGCCACCTGTCCGATTGAACGTATGACCGATGAAGAAACAGGTATGAAAATAAGCGGACTGCTGCGTGTGCCACTGTTCTGGATTTCCATTATCCTTATGGTGTGTGCGGGCGCTTCCGAGCTGTCGATGGCGCAGTGGGCTTCCGCCTACACAGAATCAGCGCTCGGCTTTACAAAAGCGATGGGGGATTTGGCTGGTCCCTGTATGTTCGCAGTGACGATGGGAATCAGCCGCAGCATTTTCGGGAAATACGGGGACCAGCTGGATTTGCTGCGTTTTATGATAGGCTCAGGCGTCCTTTGTCTGAGCTGCTACATAGCGGCATCCATCTCAAACAACCCCATAATCGGACTGGTCGGCTGTATCATGTGCGGTTTCTCCGTGGGTATTATGTGGCCCGGTACAATCAGCATCTGTTCGGGAAGGCTTCCCGAAGGCGGCACCGCCATGTTCGCTCTGCTCGCTATGGCGGGAGATTTAGGCGGCGCATTCGGACCGAGTCTGGTAGGCAATATCACCCAGAATGCGGGCAACGACCTGCGAAAAGGGATGCTTGTGGGATGCATTTTCCCTCTGGTGCTAATCCTTTCCCTCCTTCTTCTAAGAGGTATGAGGAAGACGAAAACACCTCCTACTTGACCATTTTCAGCTCCGCCATCGCCCCGTAGTGCCGCACCGTGAACGACACCGGGGCGATTTCTTTAAGCAGTTTGATATGCTCCCGCTCCCACGAGGAAATTTCCGTCTCCGTGAGCGACGCGCCGATTCCCCGGCATGTTTTCATTCTGCCGTGCCAGCTTTCCCGGGTAAAGGGCACGTCCAAAAGATACTCCTCATGGAAAGTCAGTTCAAAATTTTTCATATAAATCTCCGGGACAAAGATTGGGTGCACCTTCTCCCCCGCGCCGCTCCATACGGGATTATACTGCAAAGCAAGCTCTTCACTGGCTCCCGCAATCTTGTCTTCATAAGGCAGCCACGCCATATACAGGAGCAGGATATACCCGCCCGGCTTTAACATCCGCACAAGCTCCGGCTCCAATTTATTGTGGTCAAAATACCAGAAACACTGACAAGCCGTGACAACATCAAAGGAATCGTCGGGAAAAGCCGTCTCTTCCGCAGACACCACATGGTATTGGATATTCATGCCCGCCGACAGAATCCGCGCCTGTGCAATCTGCTCTTCGGAAATGTCCGTGCCCGTCCACTTTGCTCCATACTGATACATATTTCTGGGGAGCACGCCCGTCCCCGTTCCTAAGTCAAGAACGCTCTGTCCTTCCACACACAGGCTCCGTCCGACAATCCTGTCATAAAATTCCTGCGGATAGATATCCCGGAATCTGGCATAGTCCGCCGAAGTTTTCCCCCAGTCAAAGGCTTTGCCGCTGTCTATGTTTTTGTCTGTGATGTTCATCGCTCACCCCTCTTTTCCTAACCGCTTCACCATCAACACACCCCCCGCCGCAACCGCCAATAAAACCGCGCAGCCCACCGGCGTAAACAAAATTCCCTGCACGCCTTCCAGCCGCGCCGTCGTATAGACAGCCAGATTTGCCACGGCATGAAACAAGAAAGACATCCCAAATTTCCCGCTTTTCTCATACAGGTACGCCATCAGCATACCCAGACACGCACCATACACACCCTGCACCAGATTGCCGTGAAAAGCACCGAAAAGAAGTCCGGAAACGGCAATCCCCATCACCGGATGATATAAACGACGCAGCCGGTTGTAGATGACACCGCGGAAAACCACTTCCTCCGCCAGCGGGGATATCAAACCATAAAGAACCAGACCCACCGCAAAAGCCACGCCGTACTGCCTGTCCGCCACTTTCTGGTAGGTCTGGGAGCTGTCCGCAAACCCGGTCAGTGTCAGAAGCGCGTTGAATCCCAGAGAGACGCTGCATGCGAGAATCACGGTGAGCACAGCCATCTTTCGCGCATTCCCACCGACCAATTTAGTCAATTTCTCCTCTTGATCTGTTCTCCCTGCTGCCCCGACTGCTTTCAACGGCGCGAAATGCAGCGTTTCCCCGCGCTCCCGCAGTTCCTCCTTCAACATCGGCAAAATGGGCAGAATACCCACCAGCGTACACAGTCCTCCCATCACGCCCGTGACTGTAGCGGCATGTGCCGTCATAAACTGCCCGTACCCCTCGCCGAAACGCTCCACAGTCGCCTGATACGCAAATGCCAGAATCAGATATGCCGCATTGTAAGTTAAATAATATAACAGATACGGAAACAGCACTTCCCACGCCTTGCGAAAGGATGACTGCCCGTCAGTTCCGCATGTTTTCCCTTTTTCTACCATCATGTTCCATCCCCGTCAATATCCATCATCTTAGCGTATCCGCGCTCCCTGCCCCACAAAATCCCCTTGACATTTCCTCCGCCAAACCCTATAGTTAAGAAAGCGGATATATCCCGCCGCGGCACACGCCGCATAACTGAATAACTTGCTAGGGGAGCTTTTGCTGAGATTGAGTCCGCGTACATATACACAGGACTCTAACCCTCATCACCTGATGCGGTTAGCACCGCCGTAGGGAAGCACACGTAACTACTGCCTGTCACGAAATCTTTGTGCCATGTCGTACTTACCGTTCCCCTCCTTGTTTATTCGAAAGACAAAGGAGGATTTTTTATGTTTTACACTGTTGTTGACGGAACTTATGTTCCCACCACACTGGGCAATGCGCTGTTAATCTTACTTCTGGCAGTTCTGCTTGTCTGCGCCGTCATTTTCGCAAGGCGGTATGCAGCTGCGCAGAGTCAGGAAACCGGAGAAACCGCCAAGAAGGGCGGCAAACTGACAGCCAAACAGCTCGTCTTCTGCGCCATGTCGATTGCGCTCGGCACCATACTTTCGGAAATCAAAATCATCGACTTCCCTTGGGGCGGCTCGGCAACACTGCTGTCCATGCTCGTTATCTGTCTGCCGGGCTATCTCTTCGGGCTGGGCGCGGGGTTGATGACCAGCATTGCCTACGGCATACTGCAGCTTTTAATCAACCCTTATGTACTCTTCCCCATGCAGCTGATGCTGGACTATGTTCTCGCCTTCGGCGCGCTGGGGCTTTCGGGTCTGTTCGCCGGTGCCAAGAAAGGACTGCTCAAGGGGTATCTTGTCGGCATTCTGGGCCGCTGGATCTTTACGGTACTCTCCGGCTGGATTTTCTTCGCCGAGTACGCGTGGGAGGGCTGGCATCCGCTGCCCTATTCCCTCGTCTATAACGGCATTTACATCTTTGCGGAAGGCGCGATCACCTGCGCGGTGATTCTTGTGCCCGCCGTGAGCAGCGGTCTCGCCGCCGTCAAAAAAATGGCGCTGTCGTGATCGCCGCGCCGGGCGTCCGTCAGCTTGCTGACATATTTCATTTGGACGCCCGTGTGCACTAAAAAAGAACCCCCCCACCTGTCTGACAAGTGGGGGTAAACATTTCCATATGTTCTGTCCACACAGGAAAACATTCTACGCCGTCATAAACATCGCGTATGCGCTGATTGCCTGCTGCATACGGAAATTGCTGATGCCGTTTTCCATGCCGCTTCCATCAAATGCCGCCGTCTGTACGTTCTGCGCATTGTCCTCATTCTCTTTATCCGGCTGTACGACATCCGCCGCATTCTGTCTTCCGAATTTTACCGCCGCGTCCTGCATCTGTCCTGTCTCCTGCGCCGTCCCTGCACCGGCTTTCTCCTGTGCATCCTGCGCCGGTTTCATCACTCTCGCCGCATTGCTCCTGCCGCGCTGCATCTGCATTTCCAGCATATCCTGAAAATTCAGGGTCTGTCCTTTTTTCAGCGGATTCTCATTTTCTACAAGCCCGCTGAAATCCGTCTTCTTATCCAGCACATTGTCCGAAATCCGGGACAGCTTATTCATACTTGCCGGGCTGATTGCATTTACATTATATACATAAGGTTGAAAACTGATTGCTCCGATGGTCATACTTTATTCCCTCTTTTTACAAAATACGCTTCTTCCCTGTTTCAAATAGGAATTGATTTCTGCTTCTTTCTTTATCATAAAACTTCCCGCACAAATATACAAGACCAAATTTTCAAGATTGTGCGTCACCTGCCGCGCTCCACAATTTCTATATCCACCGCTTCCATCTCCTGCTTCATCATTTTGGCGTTTTTAGAGATCCGCGAAACAATCCAGACATTGGAGAGCCCGTCATAGATCAGGAAAAAGCCGATCAGCATGACAACCGTGTCTATAGCGGCAAAGGGTCTGCATACCAGAAGCACGCCGAAGCCCACCGTGAGCACACCCAGAATAAGCGCCACCCACCACCTGTCATACTTATCCCGCCATAACTCCAGCGCCTGCTGTAAGTTATGTAGACCATGTATCGCAATGACAATCCCGACAATGATCGGAATGATCGCCATTACCTTATCCGGCTTCATCACAATCCAGATGCCCACTACCGTAAGCACAATCCCGAAAATGAGATTTGCCTGCGAGTAGAGGCTACCGTCCCTTGTGGTAAAATAGGCAATCATCCGCATGACGCCGGACACAATCAGCACCACGCCCACCGCCGTGCAGACAATCCGCATGGACAGCCCCGGACGAAGCACAAGTACCAGCCCGAGAATCACACACAGAACAGAGGAAACGACCACATTCGTCTTAAACTTTTTCAGTAAACCTTCCATCATAAATACCCCTTTCTCTTCTTACGCCAAAACCGCACCAGACGATACACGCCAAAGCCGAGAGACGCCCCAAGGCAATTCAATAAAATATCATCCACATCAAACGCACCAAAAGCGCTGAAAAGCTGAAACATTTCGATTCCCAGCACAAACACGAAGGCGTTTAAGAGCATTACAAAAAAGTACTCCCCGTCCCTCGAAACAAAAGGAAAAAGGAATCCGAAGGGCACAAACACCAGCACATTGCCCGCCAGATTCTCTACACTATTTAGTTTATATGCATAATCTATATACATTTTGATTGTTTTAAAAGGCATAAAGTTTGCCGTGCCCAATCCCTCAAATATGACGTCCCTGCGCCACAAAGCCGCGATTTTCACAAGCTCCGCATAGGGATACTTAAAGATGATAACCTTTATGACAACTAAAATGTAGATAGCAAAAAGGAGCTTCCACCGATTGCTTTTCTGCACGCGCGTTCTCCTGACTGCCCGCTTACTTATTTTGACTTTTTCTTATCCTTAAACTTTTTGATGATCAGCGGCTCCTCCAGCTTAATCTGGGACGCTTCATGAAACTGCTCCCTCGCCGCTTTCTCCTGCGCTGTCTCCTGTCTGTAAATATCCTTTGTCTCCCGCTCGTATTCCTCCACGACAGCCATATCATCCGGTCGTATTTTTCGGAAATGGTTAAAGCCCGCCACCAGAATACGCAGGCTCTGTCTGGTCGTGTCAAAAACGCCTTCTTCGTAAAGATTCACAAGAATAATGCCGATAGGCACCGCCAAAATCATGCCCAGCACACCCGCCACGCGATAACCGATGTAGAGTAAAAACAATGTCGGTATAGCATCCATTCCGATGGAGTCCCCCACGATCTTCGGCTGAATGACCTGCCGCACAAGCTGCCCTATCAGCCAGATGGCTATCAGACCGAACATCATCCTATAATTTTCCGACAAAAGCTCTATGACCGCCCACGGCACCATCACCGTACCCGTACCGAACACCGGCAGGAAATCCAGCACAGCGATACCGAACGCAACTAAAAAGGCATAATCTACGCCGAGAATCATCAACCCGATTACGAGCAGAATATAAATCCAGCACTCAATTTTAAACTGTGCCCGGAAATACCCGCCGACCGCGTTACGGAAACTTCTGCGTATCAAGTCAAAATGATACCGCACCGACGTCGGTACAAATTTCTCCGCCGCTGCCGCCATATATCCCTTATCCGCCACGAAAAAGTACGCGGAGAGCAGGCACATCACCACGCCGAGAAAAATATCGGGTATCTGTTTCGCCGCATTTCCCACCGCTTCAAAGGAAGGCAGCTCGGTTTTTCCAAGCATACTACTCATATAATTCCCACTTTCCAGAATTATATCATCTATGGTAGCCTGCATATCCGCCGGCATCCTGTCATAAATACCCTGCAGGTTTGCCCCCACCTTGTTAAGCTCCGCTAAAATGGCATTCCAGATATTTGGCATCTCATTGATAAAACTAACGCCCTCTCTGACAAGCTTGGCAATCAGCATATAAACTAACAGCACCACCGCCGCCAGCACAGCCACAATCACCACCGCCGTCATGGCTTTTCGCTTCACTTTCAGCTTCTCTTCAAAAAAACGCACCACGGGAGAAGCAATCAGCGAAATGAGCCAGCCAAGAATAAACGGCATAAAAAACCAGATACACCTGGGGAGAAGAAATATACATAAAAGTACAACCGCAAGCGCGGTAAACAGATTCATTGTTACTTTCAAATATATTTTTAAAGCTCTTCTCATAGACCCTCCTTCGTATCATGATTTGGGCTATCCTCATCTTTATGATTCCTCGTTCCCTGTCATCTCGTCTAACAGCTCATAAATCTCTTCCCTTCCCTGCTTATTCAGAGAGGAATACGGAATGACAATCGTGTCATCTACTACGTCAAGCGTGTCACAAATAAGTTTTAGCTGCTTTGCCACCTGGCTCCGCTTGATTTTATCTAACTTCGTGGCAATGATAATCGGCTGGTAGCCCCGATCCAGAATCCAGTCGTACATAATCCTGTCATTCTCCGAGGGCGCATGTCTGATATCAACCAGCAGAAACACGGCACGAATCTGTTTGGACTGATGCAGATAGTCCTCAATCATCTTTCCCCAAGTCGCCTTCACCTTTTCGTTGGCGGTAGCGTAGCCGTAACCGGGTAAATCCACGAAATACATCTCATTGTTGATATTATAGTAGTTGATGGTCTGTGTCTTGCCCGGCGAGGAGCTTGTGCGTGCCAGCGACTTGCGGTTCATCAGACCGTTAATCAGGGAAGACTTTCCCACATTGCTCTTTCCCGCAAAGGCAAACTCCGGCAGGGTATTCTCGGGAAGTTTGCTCGTAACGCCGCACACTGTCTCTAAATTTACATTTTTTATAACCATATTTTACTCCTTTAGCAGCGCACGCCCCGCCACCTCTTCCATCGTCTCTACAAAAACAATCTCCAATCCTTCCTTAATCTCTTCCGCAATTTCCTCGATATCTTTCTCGTTCTCCTTCGGCACAAGGACGGTTTTTACTTCCGCCATCTTCGCCGCCAATATCTTTTCTTTCAATCCGCCGATGGGAAGCACCCTGCCCCGCAGAGTGACTTCTCCGGTCATTGCCAGATCCGCCCGCACAGGCGTATGTGTCACCGCCGACAAAAGCGCCGTCGCCATGGTAATGCCCGCGGAAGGACCGTCCTTCGGCACTGCTCCCTCCGGTATATGGATATGAAAATCTTTCTTTTTATAGAAGTTCTCCGCCACCTTATACGTTCCGCTGACGGAACGCACATAGCTTAACGCTGTCCGTGCGGATTCCTTCATCACGTCTCCCATCTGACCAGTCAAGTCAATCTTTCCTTCCCCGGGCATGACGTTGACTTCAATCTGAAGCGTGTCTCCGCCCACGCTGGTCCATGCAAGCCCTCTGACAATGCCGACCTCCGGCTTTTCATTGATTTTATCCTGTCTGTACTTCGGCTTGCCCAGATAGTGTTCCAGCTTTTCCGGCGTTATCGTGACCTCTTCGGTCAATTTCTGTTTCCGGCGCTCGAAAATCGCCCTCGCTTCCTTCCGGCAGACCGCACCAATCTGACGCTCCAGCCCTCTAACACCCGCTTCCCTCGTATAAAACCGCACAATATCACGAAGCGCTTCGTCAGAAAAAGCAATTTCTCCCTCTCTGATTCCGTTCTTCCCAAACGCCTTCGCCACCAGATGCTCTCTGGCAATATGGAACTTTTCATTGGCGGTGTAGCTGTTCACCTCTATGATTTCCATACGGTCAAGCAGCGGACGCGGAATGCCGTCGCGGCTGTTTGCCGTCGCGATGAAGAGCACCTCCGATAAATCAATGGGAATTTCCACATAGTGATCGCGGAACGCATGGTTCTGCTCTCCGTCCAGCACCTCCAGAAGCGCGGAGGCGGGGTCTCCCTTATAGTCGCTGCCCAGCTTGTCTATCTCGTCTAAAAGCATCAGCGGATTCTTAACGCCCGCCTGCCTGATCGCCGCCACAACACGCCCCGGCATGGCTCCCACATAAGTTTTGCGGTGTCCCCTGATCTCCGCTTCGTCGCGCACACCGCCGAGGCAGATTCGCACATACTTTTTCTTCAGCGCTTCCGCCACACTCTTCGCCACGGAAGTCTTGCCCGTACCGGGCGGTCCCACCAGACAGATAATCTGGCTTCCCGCCTTGCCCGTCAACATCCGCACGGCAAGAAACTCCAGCATCCGCTCCTTCACCTTTTCCAGACCGTAATGCTGATCGTTTAAAATCCGTTCCGCCCCTTCCAAATCCCTGCTGTCCTTGGAAGCCTTATCCCACGGCAGTTCCAGAAGCGTCTCGATATAAGCGCGCTCCACCGCGCTCTCCGAACCGCTGCCCGCCACGTTTCGGTAACGCTTGATCTCCTTGCGTATCTTCTCCTTAACCTCCGGCTTCGCCTTCAGCTTTTCTACCTCAGCCAGAAACTGCGCTGCATCAGAGTCGGCGTTATTTTCCCCCAGCTCTTCCTTAATGTATTGTAGCTGTTCCCGTAGAATATAGTCCCGCTGGTTCTTGTCAATCCGCTGTCTGATATTCTTTGCCAGATCGCTCTTAATGCGGATAACCTCCACCTCGCGGGTGAGAAGCCCCGTCAAAATCGTAAACCGCTCCCGCACCGATATGGCGCTCAGAATCTTCTGCTTATCAGCCACCGCAAGCGGCATATTGATGGTAATGCTGTCCAAGAGCTTTCCCAGCTCCATCCCTTCTTCGATCTGGTCCTGCACCGCCTTCCCCACCTTGGGAAAGCAGGCGCAATACGCCTCCAGCGCCTCTTTGACTGTTCTGGTCATTGCTTCTGCCGACACTTCGTCGATATCCGCTCTGTCATCCCGCTCATACGACACCTGCGTCACTATTCCGTTTGCCGTCTGAGAAAGCCCATGAATGCGCGCTCGGGAAACACCCTCCACCAGCACGCGCAGAATATGTTCGGGAAGTTTACTGACCTGTCTGATTAATGTAACGGTTCCCACATCATAAACATCTTCCAAACCGGGATTTTCCTTGCCAGAATCCTTCTGGCTGACCACGAGCAGTCTCTGGTCTCCCAGCATCGCCTGCTCCACGGAAGCCATGGACGCTTCCCTGCTGAGGTCAAAATGTATCACCATGCCCGGCAGAATCGTAAGACCCCTGAGCGTCACCGCGGGAAGGGTATCCTCCCGCAGCAGGGAAATCGCGTCCGTGTTTCCCTTACCGCTCTCCAGTTGATTCCAGTTATCCATAAAATCACCCTCTGATTGTTAAAAATCGAGCGCCAACGCGCTCGATTTGTTATTTAGCCTGCAATAATCTGTCGCGGTATCTGACAAGCGGTTTTTCCTCGCCGTCCACTGACTTTTTCGTCAGGATGCACTCCGCAATGCTGTCATCTGATGGAATCTCATACATCACATCCATCATCACCTTCTCCACGATGGAGCGCAATCCTCTCGCGCCCGTCTTTCTGTCATGGGCGAGCTTCGCGATTTCCACCACCGCGTCATCCTCCACGGAGAGCTTCACCTCGTCAAAAGCAAAGAGCTTCTTATACTGCTTGATCAGCGCATTCTTCGGCTCTTTTAAAATACGAATCAACGCTTCCTGATCCAATCCGTCCAGCGCTACCGTTACCGGCACACGACCGATAAACTCCGGAATCAGACCGAACTTCATCAAATCCTGCGGCGTTACTTCCTTCAAAATCGCGCCAATCTCCTTGCCGCTCTTCTCCGCCACCTGCGCGTTAAAGCCGATGGAGTGACGATCCAGACGCTCCTCGACAATCTTTTCCAGTCCGTCGAAAGCGCCTCCGCAGATAAAGAGAATATTGGTCGTATCAATCTGCAAAAGCTCCTGATGCGGGTGTTTTCTGCCTCCCTGCGGCGGCACACTCGCTACCGTACCTTCAATAATCTTAAGGAGCGCCTGCTGCACGCCCTCACCCGATACATCTCTGGTAATGGAGACGTTTTCTCCCTTTTTCGTTATTTTGTCAATCTCGTCGATATAGATGATGCCGTACTGTGCCCGGTCGATATCGTAATCCGCCGCCTGTATCAGCTTGAGCAGGATGTTCTCCACATCCTCGCCCACATAACCCGCTTCCGTCAAGGTCGTAGCGTCCGCAATCGCAAAGGGCACGTTGATGATTTTCGCCAGCGTCTGCGCCAGATATGTCTTTCCGGAACCCGTGGGACCGACCATAATAATATTGCTCTTCTGCAGCTCTACCTCATCATCGTCGTCCTTCGGCGCCATCACCCTTTTATAGTGATTGTAGACGGAAACCGCCATCACCTTTTTGGCTTCTTCCTGACCAATCACATACTCGTCAAGAAAGTTTTTGATTTCCACCGGCTTTAAGAGATTGATTTCCATCTCCTCCGCTTCCGGCTCCTCCTCGTATTCTTCCTCTATAATGTCCGCGCAGATATCCACGCACTCATCACAGATATAGACGCCACCCGGACCGGCAATCATCTTCTTGACCTGATCCTGCGTCTTATTACAAAACGAACACCTTACTTTTTCCTCAGAAATCTTCCCTGCCATTTTCATCCTCATTTCCAAATCATAACATCGCGTTAGGCTTCGGTGCTGGCATGACTGGTGATAATACGATCAATCAATCCATAGGCAAGCGCTTCCTCCGCGCTCTTCCAGTTATCTCTCTCCGTGTCCGCCATGATTACTTCAAAATCCTGCCCCGTATTCTGCGCCATGATTCTTGCCATTTTTTCCTTGGTAGCAAGAATATGCTTCGCCGTAATCTCAATCTCGGTAGCCTGTCCCTGCGCGCCGCCCGCCGGCTGATGAATCATGATTTCCGCGTTCGGAAGCGCCATTCTCTTGCCCTTCGTGCCGCCTGCCAAGAGAAACGCACCCATGCTTGCCGCCATACCGATGCAGACGGTGGACACATCGCATTTGATAAACTGCATCGTATCATAAATCGCCATACCCGCGGTAATCACACCGCCGGGGCTGTTAATGTAAAGGTTAATGTCCTTCTCCGGAGCCTCAGATTCCAGAAAAAGGAGCTGCGCCACGATTACGCTGGCGCTCGCGTCGTTTACTTCCTCACCCAGAAAGATAATTCTCTCCTTCAACAGCCTGGAATAAATATCGTAGGAACGTTCTCCCTTAGACGTCTGCTCGATGACATAAGGTATCAAAGCCATGAATTACACCTCCATTACAACAATCCGTTTATTTTGCCTTACTCTCCTTGGCATTCTCCGTGATAAATTCAGCCGCCTTTCTGACCGCCAAATCCTGTAAAATGCCTTTCTTCTCGCGCTCACCCATAAGATCCCTGACCTTATCCGTCTCCATCTGGTAAACGTCAGCCATGACCTTTAATTCCTCTTCGTACTCCTCGTCTGTCGCATCCAGCTTCTCCGCCTTCGCCACCGCCTCAAGCACAAGCCGGGAGCGAATCCTCTCCTCCGCCTGCGGCTTCACGCGGTCCACCATCTGCTGGTAGTTTGTATTGGTCATCTGTAAATACTGCTCCATGGAAATGCCCTGCATGGTGATGCGCTGCGCGAACTCATCCACCATCTGTCTCTGCTGGGTCTCTATCATCGCCTCGGGAATCTCCATCTCGGAAGCCTCCACCACAGCCTTCACAGCCGCTTCCTGCTTCGCTTCCTTTGCTTCCTTTATCTTCTGCTCTTCCAGATTCTTCTTCACATCCTCGCGGTACTCGGAAAGCGTCTCGAACTCGGAAACATCGCTCGCGAACTCATCGTTCAATTCGGGAAGCTCTCTCTCTCTGATTTCTTTCACCGTACACTTAAAGACAGCTTCTTTGCCCTGCAGATGCTCCGCCTGATAATCCTCGGGGAAGGTCACCTTCACCTCGGTCTCCTCGCCAATCTTCGCACCCACAAGCTGCTCCTCAAAGCCCGGAATGAAAGCGCCGGAGCCGATGGTCAAAGGATAGTTTTCTCCCTTGCCGCCCTCAAACGCCTCACCGTCCACAAAGCCCTCGAAATCCAGCGTAGTCATATCGCCGTCCTTCACGGGACGGTCGTCCACCGTAATATTTCTGGCGTTGTTCTCGCGCTCTCTTTCAATCGCCGCATCAACCTCTTCGTCAGTCACCGCCGTATCTATTTTATCCACTTTTACGCCCTTGTATTTGCCGAGTTTTACCTCCGGCTTGAGCGCAACCGTAGCAGTGAACACAAAAGGCTTGCCCGCCTCAATCTGAGTCACCTCAATCTGGGGAGAGGAAACGATATCCTCCTCGCACTCGTCAAGCGCCTTATCATACGCGTCAGGAATCAGGATATTCGCCGCGTCCTCGAAAAAGACTTCCTTGCCGTACATCCGCTCAACCATCTGGCGGGGCACCTTGCCCTTACGAAAGCCGGGTATGCTGATTCTGCTCTTCTGCTTCTGATAAGCCTTCTCGATTGCCTTCTCAAACTCCTCTACGTCTGTCTCAATCGTCAGCTTCGCCATGTTCTTCTCTAATTTTTCCACCTGTAAACTCATGTTATGGGTTCCTCCTTCAATTCCTCTGTCAGCTATCTTTCTATCTATACATAATGCCTCTGCGGGCTTTCAGCTACAGTCACCCAAACATTATAGCACAGGGCTTTTGAAAATACCAGAGATTTTTCGCGAATAAGCAGAGTCTGCCCCACAACGTGAAAACGCCCCGCCTGTGTCTCCACAGACGGGGCGCCTTCGCTTTTGTTTTTTGTTACTTCATCTGCTCTTCCTGCTTCTTGATCATTCTACGAACCATCTCACCGCCGATAGAACCAGCCTCCTTGGAAGTCAGGTCGCCGTTGTAACCCTCTTTCAGGTTTACACCGAGCTCAGACGCAACCTCAGTTTTGAAACGATCCATAGCTGCCTTAGCCTCAGGAACTTCTACTCTATTGGTCTTGTTGCTTGCCATTTCTTTTCACCTCCGAAATACTTTACATCTTTTGATTCTTTATCTATATTTGAGACAAGCGCATTCTCCGTGCGCCTGTCCGTCGGTTTTGTCCGCTTAAAGCACACTTTGTTTGCCGCTTATCTTGATGTTAGTATGTTCGGATGAAATGAAATTATAATGGAAACTTTTTACAAGTAAATATCGCTTTTGTGAATGGCGCGTGCTGAACAATTGTTTTGTTTATACACAATCTTCGCCGCCATCGCGTCCGCCGCCTCTTTCCCCTGCAGCTTTTCCAGTATTGCCAACCCAAAGGGAATCGCCGCGCCCATGCCGCGCCCCGTGATGATATTGCCGTCAGTCACAGCGGGCTCCTGCTTCACGTCCGCGCCCTCCAGCTCGCTTTCCCTGTCTGGGAAAGAGCACGCCTTCTTTCCTTTTAAATGTCCGCGGTGTCCCAGAATCGAAGGCGCCGCGCAGACAGCCGCCACGGTCTTTCCCGCCTTCACAAAAGCGTCCACCTGCTCCATCAACGCCCCGCATGCCTCCAGATTCTTCGTGCCTGGCATCCCGCCCGGCAGGACGATCACATCCGTCTCGTCAAAATTGACTTCTGAGAAAACCTTGTCCATCGTCACCTCCACACCGTGGGAGCTTGAGACACGCCGCTCGTCCGTGATGGACACCATCGTAATCTCCTCGCCCGCGCGCCGCAGGATGTCCACCACCGTCAGCGCCTCGATCTCCTCATAACCTGTTGCGAAAAAAATTGCTGTTTTGCTCATGCTTTCCTCCGTTCCGGGGTTTTTGTCCCCTTTTATTAGTTCCCTTTTATCCGTTCCATCCGGCACATACCTAAATACTACAAATTCCGTTATTTCATCCGTATCATTTTCAAAGGTATGCACACTGTCAAAAACTCTTACCACATCATTTTCTACGGCATAACAGAATTTTTATGTTTCACCGTATGTACCGCCCCGCCGCATTAGCACAATTCCCGTCACATCTGCAAGCGCCCAGCCGATGGGAATCGCCCACCAGATACCGAGTACGCCAATCGCCGGAACCGCCGCCAGCACATATGCCAGCACAACCCGCGTTCCAAGGGAAATCACTGTCAGCACAAGGGACACGCCCGGTCTGTTGACACCCCGGAAATACCCGTACAGCAGGAACAAAATGCCGATGCCGATATAGAACGCGCCCTCAATCCGCAGATACTGCATACCAATTCTGATAATTTCAGTCTCCCCCTCATCCACAAAAATTAACATCAAAAATCTTGCAAACGCAAATACCAGAACCGAAATCACCCCGCAGAAAACGGCGGAAACCGTCATCGCCTTCCTCGTCCCCTGCTTTACCCGCTCCCGTTGTCCCGCGCCGAAATTCTGCGAAATGAAAATGGAGTAGGCATTGCCGAACTCCTGCGCCGGCATGTAAGCGAACGTGTCAATCTTTACCGTAGCCGCAAAAGCCGCCATCACCGCGGGTCCGAAGCTGTTGACAAGGCTCTGCACCATCAGAATCCCGAAATTCATCACCGACTGCTGCACCCCTGTCATCAGAGAATAGCCGCAGATTTCCCCAACCGGCTTCTCCTCCCGCAGGAAGCGTTTCAAAGAAAACCGATAATACGGCTCCTTCTTCCACAGATAAACACCGAGTCCCAGCCCGGAAACCGCCTGCGCGATCACCGTCGCCTCCGCTGCCCCGGAAAGTCCCCGTTTCAAACTGCACACAAAAAATAAGTCCAATACAATATTCAGTACCGAAGCCGCTCCCAGAAAATACAGAGGCGCGACGGAATTTCCGAGCGCACGCAGCAGGAACGCAAAATAATTATATAGGAAGATACAGAAAATCCCCCAAAAGACAACCGCCAGATATTCCCTCGTCATTTCATAAAGTTCCGCGGGCGTGCGAAGCAGCGTAAGAATCGGATGCATCAGCACCTGCGAAGCCAGGGTGAGCGCCACCGCCAGCACACCAATCAGCACAAAAGCCGTCTGCGCGCAGATGCGCACCCTCTCTCTGTCTCCCTTCCCTATATAATAGGAAAAGACAGCGCCGCCACCCATGCACAGACCGATCAGCAGAGAGTTTAAAAACGTCATCAGCGCGTAGGAGGAGCCGACCGCCGCCAGCGCGTCCGCTCCCACAAATTTTCCCACCACCCATGTGTCAGCAATGTTGTAGCACTGCTGCAGCAGATTTCCTAAAATCATTGGCGCCGCGAACACAAGCAGCGATTTTGTTACATTGCCTTTTGTCAAATCATGGTTCTTCATGTCCATTTCCCAGTATCAAAATGGAGCCCTGCGGCTCCACTTCTAAATCCTTACAACACTATTTCTCATGAAAATTTTACATGATTCGTGAAGGAAAAGCAACCTGCATCTCCTATTTTATCCTTTTACGCCTCCGCTCACCAGCCCCGCCACAAAAAACTTCTGGCAAAAAATAAAGACGAGCAGAATCGGCAGCAGGCTGAGTACTGACAGGGCAAACACATATCCCCACTGTGTAAACTGATGTTGTCCGAAAAAACCGGATATCGCGATGGGTATGGTTCGTTTGAGGTTGTCGTTAATCACGGTATTTGCCCACGGGAACTCCTCCCACGCCGTCAGGAAATTGAAAATGGATACGGAGGCAATTCCCGGCTTCGCCAGCGGAATAATAATTTTTACAAATACGGTGAAAATACTTCCGCCATCCATGTAGGTCGCCTCATCCAGTTCCCGCGGAATATTATCCACAAATCCTTTAATCATAAAAGTGGAGTAGGGAACCGTCCATGCCGTGTAAAAAGGAATCAGTCCAACCAGCGAGTTAATGGCTTTTAGCTTTACCGCTAACTGATATTGGGGAATGATCAGCGTAAGCCCGGGAATAATCATTGTCAAAACGATAAAGGAGAACAGAATGTTTTTCCCCGGAAACTGAAAGCGTGCAATCACATAGCCAAGCGCCGACGCAATCAACGCGGCAAGCAGAACAGCGCAGACCGCCACGAAAATACTGTTAAAAAAGTTGATATAAAACTTCCCCTGTCCAAGCACGTAGCGATAGTTCTCTATCGTGATTTCATTCAGGTCGGGAAGGAATCTGGGCGGGTATTCATACAGCGCGCCGTTCGGTTTCAGGGATGTGCTCACCATATAAACCATGGGCAGCGCCACGATAACCAGCGCACCGATCAGAAACAGATGAAGAATAAGTTGAATCAGTTTTTTCTCTTTCATATGCATCCCTGCTCCTCTCTACGTTTTTTGCTGCATCATCCGGAACTGAACAAGCGCCAGAATCGCAAGCACGACAGTGATGATAAATGACAGCGCCGCAGAATAGCCGAAGGCCCCTGTGCTGAACGCTTTGTGATACATCCATGTGAGAACCACATCCGTCTTATGCCCCGGTTCGCCGCCGGTTATCATTTTCACCGAAGTAAACACATTGAACCCTCCAATCGTCAACATGACAAGTGCAAACAGGATGGTTCCTCTGATACAGGGAAGCGTGATATGAAATAATTTTTTAATCGCCCCTGCGCCGTCGATGGAAGCCGCTTCATACAAATCCGCGGGAACTGTTTGCAGCGCTGCCAGAAACACGACCATATTCCAGCCGATTCCTTTCCAGATGCCCAGAAACATGGCTATCCAGAGACCGCTCCATCTTGTATCCAGCCATCGGATATTCTGTGAGGCAATGTGCGCAATATTTACCAGAAAATAGTTGAGCAGTCCTTCTGTATTGAAAACATACTTAAACACCAAAGAGGCAATTACCCATGACGTGATCACGGGAAGATAATATAAGACCCGATATCCCACTTGAAAACGGGTAACCTGATTGATCAAAAAAGCTGTCAGGAATCCAAAAATCATCTGTCCCGGAACCGTTACCAGCGTATAGACCATCGTGTTGACAAAAGCAACCTGAAAGTAACTGTCACGCAACACTTCCCTATAATTGTCAAGCCCGATGAAATTCTGACCGGAAATACTGCCGAAATCCCATGCGAAAAAGCTCATACAGAAAAGCTTGACGATGGGATATACCGTAAAAATGCCAAAAACCAATAATCCCGGCAAAAGCAGCAGCCCTATCTGAAATTTTCCTTTTTTAGAGGTTTGCATAAATCTCCTTTCCGCAGGGGCCGCCGCACAAAGCCATGTACGCAGCCCCATTTGACTTTTATACAGGTGTCTTATATAATAATTTCATGTTATTTGGCTAACATTTGATCAAAGGTCACCGCCAGTTCATCCATCGCTTCCTGTGCCGTCATTTCTCCATTCATGACTGCGGTTACGGCGACGGAGAGCTCGCTGTCCATCTCAGACCAGCACGCAACGGTAGGGCGGGACTTGGCTGTGGTAATTGCATCAATAAAAGGGGCAAAGTCAGCTTCCTTGACGGTATCGCTCGCCAGTGACTCTTTATTTACCGGTATCTGACCGCATTTCGCCATTTCTTCCTGGGCGAATGAATCGGTCATAAATTTCATGAATTTCCAGGCGGCGTCTTTATTTGCACTATTGAACATGGAAATATCTTCGCCTCCGAGGACGGATACCGATCCGCCCTTGCCAGCCGGAATTTCGGTTGTGGCATATGCAAAGTCAGGATATGCACCCTGCATCTCGGCAATTTTCCAAGGGCCTTCCAGAAGCATCATGTACCGCCCTGTACCGAAGCCGTCTGTCATCGGAATGTCGCCGCTGTTCCACCCGGTAATAGCGCCCGCGTCATAGAGGTCAGCCAGCATTTGAATCGCTTCAACGGTTTCCGGGCTGTTGATATAACCGGATGCTTTCGTTTCCTCTTCATTGGTGATGGTGCCTCCCATGCTCCAGATATAAGGGCACAGATTCCATCCCGCCAACGCCGGTTCGTTGCTGCCCCATACCTGCTGCCCGTTTTCATTTGTTCCGGACAGGGTTTTTGCCGCCGCAACAAATTCATCCATTGTTTTGGGAACATCAATTCCGGCATCGGCAAACGCCTGTATATTATAGAATAAAATTTTGGAGTTTGTATTCAGGGCAAGGCCGTAGGAGTGTCCGCCGACATTGGCGGTACTCATCGCGCTGTCAAGTAAATTTGCCGCCACATCGCTATAGTCAGGCATTTCCTCGTCGAGAGCAGTCAGGATACCCATCTTTTCAAATTCAGGGATCCATGCGCTGTCCAGGCGTGCCACATCGGGAAGCGTGTCGGACTGTGCGCTGATCAGTATTTTTTCGTGCAGGTCACCCCATTCGTGAGATACCGCATTTACTTTAATGCCCGGATTCTCCTCCTCAAATTTGGGAATCAGCACATTCACAAGCGTATCATTTTCAGCGGATTGCGCGCTGTAGTGATGCCAGAAATTGATTGTGATTTCTTTTCCATCCGCAGCGGGTGTTTCCGTATCCGATGCTGTCTGCTCTGCTGCATTGGTTACTTTCTGACTTTCAGAGTCATTTTTCGTTTGTACTGGCGCAGAATTACCACATCCTGCCAACGCCGCCAAGCAAGTCGCAGATGTGAGTATATGCGCCAGTACTTTTTTACTTTTCTTCATATTGTTATCCTCCTATCTCAATATTTGAAATTTGTCAATATATCTCCCGGTATATTTTGTACCGCGGCGAAATAAAGTACCCATCTACCGCAGCTTTACCGCAGATTAAATT